>NZ_CP145904.1:2400000-3000000 GCF_036895565.1 Flavobacterium sp. KS-LB2 | reverse complement strand
ACGATTTGTAACATTTATTTTGAAGTATAATATTTAATAAAAAATAACGGGGATTTTGACTGAACAAAATCCCCTTATTTATTTAAAATAGTATTTTAGATTCCAATCCAAAAGCAGTTTTTACTTGATCTACAAAATCTAATTTTTCCCAAGTAAACAATTCAACAGTAACTGTTTTTTCGTTTCCACCTGGAGCAGAGAAAGTTTTAGTAACTGTTTCTGGAGTACGTCCCATGTGCCCGTAAGCAGCAGTTTCGCTATAGATTGGGTTTCTCAGTTTCAAGCGTTGCTCAATAAAGTAAGGACGCATATCAAAAATAGCTTCTACTTTTTTAGCAATTTCACCATTGGTCAAATTCACTTTTGAAGTTCCGTAGGTATCAATAAAAATACCCATTGGTTTAGCCACACCAATTGCATACGAAACTTGTACTAAGATCTCGTCAGCAACACCCGCTGCAACTAAGTTTTTAGCGATATGACGTGTTGCATACGCCGCACTTCTATCTACTTTACTTGGATCTTTTCCAGAGAATGCACCACCACCGTGAGCACCTTTTCCACCGTAAGTATCCACAATGATTTTTCTTCCAGTTAATCCAGTATCTCCGTGTGGTCCACCAATTACGAATTTCCCAGTTGGATTAATATGGTATTGAATAGCATCATTAAATAAATGAGCGTGTGTTGGATTTTTAGCAATGATTCTTGGAATCAAAATTTCAACAAGATCTTTTTTGATTTTTGCAAGCATGGTAGCTTCTTCATCAAAATCATCATGTTGAGTAGAGATTACAATAGCATCAATACGAGTTGGCTTATTGTCATCGCTGTATTCTAAAGTTACTTGAGATTTAGCATCAGGACGCAAATACGTGATTTCGTTATTTTCACGTCTTAGAATAGCCAATTCCTGTAATAGTTTATGAGATAAATCAAGTGCCAATGGCATATAATTTTCTGTTTCATTAGTGGCGTAACCAAACATCATTCCTTGGTCACCAGCGCCTTGCTCTTCAGGATTTGCTCTGTCAACACCTTGATTAATGTCAGCAGATTGTTCGTGAATGGCAGAAAGGATTCCACAAGAATTGGCTTCAAACATGTATTCGCTTTTTGTATAACCAATTTTCTTGATTACATCACGCGCGATTTGTTGTACGTCTAAATAAGTATTTGATTTTACTTCACCTGCCAAAATTACTTGACCAGTAGTCACTAAAGTTTCGCAAGCTACTTTTGAATCAGCATCAAATGCCAAAAAATTATCAATTAATGCGTCTGAAATTTGATCTGCAATTTTGTCTGGATGTCCTTCGCTTACAGATTCTGACGTAAATAAATAGGCCATAATAATTATTATTTAAAAATTAAGCGAGGAAAAATAATTGCTGAAAAGGACTAAAGGAGAGTTTCTGCTTTAGCATTTTTTCTACTGAAAATTTTTCAGCATCCATAATGAATTAGTTTCATTATGAAGAGGTTGCAATCAGTTCAAATTTTTCCTCTTGTATTCGGGTGCAAATGTATGAAACCATTTTGAATTGCAAATTAATCTTAACTTTTTTTTGCTCATAAATCTTTCCTTCTTCTCATACTACTATAAAAAAAGAAAATAGAGTTTGTTTTTGCAGGTATTTTTTAAAACTTATTTGCATAATTCAGAAATAGTTAGCATATTTGTTACAACAAAAAAAGAAAAATGAAATTTAATGTGTGTAATATGTCAAAAGCCATTCAGGAAAATTCCTGTGGGTCGTCTATTGCTTAAATTAAAATCAAAATTTATATAGCAAAAGCCTCCCGAAAAAACGGGAGGCTTTTTTTTTGAAATCTATCCAACTGAAAATACAATTAAGTACAGAATGAAAAACTTGAAAATCCAGAATACCAATAATTTTAAAGTCAAAAATATGATTTGCGCCAATGCCATGGTGCGCATTCATGTCTGTTGATTCCAAAAAGTATAAGTTATAGAACAACTTAAAACCCTTTTGGATATTCTTCTAAAAGGGTTTTTTCGTTCAGATTAGTAAAGAAGTCAATAGAATTCAGAATTCAAAAAAATAATAGGAAAACAAAACTAACATCTTAAATTTAATCATCATGAGCACATTAAAACACTTCCCGAAGACATTACAGTTACTAAAAGGTTTCGGTTTTAGAACCAAAATAGAAAAGGTGAGCGATTCAAAAAATGAATTGACTAATCCAAGATTTGAAATTTCAAAGAATGATCCTTTGGCACAAAAAATAGTACCTAGTTCATTATTATTTCAAATGTATTCAAAAGAAAATGAAGAACTTTTTATCTAATAAAGAGAAGGCTCTTTTAGCTATTGGAACTTTAACGGGGAATCTCAAATTATTATTTCGACGAAAGATAGAATCATAGTGCTATGTTTTTTCTTTCGTCGGAATCATGATGCTACGCGTATTTTTTCCAAGTCAATTTGCAATAAATCAATTAGAAGCAATGTGATAAAAATTTGGTTGTTTAAAAAAATAGTAGTTAATTTGTGCCTTTAAGTTCAAAAACGTATTGAAATGTTATAAAGAAAGGCAGAGGGATTAGACCCGATGAAGCCTTAGCAACCCTTCGATTTATCGAAGAAGGTGCTGCATTCTACCACGCCAAACGTGGAAAGATAACACTAAGAATTTGTCTAGATAACTCCTAGCTTTCTTTCTAATATTTCCAAACACAGGTCAAAAATCATAAAAGATTTGCAATTGGAAAATAAACCAACATCCCTTTCATTACAAAATTTCACCACCGAAAGTGGCGCTTTTTATGCTGGCTTAAACTTAAGTTTTCAAGTTTTTGGAGCAGAATTGCATACCGCACCAATAGTTTTGGTTAATCATGCTTTAACCGGAAATTCACAAGTTGTGGGAGAAAACGGTTGGTGGAATGATTTAATTGGAGAACACAAAACTATAGATACAACAAAATATACAATCCTCGCGTTTAATGTTCCCGGAAATGGATTTGATGGTTTTAGCATCGAAAATTATTCGGATTTTAATACTAGAGATATTGCTAGAATTTTTATTGAAGGAATTCAGCTTCTTGAAATTAAAAAACTATACGCCATTATTGGTGGTTCTGTAGGTGGAGGAATCGCTTGGGAAATGGTAGCATTGGAACCAAAAATCACACAACATTTAATTCCTATTGCAACCGATTGGAAATCGACAGACTGGCTGATTGCCAATTGCTTTTTGCAGGAACAAATTCTGAAAAATTCTTCAAAACCTATTGAAGATGCTCGCACTCATGCGATGTTATGTTATAGAACTCCAGAGTCTTTTGCTGCCAAATTTCAGCGAACAACCAATGAAGAATTGGCTGTTTTTAATGTAGAAAGTTGGTTGCTGCATCATGGAGAAAAATTACAGAAACGTTTTCAAATCTCCTCTTATAAAATGATGAATCAACTGTTGAAGACGATAGATATTACGAGAAATAGTGATTCATTCGAAGATATAACGTCAAAAATTGAAGCTGACATTCATATTATCGGAATCAATTCAGACTTGTTTTTTACGGCAAATGAAAATAAAGCAACCTACGAGGAATTAAAAAAATATAAGAATAAGGTTAGCTATCAGGAAATTGTTTCCATTCACGGACACGATGCTTTTTTGATAGAATACAAACAATTACACAATTTGCTTCAGGATATATTCTAAGCCAAAAAACACAACACAATGAAAATATTAAAATTTGGAGGTAAATCTTTATCGAATGGCGACGGAATAAATAAAGTGGTTGCAATTATTACTGATAAAGTAAATCAGGGAGAGGAAATTGCCATTGTGGTTTCAGCAAGAGGGAATGCCACAGATGAACTGGAAGAAATTTTAAAGGTTGCGGCTACTAATAAGGATTATAAACTGCTTTTTGAGGATTTTAAAAAATACCAACAAGATGAATATGAGAACGTGGATTTGTCTGAGGAGTTTCATGTTTTGGAAAAATTATTTGAAGGTGTTAGTTTAATTGGTGATTACAGCAACAAAATTAAAGACCAGATTTTATCCAAAGGGGAATTGCTTTCTGCCAAATTATTGACGGCAATCTTAATTGAAAACGGAATAAATGCTCGCTTTGCAGATACCAGAGAATTGATTAAAACCGATTCGAAATTTGGTGATGCACAACCTTTGGAACAAATTTCGAAGAAAAACGTAATCAATTATTTTAAGGAGAATAACGGAACAATCGTGAATATTATTACAGGTTTCATCGGTTCTAATAATAATAATGACACGACCACTTTAGGAAGAAACGGCAGTAATTACACCGCTTCGTTGATAGCGAATTACTTAAATGCGGACGAATTACAGAATTACACACACGTAGACGGAATTTATACCGCTAATCCGGACTTAGTGCTTGATGCAAAAAAAATCGATCATTTGTCGTTTAACGAAGCCAATGAAATAGCCAATTTTGGTGCGACGATTCTTCATGCCAAAACGATTATCCCTTTATTGGAAAAAAACATTCCTCTTCGTATTTTGAATACTTTCAACCACGAAAATAAAGGAACATTAATTACTTCTAATTCTAATAAAGAAGGTATTAAAACACTTTCGGTACTTGAAAATGTGTCTTTAGTGAATCTGGAAGGAAGAGGATTATTAGGAAAAACTGGCGTTGATGCCCGTATTTTCAGAGTGATGGGTGACAATGATATTAGTGTGAGTATTATTTCTCAAGGTTCTTCAGAAAGAGGAATTGGTTTGGTTGTAGCTGCTGACAAAGCGACAAAAGCCATGATTGAATTAGAGAAAGAATTCGAAAATGATTTCTATTCTAAAGATGTGAATAAAATCACGGTGACCGATGATGTTTCGGTGATTTCTATCATTGGACAGGATTTGAGTACGTTTCACAAGCCTTATACGGCGTTGATAAAAAATAAAATTGTCCCGATTCTTTTCAATAATACGGTTACGGGTAAAAATGTGAGTTTGGTGGTTAAAAAATCGCAACTGAACAAAGCCTTAAACGTGATTCACGGAGAGATTTTTGGAGTTTCAAAGAAAATTAATATCGCTATTTTCGGACATGGTTTAGTAGGGGGAACGTTGATTAACCAAATATTGGAATCAGCAGCAACCATCGAAAAAAGAAAAGACATCAAACTGAATGTTTTTGCGATTGCCAATTCCAGTAATGTACTTTTAAATAAAAATGGGGTTACTCCAAATTGGAAAAATGAAATTCAAAACAATGGATTCTCTTATACTATTAATGACGTAATTGCATACGCAACCGAGCATCATCTTGAGAATTTAATTGCAATTGACAACACGGCAAGTGCCACGTTTGTCGAAAATTACATTCCACTTGCAGAAAGCAGTTTTGATTTGATTTCATCTAATAAAGTAGCGAATACATTAAGTTATAGTTTTTATAAAAAATTACGAAAAGTGCTAGCAGATAATCAAAAGAGTTATCTTTATGAAACGAATGTTGGAGCGGGATTACCATTGATTGATACGATTAAATTATTGCATCTTTCTGGAGAAAATATTACTAAGATTAAGGGTGTTTTCTCTGGGACATTGAGTTATTTGTTCAATAATTTTTCTGCAAAAGACGCTCCGTTCAGCGAAATATTAAAAGAAGCGATTCAAAACGGATATACTGAGCCGGATCCAAGAGAGGACTTGTGCGGGAATGATGTAGGTAGAAAATTATTGATTTTGGCCAGGGAATTGGACTTGCAAAATGAGTTTGAAGAAATTGATATTCAGAATTTAATTCCCGAACATTTACGTGAAGGTGATGTTTCTGATTTCTTGAATAAATTGACGGAGTTTGATCCAATTTATGCTAAAATAAAAGCAGAACAAAAACCTAATCACGTGTTGCGATACATAGGCGAATTGTCAGGCGATTTGCAAAATGACAAAGGAAATCTGGAAGTGAAATTAGTTTCGGTACCATCAGATACGGCTTTGGGCGGACTGAAAGGTTCTGATTCTTTCTTTGAAATTTATACAGAATCGTACGGAGACCGACCAATTGTGATTCAAGGTGCAGGCGCAGGCTCAGCAGTAACTGCGAGAGGAGTTTTTGGCGATATTTTGAGATTATCGGATAAAGGGTAATGATTTAAGATTGGGGATTTTTGAATTTAGATTTCAGATTGAATAAAAGAATTAAAGCAAATAATAATGAAAATAACATTAAATAGAGTAAACGATAATTTCCATTTCGAATTAAAAAACGAAAGAGGACATATTGTAAATGTAGATAGCCGTCCAGAATTTGGTGGAGATGATCAAGGACCAAGTCCGATGGAATTGGTATTGATGGGTGTTGCGGGTTGCAGCGCCATCGATATGATTTCAATTTTGAAAAAACAACGTCAGGAAATCACCTCTTTCAAAGCTGAGGTAGAAGGAGAACGTGTACAAGTTGGAGAAGCGAAACCATTCAAGGATATCCACATTGTGTTTTATTTGGAAGGACCAATAAACGAAGAAAAAGCAGCCAGAGCCGCACAACTTTCTTTCGAAAAATATTGTTCGGTTTCTAAAACATTAGAGCCAACCGCAACGATACATTACAAAGTAGTTTTGAATAATAAATCATTGTAGTTTAAATATAAGAGGTTGGATTTTCACGATTCCAACAACTTTAAACTTTAAACTTTAAACTAGAAAATAAAATGAACGAACAAGAATTTGGTTTTGAAACCCAAGCCATACGCAACCAACTAGAAAGAACACAATTTTTAGAGCATTCAGTGCCTTTGTACTTAACTTCCAGTTTTGTATTTGAGGATGCCGAAGACATGCGTGCTTCTTTTGCCGAAGAAAAAGACAGGAATATTTACAGCCGTTATAGCAATCCAAACACCAACGAATTTGTTGATAAAGTTTGTGCTATGGAAGGTGCTGCAGCTGGTTTTGCCTTTGCATCCGGAATGGCTGCGGTGTATTCAACCTTGGCAGCTTTATTGAAATCTGGAGATCATATTGTTTCGTCCAGTAGTGTTTTTGGAGCGACACATTCGTTATTCATTAATTATTTTCCAAAATGGAATATTGAAACCTCCTATTTTGATATAAATAAGCCGGAAACAATTGAAAGTTTTATTACACCAAATACAAAGATTCTTTTTGCTGAATCGCCTACCAATCCTGCTGTTGATATTATCGATTTGGAACTTTTAGGAGCAATTGCTAAAAAGCACAATTTAATTTTGGTAATAGACAACTGTTTTGCAACGCCTTACTTGCAACAACCTATAAAATGGGGTGCACATCTAGTGGTACATTCTGCTACAAAGCTAATGGATGGCCAAGGGAGGGTTTTGGGAGGAATAACAGTTGGTGATGCAGATTTGATTCAGAAAATCTATTTGTTTTCCCGACTTACAGGACCTTCTTTATCGCCTTTTAACGCTTGGGTATTGTCTAAGAGTTTAGAAACATTAGCGATTCGTTTGGACAGACATTGCGAAAATGCCTTGAAAGTAGCAGAATTTTTAGAAAACCATCCTCAGGTGAATAAAGTCAAATATCCGTTTTTGAAATCGCATCCGCAATACGAAATTGCTCAAAAGCAGATGAAACTAGGCGGAAACATTGTAGCTTTTGAAATCAAAGGCGGAATTGAAGCGGGAAGAGCTTTTTTAGACAAAATAAAATTATGTTCTTTATCACCAAATTTGGGCGACACCAGAACAATTGTTACGCATCCGGCATCAACAACACATAGTAAGTTATCAGTTGACGAACGTTTGGCAGTCAGTATTACTGATGGTTTAGTTCGTGTTTCTGTTGGATTGGAAACTGTAAAAGATGTAATTGCTGATTTGGAGCAGGCTTTGTCTTAATGATTTTTGATTTGGGATTAACGATTTTAGATTGTAGATTTGATATCAGTAAAAAGAAAATCAAACATCAATTATGCTGTCTAAAAAAACAAAATACGGAATAAAAGCACTTACTTTCTTGGCGCGCCAAAAAGACAATTCTCCTGTTCAAATAGCGGAGATAGCCAAGAGCGAGACTATTTCGATCAAGTTTTTAGAAAGTATTTTATTATTGCTGCGCCATTCCGGTTTTTTGGGTGCCAAAAAAGGAAAAGGTGGAGGCTATTATTTGATAAAAGATCCCAAAGACATCAATATGGCTCATGTGTATCGCATTCTTGAAGGGCCAATTGCATTACTTCCTTGTGCCAGCCATAATTTTTACGAGCCTTGTTCGGACTGTTCAGATGAAGCTACTTGCGCGGTTCGGAAACTGATGATTGAGGTGCGCGATAATACACTTAAAATCTTAGAAAGTAACACCTTGGCTGACATTGCCTTTTAAAGAATATATCACAAAATAAATTTTGTAGTTAACTTAAATTATTTACTTTTGCATAATAATCTACTATTCCGATAGGGCAATAGATTTAAATGTTAGAAACAGTTGAATAAAAAAAGCATGAACCAAGAATTGAAAGCTATTACCATCAATGCAAAATCGGAAACGACTTTTAAAGAACGCTTGTGGGTTATTATTCCGGTTGTCTTATTGGTAGGTTTAATTTCTACATTAGTTTACAATCATCATGCAGAATTTTCTTGGGATGGTTTTATAGCGGGATTTAATCAGGAATTTTTAATCTTTTTCTGTATCGGTGTTTTTGCACAATTAGTAGATGGAACTTTAGGAATGGGTTATGGAGCAACTTCTACTTCATTTTTATTAGCGTATGGAATTCCGCCGGCAATAAGTAGTACAGGAGTTCACGTGGCTGAAATGTTTACAACAGGAGCTTCGGCGATTTCTCATCATCGTTTTGGGAATATCAATAAAAAACTAGTGAGACATTTGTTAATTCCCGGTGTTTTAGGGTCTATTGCAGGTGCTTATTTATTGTCGGATGTAATTGATGGGGATGCGATAAAGCCTTTTATTGCGGTATACATGATAGGGCTGGCCATTATAATCATCAGAAAAGCAATGCAGAAAAACATCATTAAAAAGAAAACCAAGCGACTGAATATTTTAGCTTCTTTTGGAGGTTTTATGGATGCTGTTGGGGGTGGTGGCTGGGGGCCAATTGTGACTTCGACTTTATTAGGTCGAGGTAGAAATCCACGATATACTATTGGTTCTGTAAATGCAGCCGAGTTTGCAGTAGCTTTTGCCAGTGGTGTAACATTTATGCTTTTTGGAGGAATACAAGGATGGCAAGTTATTATAGGGTTGATTTTAGGTGGTGTGATTGCTGCTCCAATTGCCGCAATTTTAGTCAATAAAATAAAGAGAAAGCCTATGATGATTTTGGTAGGCGTTTTAATTATTGTTTTGAGTTTAAAAACACTGTCTAAATTATTATAAAAGAGAAACGAAATTATGAGCATAGCAATAACCAATACTTTATTAGATAAAACAAAGGATTTTTCAATTGAAGAGACTTTGGCTTTTTTGGCTAATGAATTTAGAGACAAAGTAGTTTTCTCGACTTCTTTTGGACAGGAAGACCAAGTAATTACGGCTTTAATTGGAAAAAATAATTTACCTATTACCATTTTTACTTTGGATACCGGAAGGTTATTTCAAGAGACTTACGATGTTTTTCATAAGACCTTGAAAAAGTATCAAATAGATATTAAAACTTATTTTCCGGAAACAAGTGCGGTTGAAGAGTTATTAAATCAAAAAGGCCCAAATAGCTTTTATGAATCAGTAGAGAATAGAAAAGAATGTTGTTTCATTCGAAAAGTAGCGCCTTTGACTAAAGCTTTAAAAGGAAATTCAATTTGGATTACCGGTTTGAGAGCTGAGCAATCAGAAAATAGAAATGATTTAGACCTTTTTGAATACGATGAAAAATTCGATATTATAAAATTCAATCCGTTGTTAAAATGGACATTAGAAGAGGTTCAGAAATATTTAGACGATAACAATGTGCCACAAAATGCCTTACACAAACAAGGTTTCGTCAGTATAGGTTGCGCACCTTGTACCAGAGCAATTGTCCCTGGAGAAGATATCAGAGCAGGAAGATGGTCATGGGAATCCAGTCATAAAGAATGTGGTTTGCACCAGAAATAGAAAACAGAGGTTAGAATAAAGAGAAAAGAAAAAATAATAATAGTTAAGAGATTTTAGATGAGGTTCCAACAACCTTAAACTTTAAACTTTTAAACTTTTAAACTAATAATAATGAGTTCAATATTAAAAACAAACGCTTTAGAAAGCGAAGCTATATACATTTTTAGAGAAGTTATATCTCAATTTGACAAGCCGGTTTTACTTTTCTCTGGTGGAAAAGATTCAATTACATTGGTGCGTTTAGCACAAAAAGCATTTTTTCCTGCAAAAATTCCTTTTCCGTTGTTGCATGTAGACACGGGACATAACTTTCCTGAAACTATTGCTTTCAGAGATAAATTGGTTGCTGAATTAGGATTGGAACTAATCGTTCGTAATGTTCAGGATGCTATTGACGAAGGTAAAGTGGTGGAAGAATCTGGAAAATATTCCAGCAGAAACAGTTTGCAAACGACGACACTTTTGGATGCAATCGAAGAATTCAAATTTGATGCTTGTATAGGTGGTGCGCGTCGTGATGAAGAAAAAGCAAGAGCTAAAGAACGTATTTTCTCTGTTCGTGATGATTTTGGTCAATGGGATGAGAAAAACCAACGTCCGGAATTGTTTGATATTTTGAACGGAAAAATTGAAAATGGTCAAAACGTTCGTGTTTTTCCAATTTCGAACTGGACTGAGCTTGATGTTTGGAGTTATATTGAGCAAGAGCAAATCGAAATTCCATCGATTTACTTTTCACACAAACGTAAAGTATTCTTGAGAGACGGTATGATTTGGTCACATTCTCCATTTGTGTACCAAGAAGAAGATGAAGAGATTGAAGAAAGAATTGTTCGTTTTAGAACTGTTGGAGATATGAGTTGTACTGCAGCTGTTGATTCTTACGCAGCAACCATTCAAGAAGTAGTAGGCGAAATAAGATCTTCGACTATTTCAGAAAGAGGAGCCAGAATTGATGACAAACGTTCTGAAGCTGCGATGGAAAAAAGAAAACAACAAGGGTATTTTTAGAAAATAATTATAAGTTATGAATTATGAATTGTTCCGAGACATTTAAAATTTAAAATTCAACATTTAAAATAAAAAAATCAAATTTAGAAGTTACATAAGGTGTTTAAGAAACCTTAAACTTTTAAACTTCAAACAAAAAACAAGGAATGGAAGTTTTAAAAATAGCAACAGCAGGAAGTGTAGATGACGGAAAGAGTACCTTAATCGGGAGATTATTATACGATACAAAATCATTGACTACAGATAAGATTGAAGCAATAGAAAAAAGCAGCAAGCAAAAAGGATACGATTATTTAGATTTTTCATTGGCTACCGATGGTTTGGTTGCTGAGAGAGAACAAGGAATCACGATTGATGTGGCGCATATTTATTTTTCGACAGCCAAGAAAAGTTACATTATTGCCGATACTCCGGGTCACGTAGAATATACTCGTAACATGGTTACAGGAGCTTCGACTTCGCAAGTTTCTATCATTTTGATCGATGCTCGTAAAGGCGTTATTGAGCAAACGTACAGACACTTTTTCATCAATAATTTATTGAGAGTAAAAGAAGTGATTGTTGCGGTAAACAAAATGGATTTGGTTGATTATTCGGAAGAAGTATACAATAAAATCAAAGCTGATTTTCAAGCGCTGAACAGCAAAAGTTCATTCAAAGAGCAAAATGTAAGTTACATTCCGTTGAGTGCTATCAATGGAGGAAATGTTGCTGATAAATCAGAGAATATGCCGTGGTACACTGGACAAACGGTTTTGGAACATTTAGAAGCTTTAGAGCCGGAAGATGTTTTTGAAACAGGAAAAGCTCGTTTCCCCGTTCAAACAGTTATTCGACCAAAAACGGAAGAGTATCACGACTTCAGAGGATATGCCGGAAAATTATACGGGAACAATATTAAAGTGGGTGATGCGGTAACGGTACTTCCTTCATTGACGGAATCTAAAGTGACCAATATTCACTTTTTCGATCAGCAATTTGATGAAGCGACAGCAGGTTCTTCTATTACTTTGGAACTGGAAAATGATATCAATGTGACAAGAGGCGACATGATTGTAAAATCGGATGAGCTTCCTAAAATCGAAAAAGACATCAATACAACGATTTGCTGGATGGACAGCAAAAAGTTAGTTCCAGGTGCTAAATATTTGGTACAACACAATACAAACAGAGTTTTGGCAAAAATAGAAAGCGTGAAAAACGTTATCGCTACAGATTATTCTGGAGTTACACCAGCGACTCAATTGGCTATAAATGAAATAGGCGAAGTAAATATTAAATTAAGCAAAGCTTTGTATTTTGATGCCTATAATGACAACAAATCAAACGGCGCTTTTATATTAATTGATGCTGCAACCAACACAACTGCTGGAGTTGGATTTATAAACTAAATCTAACTTTTGCCAAAAACAACACACAGATGGAAAGTTTTAGAACCGAAATAGAAAACCCGATTGTCCAAAAAGACATTATCGATTTAGAAAGAAAAATTGCTTTATTCCGTGACGGGAAAATTGATGATGAGCGTTTCCGGAGCCTTCGTTTGGCGAGAGGAGTTTACGGTCAACGTCAGGAAGGCGTACAAATGATTCGTATCAAATTGCCTTTTGGTAAAGTGACCAGCGAACAATTGTTGCGAATTACTAAAGTTTCTGATGAATATTCAACCGGACGTTTGCACATTACAACGCGCCAGGATATCCAAATTCACTATGTAAGTTTGGACAGAACGCCACAACTTTGGGCTGAATTAGAAAAAGATGATGTTACACTTCGTGAAGCTTGTGGAAACACCGTGAGAAATATTACGGCCAGTGAAACAGCAGGAATTGATACTGAAGAACTTTTTGATGTGTCGCCTTATGCGCATGCTATGTTTCAGTTTTTCTTAAGAAATCCGGTTTGTCAGGAAATGGGACGTAAATTCAAAATTTCATTTTCTTCTTCGGATAAAGATACGGCCTTGAGTTATTTACACGATTTAGGATTTATTCCAAGAATTGAAAATGGCGAAAGAGGATTTAAAGTAATGTTAGGTGGAGGATTAGGTTCACAGCCACACCACGCCGAATTGCTTTCCGAATTTATTCCGGTAAACCAAATTATTCCAACGACCGAAGGTGTTTTGAGAATTTTTGATCGCTATGGCGAAAGAGCGAAACGTTTGAAAGCCCGTATGAAATTCTTAATCAAAGATATTGGTAGAGATGAATTTTTAAAATTGGTTGATGAAGAGAAAAAAGCCTTGTCTTACCAAACAGTTGAAATCGATACAACTGCTTTTGATGCTGAAATAACTGCTCCTTTACTGGAAGTTCCAAAAGTAGAAATCGAAGATACTCCTGCTTTCGAAGCTTGGAAAAAATCAAATGTAATTGCGCAAAAACAAGCGGGTTATGTAGCGATTGGAATCAAAGTTTTATTAGGTGATTTTTATACAGATAAAGCGAGAGCTTTGGCTGAATTAATCAAAAATTATGCGGCGAATGAATTGCGTTTTACATTGAGACAAGACATTTTAATTCGTCACGTAAAAGAAGAAAATTTACCTTTTTTCTACCAAGAATTAGCCAAATTAGATTTTGTAGCTTTGGGTTACAATACCATTTCTGACATTACTGCTTGTCCGGGAACAGATACGTGTAATTTAGGAATTGCAAGCAGCACCGGAATCGCAGTAGAACTGGAAAGAGTTTTAGAAACTGAATATCCACAATACAGCAACAATCAAGAAATCACGATTAAAATCAGTGGTTGTATGAATGCTTGTGGACAACACAATATGGCCGAAATTGGTTTTCAGGGAATGTCTATCAATTCTGGAAAATTAGTAGCGCCAGCATTACAAGTATTATTAGGCGGAGGAAATTTAGGAAACGGATCAGGAAGATTTTCGGATAAAGTTATCAAAATTCCAAGTAGAAGGGGACCTGATGCATTGCGTTTCATCTTAAATGATTTTGAAGCGAACGGAAACGGACAATCATTCTTGAATTATTATGATGCCAAAGGGGAAAAATATTTCTACGAATTTTTGAAACCATTAGCCGATTTGACTAATCTTACCGAAGCTGATTTTGTAGATTGGGGAAATGCTGATAATTACGTGAAAGCAGTGGGAGTTGGTGAATGCGCTGGTGTTGTAATTGATTTAGTTGCTACTTTATTATTAGAAGCCAAAGATAAATTGACTTTTGCGCAAGAAGCTTTCGAAGAAGGAAAATGGTCTGATGCTATTTATCACGCTTATGCTGGATTTGTGAATGGTGCCAAAGCATTACTATTGGCTGAAAATCAAAAAACAAATCATCAAGCTGGAATCATTGATTTATTCGATACTGTTTTTGTGGAAACAAATAAAATTCCATTACAATCAACTTTGAAAGCTTTAGTATTTCAAATTAGAGAGAATGAACCGTCTCAAGCGTTTGCTACAAAATACATTCAAGAAGCCATTGTGTTTTTTAAGACCTTAGAAACATTTAGAGCCAAAGACCTTCAAGATGAAAAATAAAATAGAACCTCAAGTTACTTTAGTAGGTGCTGGCCCAGGTGATCCGGATTTACTGACCATCAAAGGTGCAAAAGCATTGGCGGAAGCTAATGTAGTTTTGTATGACGCCTTGGCAAATGAAGAACTATTGTCTTATGCTCCTAAGAAAGCTTTGAGAATATTTGTTGGTAAAAGAAAAGGCTGTCATGAATATACGCAAGACCAAATCAATCAATTGATTGTTGATAATGCGTTGACTTATGGAAATGTGGTGCGACTAAAAGGTGGTGATCCATTTATTTTTGGTCGTGGAAGTGAAGAAATAGAATTCGTAGAAAGCTTTGGAATTCCTACATTTGTAGTGCCGGGAATTTCATCCTCTATTGCAGTTCCTGCGTCGCAAGGAATTTCGTTGACAAAAAGAGGAGTTTCGGAGAGTTTTTGGGTGATTACCGGTACAACTTCGGCACGGAAATTATCTGCGGATGTGGCTTTAGCAGCTCAATCAACAGCAACGGTTGTAATTTTGATGGGAATGAGTAAACTGGATCAAATTGTGGCTTTATTCCAAAAAGAATCTAAAGGAGAAATGCCCGTTGCGATTATTCAAAACGGAACAACTCCAGAGGAAAAAGTAGGAATTGGAACAATTGATACCATCCAAAGAGTTGTGGCTGACAATAATTTAAGTTCTCCAGCGATAATCGTTATTGGAGAAGTGGTAGGAGACAGTAAAAAAAGTGTAGGTTTTTATAAAGAATTGAGATCGAACCACAATAAGGTGCTGGTATATGGAAAGGAATGAATTGTACCCAATATTTTTAAAATTACACAACCTTAATGTGCTTATAGTAGGTGGTGGAAATGTGGGGTTGGAAAAGTTATCTTTTCTGTTGAAATCCAGTCCAAATGCAAATGTTGAGGTAGTTGCACCGCGATTTTTACCTGAATTAGAACTATTGGCTTCAAGCTATTTGTCAGTAAAACTGACGTATAAAAAGTTCAATCGATGGATGCTTCGCAAACGCCACATGGTTATTGCTTGTACGGATGATTTGAAAGTGAATAAAAGGATTTATGATTTATCCAGAAAAAGATATTTGATTTGCAATATTGCTGATACACCGCTATTATGTGATTATTATTTGGGCGGAATTGTGACCAAAGGAAATGTAAAAATCGCCATTTCAACCAACGGAAAATCACCAACAACTGCCAAAAGATTACGGGAGTTTTTTGAAGAAATAATTCCGGACGATATTAATAAAATGGTCGAAAACCTAAATGAATATCGTAAAACGCTGAAAGGGAATTTCGAAGAAAAAGTTCAAAAAATGAACGAAATCACCGAGTCGTTGAAGAATAAAGAACCAAGAGAATAGCATAAAGAACAAAGAATTCTACTGATATTTATCATTTAAAGTAATAAAAATCAATCGTTCATTTGCAATTAAATAGTTTAGCACAATTACATTACATAAAGAATAAAAAAATGATTAAAACAGACATACTTATAATAGGAGCCGGACCTACGGGTTTATTTGCAGTTTTTGAAGCAGGATTGTTAAAATTAAAATGTCATATTCTGGATGCTTTGCCACAAGCGGGTGGACAATTATCTGAATTATATCCTAAAAAACCAATTTACGATATTCCAGGTTTCCCGGAAGTTTTAGCCGGAGATTTGGTTGATAATCTAATGGAACAAATCAAGCAGTTCGAACCAGGTTTTACCCTTGGTGAACGTGCTGAAACAATTGAAAAACAAGAAGACGGAACTTTTATAGTAACTTCTAATAAAGGAAAAAAATTCCATGCGCCTGTAGTCGCTATTGCGGGTGGATTAGGAAGTTTTGAGCCAAGAAAACCATTAATCGAAGACATCGAATTTTACGAGGATAAAGGAATCAAATACTTTATCAAAAACCCGGAAAAATTCAGAGACAAAAGAGTAGTAATTGCCGGAGGAGGAGATTCTGCTTTAGACTGGAGTATTTTCTTGTCGAATGTAGCTTCTGAGGTGACTTTGATTCACCGTCGAAACGAATTTAGAGGTGCTTTAGATTCTGTAGAAAAAGTACAGGAATTAAAGAATTCAGGTAAAATCAAAATGATTACTCCAGGAGAAGTAATTGGGTTGAACGGTGCAGAGCATTTAGAATCTGTTGTTGTCGATGAGGATGGCGCACACCGCACAATTCCTACAGATTACTTCATTCCGCTTTTTGGTTTAACACCAAAATTAGGACCTATTGGTAACTGGGGATTAGACATTGAAAAGAATGCTATAAAAGTAAATAATGCTTTGGATTATCAAACGAATATTCCAGGGATCTTCGCCATTGGTGACGTAAATACCTATCCTGGAAAATTAAAATTGATCCTTTGTGGTTTCCACGAAGCAACGATAATGTGTCAGGCAGCCTATCAAATCATCAATCCAGGTAAAAAATATGTATTGAAATATACTACAGTTTCTGGTGTTGACGGATTTGACGGGACTCGTAAAGAGGCTCCAAAAGCCGTGGTGAAAGCCATAGTTTAACAACTTAATATAAACTAGTTAAAAAATATAGCGCTAATACTTGCAAGTATTAGCGCTATGTCTTTACTTTGCACTGTTCATATATTTATTGAAAGTTATCACGAAAGGCGGAGGGAAAGACCCAATGAAACCTTAGCAACCCTTTATCTTTAAAGAAGGTGCTACATTCTACTTTGTACTGAACAGTTTCAGTATCTAAGATAGATAACACACGAATACGCACTAGTATTTCTCAAACCTTTTCTTGACAACATATCGATATTTAGCCACTGAATTTATTTCAGTATTAGGAGCGAATTATCAGGCTTTTTTGCTGATAATCTTCCCGCTGTACACTTTATCTTTTATGCCGAACCCCGGCACAAAAGGATGCCGTTTCCATCGGGGCTAAAGAGTTAATATTGTGAACTTTTGTAATCATTAATCAAAAGAACGAATCTCAATACGTATCGAGATTTGCAAGAAATAAACACTTATGTCAAACATTCAAAAGGCTATAAAAGAAAGGATTCTTGTTTTAGATGGAGCCATGGGAACCATGTTACAACGCTACAATTTTTCCGAAGAAGATTTTCGAGGCGAACGTTTCAAAGATTTCCCACATTCCTTAAAAGGGAACAACGATTTATTGTCACTCACGCAACCACAAGCAATACGAGCAGTTCACGCAGCTTATTTTGAAGCTGGAGCGGATATCGTTGAAACCAATACTTTTTCTGGAACTACCATCGGAATGGCCGATTACCATCTTGAAGATTTGGTGTATGAACTCAACTATGAATCGGCACGAATCGCCCGTGAAGTAGCCGATGAATTTACAGCTAAAAATCCAGACAAACCTCGTTTTGTAGCCGGTTCAATAGGACCAACAAACAGAACGGCGAGCATGTCACCAGATGTAAATGATCCGGGTTATAGAGCCGTGACGTTTGATGATTTGCGTATTGCTTATAAACAACAAGTAGAAGCCTTAATTGACGGAGGAAGTGATTTACTTCTAGTAGAAACTATTTTCGACACGTTAAACGCAAAAGCAGCACTTTTCGCCATTGAAGAAGTCAAAGACGAACGCAATATCGATATTCCAATCATGGTTTCCGGAACCATTACGGATGCATCAGGAAGAACACTTTCAGGACAAACCGTAGAAGCTTTTTTGATTTCGGTTTCACACATTCCATTGTTGAGCGTAGGTTTCAATTGTGCTTTGGGAGCTGATTTGTTGAAGCCCTATTTGCAAACGTTGTCGCAAAATACTTCATTCAATGTATCAGCGCATCCTAATGCAGGATTGCCAAACGCTTTTGGAGAGTATGATGAAACACCAGAACAGATGCAAGCCTTCATCAAAGAATATCTGGACGATAATTTAGTAAACATCATAGGCGGTTGTTGCGGAACAACGCCAGAACACATCAAGTTGATTGCTGATATCGCAAAGGAGTATAAACCTAGAGTATCAACAGCAACAATGTAAGTAAGAATGCCCGCGTGAGGGATAGCAGTGAAAAGCCCACAGCCTGACGAAGGAAGAGCGAGGACTTGCAGCGAATAGCCCGACCCTTTTGGGTCACGCCAAAAATATTAATAAGATATACGAAACCTACACGTTTGCTGAAATCGTGAAGGATCAAACAAAATAAAAAATGGCACAAGCAGAAACTAGAAGAAACCTTGTTTTATCGGGATTAGAGCCTTTAATCATTACGCCGGAAAGCGTTTTTGTGAATATTGGTGAACGTACGAATGTTACAGGTTCTAGAAAATTTCTTCGATTAATCAAGGAAGAAAAATACGAAGAAGCACTTAGCATTGCAAAAGAACAAGTAGAAGGTGGCGCACAAATCATCGATATTAATATGGATGAAGGAATGCTGGATGGCGAATATGCCATGACAAAATTCCTAAATTTAATCGCTGCTGAACCTGATATTTCCAGAGTGCCAATCATGATTGACAGCTCGAAATGGGATATTATCGAAGCTGGATTAAAAGTGGTGCAAGGAAAGAGTGTGGTAAATTCGATTTCGTTGAAAGAAGGGGAAGAACAATTCATCCATCACGCTAAATTGATTAAGCGCTACGGAGCTGCGGCAATTATTATGGCTTTTGATGAGGTAGGTCAAGCGGATAATTACGAACGCAGAATAGAAATTTGCCAACGTTCGTATGATATTTTGGTAAACAAAGTTGGTTTTCCTCCGCAAGATATTATTTTCGATTTGAATATTTTTCCTGTTGCAACAGGAATGGAAGAACACCGATTGAACGCATTGGATTTCTTCAGAGGAACCAAATGGGTAAGAGAAAATCTTCCTCATGCGCATATTAGTGGTGGTGTGAGTAATGTTTCGTTTTCGTTTAGAGGAAATGACACGGTTAGGGAAGCGATGCACTCGGTTTTTTTGTACCATGCAATTCAACATGGTATGACTATGGGAATTGTAAATCCAGAAATGCTTACTATTTACGATGACATTCCAAAAGACTTGTTAGAACATGTTGAAGATGTGATCTTAAACAGACGCGATGATGCAACGGAAAGATTGTTGGACTTTGCTGAGAATGTAAAAGGAGATACAAAAAGCAATGAAAAAACTGTTCAAGAATGGCGCTCGGGAACTGTTCAGGAACGATTGACGCACTCGTTAGTAAAAGGAGTCGATGAATTTATAGAAATTGATGTTGAAGAAGCCAGACTTGCAGCAACAAAACCTATCGAAGTAATCGAAATCAACTTAATGGCAGGAATGAATGTCGTTGGAGATTTATTTGGATCAGGTAAAATGTTTTTGCCACAAGTGGTAAAATCAGCGCGTGTCATGAAGAAAGCGGTAGCTTATTTATTGCCATTTATTGAAGCAGAAAAAGATGGTGTTTCAAGTTTTGCAGGTCGTATATTAATGGCGACGGTAAAAGGCGACGTACACGATATTGGTAAAAATATTGTTTCGGTTGTTTTGGCTTGTAACAATTACGAAATTATTGATTTAGGGGTAATGGTTGCTCCAGAGAAAATCATCGCGGCAGCCATAGAACACAACGTTGATATTATTGGTTTAAGCGGATTGATAACACCTTCGCTTGATGAAATGGTGTATCTAGCTAAAGAATTAGACAAAAGAAATATAAAAATTCCGGTAATGATTGGTGGAGCAACGACTTCACGAGCGCACACTGCCGTGAAAATTGCGCCACAATATAAATCAACTGTGATTCACGTAAATGATGCTTCGAGAGCGGTAACGGTTGCCGGAAATTTATTGAATAGTGAAAAGAAAATATATGCAAGTGACATTAGGGCAGAATATGATGCTTTTAGAGAGACATTTTTGAATCGTTCACGCGACAAAAATTTCTTGACGATTGAGCAAGCTCGTGTTAATAAACTGAAATTAGATTGGGATAATTACAACCCAATGAAACCTAATTTTATTGGAACAAAAACAATCGAAGTCGATTTGGATGTTTTGGTTCCGTATATTGACTGGACACCGTTTTTTAGAACTTGGGAATTGTTTGGGAAATATCCTGCGATATTGACGGATAATGTTGTTGGCGAACAAGCTACTTCTGTTTTTGCGGATGCCAAAGAAATGTTAGACGTTATTTTGAAAGAAAAGAAACTGACAGCTAAAGGAATCTACGGAATTTTTCCAGCGAATCAAGTGAATGATGATGACATCGAATTGCGTGATGAAAGCGGAAAAGTACTAGAGAAATTCTTGACGCTGCGTCAGCAATCACAAAAAACGAAAGGAGCTCCAAATATTGCATTGTCGGATTTTATTGCTCCGAAAGACAGCGGTAAAACGGATTATATGGGAGCGTTTTGTGTAACGACCGGTTTTGGTGTGGATGAATGGGCAGCTGAATTTGAAAAAGATTTAGACGATTACAATTCGATTATGGTGAAAGCATTGGCAGATCGTTTTGCTGAAGCTTTTGCGGAGTATTTACATGAAAAAATCCGTAAAGAAATTTGGGGTTACGCTGCTGATGAAAATTTAACTACCGAGGCAATGATTGAAGAGGTGTACAAAGGAATTCGTCCTGCGCCAGGTTATCCTGCTTGTCCTGACCATTTAGAAAAACCAACGATTTGGAAATTACTAAATGTAGAACAAGAAATAGGAGTGACTTTAACGGAAAGTATGGCGATGTGGCCGGCTTCATCGGTTTCAGGATATTATTTTGGAAATCCGGAAAGTAAGTATTTTGGACTTGGAAAAATAAAAGAAGACCAAGTTATTGATTATGCCAAACGAAGAAGTGTTTCAACAGAAGTAGCCATGAAATGGTTAAATCCAAATATTGCGGATTAAAAACATAGTCGTAAAGTCAAAAGTCATAAAGTCTAAAGGACGTGACTTTCGACTTTTGACATTCAAACTTTAAGACTTAAATGAAAGTAACACAACATATAGAAGCTGCAAAAGGAGAAACTTTATTCTCCTTCGAAATTATTCCGCCTCAAAAAGGAAAAAGCATTCAGGAATTATACGATAATATTGATCCGTTGATGGAGTTCAAACCACCATTTATAGACGTAACTACTTCTCGCGAAGAGTTTATTTATGTCGATAAAGGGAATGGTTTATTGGAAAAAAAACTGACCAGAATGCGTCCTGGAACACTTGGAATTTGTGCTTCAATCAAGCATAAGTACAATGTAGATACAGTTCCTCATGTGCTTTGCGGGGGTTTTACCAAAGAAGAAACCGAATATTTATTGGTCGATTGTCATTATCTGGGAATTGATAATGTGATGGCTTTGCGTGGTGATGCGATGAAAGATGAGCAGTCTTTTGTTCCTAAACAAGGAGGAAATGATTTTGCTGTTGATTTGGTCAAGCAAATTAACCAATTGAATTGCGGAAAATACTTGCATGACGTGATGGATGTTGACAACAAAGCTAATTTTTGTATTGGAGTTGCGGGATATCCGGAGAAACATTTAGAATCTCCGTCTTTAATTTCAGATTTGAAAAGACTGAAAGAAAAAGTGGATGCTGGTGCAGATTATGTAGTGACGCAAATGTTTTTTGATAATGCTAAATACTTTGAATTTGTTGCAAAAGCCAGAGAGATGGGGATTACCGTTCCAATTATTCCAGGAATTAAACCAATTGCAGTCCAAAGACACTTACAAGTTTTACCACAAATTTTCAGAATCGATTTGCCGGAAGATTTAATTCATGCGGTAGATCAATGTAAAAACAACGCGGATATCAGACAAGTTGGAATCGAATGGGCGATTCAACAATCACTAGAATTAAAAGCAGCTGGAGTTCCAGTTTTACACTATTATTCTATGGGGAAATCAGAAAATATCCGACAAATAGCGAGTAAGGTTTTTTAATTTTCAATCGTATTTCATAAAAAAAGCTCGTTTAAAATTGGATTTAAACGAGCTTTTTGTTGTTGTAACTATTTCGTAATCTCTCTAAATACAGCTTCTAGATTTTTATTTTTCTGATTCAGCTGCAAGGTTTTCAAACCATTGGCATTCGCAAAATCAAAAACAGTTGGGCGCATGTCTTTATCGGCTTTGAAAGTCAATTCCCAAATCATGTCATGCGTATTTTTAAAAGAGACAAGATTTTCGATTTTAGCAATCAGTTGTTCCTCGACTTTATAATCGAATTCTACTTCAATAACTTGTTCTTTATCCTCGGAAATTAAGTTGTCCAGTTTTTTATCGGTAACAATTTTACCGTTATTGATGATGATAACGCGGTCACAAATCGCTTCGACTTCCTGCATAATGTGGGTAGAAAGGAAAACAGTTTTGTCTTTCCCTACGTTTTTAATCACATTACGAATTTCCATCAATTGATTTGGGTCTAAACCTGTAGTTGGTTCATCCAAAATCAAAACATCTGGATTGTGTAATAAAGCGTTGGCAAGACCTACGCGCTGGCGATATCCTTTGGATAATTGCCCTATTTTTTTATGACTTTCGGTACTTAAACCGGTCAGTTGAATTACTTCTTCGATTCGGGATTTGGCTACTTTATACACATCAGCATTGAAAGCCAAATATTCCCTCACATACAAATCCAAATACAATGGATTGTGTTCTGGAAGATAACCAATAGAAAGTTGCACTGCTTTTTGTTGTGTATTTACATCATTTCCATTTACGATTGCAGTGCCTTCATCGGCATTGATGTAGGTTGTCAATATTTTCATTAAAGTTGATTTTCCGGCTCCATTTGGACCTAAAAAACCAACGATTTCTCCTTTTTTTATAGAAAATGAAATGTTATCCAATGCTTTTTGGGCACCGTAACTTTTTGATATGTTATTTACTTCTATTGACATGGAATTTTATTTGTTGCAAAAGTAAACAGAAAAAGTATTGATTTATTGTTTTTTGTAGCCCAATAGCTAAAAAGACCTTTGTCAAAGTTTTACAAAGCGAGATGATATTCTATTTTAGATTTATATATTTACCTAAACAATATAAATATGAATTTGAAAAATACACAATCAAGCAGTTTCTTGAAAAACTACAAAAGTATTTTATTACTACTTGGCGGAATTTTGGCAGGAAGTATATTGGGTTTAGTTTTTGGAAAAGGAGTAGAAGTGATTAAGCCTTTGGGCGATATATTTCTGAATTTATTGTTTACAGCAATTATTCCATTGGTGTTTTTTACGATTGCGTATTCGATTGCTAATTTAGAAAAGACGGAGAAGCTTGGAAAATTATTTGTAATTGTTATCGGCGTGTTTTTAAGTACGGTACTGATTTCGGCTATTTTGATGCTAGTTGCTGTTTTGTTATTTCCCATTCAGCAAGATATCATCATCTCAAAACTTCCATTGGAAACTATTCAGGAAAGTTCAGCTGGTTCTCAAATTACTCAATTGCTAACGGCAGGGGACTTTTTTGAATTGTTATCTCGCAAAAATATGTTAGCACTAATCATATTTTCTTTTTTAATAGGATTTGCCAGTTTACAATCGGGCGAAAAAGGGAAAGATTTCAGTCGGTTTTTGAATTCAGGTAATGAAGTGATGAAACAATTGTTACACATCATCATGAAAACGGCTCCAATAGGATTAGGTGCTTATTTTGCGTATCAGGTTGGGATTTTTGGACCGCAATTATTTGGCGCTTATGCAAAACCTTTGGGACTTTATTATGCAGTTTGTGCTTTTTACTTTGTCGTGTTTTTTAGTTTGTATGCATTTATCGCCGGAGGAAAATTAGGATTTAAAGTATTTTGGAAAAACAATATTACTCCTTCCTTAACAGCATTGGGAACTTGCAGCAGCATTGCGACAATTCCTGCCAATCTGGAAGGTGCTCAAAAAATGAATATCCCGGCTCACATCAGGAATGTAGTTATTCCACTGGGAGCTCCGTTACATAAAGATGGTTCGAGTATGTCGTCCATTATAAAAATTGCGGTTATTTTTGCCATGTTTGGAAAAGATTTAACGGATCCTAATACTATATTAATGGCTTTGGGAATTACAGTAATTGTTTCAGTAGTTGAAGGCGGAATTCCAAACGGAGGTTACATAGGAGAAATCCTTGCGATAACCGTTTATGGATTTCCAATGGAACAAGCGCTTCCGGCAGCAATGATTGTGGGAACTTTAGTAGATCCAATGGCGACTTTGCTTAATGCGAATGGTGATTTAGTGTCGGCAATGATGGTAACTCGAATTTCGGAAGGGAAAAAATGGCTTACTGAAAAGTTAGTGGCGTAATTTAGGTTAGATTTTAAAGGTAAAATTCTGGAAAAAGAATATTTCAATTTCCGAAAATCATAAAGACACGCTGATTAAAAAATATTTTAAAAGCCTTTTTTTAATTATTACATAATTAATAACCAGTTTTTTAGCGAATCCCTTTTTTGTTCAATAAAATCAGCTTTTTTTTTGGGTTAGCTGGAAATTATGTATACATTCGCAGAGTAATTAATACAAAAAACAACAACATGTTGAGTAACCGATTTTATTTTAGCAACTCTTATTATTTCTTCTGGAAAGTAGAAAGGGATTGTTGTATGGTTATTTGATTATAAAATTAAATTGATACTATAAATATACAATCCCGATGAAAATCGGGATTTTTTTTTGCTTAAAAGTGTGTAAAATGAATGAAATAATTGGAATACAAGGTATAACGGGTTCTTTTCACCATCAGGTGGCGCAGGAATATTTCAATCAAGCAGTTATTGTTGATGAATGTTTATCCTTTGAAGAATTAGTAGATAACCTGCTTTCTGGGAAATCAGATCAGGCAGTTATGGCGATAGAAAATTCTATTGCAGGCCCAATTATTCCGAATTATGCATTGATTGACAAAAATAATTTGCACATAATAGGAGAACATTATTTAAGAATTCATCAGAATCTAATGGCCTTAAAAGGTCAAAAAATAGAGGATATTCAAGAAGTACATTCGCATCCCATGGCAATTTTGCAATGTATGGAATTCCTGAAAAAATACCCAAACATAAAATTAGTCGAAGACAAAGATACTGCTGAAACGGCACGTAGAATTCAGGAAAAACAGTTGAAAGGAATTGCTGCAATTGCTAGTAAAACAGCTTCGGAAATGTATGATTTAGAGATTTTGGCTCCGGAAATTCAAACGATTAAAAACAATATGACTCGTTTTGTGATTATCAAAAAGGACAATTCTTTTGTCCCTGAAAACGAAATAAACAGAGCCTCCATCAAATTTGAATTGGATCACAAACGTGGAAGTTTAGCGGCAGTACTAAATGTAATGAGTGATTGTAAATTGAATTTAACCAAAATTCAATCGTTACCAAAAATTGAAACACCTTGGAAATATTCGTTTTTTGTTGATGTAACTTTCGAAAGATACGAAGATTATGCAAAAGCAAAGTCACTATTGATTATTATGGCGGAATATTTCAAAGTATTGGGTGAATATAAAAATACAAAGCAATAAAGATTTATAGAAAAAATTAAAGCCATGATTACAACCGCTAAGCGTTTAGATATAATTGAAGAATACTATTTCTCCTCAAAATTGAGAGAAGTAAGACAACTGGCTTCTGAAGGGAAACCCATTATTAATATGGGAATTGGAAGTCCGGATTTGCAACCGTCACAAGCGGTAATTGATGCAGTGGTTCTAGCAATGCAAGATGAAAATGCGCATCAATACCAAAGTTATCAAGGATTACCGGAATTGCGTCAAGGCATGGCTGATTTTTACAAAAATAATTACGGAGTTGCGTTGAATCCGGCTAACGAAATCTTGCCTTTGATGGGTTCCAAAGAGGGAATTATGCATATTTCGCTGGCTTTTTTGAATGAAGGCGATCAGGTATTGATTCCAAATCCAGGATATCCGACGTACACTTCGGTTACGAATTTAGTGGGAGCAATTCCAGTGTATTATGATTTAAAAGAAAATAATAACTGGGAACCGGATTTTGAAGCTTTGGAAAAATTGGATTTATCGAAAGTGAAAATAATGTGGATTGGTTATCCGCACATGCCAACAGGAGCGAGAGGAAGTTTGGAGTTGTTTTCAACCTTGGTGGCTTTCGCCAAAAAACACAGCATTTTGTTAGTCAATGACAATCCGTATAGTTTTGTTTTGAACGACAACCCGATGAGTTTGTTGCAAGTGGAAGGCGCAAAAGACGTGGCTTTAGAATTGAATTCTTTGAGTAAGACTTTCAACATGGCGGGCTGGAGAGTTGGAATGCTTCTGGGAAATGCAGCTTGCATTGATGCAGTTCTAAAAGTGAAAAGCAACATGGATAGCGGAATGTTTTACGGGATTCAAAAGGGAGCAATAGAAGCTTTGAAAAGCGACAAATCTTGGTTTCATTCGATGAATGCCGTTTACCAAAAAAGAAGAGTTTTGGCGGAACAATTAGCTGAGAAGTTAGGATGTAAAGTGTACAAAGAAGGTGTTGGATTATTTGTTTGGGCGAAATTACCGGACGGAATCACATCAGCTGAAGATTTTATTGATAAGATATTATACGAAAAATCAATTTTTATTACGCCGGGAACTATTTTTGGCTCAAATGGAGAAGGATATATTCGATTTGCACTTTGTGTAAAAGAAGAGAAAGTTCAAGAAGCAATTGATAGATTTTAGATTTCCAAAAAGATGTAATCTTTTATAAAGCTTAGAGGTTTAGAAAAGGTTGTAAAAACAAGAAGGTTCTGAAAAAATGAGGTTTCCTAGCCCTGATAGTAGTGGAAATCCTTTTATGCCGGGGTTCGGCATAAAATATTGAAACGAATAGCAGGATTAGCTCAAAAAAATAAAAAATGAAAGTATTTGTAATAGGAATAGGATTGATCGGCGGCTCGATGGTATTGGATATCAAGACGCTGTATCCGGAAGCCACAATTTATGGGATTGATACTAATGAAAGCCATTTGGCAGAAGCAATTGCTTTAGGAGTTGTTGATGCTGGCGTAACTTTTGATGATTTAATCGATGCCGATTTTGTAATCGTTTCGGTTCCTGTTGATGTTGCGTTGACGGTTTTGCCAAAAGTTTTGGATTCTATTGGGGACAATACGATTGTTTTTGAAGTAGGTTCAACAAAAACACCTATTTGTGAGGCAGTTTCAAATCACCCCAAAAGGCGAAATTTTATTGCCACGCATCCTATTGCGGGTACTGAATTTTCAGGACCTTCGGCAGCGATAAAAGGATTGTTTAAGGGAAAAACGAATATTATTTGCGAGGTGGAGCGAACAGCTTTCAAATTACAAGAAAAGGCGTTGGAACTTTTTGCCGAAATGGGAATGAGAATCCGTTATATGGATCCAAAATCGCATGATAAACACATTGCTTATGTGTCACATTTATCACATATAAGTGCTTTTATGCTTGGGAAAACGGTTATTGATAAAGAGAAACACGAGCAGGATATTTTTGATATGGCTGGTTCCGGTTTTGAAAGCACGGTTCGATTGGCGAAAAGTTCTCCAGCGATGTGGACGCCAATTTTCAAACAAAATAGAAAGCAGGTTGTAAAAACACTAGAGGAATACATTTCGAATTTATCAAAATTTAAAGAACTGTTGGAAAAAGAAGATTACGATGCGATTTACAATGAAATGCAAAGTGTCAATAAAATAAAAGAAATATTAAACGGAATAAATATAAAAAAATAGGCCGTTTTCAATAGACAGAAATTGTCTTAAGTAAACAGTTTTAAAAGAAGAACAACACATAATAAAAAATAAAATTTAGAAAAGATGGAAAACAAGAAAGAAATGAGAAATTGGTTGAATGAATTCAATTTATCTCATCCATTAGTGATTGCAGGACCTTGTAGTGCTGAAACAGAAGAGCAAGTGTTGAAGATAGCACATGAATTGAAAGATTCAGATGTAAGTATTTTTAGAGCTGGAATTTGGAAACCAAGAACGCGTCCGGGAGGGTTTGAAGGAGTAGGAGAAATAGGGTTGAAATGGTTAGTAAAAGCCAAAAAAGAAACGGGTTTGTTAATGGGAACTGAGGTTGCTACTGCAGCTCACTGTAAATTGGCTTTGGAATATGATATTGATGTTTTATGGGTTGGTGCTCGCACAACTGCAAATCCATTTGCTGTTCAGGAAATTGCAGATACATTAGCAGGGACAGATAAAATAGTTTTGATAAAAAATCCGGTAAACCCTGATATGGCTTTATGGTTGGGTGGTGTAGAACGTTTATATGCTGCTGGAATCAAAAAATTGGGAGTAATTCACAGAGGTTTTTCTACATACGAAAAAACAAAATACAGAAATATTCCAGAATGGCAAATTGCAATTGATTTGCAAAATAAATTTCCTGATTTACCTTTGATTATTGATCCATCCCACATTACAGGGAACAGAGACATGATTCTTGAAGTTACACAAGAAGCGTTGAATTTAAATTATGATGGTATGATAATCGAAACTCATACGGATCCTGATAATGCCTGGAGTGATGCAGCACAACAAGTTACACCAGATGCATTGAAGCAAATTTTTAAAGATTTGAGAGTGAGAAAACAGGACGACGTGTCTGATGAGTACACTCAGAAGATGAAAAAATTAAGAGCAAACATTGATGTTTTGGATACGAATTTATTGGACTTGTTAGGGAAGCGTATGAAAGTAGCTGACGAAATAGGTCAGGTTAAAAAAGATGCTAACGTTGCTGTTTTGCAAAATACCCGTTGGAATGAAATTCTAGGAAAAATGATTCTTGAAGGAGAAAAAAGAGGTTTGACAGAAGAGTTTGTTCTTAGAATGTTCAAAGCAATCCACCAAGAAAGTATTGGTCACCAAGAAAAAATTGTGAACGTTTAAAATAATTTTAGATTTCTGAAAACGTAAAATTTAGATTTTTATTAAATCCCAAGGCTTACAGTCTTGGGATTTTGTTTTTGTAGCAGTCTCAAATACTTTGAACTTTAAACTTTAAACTTGAAACAAAATTTTACCTTTGCAAAGTCTTAGGTTTTAAATCAGAAATCTAAATTCGTTAATCTTCAATCAAAAATCCTAAATGACAGGACTAGTATACAAATCTACAGGAAGTTGGTACACTGTAAAATCAGAACAAGGTGATTTTATAGAATGCCGTATGAAAGGTAAATTCCGTATGAAAGGAATTAAGAGTACCAATCCTATTGCTGTAGGCGATATTGTAGACTATGAACTCGAAGAAACATCAGATACAGTTACGGGAACCATTCATAAAATTCATGACAGGAAAAATTATATCGTGCGTAAATCAGTGAATTTATCGCATCAGATGCATATTATTGCGTCTAATATTGATAGGGTTTTCTTGCTGGTTACCATCAATAATCCACCAACGACTTTCAATTTTATTGATCGTTTTCTAGTTACTGCTGAAGCATATGGAATTGAAACGATACTGGTTTTTAATAAAATAGACACTTTTGATGATGCTACGCTTGATGAACAGTTGTATATGCAGCATGTATATCAGGAAATAGGATACAAATGTTTGCGTGTATCTTCGACAGAAATGAAAGGAATTGAGGATTTGAAAGCAATGATGATTGGTAAAGTAAGCATGTTCTCAGGACATTCCGGTGTTGGGAAATCAACTTTAGTAAATGCAATGGAGCCTTCTTTGCATTTAAAAACAAAAACAATTTCTGAGGCAAGCAAGCAAGGACAGCACACGACCACTTTTGCTGAAATGTACGATTTGTCATTTGATGCCAAGATTATAGATACTCCGGGAATCAAAGGTTTTGGGATTGTCGATATGGATCCAGCAGAAATCAGTGGTTATTTTCCTGAGTTTTTCAAATTGAAAGATCAGTGTAAATTCAATAATTGTTTGCATAAAGACGAGCCGCATTGTGCTATTAAAGCTGCTTTAGAAAAAGATGAAATCGCATGGTCGCGCTACAGAAGTTACCTTAAAATTCTGGAAGGAGACGATGAGCATTATCGTACTGATATTCATAACGAGGATAGAATAATTAGTGATAAAACGAGAGAATAAGAATCTCCAATTTTATAAAACAATTTGAAATTTAAAAATGAAAGTTGTAATCCAAAGAGTTTCCTCCGCCTCAGTAACAATAGATACTAAAATTGTAGCCGATATTCAGAAAGGATTATTGGTTTTAGTTGGAATTGAAGATGCCGATAATCAAGAAGATATTGATTGGTTGGTAAATAAAATTACGAACATCCGCATTTTTGGTGATGAAAATGAGGTGATGAATTTATCTGTAAAAGATATTGATGGCGAAATGATTGTAGTTTCCCAATTTACACTGCATGCTGCTACCAAAAAAGGCAATCGCCCTTCCTATATTAAAGCTTCAAAACCAGAAATCGCTATTCCTTTGTATGAGAATTTTATAAATCAGATGGAAAGCGAATTGGGTAAAACCGTTCAAAGTGGTGTGTTTGGTGCTGACATGAAAGTGCTTTTATTGAATGACGGTCCAGTTACTATAATCATAGATAGTAAAAATAGAGGTTAATTTTTCTTTAATCGAAAAATTCTTATATTTTTGATGAAAAGAATTTTTTATGATTGTCAAATATGTTTCTTTCCTGCTTTTGTTTTTTACCACCATTATTTTTGCTCAAAAGGTAGAATATACCTCTTTAACTATTCCTGATAGTTTAAAAGAAAATGCTAATGCTGTAGTTCGTTTAAATCAATTAGATATTGCCATTGCTTCTCAAAGAAGCATGAATATAACCACTAAAAGAGTGGTAACGGTTTTAAATGAAAAAGGGCTTAGTGCTGTTGATGCAATTGAAAACTTTGACAAGAGAAGAACTGTAAAAGCAATAGAAGCGGTTGTTTATGATGCATTTGGGAATGAAATCAAGAAAATAAAAAGAAAAGATTTTAAAGAACAAAGTTCCTCAGGAGGAAATACTTTATTTTCGGATGCACGTTTTATTTATTTAGAATATACTCCAACTCAGTATCCATTTACGATTGTTTTTGAAAGTGAAATAGAAACCTCTAACACTGCTTTTATTCCAACTTGGTCTGTGATTTCAGATTATAATGTTAGTATTGAAAAAAGTACCATTAACGTACTTTTTCCATCAACACTTGGTTTTAGAAAGAAAGAATTCAATTTTTATAATTTTAATATAAAAAGAGTAGTTGATACACCTTTGCAATTGCAGTATGTTGTATCAAATGTTGTCGCGCAAAAATATGAGGATTATACACCGATTTCCAAAGTTTTTCCTAAAGTAATGATGGGATTAGAGAGTTTTAATCTTGAAGGTGTAGATGGGACTGCAAAAAATTGGAAAGAATACGGGAAGTGGTTTTCGGATAATATTTTAATAGGGACAACTAATTTAAGTGATGAAACCAAATCGAAAATTAAAGCAATAATAGGTGTAGAAACTGATCCCATTAAAAAAGCAAAAATTGTTTACAAGTTTGTACAAGAAAGATCAAGATATGTAAGTGTTCAAGTTGGGATTGGCGGATTTAAGCCGATGTTGGCTAGTGATGTAGATCGACTTGGTTACGGGGATTGCAAGGCATTGTCTAATTATACTAGAGCCTTATTAGAAGTTGTGGGTGTTCCTTCTTATTATACTGAATTATATGGTGATCGAGATATAAGGAATATTGAAGCAGACTTTTTTTCAATTCAAGGGAATCATGTTATTTTGTGCGTTCCTAATGAAACTGAAAGTATTTTTTTAGAGTGTACAAGTCAAGATGATCCCTTTGGTTTTCAAGCAAACTTTACGGATGATAGAGATGTTGTTGTAATGAAACCTGATGGTGGCGAAATAATACATACTAAAGTATATCAAAACAAGGATAATTCTCAAAGCAGCAAAGGAAGTTACAGTATTGATGATAAAGGTAGTTTTTCTGGGAAAATTAGTATAGTATCAACAGGTTCTCAATACAATAGAAAAGCTTCACTAGAAAAATTGCAACCTAATGATAAAGAGGCTCATTATAAGCAATATTGGAGTAATATCAATAATCTTAAAATCGAAAAAACGCTCCTTGAGAATGATAAAGAAAGCGTTCGTTTGACAGAGAATGTAACGGTTAATGCTATCAATTATGGTAATGTCTCGGGTAACAAAATGATGGTTACTATAAATGCATACAATCAATATTCAGGAAATGTAAAAAGAATTCGCAACCGTAAAAATCCATTTGAAATATCAAGAGGATATATAGATACTGACGAAATTGAAGTTGCATTACCTACTGATTTTAGTATTGAGTTTCTTCCAGAATCCTTTGAGTTGCGCACAAAATTTGGAGATTATAAAACAGAAATAGTAAAAAAAGATGCCGCTAATTTAGTGTACAAAAGAACCTTATTTATAAAAAAAGGATTATACTCTAATAAAGAATATGACGAATACCGTCTTTTTATAGAGCAAATTTCAAAAAATGATAATGCCAAAATTATTCTAACCAAAAACCAATAAAACCATGAAGTACAATCAATTTTTCATTATTATCTTTTTTTCTTTAGTCTTTTTTGAAAGTAATGCGCAAGAATTTAAATTAGGTAAAGTTTCAGTTGAAGAACTTCAAGAGAAAAATCATCCCCTAGATTCTACTGCTGTAGCTGCTATTCTTTTTGAAAAAGGAGCAGTAGATTTTGAGTACAGTCAAAATGATGGTTTTGTGATGACCACCGAAGTGATAACGCGTATTAAAATCTATAAAAAAGAAGGATACGATTGGGCAAATAAAGAAGTGAGATATTACATTGGTAGCAATGCAAAAGAAACAGTGTCCTTCTCTGATGCCGTTACTTATAATTTAATAAATGGTAAAATAGAGAAAACAAAACTAAAAAGTGATGGAGAATTTGAAGGTAAGGTAAACAAATATTGGGGACAAAAAAAAATTACGATGCCTAATATAAAAGTAGGCTCTGTTGTTGAATTCAAATATAAAATTCGCTCATCACGGTTTAGTGAGTTGACAGAGTGGAATTTTCAATCCAGTATTCCTGTTAATTATTCTGAATTTAAAACCTCTATCCCAGAATATTTTGTCTATAATCCAAATCTAAAGGGGTTTGTCTCTCCTAAAATTACTACAGAAAAAAGCAATAAATCTTTAAGCTACTCGTATCGACCGGAAGCACGACCTGGAGAGAGTACAACTAGTTCTACTTCACAAGAAAAGTTAGAGTTTTTAGAAACAAGAACTGTTTACCTTGTAGAAAATCTTCCGGCTATGAAAGACGAAGCTTATGTTAACAATATTTCAAACTACTCAACAAGTATTTCTCATGAACTTTCTGTAGTGAAATTTCCAAATCAACCTTATAAAACCTTATCAACTGATTGGGCATCTGTGACTAAGACAATTTATGATTATGATGATTTTGGCGCTGAATTGAATAAAACAGGTTATTTTGAAGAGGATTTAAAGTCAGTAATTGCGGGATTAAATACACCAGAAGAAAAGATTTCTGCACTGTTGAATTATGTCAAAACTACAGTAAAATGGAATGATTACTATGGGTATTCTTGTAATGATGGTGTAAAACAAGCATACAAAAATAAAACTGGAAATGTTGCCGAAATCAATCTAATGTTAACTGCTATGCTAAGGCATATAGGCCTTACAGCTAATCCAGTTTTGGTGAGTACTCGTTCAAATGGAATTGCACTATTTCCTAATAGAACTGCTTTTAATTATGTAATCGCTGCAGTTGAAATGTCAAGTGGTCTTGTATTACTAGATGCATCGGATCGATTTTCCACTCCCAATATTTTGCCATTAAGAGTTTTGAATTGGGTAGGAAGATTGATACGCAAAGATGGTACTTCGATAGAAGTAGATTTAATGCCTAAAGTACCATCTAATGATGTAGTAATGATGAACTATGAAATTGATGCTAATGGAAAGGTTTCTGGTAATCTGAAACGCCAAAGAACGGATTATAATGCAATGATTTTTAGAGGTAACGTTGGAGATGTAAAAGAGGACGTTTATCTTGAAAAATTAGAGAATGAAAATAATAAAATTGAGATAAATGAATATTCAAGAGCTAGTGAAAAGGATTTAAAAGTACCAGTTGTAGAAACGTTTTCGTATTCAGGTACTAATTTTAGCGAAATTATTGGCGGTACAATTTATATCAATCCAATGTTGTTTTTTGCTGTAGAACAAAATCCCTTCAAACAAGAAATTAGAGAATATCCAATAGATTATGGATTTCCTTTTGTTGATAAATACAATATTGCGATTAAAATTCCAGACGGATACAAAGTGGAAACAATCCCAACGCCATTACTTTTAAATATGCAGGATAGCTTGGGTAGTTTTAAATTTGTGATAAATGCATCAGGGAATTTTATTCAGTTAGTGATTACACATCAAATAAATGTACCAATCATTACAGCAGAATATTATTCAATGTTAAAAGAGTTCTATCAAAAAATGATTGAAAAACAAAATGAGAAAATTGTACTGAAAAAAGTGTAATAAATGAACATAAAGCAATTAGTAGCTATTGTTTGTTTTGCGTTCTCGTTTACAAATTTAAATGCTCAAAATTTTGAATTAGGAAAAGTATCCGTTTTTGAACTCAAGGAAAAGTACCATCCTAAAGATACAACAGCTGTGGCAGCTATTTTATACAATAAGGCAAAAACTTTTTTTAAATATGATGAAAAAGTTGGCTTTACTATACATACCGAATTTCAGATTCGGATTAAAATTTATAAAAAAGAAGGATTAAGTTGGGCCAGTTTTCAGACGCCATATTATGTGGGATATGAAGGAAGTAATGATGATTCTGTTCGTTTTTCCAATGCGATTACTTATAATTTGGAGAATGGAGCAGTAGTTAAAACTAAATTAAATAGTGAAGGAAGCTTTAATACTAAGGTTAATGAATATTGGAAAGAGGCTTCAATTACATTGCCAAATGTAAAAGTTGGATCTGTTATTGAATTTAAATATATTTTAAAGTCAGAAAACATTGTAAAGTTTCCACGGTTTGATTTTCAGTATGAAATCCCTGTAAACTATTCAGAATACAGTACTGAAATCCCAGGTTTCTTTATTTATCAAGCGATTGTAAATGGTTTTTTACAACCAAAAACAGAACAAAAAGTAGATTTAGGAAGTTTTAATTATGCCAATAAGAATGATCCTACCAGAAGTAAATTTGTCAACTTTCAACAGTTAATCAGCAAGTATAGTGCTTATGATATTCCTGCTTTAAAGAGTGAACCTTTTATCGACAATCTTCAAAATTATCGCTTTTCGATTAAGCATGAATTGGAAAAAACGCAATTCTATGAGCAGCCTGTAAAAGACTATGCTGTGACTTGGGCAGGAGTGGCTAAAACAATTTTTGAAAACAAAGATTTCGGGAAAGAGCTAGATCAAGGATTGTACTTTCTGAATGATTTAAAAGCAATTTTAAAAAGCGAGGAGTCTGGCACAAAAACGGCATCAGAAAAACTCCTTCTCATTTTTAAATTTGTACAACAAAAAATGAATTGGAATAAAGAAAATAGTTATTACACTGACAAAGGTGTAAAAGAAGGGTATTCTAATAAAGTGGGAAATAGCGCAGAAATAAATTTCATACTAATTAACATGTTGAAATTGGCAGGAATTAATGCTAATCCAGTTTTAGTGAGTACACGAGAATATGGAGTTCCAGAATATCCAAACAGAACCGTTTTTAACTATGTAATTGCAGTTGCAGAGGTTGAAGGAAAACAGATCTTGCTTGATGCTACAAATAAATACACAAGCCCCAATGTTTTGCCTTTAAATGTGTTAAACTGGAAGGGTAGGCTTATTAGAAAAGATGGAACTTCACAGGAAATTAATCTAGTGCCAGAGTTGCCATCTAAAAAAAATTACAATATACTAGCCACTATAAATCCAGAAGGAAAAGTTACCGGTAAGTTTAGAGTGCAATATACCATGTATGAAGCCCTTAATTTTAGAGAAAAATTTTCAAAGCTTAATGAAGAAAGTTATCTTGAAAAATTAGAAAATGATTGGAACGGAATAGAGATTAGTGATTATTCAATAGAAAACAAAGACGCGGATTTAGAAAAACCAGTAACGGAAAGTTTTACTTTTGCTACGGCTAATCATTGCGAAATAATAGCTGGAAAGATGTTTGTCAATCCGATGCTATTTTTCACACTGAATAAAAATCCGTTTGTTCAAGAGCAAAGACAAATGCCGATTTATTTTGGATATCCAAAACATAACAAATACAGTATTAATATAGATATTCCTGAGGGTTATGGTGTAGAATCGTTACCGAAAGCAATGAAGATAGCTACTGTAGGGAAAGAAGTTGTTTTTAGTATTAATACCTCGTTGGTAGGAAATAAGATTCAGTTAGTAATTAGTGAAGAAATAAATGGAGTTATTTTTAACGCCAATTTTTACAATGAATTAAAAGAGTTCTATCAAAAAATGATTGAAAAACAAAATGAGAAAATAGTATTAATTAAAATATAATCATGGACTTAAAAAATTCCCAACTCGACGTAGATACTTGGATAAAAGAACACGGCGTTCGTTACTTTAATGAACTGACTAATATGGCACAACTTACCGAAGAAGTAGGTGAAGTAGCCCGAATCATAGCCCGTCGTTATGGAGAACAATCCGAAAAGGAAAGTGACAAAAACAAGGACCTTGGCGAGGAATTAGCTGATGTGGTTTTTGTGGTATTGTGTTTGGCAAACCAAACAGGAATTGATTTACAAGCGGCTTTCGATAAAAAAATGGATTTAAAATCTATTCGAGATAAAGATCGTCACAAAAATAACGATAAACTGAAATAATTTGTGGATTTTAAATTATGAATTATAAAGGAGGAGTGGTAAATTGCACCTCTTGAGTATTGGAGTAAAAATCTTCATCAAAGTCGATACTTCATAACTTATAGTTCATAACTCACAATTACAAACATGAATTTACTGTTACAAACTTCACATTCTAATTTACAAGCTCAAATTGCAATTACTGGTTCTAAAAGTGAAACCAACCGACTGCTATTGTTGCAAGCACTTTTTCCTAGTATCACTTTGGCCAATACTTCTAACTCAGATGATAGTGAAGTCATGCAAAAAGCGCTGAAAGGAAACGAGGAAATCGTAGATATTCATCATGCTGGAACTGCGATGCGATTTCTAACGGCTTATTTTGCAGTTGATGAAGGTCGAGAAGTAGTTTTGACTGGCTCTCAGCGAATGACGGAGCGTCCAATAAAAGTTTTGGTGGAAGCATTAGAACAATTGGGTGCAAAAATCTCCTACGAGAGGGAAGTTGGGTATCCACCAATTCGAATCAAAGGACAAAAAATCACGGCTTCTAAGGTTTCTATTCCTGCCAATGTAAGCAGTCAATACATATCGGCATTGTTGTTAGTAGCGCCAAAACTGGAAAATGGTATCGAAATCACTTTGGTAGGAGAAATCACTTCGGTTCCATATATCAAAATGACTTTGGCTTTGCTGAATGATTTAGACATTAAAACCAGTTTTGAAGGAAATGTGATTACTGTTTATGCAAAAGAAGAAGTAACATCAAAAGTAATGACTGTAGAATCCGATTGGAGTTCTGCTTCGTACTTTTTTAGTTTAGTTGCTTTGACTGAAAAAGCTTCTATTTCATTGACGAGTTATAAAGAAACCAGTTTACAAGGCGATTCAGCTTTGGTTGAAATCTACAAACAAATGGGTGTTGAAACGCATTTTGAAGGAAACAAAATGACTTTGGTTAAACTACCTGATTTTAAACTGGAGACTTTAAATTTAGAATTAAATAACACACCTGATATTGCTCAAACTATAGTGGTGACTTGCCTTGGGCTAGGAATTGGTTGCCATCTTACGGGACTTCACACCTTGAAAATTAAAGAAACGGACCGCCTCGAAGCACTTAGAATTGAGCTCACAAAATTGGGTGCAAATATTACCGTAACTAATGATAGCTTGACGCTAGGAGCTTCACAAGCAATTAATAATAATGTGAAAATCGCTACGTATAACGATCATAGAATGGCAATGGCATTTGCGCCTTTAGCTTTAAAAGTACCAATTATCATCGAAAATGCAGAGGTAGTTTCTAAATCATACCCTGATTTTTGGGAAGACATGAAAAAATTAGGTTTTGAAATTTCAGAAAAATAAAACGTGTAACGACTAGTGAATCAACGACTTTTGAAAATAAACAGCAAAACACTTGACAACGCCTATCTCACAATCGTATATTTGCAGCTGAAAGATTTTTTGGATTCGTATAAATCCTAAATCTAAAATCTAAAATCTAAAATTTAATATGAAATTATCACATTTCCAATTCGATTTACCTAAAGAACTTCTTGCTGAATATCCAGCTGAAAACAGAGACGAAGCGCGTCTAATGGTTATTGATCGTAAGAAACAAACTATAGAACACAAAATGTTCAAAGATGTTATCGATTATTTTGATGACGGCGATGTTTTAATTTTGAATAATACTAAGGTTTTTCCAGCGCGTTTGTATGGAAACAAAGAAAAAACTGGAGCAAGAATCGAAGTTTTTTTACTTAGAGAATTAAATTCTGAGCAAAGACTTTGGGATGTTTTAGTTGATCCAGCTCGTAAAATTAGAATTGGTAACAAATTATATTTTGGAGATGACGATTCGTTAGTAGCAGAGGTTATCGACAACACTACTTCTCGTGGTAGAACTTTGCGTTTCCTTTACGACGGTTCTTATGAAGAATTCAGAAATAAATTAACAGAACTTGGTGAAACTCCAATCCCAAAATACATTTCTAGAGATGTAACACCAGAAGATGCGGAACGTTACCAAACTATTTATGCTAAAGAAGAAGGAGCTGTTGCAGCGCCAACTGCAGGGTTGCACTTCTCGAAACATTTATTAAAAAAATTAGAAATCAAAGGAATTAAATTTGCCGAAGTAACACTTCACGTAGGTTTAGGAACTTTCAATCCAGTTGAGGTTGAGGATTTGTCAAAACATAAAATGGATTCTGAGGAATTAAAAATTACTCAAGAAGCGTGTGATATTGTGAATGAAGCCAAAGCTAAAAAGAAACGCATTTGTACCGTAGGAACTACTTCTATGCGTGCTGTTGAAAGTTCAGTGTCGTCACAAAACACCTTGAATCCGTTTGACGGATGGACAAACAAATTCGTTTTTCCTCCTCATGATTTCACGATTCCAACGTGTATGATTACTAATTTCCACACCCCAAAATCAACTTTATTAATGATGGTTTCAGCATTTTGCGGACACGATTTAATGAAAAAAGCGTATGCTGAAGCCATAGAAGAAAAATACAAATTCTATTCTTACGGTGACGCGATGTTAATTATTTAATCTCTGAATTACATCCTATTCTAAATAACAAAATCTCGTCAGTACTGGCGAGATTTTTTTGTTTGAGCCTAAATATTTTGGGTGTGTCCCGCTGAAAAAGCGGGTCGGGCTATACACTGTATCTTTATTTTCTTAAAGAAAGAAAATAAAGGATGCCGCTTCCATCCCTCACACGACGTTCTGTTTATAAAAGAGGTTTGTATTCCTAATTCACTTGATACACCAATCGCACTGTAATATTAGCCGTTTTGTTTTTGGATTGCGTATTAAAGGAACCGCCATAAGAAAAATCTTCCGATGAGTTTTGACCTGTAATCTGAAAAACGCCCATGTCTGATTTCTTTAGATTTCCTAAACTGGCATCTGCATTTTCAGCGATACTTTTTGCTCTGATACTGGCATCTTTCGTAGCTTCGGCAATCATTTTTATTTTTAGTTCAGCTAGTTTAGTGTAGTAATATTCAGGTGGAGAAGAATAAAATTCCACACCTGAGTTGATCAATTCACTCGATTGTCGCGATAATTCTTCAATTTTATTTACTTCCTTAGATTGGATACTCACACTTTGAGTTAAGGTAAATCCAGTGAAAATTTGCTGTCTTGTCGTTCCGTTTTCGTTATAAGTCGTTTCAAAATCTTTATTGAAATTTACCGCCGAAAACACCATTTCAGTTGAATGTATTCCTTTGCCTGATAAATAGCTTTTTATTTTCTCCCTATCAGCATCTAATGCAGCGTAGGCTTCTTTCAAAGTCATACTTTTTTTAGAAAAGGAACCATTCCAAACAATCAAATCCGATACAAAATCTTTCTTTCCTGATCCTGTTACACTTATGGTGTCGTTGCTTTTGTTTCGATTCTGAAATGCATTCGAAAACAAATACGAGGAAATCACCACGGCGATGGCAATAATGATAACATTAAAACTGTTTTTAAGCATAGCTAAGAATTTTAAATTCAATCAAATGTAGTTAAATAACGAGTAGTTTCTTAATTCCGTATAGGAATTGGGAACTATTTTTTTCCATTCGAAAATTTAACTCTTGTATAGGTAGCCAATCATTCAAAAGTCTTTTATCTATCGCTCCTTTTTTACTACTTTTACAAATCAAAATACAAATCATGACTTTCGAAAATACCCTTGAATTTGCAAAAAAACTTGATTCACAAGATCAATTACATAAATACCAAGACGAATTTATTTTTCCGCAGGTAAATGGAAAAAAAGTGATTTATTTCACTGGAAATTCATTAGGATTACAGCCTAAACGTACTAAAGCGTATGTAGACGAGGTGATGAATGATTGGGCAAACCTCGCTGTTGAAGGACATTTTTACAGTGAAAAACCTTGGTGGGATTACCATGAACGATTTGCAAATCCGTTGAGTAAAATTGTGGGTGCACTTCCAAGTGAAGTTACGGTGATGAACACCTTAACAGTAAATCTTCATTTATTGATGGTTTCTTTTTACCGACCAACAAAGACCAGATATAAAATCATTTGCGAAGAAAAAGCATTTCCTTCGGATCAATATATGTTTCAAAGTCAGGTTCATTTTCATGGATACAAACCAGAAGATGCTATTGTTGAAATCAAGCGTCGTGAAGGAGAACACAACATTCGCATAGAGGATGTTTTGGCTAAAATTGAAGAAGTAGGTGATGAGTTGGCTTTGGTCTTAATTGGCGGTGTCAATTATTACACAGGACAAGTTTTTGACATGAAAACCATAACGGCAGCTGGCCATAAAGCGGGTGCTTATGTAGGTTGGGATTTAGCACACGCTGCAGGAAACATAAAACTGGAATTGCACGATTGGAATGTGGATTTTGCAGCTTGGTGCAGTTATAAATACATGAATTCAGGTCCTGGAAATGCTTCTGGTTGTTTCATTCACGAAAAACACCACAACAATTCTGAGTTGCCAAGATTTGCGGGTTGGTGGGGACATAATAAAGAACGTCGTTTCAAGATGGAACAAACTTTTGACCCAATTCATGGAGCCGATGGTTGGCAAATAAGCAATTTACCGGTACTTTCGCTGGCACCTTATTTAGCATCTGTAGAAATGTTTGATGAAATAGGAATGGAGGCTTTAATTCAAAAAAGAGATGCGATAACGTCCTATTTAGAATTCATTCTACACGAAATAGACAAAGAAGTCGATAGTACTTTCGAAATTATTACGCCATCAAATCCATCAGAAAGAGCGTCACAATTATCAGTGCTACTGCATGGGGAAGGACGCAGTTTGTTTGATTATCTTATGAAAAATGGGGTGATTACGGATTGGCGTGAACCTAATGTAATTCGTTTAGCACCAGTTCCATTATATTGTTCTTTTGAGGATATGTATCATTTTGGACAAATATTGAAATCGGGAATTCTAAAATAATTCGAACATTGAATTATATAAGAAGTTGTTTTAATTGTATAAGTTTTTTAGAGCGATTTTGACGTTTCTTTGTGTTATTATAAATTACAAAATTTAAAATTATGAAAGCATTATATTTTATATTGTTCGCCGCAGTTTTTATTTCATGTCAAAATCAAGGCAAAATGGAAATTGAAAAAGCGAAGCTAGCAACTGTAGATTCCATGAAAGTTGAAATGGAGAAACAAAGAGTTATTGATTCGATGCAAGCTAAAATTGAAACTCAAAAAGAAGTTATCGTTGTTAATCAACCAGCAGCTACGACTACGACTACTACCACTACTCAAAAGACAGGGATGAGCAGTACAGCTAAAGGTGCTTTGATTGGAGCAGGAGTTGGAGCAGCTACAGGCGCAATAATCAGTAAGAAAAAAGTGCAAGGAGCCATAATTGGTGGAGTTGCAGGTGCAGGTGTGGGCGCCGGAACTGGTGCAATTATAGATGGAAGTAAAAAGGACTAGATTTACTTTAGATAAGTATAGAGAGTGTTTGAGTTCATATTGAATTTAAACACTCTTTTTTTGTATTAGTTTTAGTATGCGTCCATATTAGCAATAATTTCGTTTGCTTTTATTTTGATTTTATAGAGCTCTTCTGGCTTTATTTTGTTTAATAAATTCAACATCATCCCCATACGTTGGTTTCCTTTGAAATATTCTTTTTTCTCATCTAAGAAATTCCAATATAACGTATTGAAAGGACACGCTTTTTCTCCAAATTTTTCTTTGACATTGTAGGGACATTTATTACAATTATTACTCATTTTATTGATGTAACTTCCGGAGGAAACATAGGGTTTTGTGGCTATAATTCCACCATCTGCATATTGTGACATGCCACGGGTGTTGGGCATTTCGACCCATTCAATTGCATCTATGTATACGCCCAGATACCATGCATCTACTTCGTCAGGATGGATTTGTGTTAATAGTGTAAAATTTCCTATTACCATTAGCCGCTGAATATGATGGGCGTAAGCTTCATCTAAACTTTGATTTATGGCGTGGCTCATGCAATTCATTTTGGTTTTACCGGTCCAGAAAAATTCTGGTAATTTATTTGTGTTTTCCAATACATTCATTTGGGCATAATTGGGCATTTCTTTCCAGTAAATTCCCCGAATATATTCTCGCCATCCCAATATTTGCCTTACAAATCCCTCTACTTGTGAGATGGATATTTCGTTTTCATTCGCATGATAATAAGAAACAACAGCTTCAATTACTTCTTTTGGCGAAAGCATTTTACTATTCATGGCAAAAGACAAACGGGAATGAAAAAGGAACTTTTCATCGGTATGCATTGCATCTTCGTAATCACCAAAATGCTTTAACAGATTGGTACAGAAATAATCTAAAACCTCCAAAGATTGCTTTCGTGAAGTAGGCCAGCTGAAGTTATTTTCGTTGATATTTCCAAAAGTTGTAATTCCTGCTTCTTTGATTTGTGCAACAATTTCAGCAACATTGGTATGGAAATTTTTTTCTTTTGGTACTGGAACTTCTCCTTTATATTTCTTGCGATTGTCTGCATCAAAATTCCATTGATTGCCAACTGGAGTTGATCCATCCATTAAAAGGTGGTGTTTTTTGCGCATGTTGCGATAAAAATTTTCCATCAGCAATAACTTCTTTCCTTCAAAAAATTCAGAAAGCTCGTGACGCGTAGTGTAAAAATGTTCACTGTCAAATACTTCTGATTGTATTTTTAGATTAGAACAAATTGCTTTTAGTTGCTGGTCCAGCCTGTATTCGTCTGGAAACTGATATTCGAATTTTTCAATCTTATACTTTTCAATACAATGCGTGATGATTTTTTCTAAATCCTGTGGATTTTCAGCATCGGTAATTTCAAAATAGATTGTTTGATGTCCATCTGCTTTTATTGCTGTGAAAAAATTACGCATCGACATAAAAAAAGCCACGACTTTTTGTATGTGGTGTTTTACATAATCTGTTTCTTGGCGCATTTCTGCCAGAACATAAATCGTGTTATTGTCTAATTCCTGTAGCCAAGAATGTTCTGAATTCAGCTGGTCGCCAAGGATTAACCGCAGTTTTTTCATTTTTTATTTTTTGAAAAATGAAGTAGTAGGGATTTCTTTTCGAGCATATTGAAAACGATCTAATAATTTTGGTAAACAATACCCATCAAGACCATTTAACGCCACAACATTTCCTCTGTCAATTTGCAACCAGCCATCTTTGTGTTCTAAGTCTTCTTCAAAAAATAAATTTTCGATCGATGCAATAACATGAATCGTATCATTTTCCTTAATGTAATATTCATTCACATATTTGCAGTATAATTGAACCGGACTTCCTTTTACAAAAGGGATTTCAATATCATTTCTATATTCTTCTTCTAAATTGGTTTTGTCAAATTCAGAAATACCTAATTCATAATTTGCAGAGGTATGATGTGCATCTTCAATCATGTTTGCAGTAATATGATTTACTGTAAAATAACCCGTTTCCCGGATGTTTTTGTATGTGTCTCTAGGTACGGTTGTAGGTCTCATGATGAATCCAATCAATGCGGGATTACTTCCTAAATGGGTAACGCTACTAAAAATTGCCACATTGGATTTTCCGTTAAGGGATTTAGTAGCTAATAAGTTAGCTGATTTATATCCAGTACAAGAATTAATTAAATTCAATCTCTCGACTTTCTCCATTTGAGAAATATCATCTCTTGAAATGTGCTTCATATCTTTTTAATTTGGAACAAATATACTTTTTGTTTAATTAATTTTAAAATAAATTAAACAAAATAATTGTATTTAAATAGATTTAGTCAATAAGAACTCGTTTAAATAAAATGTTTTATATAACTTTCAAATCCTATATATTTGTTTATCAATTTATTTAAATATGAAAAAACTTAAAAAAATATTTCTGGTTTTGCTTTCGGTAGTATTAGTTTTAGCGGCAGCTATAATTGTTTATGGGTTTTATTTAAAACCAAAATACGAGGGCGAATTACAACTGAAAAACATTCAAAAAGAAACGACTGTTTATTTTGATGAGTTTGGCGTTCCGCATATTTATGCAACCAATTCAAAAGATGCGATGATGGCTTTGGGTTATGTTCATGCTCAAGATCGATTGTGGCAAATGGAACTGATGCGTAGGATTGCGCCGGGACGATTATCCGAAATATTTGGTTCAGTAGCACTTAAAAATGATAAGTTCTTTGCAGGTCTCGGCATCGAAGAAGCTTCTGCAAAAGCGATTGCTGCTTTGGATAAAAATAATCCAAGTTATCAATTGACTATGGCCTATTTAGATGGTATTAATCAATATCTTGAGGAAGGAACAACGCCAATAGAATTTAGTTTAGTTGGGGTTAAGAAAGAGAAATTTACAATTAAAGACGTTTATAATATTTTTGGTTATATGTCTTTTAGTTTTGCGATGGCTCAAAAATCAGATCCATTATTGACTGATATTCGAAACAAATACGGAATGGAGTATCTCAAAGATTTTGGTATTGATGGTTCATTTAATACTACCCGAATCAAAAATGCTAAAGAAACTTCTCAAGAATATATTGCGATTTCAAAATCAGTGGCTTCGATTTTAGATCGGTCTCCCATTTCTCCTTTTATAGGTAGTAACAGTTGGGTAATTGCTCCAAAGAAAACAAAAAACGGGAAAGTCATTTTTGCCAATGATCCACACATTGGGTTTTCACAACCAGGAACTTGGTATGAAGCCCATCTTGTAACGCCAGATTTTGAACTGTATGGCTGTTATTTAGCAGGAACTCCATATCCTTTGTTGGGGCATAATCGTGAGTACGCCTATGGTTTGACAATGTTTGAAAATGATGATATTGATTTGTATCAAGAGGAGAATAATCCAAATGATGCTAATTTTTATAAGACACCAACTGGCTTCAGCGCTTTTGAAATTCGAAAAAAAACAATAAAAGTAAAAGATTCTGCTGATGTTGTTTTGAATGTAAAAACAACACGTCACGGTCCGGTTGTAAATGATTTGATTGACGGGTTACAGCAAAATAAACCTGTTGCAATGTCTTGGATTTATACCCAGCAACCGATACAAATTCTAGATGCTGTTTATAAATTGTCCCATGCTAAAAGTAAAACCGATTTTCAACAAGGAGTTGCTTTGATTGCAGCTCCAGGTTTGAATGTAATGTATGGCGATGCCAAAGGGAATGTGGCTTGGTGGGCTACCGGAAAATTATACAAGCATGAAGCAGGCGTAAATCCTAATTTTATATTGAATGGTGCCAGTGGTAAGGACGATATAAAAGAATTTTTGGATTTCTCCAAAAACCCATCGGCAGTTAATCCAAAGTGGAATTATGTATATTCAGCGAACAACCAACCCGAACCCATAGATGGATTTTTATATCCAGGATATTACCTTCCGGAGGACAGAGCAAAAAGAATCACGCAATTATTAGAGCCAAAATCGAATTGGGATAAAACTGCTGTAGGAGAAATGATTTTTGATAATACGTCATCAGTGGCTCCAGAAGTAGTGAAACAGCTAGTTTCGTCTTTAGATCTTAAAATACTATCGGAAAATGAAAAAGAAGCTCTGGTTGTTTTGAAAGAATGGAAAGGTTCTAATAATCTTGCTGATGTTGCCCCGACAATTTACAATAAATGGATTTTTAATTATTTGAAGAATACTTTTGAAGATGAACTTGGTGCCACTAATTTTAAGCAGTTTTTAGGAACACACATTATGAAACAAATTATTGCAAAACAAATTGTGAATGCAACGTCGCCTTGGTGGGATAATATAAGTACTAAAAATGAAAAAGAAACCCGAAGTAAAATTATTTCACAATCCTTTAAAGAGTCTATTGTAGCTTTAGAAAAACAATTAGGGTCTACGGTATCTGATTGGACTTGGAATAAGGTTCACACACTAGAACATCAGCATCCATTAGGTAAAATAGCGGCATTAAGAAGGATTTTCAATGTAGGTCCATTTGAAGTTTCAGGTTCTACAGAAGTTATTAATAATTTGTTTTTTGATTTTACTGAGGATGGAAATTATAGTGTGAAAGGAGGTCCGTCAACAAGAAGGATTATTGATTTTTCGGATATCGAAAATAGCTGGAGCATCCTTCCGACAGGGCAATCAGGAAATCCATTAAGCGCACATTACAGTGATCAAGCGGAGCTTTATAATACGGGAAAATTTAGAAGAATGAAGCTAAATAAGGAGGAGATTGTTAGAACTTCAACAAAATTGGTTTTTATTCCACGTAAAAATTGATAGTTTTAAAGTTCTGAGTCTAATAAAATCAGTAATTTTGCTTAACTTTTATAAAAAATAATGCAAATTTCTCAAAAAATAGCGGTTGTAGGTTCTGGATTAGTTGGATCTTTATTGGCTATTTACCTTCGCAAAGCTGGACATACTGTTCATGTTTTCGATAGAAGCCCAGATATCAGACAAATTCAGTTTTCTGGTCGCTCTATTAATTTAGCAATGTCAAACCGTGGCTGGAAAGCACTAGATGCTGTGGCAATAGGTGATGCGGTCAGAGCCATTGCTATCCCTATGGACAAGCGTGCCATTCATCTTGTTGATAAGCTTAATTTTCAAAATTACGGGCAAGAAGGCGAATCTATTTATTCGATTTCTAGGGGAACTTTGAATAGAAAAATGATCGATTTGGCGGAAGCCGCTGGAGCTGAATTCTTTTTCGAGCATAAAATCTGGGATGTGACTTTAGATGATGCTACGTTGCATATTGGAGAAACCGAAAGAGGAGCGTGGGAAGAAAAGAAATATGATATGGTTTTTGGTGCAGACGGTGCTTTTTCTAGAATTCGTCATCGCATGCAACGCCAAAGTATGTTTGATTATTCACAAGAATTTTTGCCTATTGGATATAAGGAATTAAACATTCCTGCAAATTCAGATGCAACGCATAAATTAGACAAAAATTCTTTTCATATTTGGCCGCGAGGTGAGTATATGTTGATTGCATTACCAAATTTAGACGGAAGTTTTACATGTACTTTGTTCATGCCTTTTGAAGGAGAAAATTCCTTTGCTTCCTTGAAAGATCATAAAGAAGTAGAAGCTTTTTTTGAAAAGAATTTACCAGATACTATTGATGTAATTCCAAAATTGACGGAAGATTTCTTCAAAAACCCAACGAGTACTTTGGTAACTATGAAATGTTTTCCATGGACTTATGAAGATAAAATCGCTTTAATTGGTGACGCTTGTCATGCTATTGTTCCTTTTTACGGACAAGGAATGAATGCGGGTTTTGAAGATATTTCCATTCTTTATGAAATGATTGAAAAATATGGAGACGATTGGAAAACAATTTTCTCGGAATATCAAAAATCACGCAAACCAAATGCCGACGCTATTGCAGAACTTTCCTATCGCAATTTTATGGAAATGAGTTCTAAAACCGCTGATGAGAAATTCTTGTTGCAAAAGAAAATAGAAAAATCATTTTCAGATAAATACCCTGAGAAATGGATTCCGCTTTATAGTAGGGTTACCTTTAGTGATCGTCCTTATGCAGAAGCTTTGGCTATTGGAGATTATCAAAATGCTATTATGGAAGAGGTTTTAAAAATGGAAAACATCGAAAATATTTGGAATACCGAAACGGTAGAGAATAAAATTTTAGAGTTGTTACAATAATTTTTAAGGAATTGGCTTTGATGGGTTTTAAAGAATAATTGTTGTTTATTGCTCACGATGAACTTTAGTAAAATCGAAAGCAGGTTTGCAAATTGCAATATATTCGCAAGGTTCATCAAAAGGATTGGAATATTGTACTCGCGTATTTTTTTCAATTTTTATTGATTGCCCAGCTTCAAGGATCACAATTTCACCTTCAATGATAAATTGCTTCTTTCCTTTTATAATATAGGTGTACTCTTCAAATTCTGGCGTTTGGTAAGGTTCGCTCCATTTGGGTGGAGCAATCATGTGTGCAATTGAAATTTCTAGATTGTTTGTGCTCGCACTGCCATGGTGTTCCTCTATTAATTTACCATCAGTTGTGGGAACTACGAAAGGAGTTTTCTGGATAAAATATTTTTTCATTTTTATAATTACTTTTTAAAATCCCCTTTTTAAGATATAGTTGTAAAAGGGGATTGTAGGATGTTATTTTTTAAACATTTTTGTTAAAATGCCAAAGGCACCTCTAATAAAAGTAGCGCTTGTCAAGACTTTTAAAACTGATTTCCCAACTACACTTGCTGTACTCGGGCCTTTACTTTCTTCTTTTTCAGATGTTTTTGCCTGTTCTTGTTCTGTGGCTTCTTCCTCTAGTATAGTTATTTTTTTATTTAACATTTCATAAGCGCTTTCGCGATCAATAAGTTCGCTGTATTTTTTTACCAGTTTCGATTTATTATTGATTTCTTGGATTTCACTTTCGGTTAAAACATCCATTCTGCTCATCGGTGCACGCATCATAGTTGCTGCAAGCGGTGTTGGAATTCCTTTTTCGTTTAATGCGGTAACAAGTGCTTCTCCAATCCCTAAACTAGTCAAAATTTCATCTGTTTTGTAAAATTCAGATGTAGGGTAATTGTCCGCAGTTTGTTTGATTGCTTTTCGGTCATTGGCAGTAAAAGCCCTTAAAGCATGTTGGATTTTCAGACCTAATTGTGCCAAAACTCCACTCGGGATATCCATTGGATTTTGGGTAATGAAATAAATTCCAATTCCCTTGGAGCGAATTAGTTTTACAATAGTTTCTATTTGTTCCAGTAATGCTTTGCTGGCTTCGTTGAAAATTAAATGGGCTTCATCAATAAAAATCACTAATTCAGGTTGGTCTGAATCTCCTTTTTCAGGCATTTGCTGATAGATTTCAGCTAGTAAACTCAACATGAATGTTGAAAATAATTTTGGTTTGTCTTGAATGTCAGTTAGTCGTAAGATATTGACATATCCTTTTCCATTTTCGTCAATGCGCATGAGGTCTTCAATATCAAAAGATATTTCTCCAAAAAAAAGTTCGGCACCTTGCTGTTCTAATTCTATAATTTTTCTCAGAATTGTACCTGTTGTCGAAGTAGAAATTTTGCCATATCTTTCTTCAATTTCGTCTTTTCCTTCTTCGGTGATGTAATTGATTACTTTTTTGATGTCTTTTAAATCCAATAAAGGCATTTTGTGATCATCACAATATTTGAAGATGACTGAAACAACTCCTGCTTGGGTGTCGTTTAGATTTAAAATTCGAGAGAACAAAACGGGTCCAAACTCAGAAATAGTAGCGCGAAGCCTAACACCATTTTGTTCGGATAAGCTTAACAGTTCAACAGGGAAACTTGCTGTATTGTAGGGAATGTTTATTTTAGTATGACGTTCAGTAATAAATGGTTTCTCTTCACCCTCTTTTGCAATACCGCTAAAATCACCCTTAATATCCATCATCAATACTGGTATTCCAAAAGAGGATAATTGTTCTGATAAGACCTGTATGGTTTTGGTTTTTCCGGTTCCAGTTGCACCTGCAATTAATCCATGACGGTTTAATGTTTTTAGAGGTATTTTTACATGTGCATCGGGTAAAGCTTCTCCTTCTAAGATTGCTCCGCCTAGGGTGATACTATCTCCTTTGGTGCTATATCCAGTTGTAATTTGCTGTATGAAATCTTCTTTTTTGCTCATAATAAGTTTGCATTTAAATCATTTGCAAGGTATTATTTTTTTTACAAAACCTGAAATTTTAGTGTATACTGCAGTTTTCCTGCTTTTTTATTGTTAATAATATAAAATATTGGTTTTAATAGAAGGGAGTGGGTTATTGAAATATTGTGTTAATATATCATAAAAAAATACGTTATTTTTTGTAAAAGAGCTGATTTGTTTGAGTATTTTGATATAAATGCAAAGTGTTAAATTGTAAATGTGTTTTTGAAATAAATTTAATTATAATAAAATTAAAAAAAGTTTTTTTATTTAAACTAAAAATATAAATTTGCTCTACTACAAGTTTAATATAACTAAGATAATTTATTTAAAACTATTAAAATTAAAAAAAATGGCAAACGTTAAAAAAGAAAAAGGTGCAAACGGAGGAGGAATGATTTCAGGAATCATTATTGTAGCATGTATTTTTGTTGGATGGTTAATTTGGAATTTCATAATGGGTAATGGCGCTAATTTTGAAGGCGGTGTTAATACAGGTCACCCATTACCAGGAAATATGTTAGCAATGGTTTACAAAGGAGGTCCTATTGTTCCAGTATTATTAGGTTTATTGTTAATGGTTGTTGTGTTTTCATTTGAGCGTTATGCTGTAATTTCAAAAGCAGCTGGTACAGGTAATCTTGATCAATTTATGACAAGTGTACAAAAAGATATTAAATCTGGTAACATTGAAGGAGCTATTGCTTCATGCGACAAACAAAAAGGTTCTGTTGCAAACCCAATAAAATCAGCTTTATTGAAATACCAAGAAGTTAAAAAAGAAGGTTTAGATAGTGAAGCTGCTGCTGAAACTATTCATAAAGAAATCGAAGAGGTTACTTCGTTAGAAATGCCAATGTTAGAGAAGCACATGACTGTACTTTCTACAATGGTATCTTTGGGAACTCTTGCTGGATTATTAGGAACGGTAACAGGGATGATTAAAGCATTTAGTGCGTTATCTGCTGCTGGAACTCCGGATCAAGCTGCACTTGCAAATGGTATTTCTGAAGCATTGATTAATACAGCTACAGGAATTTCTACTTCTGCATTAGCAATTATCGCTTATAACTTTTTTACTTCTAAAATTGATACTTTGACTTACTCTATTGATGAGGCGGGTAATACAATTGTAAATACTTACAGACACTTCAGAAGTACACAAAAATAATTAATAATTTAATTTACAGGAAAATAGAGGTCTGAAATGACAGATTCTATTTTCTTGTAAATATAAAAAATAATATTGATGGCTATAAAAATGAAGAAAAAAGCAGGGTCTACTGATATGACTGCTATGTGTGATGTCGCTTTTCTTTTGTTGTCGTTCTTTGTAATGACAGCAACAGCTAAGATACCAGAGGCATTGCCAGTAGATACGCCTGCATCAACGGTTCAATCTAAGTTGCCAGAAGATAATTTAGCTACTATAACTATTGGTAAAGGAAAAGTTTTCTATGACCTTAAGGGAAGAGAAGTTAGAAAAAAGGCTCTTGAATTAATGGGTCAAAAATATGGTGTTGAATTTACAGAAAGTGAATCAGAAACTTTTGGTTTAATGGAAGGTATTGGGGTTCCAATTTCAGGACTTAAACAATTGATTGCTATGAAAACTGCAGATAGAAGTAAGCCTGGTGTGCAATCAGGGGTTCCTAAGGATTCATTAGATAATCAATTGAAAGAATGGATTTACAATTCTCGTATTGCAAATATTGATGTAAATGATAAAGAATTGCAAATTGCCATAAAAGGTGATGCGAAAGAAGAATATCCTGCGATCAAACAAGTGATGGATATTTTACAAGATCAAAAAATCAATAGCTTTAACCTAGTTACTGGTTTAAGAGCAACAGAAAAATAACTAAAAAAATACACTAAAATGGCTGAATTAAATACTGGCGACGGTGGAGGCAAAAAAGGTGGAAAAGTAAGAAGTAAAAAATCAAATTCAAAAGTAGATTTAACTGCTATGGTGGATTTGGCATTCTTATTGATTACATTCTTTATGCTTACTACTACGTTGTCAAAACCACAATCGATGCCTTTGGGTTTACCAGATAAGAATGATGATCCTACAAAAAATAAAGATATTAAAGTTGATGAAAATCGTACTTTAACAGTTTTATTAGGTGATAATGATAAGATGGTATACTATATGGGATTGTTAACATCTCCTATAGCTGGACCTAAAGACATTTCTTATGGTAAAGAAGGAATTCGTAAGGAATTATTGAAAAGAAAAAAATCAGTAGTTGAATACACTGGAAATAAGGACAAAGGTTTAATTGTAATTATAAAACCAAGTAAAAAATCAAACTACCGTAATTTAGTAGACATACTTGATGAGATGGCAATTGTAGGGGTTCCTACAAACGCAATTGTAAATGATTTTTCTCCTGAAGAACTAAAATTGTTAGAAAGTAAATAATATTTTCATATTTACTCTATAACCTAATAATTAAGAAAAATGAAATTAGATATATTCACAAACCAATGGCTTGATATTGTATTCGAAGGTCGTAACAAGGCTTATGGCGCTTACGAGCTAAGAAAATCAAATAACAAGACTACTGTTAGAGCGCTTATCTTTGGTGCAATTATTTTTGCTATAGCAGTTAGTATGCCACTTATTTTAGGTTTATTACCTGATTCTTCAGATGGTGATGACACTTTAGATACTAAAATTGTAAGTATCAAATTGCCACCTAAGAAGGAAGAAATTAAAAAAAATATTCCACCTCCACCACCACCTCCACCAAAAGTAGATCAGGTAAAATTTGTTAAGCCTGTTGTTGCAAAAGCTGAAGAAGTAACGGAAGAACCACCTAAAACTGTAGAAATTAAAGATAAAAAATTAGGTGCAGAAACTATTAAAGGAGATCCAGATGCTGTTTTAACTGTGGAACCGGTAGGTACAGGAACTGCAGCTGTTGTAGAAGAGGTAGATAACCAAATTTATAATACTGCTGGTATTGAAGTTAAGCCTGATTTTCCAGGTGGTATTGACAAGTTTTACAAATTTGTTGGTAATAACTATCAAACTCCAGAAGAAGAAGGATTAAAAGGTAAAGTTTATGTTACTTTTGTAGTTGAAAAAGATGGTTCATTAACTGATATCAAAGTAATTAGAGATATTGGTTATGGTACTGGAAAAGAGGCTATCCGTGTCTTGAAAAAATGTCCTAAATGGACTCCAGGTGAGCAAAATGGTAAAAAAGTGAGAGTACTTTATTCATTGCCTATTACTATCCAATCTGCGGAATAATGTTAAATAACATACTTAATAATATTAAGAAGAAATCGCTTAAAGAGCGATTTCTTCTTGTTTTAGGAATTTTGTTTTTTCTAGTTTATCTTATTTTAGGTTTATTTATTATCTTTATGAAGAATTTTCCTTTAGCAATGACGCCTACTTATAGAGTAGCTTTTGGTGTTTTGCTTATTGTTTATGCTTCTTTTAGATTCTTCCGAATTATTAATGATAATAACAACTAGATCATGAAAAATCATTCTAAACTTTCTCTTTTTATTTTGTTTTTAGTAGCAGTATTGATTTTTGCTTGTAATCAAATATCAGATAAAAATGCTAAGGAAACTATTCTAAAAGGTTCAACTACTATATATGTAGACGAAACCTTAGCCCCTATTATTGAAGATCAAGTTGCGGTATTTGAAAATGAATACAATGCCAAAGTAACGCTTGTTGCTAAATCTGAATCGGAGACAGTCAACTCTTTATTTAAAGAAAAGGCAGCTATTGCAATTTTGTCTAGAAATTTGTCTGCTGAAGAATTGAAGATTTTCAAACAAAGAAAAATTAATCCTAAAACAACTGTTTTTGCCACTGATGCAATAGCATTTATAGCAAACAAAAACAATAAAGATACGCTGGTTGCGTTACAAGATGTTATTAGTTTCATGCAAGGTAAGCCTGTTGCATCAATCAAAGGGTTAGTTTTTGATAATCTAAACTCAAGTACCGTTCGATACATGAATTCATTGGCGGGGATTAATGCTATTCCGGAAAAGGGAGTTTTTTCCTTTAAATCTAATGATGAAGTTATAAAGTACGTTTCCGAAAATGATGGTATGATTGGAGTAGTTGGTGTTAATTGGCTTTCTCAACCTTTGCCAGCAATGCAAAAATACGTTGATAATGTTAACTCTTTAAGTGTTAAAGGACTTAAAAGTGATAATTATTATATTCCATCACAAAATAATATTGCAGAAGGAAAATACCCTTTGGCACGCGATTTGTATATAATCAACTGTCAAGGTTTTTCAGGTTTAGGAATGGGCTTCGCTTCATTTGTAGCTGGAGATGTTGGTCAAAGAATAATTTTAAAATCTGGATTGCTACCAGTTCGTATTCCTACAAGGAAATTTACAATAATTGGTAAAGAACAAAATGATAATAAATAAATTAACTACAATTAAAATGAATAAATTTAAATTTTTTAGTGTTGCATTGTTGGCTTCCGCTTTTGCAAGTCAAGCACAAGATATAAATCAAGCAAAAAAGGCTATCGATGCAGAGCAATTTGAAAGCGCTAAATCGATATTAAAATCGATTATTAAAGCAAAACCAAGTAATGGTACAGCTTTCTTTACTTTAGGGAATGTGTATCTTACTCAAAGTATAGAAGATTCCGCTAAAATATATTTTCAAAATGGATTAAGTGCATCTGAAGGAGCTAAGTTGAATAACATTGGTTTAGGTCAAATGGATTTAGAAAAAAATGATGTAACAGCAGCTCAAGCGAAATTTGCTTTGGCTACAAAAGACATCAAAAAGAAAGATGTGCAAGAGTATGTTTATATAGCAAGAGCTTATATGAATATCGCAAAGCCAGATTATAAAAGCGCTATCGCAATTTTGAACCGTGCAGTGATAAACAATCCTCAAGACGCACAATTGCAATTAGCATTAGGTGATGCTTATTATGGTGATGGCAAACAAAATGAAGCTTACGTAGCATACAGAAGTGCTTTTCAAGCAGATAATACTTTGTTAAGAGCTAAAATGCAATTAGGAGTATTGTTGAAAGGTGCAAAATCATACGATGAAGCTTTAAAAGCTTATAATGAAGTTATTGCAATAAACCCTAATTATGGGCCTGTATACAGAGAATTAGCAGAAACGTATTATAAAATAGCACGTAATAAACCTTCTCAAGCTGCTGAAAACTATAAAACAGCGATAGGATATTATGATAAGTATATGTCTTTAACAGATTATTCTATCCATTCAAGAATGCGTCGTGCTGATTTCCTTATCTTAGTAGAAGATTATGCTGCTCTTGAAGTAGAAGCTAATAAGATGATTGAACTAGATAAAGTAAATCCAAGAATTTATCGTTATTTAGGATATGCGGCTTACAAAAATGGAAACGTTGATGTAGCAATTAAATCTTTGGAAAGTTTCATTAATGCACCTGGAAATAAAGCAATTGCTTTAGATTATTTATATTTAGGTTTAACCAAAATTAAAAAAGGAACTAGTGCTGATGGATCATCAATTGATGTTGATGCTTTAAATGCTGGATTAGTTGATATTAAAAAGGCAGTAGAGATGGAACCTTTAGCAGTTCAAGATTTAAGTGAAGTTGGTAAAAAATTATTTACACAAAAACTATACAAAGAGGCTGCTTCAATTTTTGAATTTGGAGCTAATGTTATGGATTCTAGAACTTATCTTGATGATAATGTTTATTATGGTTTGTCAAATTATTATGCTAATAATAGTAAAGATGTAAAACCAGATGTTGTAGCTTTACAAAAAGCAGATGCTGCTTTCGAAAAAGTTTTAGTAGCATCCCCAACATATCATGAAGCGTACCTTTACAGAGCAAGAACGAACCGTTTGCTTGAAAAAGACGATGTAATGACTAAAAACTATGAGGATTATGTTGCTAAAGTTACCGCTTTAGGGGCTGAAGAAACTGCAAAACCTGCCGTGAAAGCTAAAATTATTGAATCTTACAATAATATTGCTGCTAGTTATGCTAATACTGATAAAGCAAAAGCTATTGAATATTTCAATAAAACCTTAGCACTTGATCCTGCTAATGCTTATGCAACTCAATCAGTGAATACATTGAAATAAGATATTTGTTTCTTACCTATTAAACCGATAGTTTTTCAACTATCGGTTTTTTGTTTTTAGTGGTTTTTAAAGTTTATTGTTTTAGTTTCTGTTTTCAAATTAACTCATTTTCAAAATACCTATCTTTGCACTTTAAAATTAAATAATGTTATCAAAAGAAATACAATTAGAGGTTAACAAAGGTGCTATGCTACCGCTGATGGAAGAATTTTATACTATTCAAGGAGAAGGATTTCATACTGGTACTGCCGCGTACTTTATTAGAATTGGCGGATGCGATGTAGGTTGCCATTGGTGTGATGTTAAAGAAAGCTGGAATGCCGAATTACATCCTCCTACAGGTATTGATTTAATAGTTGGAAATGCAAGCAAGTACTCAGAAACTGTTGTTGTTACAGGTGGTGAACCATTAATGTGGGACATGTCATTGCTGACGCAAAAGCTAAAAGAGAATAATAGAAAAGTTCATATAGAAACTTCAGGCGCTTATCCACTTTCTGGAGATTGGGACTGGATTTGTCTTTCGCCAAAGAAAAATAAATTGCCAACCGAAACAGTATACGATAATGCACATGAGTTAAAAGTAATCATTCACAATAAACATGACTTTATTTTTGCCGAAGAGCAAGCCGAAAAAGTGAATAGTAATGCTATTTTATTTTTGCAGCCGGAATGGAGTAAAAAAGAAGAAATGACTCCGCTGATTGTAGAGTATGTTATGAATAATCCCAAATGGCGTGTTTCTTTACAAACGCATAAATATTTGAACATACCATAAAATGAAAAAGGCAAACAAGAATAATTGTTTGCCTTTTTTCATTTTTATGATATTTTGATTTTTGGAATCTGTATTTATCGTAACTACAGTTGGTAGCCCAGATAGCAGCGGCATCCTTTTTTATCTCATTTTTTAATGAGATAAAAAGATATAGCGAATAGCTGGAAAATGCTCCCAAAAATCACCATCCTTTTTGTTTTTTTAGTGTTGTGATATGTGCTAGATGATGATTACCATGCCAAGCATATGTTCCTATGATTTCCTTAATTTTAAATTCGGTACTGTTTTCAGGGTGAATGAAGCTTTTTTCTAAATCTACTTCTGATAAATTTTTCATTAAATATGTCAAACGAAAGTGCAATCCTTCTAGTAAGGAAAGAGTAGGCTGAATGGGCATTGTTAAATTATCATGTAATTCAGCCCAAAGATTTTCATAATAAAATTTTATTGTTGGATTTTCTTCAGTCAGTGCCCATTTTATTCTAACAAAACAGTTCATATGGCTATCAGCACAATGATGTATTACTTGACGAATGGTCCAGCCATCTTGACGATATGGTGTTTCTAGTTGTTCTTCGGTTAAATGAAGGATTTCTTTTTTCAATCGTTCTGGAAAGCTAGCAATTTCTTCTATTTTAGCAGTAAGGTATTCGGCTGAATAGGATTCGGGTGCCATAAATTTCCCAATAGGATATTGTGATTTTTCTAATGCTGTCTTTTCCATATTGGCTGTGTTGTTTTAAATCGAAAGTTTTGCTAAATAATCATAGTGTTCTCCTTCCAGAATCAACTCACTTTGTAATCCATTAGCAAAAGCTGCATTTTGTAAAGTGTTATAATCTAAGTATAGCCAAGGAAATTCATCTTCTTTTTCATTTTTATAACGAATTGTAAAAGTCAATTCGCCATAATATCCGTTACTTGGAATCCATTTCCCACCATCTTCATCATTGTCAAACATATAAATGATGTCTGAGGAATCAATTAGAATTTGCCCGCTTGGGTTTAATAAGCTTCTAAGTTTTTGTAAAAATTTAGTAGTTTCTTTCAGGGTTCCAAAAATACCAGTACCATTCATTAATAATAAAATGGTGTCAAACTTGTTTTCAGGATTGTTAGAGTCCATTTCAAGTATGTTTTGAACTTTTGCATTTTTTAATCCTCGAAGTTGACAGGCTTTAATTGCATTTGGAGAAATGTCAATCGAATGAACGTCTAAATTCCGTTCGTTTTGTAAAGATAAGCTATGACTTCCTGCACCACATCCTACATCCAAAATTTTTCCTCTGGCAAGTTGTAACGCTTTTTGTTCTAGTTTTGGCATTTCTTTATAAGTGCGAAAGAGATATTCAACACTCATTTCATCTTCTTCTGAGATAGAGGTTTCTGTGACTAAATCTTCCGGGGAATTATTGGTTTGAAAATCTAGGATGGCTTTGCCAAAAAGGTCTTTCATCTTTTTTGTTTAAAGTTTAAGGTTTCAGGAATCAAGTTTGTTACTTTTGTGTTTCCAACTTTAAATTATAAACTTGAAACATATTCTAAACAATCTTCCTAAAGAAGCCAAAGATAAGCATATCGAAAATAAAAAGTATTTCGATAAGCTGAAAAAGAAGACGCCAAAAAATTTAGATTATGTAATGCAAGATTTACATGATACTGAATTCAAAAAAACGGATTGTTTAAAATGTGCTAATTGTTGTAAAACGACAGGGCCATTATTCACAGATGCGGATATTGAGCGTGTTTCAAAATATTTGCGTCAAAAACCACAACAGTTTATTGAGCAATATCTTCGAATTGATGAAGACAGAGATTATGTTTTGCAAAGTGTACCCTGTACTTTTTTAGATAATGAAAATGCTTGTATGATTTATGATGTTCGTCCAAAAGCATGCAGAGAATTTCCGCATACGGATAGGAAAAAGTTCCAACAAATTACTGATTTAACATTGAAAAACGTAGCTATTTGTCCAGCTGCTTTTAATATTGTAGAAGAAATGAAGAAGAAAATGCCATTATGATTGACTATAGCAGGTCTCCTTTTCTCTTGCCTCTTTCTTCTTTTTAATAAATCAAATATTTTGACCTCATTTCCTTGAACTCAATTAATCCTTTTTTCCAACTTTCTCTAATTTTTTCTTCAGTAATTCCAGCTTCTATTTGTTGTTGTAATTTTTTTGTTCCAGCTAATTTGGTAAAAAAAGGATTGAAGAATTTTGATTTGTTAGTTGTCGTCTCGTACGCTTTAATCAACCATTTTAGTTCAAGCTTATTTACTTTTGTAATTGTAGATAAATCTTCGCCATAACAGAGTATTCCATTATAAACAGGATTTTGTGCGCCAAAATTTGGTTTTGGAGTAAAATTAAAATCACTCTTCGGTAAATAAGGAGAACCATAAATTTGAAATTGCATTTCCGTTCCCCTTCCTACACTTACATTCGTACCTTCAAATAGACATAAACTGGCATAAAGATTCACGGCTTGATCATTTGGAAGGTTGGGTGAAGGCTTTACGGGCAAACTATAATTCATTTTTCGGTTGTAATTACCGCAGGGAATAATAGTCAATTTAGATTGCACTTCATTCTTTAGCCATTTTTCTCCATTAATCATTTGTGCATATTCACCAATTGTCATTCCGTGAAGTAAAGGAATTGGATGCATTCCTACAAAACTTGTAAATTCTCTTTCAAGAATGGGTCCATCTATAATACTTCCGTTAGGATTTGGTCGGTCAAGAATTAAAAGTGCTATATTATTCTCCGCACAAGCTTCCATAATATAATGTAACGAGGAGATATAGGTATAAAATCGTGCTCCCACATCTTGTAAATCAAAAATCATAATGTCAATTCCTAGTAATTGTTCTGGTTTTGGTTTTTTGTTGTCGCCATAAAGAGAAATAATGGAGAGCCCAGTTGTAGAATCTTTCCCATCAACTATATGTTCACCTGCATCAGCTGTTCCACGAAAACCGTGTTCTGGTGCGAATATTTTTTGGATAGCAATATTTTTTTCTAAAAGAAAATCTACTAAGTGTGTTTTATTAGAGAGAATACCTGTTTGATTGGTTACAATTCCAATTTTTTTACCTTTTAGTAAAGGTAAATAGGTTATGGGACTATCTGTACCAGGTATTATACTTGTTTTGAGGTTGTCAGTAGCTTTTTCTAAATCGGATTTTTCATTTTTTTCCGAATCTGTTTTTCTGGCTGAACAAGCAGTGGAAATGATTATTATGAATATAAAACTAATTGGTATTTTAAATAATGAGTTCATAGTGAGGTTCAAATAAAATTAAGGTCAATTAGCGTAATTCGTGTTTTAGCTGTATTTTTGGCTCTAGCAACGCAAACTGGCGTAGCAAATCCAAATTAGAAACACAATCAAATTGAATTTAGAATATTTCATAGCCAAACGACTTATCACTGCTAAAGATTATAAAAGTAGCATTTCTGCTCCAATTATAAAAATTGCTATTTCGGCAATTGCAATCGGTATGATTATGATGATTGTTTCGGTAGCAACAGGAATCGGGTTGCAACAAAAAATTCGAGAAAAAGTTTCGGCTTTTAATGGACATATCATTATTTCGAATTACGATAACAATAAATCTGAGGTTACGCTTACACCCATTTCTAAAAAACAAGATTTTTATCCTAACTTTACTTCTGTTCCTGGAGTACAGCATATCCATGCGATTGCCAGTAAAGCAGGAATCATTAGAACCGAAACTGCTTTCGAAGGTATTATTTTCAAAGGAGTAGGTAATGATTACAAATGGGATTATATAAAAGAGTATCTTGTTTCAGGTAAATTACCCGATTATTCAAAAAATGTTAATCAAGAAGTTCTAATATCTCAATTCCTTGCAAATAGATTGAATTTAAAAGTTGGCGATCAATTTAATACATTCTTCATTAAAGAAAATCAAAATCAGCTGCCTAACATTCGAAGATTTCAAATCACAGGAATTTTTAATTCGGGTTTTCAAGAATTCGATGCTACCTATATTATAGGTGATATTCGTCACATGCAGCGTATCAATAAATGGACCCCAGATCAAATTGGCGCTTTCGAAGTTTTTGTAGATGATTTTAATGCAATTGAAGCTACCGGTGAACAAGTCTATGCACAAACAGCATCAACATTAGATAGTAAAACCATAATCGAAAAATACAGTTATATATTTGAATGGCTTCAACTTTTTGATTTCAACATCATTGTTATATTAGTAGTCATGATTCTTGTCGCAACTATCAATATGGTTGTCGCGTTATTGGTGCTAATTTTAGAGCGAACACAAATGATAGGAATTCTGAAGGCATTAGGCGCTAATAATTGGTCAGTCCGAAAGATATTTCTTTACAATGCCTTTTACCTTATAGTAAGAGGATTGTTCTGGGGAAATTTAATAGGCATCTCATTATTATTAATTCAACAACAGTTTGGAGTAATTCAACTTCCTCCTGAGAACTATTACGTCAATCAAGCACCAGTTTACCTTAATTGGGGATACATACTATTGTTAAACCTACTTACGGTGATCGTCTGTTTTCTGGTACTACTAATCCCTTCCTATATAATAACCAAAATTTCTCCAGTAAAAGCGATACGATTCGATTAGGTTTCTTTTGGCGTTCCTATTCATAGCACAAAAGCAATTATCAAAAAAGATAATTGCTTTTGTGCTATACTAGGCCGGGCTATTCGCTACAAGTCTTCGTCCCGTCAAAAAGAGCCGTGACTGTGGGCTTTTTGCTACTATCCCTAACGCGGTTTTCTTATAAGGAGAAGTTTAGAATGTATTGATAAATTGGAAAGTGTTTTTATTGTACCTTATATATAAGGAAGGAGGTTAATACTATTGCTACCTATTATAAGGTATCAAATAAAAGATTCGGGAAGTCTAGTTGGAGTAGATTAGGGTAAACCGTTCTTTAATTATGGTAACAAAAGGATTTGTGGTGTTTATTTTCAAGCAGGAAGGCAGGATAGGGAGCCAATAAGGAGAACACAGCTGCTATTTTAGGTTATTATATAACGTATCGTAATGTCTTTAGGAGTAGATATTGTGCCTTGTTATTGGTTTTTTTGTAGTTTAAATGGCTTTTTGGTCAAAAATCAAGGGGTGGAGTTAAAAAACTTTGTTATTCAAAAACCATGTTTACAGCGAGTTAAAAAAAAGACGAATAAAAAGGAAAAAAAAGGGTTTAAAAAAGCTTGAATAACGGTATAAAGGTTGTAGTTTTGCACCCGCAACAACGGCAAACGTTCATTTAAATACTGGCAAGCACAACGAATCGGGTTGAAAATTTATTTTCAAAAAAGATTAAAAAAAGCTTGTGAGATTAGAAAACGGATGTTACATTTGCACCCCGCTAACGAGAGAAGAAACGAGTTAGAGATGTTACTACGAGAGTGGTAATTTAGGTTAAGCAAAACAAATGAAGTTCCTTGAAATACTGATAAGAAAAGAAATTAAACGGAGATAAAAATTTCCAAAAAAAAACTTCATAATTTTCTTGCCAGTTAAAAAAAGAATTTTTACTTTTGCACCCGCTTCGAGCGACACACAATGTGAGTTAAACGAGGTTAAAATAAAAGAAGAATACGTTCCTAGACATATTGAATTGACAGCCGTTTTAACAGAGATGTTAAAACAAAAGAATAAGAGTAATAGAATCGAAAGATTTGAAAAAACCACTAGAATTTAGTCGAATAACAATAGCTTGAAGAGATTCAAGCAAACAATATACGATGAAGAGTTTGATCCTGGCTCAGGATGAACGCTAGCGGCAGGCTTAACACATGCAAGTCGAGGGGTATAGGTTTTCGGACCTAGAGACCGGCGCACGGGTGCGTAACGCGTATGCAATCTACCTTTCACAGAGGGATAGCCCAGAGAAATTTGGATTAATACCTCATAGTATAACATGACCGCATGGTCGAGTTATTAAAGTCACAACGGTGAAAGATGAGCATGCGTCCCATTAGCTAGTTGGTAAGGTAACGGCTTACCAAGGCAACGATGGGTAGGGGTCCTGAGAGGGAGATCCCCCACACTGGTACTGAGACACGGACCAGACTCCTACGGGAGGCAGCAGTGAGGAATATTGGACAATGGGCGCAAGCCTGATCCAGCCATGCCGCGTGCAGGATGACGGTCCTATGGATTGTAAACTGCTTTTGCACAGGAAGAAACAACTCTACGTGTAGAGTCTTGACGGTACTGTGAGAATAAGGATCGGCTAACTCCGTGCCAGCAGCCGCGGTAATACGGAGGATCCAAGCGTTATCCGGAATCATTGGGTTTAAAGGGTCCGTAGGCGGTTTAGTAAGTCAGTGGTGAAAGCCCATCGCTCAACGGTGGAACGGCCATTGATACTGCTAAACTTGAATTATTAGGAAGTAACTAGAATATGTAGTGTAGCGGTGAAATGCTTAGAGATTACATGGAATACCAATTGCGAAGGCAGGTTACTACTAATGGATTGACGCTGATGGACGAAAGCGTGGGTAGCGAACAGGATTAGATACCCTGGTAGTCCACGCCGTAAACGATGGATACTAGCTGTTGGGAGCAATCTCAGTGGCTAAGCGAAAGTGATAAGTATCCCACCTGGGGAGTACGTTCGCAAGAATGAAACTCAAAGGAATTGACGGGGGCCCGCACAAGCGGTGGAGCATGTGGTTTAATTCGATGATACGCGAGGAACCTTACCAAGGCTTAAATGTAGATTGACCGGTTTGGAAACAGACTTTTCGCAAGACAATTTACAAGGTGCTGCATGGTTGTCGTCAGCTCGTGCCGTGAGGTGTCAGGTTAAGTCCTATAACGAGCGCAACCCCTGTTGTTAGTTGCCAGCGAGTCATGTCGGGAACTCTAACGAGACTGCCAGTGCAAACTGAGAGGAAGGTGGGGATGACGTCAAATCATCACGGCCCTTACGCCTTGGGCTACACACGTGCTACAATGGCCGGTACAGAGAGCAGCCACTGGGTGACCAGGAGCGAATCTATAAAACCGGTCACAGTTCGGATCGGAGTCTGCAACTCGACTCCGTGAAGCTGGAATCGCTAGTAATCGGATATCAGCCATGATCCGGTGAATACGTTCCCGGGCCTTGTACACACCGCCCGTCAAGCCATGGAAGCTGGGGGTGCCTGAAGTCGGTGACCGCAAGGAGCTGCCTAGGGTAAAACTGGTAACTAGGGCTAAGTCGTAACAAGGTAGCCGTACCGGAAGGTGCGGCTGGAACACCTCCTTTCTAGAGCCTTAGTGTTAGTAGCAATACACGCTAGGGAAAGAAGACGAAAGTTCAAGTTGGAAACAAATGTGGACATTTTATTACTCTTGCTGTTAATTTAAAAAAAAAGAATAAAATTTAAGAATAAGAGTGTCTCGTAGCTCAGCTGGTTAGAGTACTACACTGATAATGTAGGGGTCGACAGTTCGAGTCTGTCCGAGACAACTATTTAGACTTAAAAAAGGAAATTCTAGAGTTGAAAGATTACGAATTACAACAATTCATAATTCATAATTCACAATTCATAATTAAATTGGGGGATTAGCTCAGCTGGCTAGAGCGCCTGCCTTGCACGCAGGAGGTCAACGGTTCGACTCCGTTATTCTCCACAAGATAGTATCAAGCGGATAGTATCAAGTATCAAGATTAGTCTTAATACTTAATACATTAAACTTAATACATATTAAAGTTCATTGACATATTGAGATAAGAAATAATAAAAAGTAGAAAGCATTTTTACTTGTTTATCATTAGACAAGTAAAGAAACGGTCATTCATAATTGAATGATTGGTACAATAAGCAAAATAAGGGCGTATGGGGGATGCCTTGGCTCTCAGAGGCGATGAAAGGCGTGATAAGCTGCGAAAAGTTACGGGGATTGGCACACACGATACGATCCGTAAATACCTGAATGGGGCAACCCACTATGTTGAAGACATAGTACACCGATAGGTGGGCAAACCCGCTGAACTGAAACATCTAAGTAGGCGGAGGAGAAGAAAACAAAAGTGATTCCGTAAGTAGTGGCGAGCGAACGCGGATTAGCCCAAACCAATGTTGTTACGGCAATGTTGGGGTTGTAGGACCACGATATTTCTTGCACAAAGAATTAGAATCTACTGGAAAGTAGAGCCATAGAGAGTGATAGCCTCGTATAAGTAATAAGTGTAAAGGATAGTGGTATCCTGAGTAGGGCGGGGCACGTGAAACCCTGTCTGAATTTGGCGGGACCATCCGCTAAGGCTAAATACTCCTGAGAGACCGATAGTGAACCAGTACCGTGAGGGAAAGGTGAAAAGAACCGTGAATAACGGAGTGAAATAGATCCTGAAACCATACGCTTACAAGCGGTCGGAGCCCTTTCGTGGGGTGACGGCGTGCCTTTTGCATAATGAGCCTACGAGTTAACGTTGCTGGCAAGGATAAGTGGTTAAGCCACGGATCCGTAGCGAAAGCGAGTCTGAATAGGGCGCTTTAGTCAGTAGTGTTAGACGCGAAACCGTGTGATCTACCCATGGGCAGGATGAAGCGCTGGTAACACAGTGTGGAGGTCCGAACCGGTTGACGTTGAAAAGTCTTCGGATGACCTGTGGGTAGGGGTGAAAGGCCAATCAAACTCGGAAATAGCTCGTACTCCCCGAAATGCATTTAGGTGCAGCGTTATGCGTAAAGTTATATAGAGGTAGAGCTACTGATTGGATGCGGGGGCTTCACCGCCTACCAATTCCTGACAAACTCCGAATGCTATATAATGTTTCATAACAGTGAGGGCTTGGGTGCTAAGGTCCAAGTCCGAGAGGGAAAGAACCCAGACCATCAGCTAAGGTCCCCAAATATATGTTAAGTTGAAAGAACGAGGTTTGTCTGCCCAGACAGCTAGGATGTTGGCTTGGAAGCAGCCATTCATTTAAAGAGTGCGTAACAGCTCACTAGTCGAGCGGACGAGCATGGATAATAATCGGGCATAAACATATTACCGAAGCTATGGATTTGTAATTTATTACAAGTGGTAGGGGAGCATTCTAACAGGGTAGAAGGTGTGTCGTAAGGCATGCTGGACTGGTTAGAAAAGAAAATGTAGGCATAAGTAACGATAATGCGGGCGAGAAACCCGCACACCGAAAGACTAAGGTTTCCACAGCTATGCTAATCAGCTGTGGGTTAGTCGGGACCTAAGGCGAACCCGAAAGGGACAGTCGATGGACAACGGGTTAATATTCCCGTACTAGTTATTACTGTGATGGGGTGACGGAGTGATGAAAGCGCCGCGAACTGACGGAATAGTTCGTTGAAGTACCTACCTATAAGCTGCGCAGGCAAATCCACGCGGCTTGGGGAAATACGATAGTACTCGGAGTCTTCGGACAAAGAGATAGTGCGCCTAAGGGCTTCCAAGAAAAACCTCTAAACTTCAGGTAATAAGTACCCGTACCGCAAACCGACACAGGTAGTCGAGGAGAGAATCCTAAGGTGCTCGAGAGATTCATGGCTAAGGAATTAGGCAAAATAGACCCGTAACTTCGGGAGAAGGGTCGCCAGCAGCAATGCTGGCCGCAGTGAAGAGGTCCAGGCGACTGTTTATCAAAAACACAGGGCTCTGCAAAATCGTAAGATGAAGTATAGGGCCTGACACCTGCCCGGTGCTGGAAGGTTAAGAGGAGATGTTATCTTCGGAGAAGCATTGAATTGAAGCCCCAGTAAACGGCGGCCGTAACTATAACGGTCCTAAGGTAGCGAAATTCCTTGTCGGGTAAGTTCCGACCTGCACGAATGGTGTAACGATCTGGACACTGTCTCAGCCATGAGCTCGGTGAAATTGTAGTAGCGGTGAAGATGCCGCTTACCCGCAGTGGGACGAAAAGACCCTGTGCACCTTTACTATAGCTTAGTATTGACCTTGGACAAATGATGTGTAGGATAGGTTGGAGACTGTGAAGTGGCGTCGCTAGGCGTTGTGGAGTCATTGTTGAAATACAACCCTTTGTTTGTCTGAGGCCTAACCCCCAATCGGGGGGACATTGCTTGGTGGGTAGTTTGACTGGGGTGGTCGCCTCCAAAAGAGTAACGGAGGCTTCTAAAGGTTCCCTCAGTACGCTTGGTAACCGTGCGTAGAGTGCAATGGCATAAGGGAGCTTGACTGAGAGACATACAGGTCGATCAGGTACGAAAGTAGAGCATAGTGATCCGGTGGTTCCGCATGGAAGGGCCATCGCTCAAAGGATAAAAGGTACGCCGGGGATAACAGGCTGATCTCCCCCAAGAGCTCATATCGACGGGGGGGTTTGGCACCTCGATGTCGGCTCGTCACATCCTGGGGCTGGAGAAGGTCCCAAGGGTTGGGCTGTTCGCCCATTAAAGTGGCACGCGAGCTGGGTTCAGAACGTCGTGAGACAGTTCGGTCTCTATCTACTGTGGGCGCAAGAAATTTGAGTGGATCTGATTCTAGTACGAGAGGACCGAATTGGACAAACCTCTAGTGTATCTGTTGTCACGCCAGTGGCATCGCAGAGTAGCTACGTTTGGAAGGGATAAGCGCTGAAAGCATATAAGCGCGAAACCCACCACAAGATGAGATTTCTTTTAAGGGTCGTGGGAGATGACCACGTTGATAGGCTATAGATGTAAAGGCAGTAATGTCATAGTCGAGTAGTACTAATAACCCGTAAGCTTATGTACGCTTTTCTCTCCCGATGCAAATCGGGAGAGAAGAAACTTTCTTTATGCTGAACTTGTTTCAGTATTAAACTTTTTATATTCTTTATCTCAGTATGTTAAGATATTATGTAATTGATGTTTATTATACAATATAAACAACATTACAATAATTGCCCAAAGCAATTATAACCTCTTAAGGTGGTTATTGCGGCGGGGCTCACCTCTTCCCATCCCGAACAGAGTAGTTAAGCCCGCCTGCGCAGATGGTACTGCAGTTATGTGGGAGAGTATGTCGTCGCCTTTCTTTGAAAACCCTGTTCTAACGAACAGGGTTTTTTGTTTTATATTGTTTCTAGTTTGTTTTGAAAAAAATATAGCATTGAAAAAATATATTCAAATATTAAATAGTTGTGGCTAAAAGTTTGCAACTATTTTTTTGTTTTTATATGTAATCCCATTTTAATTTTATTTCTTTATTTTTGAATAGTTAAATTTTTATTAAAATTTGATTTGTTCATTGAAAATAAAAGAATACATTTAAGGATTAAAAATATTTACAGTTATATTAACTACAAAAATCACTTTATGAGGAAAAAATTACTTATAGTTTTACTATTTCATTTATTATTTGGCTTTACCTTAAGTTCAAAAAATTTAAAAGATCTTGTAAAATTGCATGATGTTAATTTTGAAATAGCTTCAAAATTGATTTCTGTTGATACAGTAAAAAAAAATAAAAAATCTTTAAGGATTTTAAAATCTAAAGCCGTTTTACCTCCACCTTCAACAACTGCGGGTAGTTCTTGCGGTGATGGTATTACTTTAATGCAGGTTAATGTATATGCATTTGGGGCTAATGGTTCAGAGACTATCGAATGGTTTACCTCTCAAACATCAATAACTCCTATTTATACGGGTTCAATATATAGCCCCAGTATAAGTTCGACGAGAACCTATTATGTGCGCAGTCGTTCTGGAAGTGATATTAGTACACGTGTACCTGTTGTAGCATCAATTTATGTAGCGCCTTCAGCAGTTACTTTGACAGCTTCTCCTGTAAATAATACAACAAGCCCCCTATGTTTAGGAACATCTGTAACTTTTACTGCATCGGGTGGAGCTGATTTATTTGAATTCTCTGTTGATGGTGTTGTGCTTCAAGCTATGTCAACTAGTAGAGTCTTTACGACTAGTAGCTTAACTGATGGGCAGGTTGTTAAAGTAAGGACTAGATATGCAGTTACTATGGATGGATCTATTACTGAAACATCATGGGGAACGGGAGCTTTAGAGGATAATTTTCTTTCCGCTCCATTATCTGCGAATGCTTCAACAGGATATATCAATTCTTTAAAAATAAGTGCTTTAGAAGACAAAGTTGTTTTAGGGATTGCAGGTAAAGTTTTAAATAATAGAAGTATTTTGTTGTTCCTTGATACTAAAAATGGAGGATTCAATATTTCAAATTATGGTGATGAAGCAGGTTCTGATCCATTAGTCAGAGCTTTTAATATTTTTAATAATAATCCTAGTACTTTCGATTCTTATTTTCAGGCTGATTATTGTTTAGTTATATCTACAGATGCAGCCGAAACGAATTATTATGCAAATGTTATAGAATTAAGAACTGGTGCTTCTGTTAAAACTTATTTAGGAAGTGCTGCCACTGGTTTTCCCTCTAGTGTAATGGGAGTTAATAAAAATAATAGTGGAATCAATGACTATAATCTAGGTTTTGAAGTGGAAATTCTAAAATCTCTAATAGGTTATACTACAGGTGATATTAAGTTTTTTGCATTGACTATGAATGACAAAGAAGATGGTAGTCAATCCGTTACTAATTCATTTTTGAGTCCTGAAAGAAGTAGCAATTTAGATTATGGAATTGCTGCTATTGATTATAATCTTAAAGATCCAAATCCAGTTGTAGTTGCTTCATCTGCATTGATTCCTTGTTATTCGGAGGCTAACATTACAATGAATTTTGTATCTATTCCTACTGAAGTTAGTGTAACCCAACCTACTTGTGCTTTACAAAATGGAACTATTTTAATTACAACTCAGCCAGGTGTAGAATATAGTTTAAATGGTGCTGATTATCAAGACTCCAATATGTTTTCGGGTTTGTTACCAGGAAATTATACCTTGTTCGTTAGGAATAAATTAGATAATAGTTGTGTTCTTTCATCAGTATCCCCAACTGTAATTAATGCAATTCCATTACCTCCAGTAGTTCCAACAACAGCAAGTGTTACTCAGCCTACTTGCGGAACGCCATCAGGAAGTATTACAATAACAACCCAAACTGGAGTAGAATATAGTTTGGATGGAATAACCTATCAAGCTTCAAATATATTTACAGGATTAACTCCGGGTACTTATACTTTGTTCACTAGAAATACAGCCGATACGACTTGTGTAACTTCATCTGCTACGGGAACAACTATTAATTCAATTCCAACACCTCCGGTAGTTCCAACAACGGTAACTGTTACTCAGCCTACATGCGGCACACCATCAGGAAGCATTGCAATAACAACACAAGTAGGAGTAGAGTATAGTTTAGATGGTGTAAACTATCAGGCTTCCAACAATTTTGCAGGATTGGCTACAGGGAATTATACATTGTATGTTAGAAACACAGCTGATATCACTTGTGTTAATTCATCAGCATCAGTAACGACTATTAATTCAATTCCAACTCCTCCAGTAGTTCCAACAACAGCAAGTGTTACTCAGCCTACTTGTGGAACACCATCAGGAAGTATTGTGATAACAACACAAACTGGAGTAGACTATAGTTTAGACGGTATAAATTATCAGGTTTCTAATAGTTTTAATTTATTAATTCCAGGAGATTATACGTTGTATGTTAGAAGTTTAACTGATGCTACTTGCGTTACACAATCTGCCTCAACAGTAACTATTAATGCAATTCCATTACCTCCAGTAGTTCCAACAACAGCAAATGTTACTCAGCCTACTTGCGGAACGCCATCAGGAAGTATTACAATAACAACTCAAACTGGAGTAGAATATAGTTTGGATGGAATAACCTATCAAGCTTCAAATATATTTACAGGATTAACTCCGGGTACTTATACTTTGTTCACTAGAAATACAGCCGATACGACTTGTGTAACTTCATCTGCTACTGGAACAACTATTAATTCAATTCCAACACCTCCGGTAGTTCCAACAACGGTAACTGTTACTCAGCCTACATGCGGCACACCATCAGGAAGTATTGCAATAACAACACAAGTAGGAGTAGAGTATAGTTTAGATGGTGTAAACTATCAGGCTTCCAACAATTTTGCAGGATTGGCTACAGGGAATTATACATTGTATGTTAGAAACACAGCTGATATCACTTGTGTTAATTCATCAGCATCAGTAACGACTATTAATTCAATTCCAACTCCTCCAGTAGTTCCAACAACAGCAAGTGTTACTCAGCCTACTTGTGGAACACCATCAGGAAGTATTGTGATAACAACACAAACTGGAGTAGACTATAGTTTAGACGGTATAAATTATCAGGTTTCTAATAGTTTTAATTTATTAATTCCAGGAGATTATACGTTGTATGTTAGAAGTTTAACTGATGCTACTTGCGTTACACAATCTGCCTCAACAGTAACTATTAATGCAATTCCATTACCTCCAGTAGTTCCAACAATAGCAAGTATTACTCAGCCTACTTGCGGAACGCCATCAGGAAGTATTACAATAACAACCCAAACTGGAGTAGAATATAGTTTGGATGGAATAACCTATCAAGCTTCAAATATATTTACAGGATTAACTCCGGGTACTTATACTTTGTTCACTAGAAATACAGCCGATACGACTTGTGTAACTTCATCTGCTACTGGAATAACTATTAATTCAATTCCAACACCTCCGGTAGTTCCAACAACGGTAACTGTTACTCAGCCTACATGCGGCACACCATCAGGAAGTATTGCAATAACAACACAAGTAGGAGTAGAATATAGTTTAGATGGAGTAAATTATCAATCTATCAATACTTTCATAGGATTAGTTTCTGGGACTTATACGCTGTATGTTAGAAGTCTTTCGGATTCGAGTTGTGTTACTTCTTCGGGATCAGCAATAACAATTGATCCTATACAAATAGTACTTGAGCCAACTACAGTTAGCGTGGTTCAACCAACATGTGCTGTGCAATCAGGAAGTATTGTAATAACAGCACAACCTGGAGTAGCGTATAGTTTAAATGGTATAACGTATCAAGCTTCAAATACATTTGCAGGATTAGCTCCGGGTAATTATACCTTGTATGTAAGAAGTACAGTTGATAATAGCTGTTTAAATTCATCTGCATCACCAGTAACTATTAATACAATTCCAATTCCTCCGATAGTTCCAACAATGACTAGCATAGTTCAGCCAACATGTTCCGTTACGTCCGGGACTATTGTAATAGCTGCTCAATCTGGAGTAGAATATAGTTTGGATGGTACAACCTATCAAGCTTCAAATACGTTTGCAGGATTAGCTCCAAATAATTACATATTGTATGTGAGAAACAGTGCTGACAATACATGTTCAGTTCAAAGTCTGACAAGTGTAACTGTTAATCCGCTTCCTTTATTGCCGTCAACTCCAACTTTGGTTCAAGTTGTGCAACCAACATGTTTGGTTCCTTCGGGAAGTATCACAATTAGTACACAAGCAAACGTTCAGTATAGTATAGGTAATGGCTATCAAAACAGTAATGTCTTTAATAATTTGGCTCCTGGAAAATATACAATGAGTGTGCGATTTACAAATAGTATTGCCTGTATAACTATAGGTGCTGAAATAACTATAAACGCGATTCCTCCACAAATTCAATTCGAAACAATAGGTGATTGCGAAAATAAAGAATATGTTATAACAGCAAATCCACTATTAGGCTCATATGATCCAAACAATGTGTCTTATCAATGGAAGGATAATACTGGAGCTCCTATTGGAACTAATTCAAATGTGTTAAACGTAACTGATGTGATAGCCTCAACTCCAAGCGGACAAGTAGTGTTTCCTGTAACATATACCCTTACTGTAACTTCTACGAATACGGGTTGTGAAACATCAAGTAATGTAGTTATAGAGTCTGTTTATTGTAATATCCAAAAAGGAATTTCTCCTGATGGGAACGGTTCAAATGACTTCTTTGATTTAAGATTGATGGATGTTAAAAAACTGGAAATATTTAATAGATATGGTATTAAAGTTTACAATCAATCTGATTATACAGACCAATGGAAAGGTCAGTCAAACAAAGGAGAAGATCTTCCGAGTGCTACCTATTATTATGTGATAGAATTCAATAGTGGAGAACCAAAAACAGGTTGGATTTATTTAATCAGAGAAAAACAGTAATTAATAAATTTATTTGTCTGTAAAATTTTAAATAGACCAATAAACCGAAAAATAAATAGATATGAACAAAAAAATATTGATGTCTCTTTTAATTCTTATTGCCTATATGGATGTAAAAGCGCAACAAGACCCACATTATACTCAGTACATGTATAATATGAATGTTATTAATCCAGCCTATGCAGGTTCTAATGAGAGTATTTCCTTTGGTCTTTTATATAGAAAACAATGGGTAAACATAGAAGATTCACCAGCTTCATTTACTTTCGCAGGTCATACTCCAGCGGGAAAGAATGTAGGTGTTGGTCTATCATTTATATCAGATAAGATTGGACCGGTAACAGAGCAAAATGTATTTGGGGACTTCTCTTATACTTTGAAATTAGGAGACACACAAAGATTGGCATTTGGTTTAAAAGCTGGAGTTTCTTTTCACAAAGTAGGACTCAGGGATATTCAATCCAGTTTGCCAGACCCGAATGAAGGTATTTTTGGAGAAGACATCAACGATACATCATTTAATTTAGGGTCAGGGTTGTTTTATTACACAGACAAATATTATGTGTCTTTTTCTATTCCAAATATGATTAAATCGGCGCATCTAGATTATAACGGACGTGAATATGGTTCTGATGTTTCGCACTATTTTTTAACAGCAGGTTATGTTTTTGATCTTAATTATGAATTGAAATTCAAGCCTTCGTTAATGTTAAAATCGGCGTTTAATGTCTCTCCATCTTTAGATGTTTCTGCTAATTTTTTATATCAAGAAAAATTTGAGATTGGAGCAACTTATCGACTGGAAGATAGTTTTGGAGGAATGGTCAATTTTGCTGTCACTCCTGAACTAAGAATTGGTTATGCTTACGATCGTATTATTTCAGATTTGAAAGTAACCTCACCCTCCTCACATGAATTCATATTATTGTATGATTTATTTGAATCAAAAAAAGTTTCACGTTCTCCTAGATTTTTCTAAAATTTAATTTTTATAATTAATGAAAAAAAATACATTATTACTGTTTTTTGTGTTAGTAGGTTGCTCACTTTGCGCACAAAATAAAGAGACTAAGAATGCAGATAAATTATTTGAAAGCTACGATTATGTTGAAGCTGTTGATGGGTATCTTAACTTAGTTGAAAAAGGAAACACAGATGCTTATGTAGCCAAACAACTAGGTGATAGTTATTATTACATGCACAATACTGTAGCTGCTGAACAATGGTATGCAAAAGCTATACAAACAAAACAAGATTCAGAAACGTATTATAGATACGCTCAAGTCTTAAAATCTAATGGCAAATACACTAACTCTGATGCGCAAATGAAAATATTTTCGGCCTTAATGCCAGATGATCAGAGAGCCAAACAATTTAATAAAAATCCAAATTATCTTGCGGAGTTAGTAAATAAAGAAAAACTTTTTGTCGTTGAGAAGATTTCGGTGAATTCGCAAAGATCTGATTTTGGCGCAAGTCTTTATGGAGATATCCTTTATTTTGCAAGTGCTAGAAATGAAAGCAACAAAATATATGGTTGGAATAATGAACCTTTTTTAGATATTTATCAGTCTACCTATAATGCTGATGGCAGTTATTCGGAGCCAATTCCTGTTAATGAATTAAACAGTAGGTTTCATGAAGGTCCACTTACAATGACTAAAGATGGTAATGTTGTTTACTTTTCAAGTGAAAGTTTCAAAGATAAATTATTCGAGAAAGATAAAAATCACAAACTAAAGTTGGGTCAAGTCAATCTTTACAAATCAATTAAAGAAAATGATAAATGGGGAGTAGTAACTCCATTACCATTCAATAGTAAAAGTTTTTCTATGGGGAATCCATCCATAGATGCAGATGGAAAGGTTCTTTATTTTGCTTCCAATATGCCGGGCTCATTTGGGGGAACTGATATTTGGAAAGTAACCGTGAACAACGATGGGACATTTGGCACACCAGAAAATTTAGGAAATAAAATTAATACTGCAGGTGACGAGAATTTCCCTTTTGTAACGGATGATGGTATTTTGTACTTTTCTTCAAACGGTTTGATGGGTTTAGGAAGTTTTGATGTTTTTTCTGTAGATTTAAACAAAGACGAAGAACCATATAATCTTGGTAAACCTGTAAATACGGAGAAAGATGATTTTGCTTTTACGTTTAACAAAGAAAAAAATATAGGTTTTTTATCCAGCAATCGTGATGGTGTAGATCATATTTATAGTTCTGTTCCTATTTGTAAAGCGCAAATTGCTAGTGTTGTCAAAGATGCTAAAACGGGAGCGCTATTGGAAAATTCTAGAGTCGTTCTTTTGGATGCAAATAATACGGTTTTAGAAACTAAATTGTCGAATACTAATGGAGCGGTTTTTTATGATGTTGAATGTCAAAAGCCATATAGTATTCAAGTTTTTAAAGATGGTTATGTGACTAAATCTTTCTCTATAGCTAAAATTAGTGAAGGAAAGATTACTATTGATGCAGTTATTGACCCAATAGAAGTAATCGTTACTGAAACAGAAATTATTTTGAATCCTATTTATTTTGAATACAACAAAAGCAATATAACTAAGTTAGGGGCAACTGAGCTTGATAAATTGGTTTATATAATGTCTCAAAATGATAAATTAAAAATTTATGTAAAGGCTCATACTGATTCTAGAGGTACTGATGAATTTAACTTAGATCTTTCAGAGAGAAGGGCAAACACTACTGTAGCATACATTGTTTCTAAAGGAATTTTGGCTGATAGAATAACTGGAAAAGGTTTTGGAGAATCAGAATTCAAAGTGGATTGCCAAGAAAATTGCACCGAAGAAGAACATGCATTAAACAGACGTTCGGAGTTTATGATTGTTAAATAATATATTTGAATTGTATCTAATAAAAAACAGGATTCGTTTATGAATCCTGTTTTTTAGTTAATATGATAGTAGAATTCTAAACTTAACCGTGTACAGTTTCGTTTTTTCCGTAGTTTATGATGATAGAAGTTTCAAAATCAATCCATTCTTGCCAGCGTTTATCAACATCTACATTATCCGCATATTTTCTGGCAAAACCAAGAAAAGTCGTGTAATGTCCAGCTTCTGAAATCATTAAATCACGATAGAATTTAGCCAACTCTGGATCTTTTATGTTTTCTGAAAGTACTTTAAAACGCTCACAACTTCTAGCCTCAATCATTGCTGAAAATAATAACCGGTCACAAAGTGCATCTTTACGGCTACCATCTTTTTTCATGAATTTAAAAAGTTCATTCACGTAATGATCTTTCCTTTCTCGACCTAAAGTAAGTCCTTTGCTTTTTATTAAATTATGAACTAATTGCAAATGATCTAATTCCTCTTTAGCAATAATCAACATTTCGGTTACTAATTCTTCTAATTCAGAGTTGTAAGTAACAAGACTTATCGCATTCGATGCCGCTTTTTGCTCACACCAAGCATGATCCGTCAAGATTTCTTCAATGTTTGATTCAACTATATTTACCCATCTTGGGTCTGTGGCTAATTTTAATCCTAACATAACAATGCAATTTATTTAACTGCAAAATTAGTGTTTTCTTCCTGATTTTTATTGATTAAAGTTGAAATGCTTAACCAATACAATTTTTAATAATTGGGTGTGTCAGCACAAAAAAATGGCAAAAGCACAAACCCTTGAGCCATTTTTTTTGTGCTGTCGGGCTATGCGTTACAAGTCCTCATCTCGTCTTCGGTGCGCTGCATCGAGATTTCGGGCTTTTCACTGCTATCCCTCACGCAATTCGCAGTAAAGAACAGCGTTTTCATTCCAAAATCGATGATAATTACTGATGGCAAAAATTTTAAAGTAAATTACCTTTCGAATTCCCGTCAAAATAGCATTATTTTGTAGCATGAACTTTTAAAATTATGAATCAAGTGCAATCGCTTTTAATAATAGGTTTCGTCTGGCCTGAACCCAATTCTTCCGCTGCAGGAGGAAGAATGATGCAATTGATTTCATTATTTCAAGAGCAAGGTTTTCAGATAACTTTTGCTAGTCCAGCTCAAGACAGTGACTTTATGATTGATTTGAGTTCGTATGCTATTAATAAAAAATCAATTGCTTTAAACTGTTCTAGTTTTGATGTTTTCGTAAAAGAGCTAAATCCTAACCTTGTTTTGTTTGATCGTTTTATAATCGAAGAGCAATTTGGTTGGCGCATCGCCGAAAATTGTCCAAATGCTTTGCGAATTCTAGATACCGAAGATTTGCATTGTCTGCGATTGGCAAGACAAAAAGCGTTCAAAGAAAAACGCGAATTTCATACTCATGATTTATTTGTAGAAGAGGTAGCGAAACGCGAAATCGCCAGTATTTTACGTTGTGATTTGTCTTTGATGATCTCTGAATATGAAATGGAATTACTAACAAATGCGTTTAAAGTAGACAAGTCTTTACTATATTATTTGCCACTTTTATTAGAATCAAATTCTATTCTTGATTTAGAAAAATTACCTTCTTTTGAAGAGAGGCAAAACTTCGTTTTTATTGGTAATTTTCTTCATGAACCTAATTGGAATGCTGTACAATTTCTCAACGAAACCATTTGGCCTTTGATTAAAGAACAAATGCCAGATGCAATTATGAATGTTTATGGTGCATATTCTTCGCAAAAAGTAGTGCAACTTAATAATGTAAAACAAGGTTTCTTAATAAAAGGTCGTGCAGATGATGCGCAAGAAGTGGTGAAACAAGCTCGTGTGGTTTTAGCACCTTTGCGTTTTGGCGCTGGAATTAAAGGGAAATTATTAGAAGCGATGCAATGTGGTTCTCCAAGTATTACAACAAAAATTGGTTCTGAATCGATGCATGGAGATTTATCTTGGAATGGAATTGTAGAGGATAATCCTAAAGTTTTTGCTGATAAAGCAGTGCAACTATATCAGGATAAAAATCTTTGGCTTCAAGCTCAAAAAAATGGAATTACAATTATTAAGCAGCGCTATTTGAAAACACTATTTAAAGTTGATTTTGCCAAGCAAATTGATTTTTTAGTTTCTAATGCCAAGCAACACCGGTTGAATAATTTTATGGGTGAATTGTTACAACATCATACTCTTAGAAGTACAAAGTACATGTCAAAATGGATTGAGGAGAAGAATAAGAAGTAATACTTATTTGATTTCGTTTTTGGTCAACTCTATTCTATTTAGCTTAACATCACTTATACTTACTAAAACTATTGCTCATGATGAAAGGGTTTAATCAAAGTTCTCACATAGTCTGAGATTACTTTCAGCGTGACAAATTAAATGGAATTTTTTTGTGAAAGTGTAGAATGATTTGCTAGTGAAAGTGTGTATGGCCAATAAAAAACCCGCCATGTTGCAAAAAACATGGCGGGTGTATTATTTTAAGAACCTAGTTATTATGCTAGCATCGTAACTGGGTTTTCTATAAATTGTTTTAATGTTTGTAAGAACTGTGCTCCAGTTGCTCCATCAATTGTTCTGTGATCGCAAGCTAAAGATAACATCATTGTGTTTCCTACAACGATTTGCCCATTTTTCACCACTGGTTTCTCCACAATAGCTCCTACAGATAGGATAGCAGAGTTTGGTTGGTTAATGATAGAATTGAATTCAGTGATACCAAACATTCCAAGATTAGAGACAGTAAAAGTACTTCCTTCCATTTCTTGAGGTCCAAGTTTTTTGTTTTTAGCTCTTCCTGCAAGATCTCTTACACTAGCGCCAATTTGAGATAAACTCATTGCATCAGTGAATTTTAATACAGGGACTACTAAGCCGTCTTCAACAGCTACAGCTACTCCAATGTTTACATGGTGATTGATTGTAATAGCATCAGCTGACCATTGTGAGTTTATTTTTGGGTGTTTTTTTAATGCTAAGGCACACGCTTTGATTACCATATCGTTGAAAGATACTTTCGTATCAGGAACGCTATTGATTACGGCTCTAGATTTCATTGCTTCATCCATAGTCACTTCTATTACTAAATTGTAATGTGGTGCTGTGAATAATGATTCAGCCAAACGTTTCGCAATGATTTTACGCATTTGCGAATTTTTAATTTCCTCAGTAAATACTTCTCCAGCAGGAACAAATACTTGTGGTGCGGCAGCAGGCGTAGCGGCAGTTTCCGTTTTTGTTGCAGGTGCAGCAGCTGGTTGAGCAGCAGGAGTGAAGTTTTCTATATCGCTTTTTACAATACGTCCGTTTTCACCAGAACCTTTTACTTGCGTCAATTGGATTCCTTTATCACTTGCAATTTTCTTTGCTAATGGAGATGCTAGAATTCTTTTTCCGTCACTTGATGGTTCTTGAACGATTGGTTCTGAAGTTTTTTCTGTTGAAATAACTTCTTTTTCTTCTGTTACTGCTGGAGCAGCTTGTGGCGCTCCGCCAGTTTTATAGTTTTCAGCAATTCCGCTAATATCAGTTCCAGCAGGTCCAATGATTGCTAAAAGACTGTCTACAGGAGCTGTGTTTCCTGCTTCGATTCCTACATATAACAAAGTTCCTTCGTTGAAAGATTCGAATTCCATCGTTGCTTTATCCGTTTCTATTTCAGCAAGGATATCTCCTTCTGCAACAGTATCACCTACGCTTTTTAACCAAGTTGCTACCGTTCCTTCTGTCATGGTATCGCTCAAACGAGGCATAGTAATCACTACTACTCCTTTTGGTAAAGAAGCAGTTGCTGGCGCAGCAGTTGTTGTAACTTCTGGTGTTGATTTAGTTTCTTCTTTAGCTGGAGTTGCAGTAGCGGGTTTTCCTGCTAATAATGCGGAAATATCTTCGCCTTCTGTTCCTATAATTGCTAATAAAGAGTCTACTGGTGCAGTTTCACCTGCAGGTATTCCTATGTGTAAAAGTGTTCCTGCGTTGAAGGACTCGAATTCCATTGTTGCTTTATCGGTTTCAATTTCAGCAAGGATATCACCTTCGCTTACTTTATCACCTACTTTTTTTAGCCAAGTCGCTACCGTTCCTTCCGTCATAGTATCGCTCAAACGAGGCATTGTAATTATTGTTGCCATAATTGATTTATAGTTTATGAGGTAAAAATGGATAGTTCTCTTGTTCGTACACTACATCGTATAGTTGTTGAATTGGTGGGTATTCAGATTCTTCGGCAAATGTTACACATTCTTCCACTAAATCTTTTACTCTTTGATCAATTTCTTCAATTTCTTCTTCGGTAGCATATTTTTGATCTTTAATTACATCTAAAACTTGAGTAATTGGATCAATTTTTTTGTATTCTTCTACCTCTTCTTTCGAACGGTATAATTGCGCATCCGACATAGAGTGACCTCTATAACGGTATGTCTTCATTTCTAGGAAAGTTGGTCCGTCTCCACGACGTGCTCTGTCGATTGCTTCAGTCATTGCCTCGGCCACTTTTACAGGGTTCATTCCGTCCACTGGTCCGCAAGGCATTTCATACCCTAAACCTAATTTCCAGATATCAGTATGATTGGCCGTTCTTTCTACAGAAGTTCCCATGGCATATCCATTGTTTTCAACAATAAATACAACCGGAAGTTTCCATAGCATTGCCATGTTAAAAGCTTCGTGTAATGATCCTTGACGAGCAGCACCATCACCAAAATAGGTCATAGTAACTCCGCCTGTTTCAAAATATTTGTCAGCAAAAGCTAATCCAGCGCCTACAGGGATTTGTCCTCCTACAATTCCATGACCACCATAAAAACGGTGCTCTTTTGAAAAAATGTGCATAGAGCCACCCATACCTTTTGAAGTTCCAGTAACTTTTCCTAAAAGTTCTGCCATTACACGTCTAGGATCAACTCCCATACCTATTGGCTGAACGTGATTTCTGTAAGCAGTAATCATTTTGTCTTTAGTCAAGTCCATAGCGTGCAAAGCACCTGCTAAAACTGCTTCTTGACCATTGTATAAATGTAGAAATCCTCTAACTTTTTGTTGGATGTATAATGCTGCAAGTTTGTCCTCAAACTTTCTCCAAAGCAGCATATCTTCATACCACTTTAAATATACTTCTTTTGTAACTTCTTTCATCTGAATTTTTCTTTTGCTAAAGTGTTATTGTATTATCAATTTGTACCTATAACGCAAAATAGTTTCCTCCCACAAATTTGCGAAATGCAAAAATAAGACATTCCAAGTAAGAACTAAAATATTAAGGCCAATTTTTGGAATTTTTACAAGAATTTTTTATCAAACATAAAGGGAAGCAAGTTTTTCAGGGATTCTGATTTGTAAATGGCGCCAATTTCTCCCATAAAATAGATTTCGATAGGGGTTTCTTGTTTGATTTCGTATTCGGCTATAGATTGTCTGCAAGATCCGCAAGGAGGAATTGGAGCAGTAGTTTGATTCGAGTCCGAAGCAGCGGTTATTGCCATTTTTAAAATTTTGGCTTCTGGATATACTGCTCCTGCATAAAAAATCGCCACACGCTCTGCACAAAGTCCAGAAGGATATGCTGCATTTTCTTGGTTTGAACCTAATACCGTTTTACCGTTGTCTAAAATAATTGCAACTCCAACTCTGAATTTTGAATAGGGAGCGTAAGCATTTTTTCGAACTTCAACGGCTTGCGTCATTAAATCTTGAATGTCATTTGGTAAATCTTGAACGGAATCGAATACTTTGAATTGTGTGGTAATTGATATTTCTTTCATACTTTTTTTAGGGAAAAAAATCCAAACTTCATCCCGAAGCTTCGGGGTTGAAATTTGGATTATAATTTGTGGGTTTGTTTACGTTTAATATTCGTCATATTTATCTCCAAAATTGAAGGTAAGTGAAAAACGAAGGGTGTTTTCTAAAGGGTTTTTTACTTTTGATGCTGAGAATAAATAAGAGACATCTACTTTTACTACATTGTATTTGAAACCTGCTCCAAGAGAGAAAAATTGTCGAGCTCCTTTTAGAGGGCTTTCGTGAAAGTATCCCAAACGCATTGCAAAGGAATCTTGGTACAAATACTCTGCACCTACAGCATACGTAACTTCTTTTATTTCCTCACTCAGACCATCCGGCGCATCACCAAATGATTTGAAAACACCAGATGTCCAGCCTATAGCGCGATAGTTCTGATTGTTCTGATTGCGTTCTTCAACTGTAACTGTTCCGTCGCCGTTTAAATCTGGGTCTTGTGGTGTTGGGACCAATAATTTATTGAATTCAACATTTACGGCAACCTTATTATAGTCATCTAAAATAAAATCAAAACCAGTTCCTATTTTTAAATTAGCAGGTATGAAGTTGTTGTTAAAATCATCGTTGTCATAACTAATTTTTGGTCCTAAATTTTGAATATTAAATCCTGCTCTCCATCTTCCGTTGAATTCGTTGTATGCTATTTCTTCGGATTGGTAAAAACCGGCAACATCAACAGCAAATGTACTTGCAGATGATGCGTCGTTATTATCTGAAGCCACTTTTAGATTAGAATTGATAAATCGTCCAGCAACAGCCATAGAGAATTTTTCGCTTAATTTTAAGGAATAGGAACCGTCAATGGCAAACTCGTTTGGAGAAACTATTCTAGGTGCTTCGTTAGGATCCCCAGTTTCACGTAATTCAATTTCACCTAAACCAAAGTAGCGAAGGCTTCCTGCAAATGCACTTTTTTCATCCAATTTTTGGTAGTAAGTCACTTGCCCTAATGAGATATCATTAACTAGGTCAGTAAGGTAAGGGGTGTAACTGATTGAAAATCCTTTTGCATCTGTTGCAAAAGCATATTTTGCAGGATTCCACTGTTGTGAAAAAGCATCTGCTGATGTTGCAACTCCTATGTCTGCCATACCTGCTGCTCTAGCATCGGCGGCGACTAATAAAAAGGGAACCCCTGGATTTATAACTCTATCTTGTGCTTTTGCAAATGAAATTACAAACAAAAAGATAAAAAGTAATGTTATTTTTTTCATTATTCTAGGAAGTTTTATTAAACAAATATAGTATTTTATTAAAGTATTACAAGTTTTTCAAACTTTTCAGTTTTCTTATTTGTCAAGCTTGATTTGACGGTTAATTTGTAAACATATACACCTTTCCCTATTTTATCTCCAAAATCGTCTTTGCCATCCCAAGTGATTTCTTTTGATAAAAATCCTTCAGTTGTGATAATTTGATTTTTTGTCCAAACCACTTTGCCTGTTATTGTCATTACTTGAACTTGAACATCCAAGGGCTCAAATGGTCTGTTGTGTGTAAACCAAAATTCAGTATAACTAACGAACGGATTAGGATAATTCAACACATGTGTCAATGTTAGCTTTTCATCACCTACAACAATAAACTGAATCTCAGCGGTTATTGGATTGTTATATACATCCCATGCTTTGAATGTTATAGTGTGTAATCCTGGAGCTAAATTACGCAACGGAAATCGTAGCGTTCCACTTGTAAAATCGTCTAATGTCGTTTGATAATAATCATTCAGTACAAAAGGATTGCTTACATCTCCGTCAAGAATAGCAACAATATCATGACCTATTCCGCTTGCTGTATTTATTCCGTTTTCATCTTCAAGCAGTGCAACAAAATATGGGGATTCATTTGTTATGCCGCCAGAAACAAAAGTCTCGTCATTCATATATAACTTAACTCTTGGACTAATATTGTCTGCGATTGCACTTTCATTTATTCCTCCTATTTTTATATTAGAATCGTATCCAGTTTCGTCCTGTAGTAATTGACTTTTTTTGGAATAAAAACTAATTCTACCATTGGCTAAAGGAATTCTAATGTCTCGAGGTACAACAAAACTAAATTCAAATTGGCTGTTTGTTACTGAGGCATTTCCTCGAAATATGGCCTCTCCTAAAACATTGAAATTAATAGGCGGACTGTTTCCGTCGTTATTGTATGTTGTTCTTGAAACTGTTTTGTCGAAAATAGTTATAGCAACTTCTCCGTTATAATTTGTCAGAAGATTGTTGTTCTCATCTGTAATTTCTCCGGTTAGTTTCATTTTTGATAATGATTTAAAATCATCAATGGTTTGGGTGACCGGAATATCATTTACTTTAGTTAATCTAATTTTTGGCCTTGGAATAGCAAGCATTAATGCGGGATCACCTATGTAAAAAACAACATTGGTGGCTGAATTTGGATTGCTGTTTTTTGAAATTCTAAGCGCTTCTGCGATTGAAGTATATTGATTGGAATTGTAGGATAATAAATTTTTTGTAAGCAAGTCATTGAAATTTTCTGCACTGAATTGCCCTATGGAACGAATGGTGGTAATCATTGCAATTGCTCCGCCTTTTGGATTCCAATAGGTGTATTCTCCAGCTGTAGGTCTTAAAGGATTGTCAAATCGAGAAAACTCACATGTGATAGTTATAAATAAAGGATACTTATATTGATTGCTTAAATTTTGCCCGTCTGATTTTTCCCATATACGCTCACTTGATAAGCCATCTTCGCCACCATGTCCTAAATAATTAAACACCAAAGCTCCCTTTTCGAAAGCATTGAAAAAGTCTGTTCTCGCTTTTGGGTATCTTGAACCTCCTGCTGACGCTTCTTGGACATACGAATCTAAAAGAATTTTATTCACATTTAGAAATGGTTTCTCGGTAGCAATTGTGTTGGCAAGGATGTTTTGCCTGTTTTGTAAACTGGCATCAGATAATAAATCGGAGTCATCAGATACTAGGGCGAAGTTATTTCTCCAGCTTCCGTAGGATTTTAGGTCATGATATTCGATTACTTTATTGACCATTTCCTCGGCTTGTTTGGTGTCATTAACCAGCATTCTACCAACAGCAATGTCAATTCCTCCAAAAAATGAAACGATATTTCCCTCTGATGGATTCATTAGCCCAAAAAAATCATCTGAAGCAAAGGATGATTCGCCAGTTGAACTACTGTTCAAAGCATGGTAAATAGGTACTACATTAGTATTTCCAGAGATTCTATTTTTGAAATCGTAAGAAGCATCCCCAAAAAGATTCACAAACCGCACTCTTTTTTCTGTTGCAGAAGCATTTTCATAAATATATTTTATGCAATTTCGTATTGCTGCAACATCTTGTTTCCCAGAAGAAAATTCCTGATATATCGATTCTAAAGGGATAACTTTTACATTTAAATTCGAATGGGAACGATGAAATGTTGCTAGTTTTTCAGCTTGTGAAGTTAAAATATTTGGAGTGATAATAACGTAATCAATATCTTGAAATTGGCCTTGTCTGTTTTTGAATATGGTACCTTTTATGTTTTGATTTGCGATTTTTGATTTGGTATCTTTTAATGGAGTGTAATAGTCTGAGGCGTCTAAAGCGATATATTTTCTCAGTTCACCTAAGTTTGCTTTAAAATTTAAGGTGCTTTGATTAGAGTTTTCGATTTTGGTTGCATTATGTATATCAGTAACATCCCAAATTTGAGGAATAGTTGTTGTATTTGAAATACTGTAATTTACAATCCCAAAATTAGAACTGGACTGATCGTATTGAAAATGGAACTGTTTTCCGTAGCCTTGTAGTTTTCTCTTGGCGATAAGTCTGATGTTATCAAGAAAACCTCTGGAGCCTGGCACGCCATTGTTGTTGTATTTTAGTTTTATTTTTATGTTTTCAGAACCGTTGAAATTGCTGTTGATTGGCAAAGAACCTAAATAGAACGCTGTTTCTGAATTTTTATTCAAGGCAGGGAAAGAAATGGTACCAACCGTAGTTTCATTTGCAGACACATTTAAAGTGGTGGCCGTAAATGCAGCAGAAGCGGCTGTTAGTGAAATTTTTACGGGGGTTGATGAGTCGATATTAGGGAAATTAAAATCAAATTCTTGTTCGTCTTTAACTTCGAATGATTCGCCAAACCATTGACGACCCAATCGTGCTATATTTATAAGGTCCAATTCGTGGTATTGATGATCATCAAAAGAAGTTACGGTCAAGCTACTATTTCCGCTGGGTTGAGCCATAGTCTCGATTCTTTTTCCATCACCACCTTGTATGGTAATGTAATAATAGGATTTTGTATCGTAGAGATTAGTAAAGGTTAGACTTTCTTGATTCCAAGTGTCAATTCCCTCGGCATAAAAAAGGATATAATCCTCATTGTTAAAAATTCCGTCAGCTTCGCCATTGATTTGAATGGCATTTTCAGCCAAGTCATTGGGGTAAAAAATACTGTTTGATAACGGGAGCATGCGTCCGCCATTACCATATATTTTTATTTTTCTGGGGTCTAATGTGTTTGCGTCTAATCCTAATTGCTGTAAAAAAGATTTTGTGATTTTATAGACACCTGATTTTTCAACATAAAATTGGTACCAGTTTCCAGTTGCTAAAACAGAATTAACGATGCTATTTGTACTTGTGTTTTTACTTAATGGTGAAAGTCTAGTAGTGTTGTTCTCTACTTCATACGAGAATGACTTGATTCGTTTGTATCCAAAGTCGTCCTTAATGATAGGTGAAAAGTTAATAAATGCCTCATTAGTATCTCGAGAAATGCTGACTTTTAACGAGGCATTTATTGTTTTAGGAATGTTTTCGCCGGTTAAATCGCCTAGTTGAGAAGTCGCGATAGTTTCATAAGTTGCATTTGTGATTGTAACTTTTCCTTCATTAAACGTAACTGGTTCTTTTACTTTTAAAGTATAAAATAACGCATTTTGGGAAGCATCATAATGAAAACTACTCCCTGTAAATTGAGGGATTATGACTTTGAAGTCTCCATACGACATTTCTTTTTTATCTGTCCATTCAATAACGGCATCACCTTTAATTTGAGCAAAAGAAACAAAAGGAATTAAGCTCAAATAAGCTAAAAGTATTTTTCTCATCGTTTTTTTAACGTGATTAATAGTGGGTTATTATTTATCAGTAAAAATAAACCATTTCGTGTGATTTAAATAATAAATATTATAAATTTGCGTTTTGATATATAATTTATTGTTAAAATTAAGCCGTCTAAAATTATTAAAAAGTATGATGTCGGTTAATGGTTAATTATTATATTGCGACACTTAAAATTATTACCTACGAAAGAGTATGAAAGCAAACAAAATTTTGGGTTTACGATTGTTGATAGCAATCCTATTATTAATTGGTGTTTCCAGTTGTAGTAAAAAATCCAGTTCCAAAAATACCTCAAGAGCAACCGGTTGGAATATGGACAGCAAGAAAGCAGGTTCAAGTAAAAAACAACAAGCAGGGCCAGGTTTAGTTTTTGTTGAAGGTGGTACATTTACTATGGGTAGAGTAGAAGATGATGTTATGCATGATTGGAATAATACTCCAACTCAACAACACGTTCAGTCTTTTTATATGGATGAGACAGAGGTTACTAATTCTATGTATTTAGATTATTTAGATTGGTTGAAAAGTGTTTATCCACCAACTGAAGAAAATTATAAAAATATATACGAAGGAGCTTCACCAGACACCTTAGTTTGGAGAAATAGATTGGGTTATAATGAGACGATGACTAATAATTATTTAAGACATCCTTCTTATGCTGAATATCCTGTTGTTGGAGTAAATTGGATTCAAGCTGTTGAATTCAGTAACTGGAGAACACAACGTGTGAATGAAGCGCTCTTAGAAAAAAATGGATATCTTAAAAAGAATGCTAAAACCTTAGATGTAACTGCTGAAGCTAACTTTGATACTGAGACGTATTTGAATTCACCTACTTTGGCTTACGGAGGAAATGAAGATATTGTATTAAAAGGAAAAAACGGTGGTAGAAAAACACCAAAAGCTGGAAAAGACGGTAAAGTTATTGAGCCTAAGAATGTTTATGCACAGCGCTCTTCAGGAATATTGCTGCCTGAATATAGATTGCCAACTGAAGCAGAATGGGAATATGCGGCTGCCGCTGATGTAGGGCAAAGAGAATACAACATCTACAAAGGCCAGAAAAAATATCCTTGGTCAGGAGGGTACACCCGTTCAGGTAAAAGACAAAGTAAAGGTGATCAATTAGCCAATTTCAAACAAGGTAATGGAGATTACGGTGGAATCGCAGGTTGGTCAGATGATGGTGCTGATATCACAAATGAGGTTAAAAAATATCCTGCAAATGATTTTGGATTGTATGATATGGCTGGAAATGTTGCCGAATGGGTGCAAGATGTTTACAGACCTATAATTGATAATGAAGCCAATGATTTTAATTATTTTAGAGGAAATCAATACACTAAAAATAAAATAGGGGCAGACGGTAAAGTTGAAATTGTTACTGCAGCCAATATGAAATTTGATACTTTAAGTAATGGTAGAATAGTTGCTAGAAAATTCCCAGGTCAAATTGCGCAAGTTCCTGTTGATGAAAAAGAAACGTATTTGAGACAGAATTTTGATAAAAGTGACAATACTAATTATAGAGATGGTGATAAGCAATCAACTAGATATTATAATTTTGGATCTTCAGAATCTGACACTGAAAAACAAAAAGATGAAAAAATCATGTATAACTCTCCTAAGCACAATGTTACAACAGATAGTTTAGGTAAAATGGTTAGAAAATATGATAAATCAAGCAAGAGAACGACTTTAATAAATGATGAAGTTAGAGTGTACAAAGGTGGTTCTTGGAGAGATAGAGCGTATTGGTTAGATCCTGCACAAAGAAGGTATTTTCCACAAGATATGGCTACTGATTATATAGGTTTTAGATGCGCTATGTCAAGAGTAGGGCCTAAAGCTGATAAGAAAAAATCTGCTAGAAATTAAATTTTTTATAAAATAAAAAGAAAAGCCCTTTGATTAGGGCTTTTCTTTTTTTAAAGCGTTTCAAATGGATATTAATTACATTCATAGTTTATTTTTAAAGTGCACATCGGTTTCAATAGATACCCGAAAGATTGAAAAAAACTCCTTATTTGTTGCTATAAAAGGGGAACGTTTTGATGCAAATACTTTTGCAAAAGAAGCGTTAGACAAAGGTGCTTCTTATGTCATAATTGATGACGAATCTTATTTTATTGACCAAAGAACTATTTTGGTTGACGACAGTTTAACAGCATTACAACATCTTGCTAAATTTCATCGTGAATATTTGAAATTGCCAATAATAGCACTTACGGGAAGTAACGGAAAAACTACGACCAAAGAATTAATTCATGTCGTTCTCTCTAAAAAATTTAATACCAAAGCAACTGTTGGAAACCTAAACAATCATATTGGTGTTCCATTGACTTTACTTTCGTTCAATACTGAAACAGAAATTGGAATAGTTGAAATGGGTGCAAATCACAAAAAAGAAATTGAATTTCTATGTGAATTGGCAACACCGGATTATGGTTATATCACTAATTTTGGAAAAGCACATTTAGAAGGTTTTGGAGGTGTTCAAGGTGTTATTGAAGGAAAAAGTGAAATGTATCAATACCTTTCGGCAAGTGATAAACTCGCTTTTATAAATTTGGAAGATCCAATTCAAGTAGAAAAGTCAATTTTGTTACACTCCTATTCTTTCGGTATAAACAAAACAAATGCGAATGTAAATATCACATCTGTTAATGCAAATCCATTTGTGATAATAAACTATGCTGATCTAATTATTTCAACGCATTTAATAGGTTTGTACAATGCAAATAATATTAATGCTGCGCTTACTATTGGGAAGTATTTTGCAATTGATAATGTATCAATAAAAGAAGCTTTAGAAAGTTATGTACCTGAGAATAATAGGTCACAGCTATTGACAAAAGGAACAAACCAAATTATTCTGGACGCCTATAATGCAAACCCAAGCAGTATGGCTGTAGCTATTGAGAATTTTCTGCAGTTAGAGAGTTCAAATAAAGCAATGATTTTGGGAGACATGTTTGAGTTGGGACAGGAAAGTCAGGAAGAGCATAAAGCAATAGTTGACTTGCTTTCGAATGAAGATAATGTGAAATGTTATTTTATCGGTTCAGCATTTTATGCCAATAAATTTGAAAAAAGCAACTTTTGGTTTTACAATACATTTGAAGAATTTTCAAATGATTTGCCAATGACTGAATTCAATAATTGTACTATTTTGATAAAAGGATCCAGAGGAATGGCATTGGAGCGAACTTTAAATTTCTTGACATAACGAACAGCTGTTTTTTATAATAGAAATGCCATCATAATATGCTATGATTGCATTTTGGTTTTTATTAAATGCTCATTAGAAATCCAATCAGATTTTCTTTTTTGTGGAGTCCTAGTTTTTTTCTCAATCGGTAACGCGCCAGTTCTACTCCTCCGTTTGATATATTCATGATTTCGGCAATCTCTTTTGTTGACATATTCATTAATAAGTAGGTCGATAAATCCAATTCTCGCGGAGATATTGTTGGGTATTTTTCTTTTAATCTTTTCAGGAAATCAAAATGGACATTCTTAATGTGTTTTTCTAAATCCTTCCAACTTTTGTCTGCATTCACCTCTTTAGTTATACTTTTATTTAATTTTGTAAATTGGAATTTAGTCGAATCATCAAAAGACTCGACATTGATGTCTTTTAGCTTATGAATAATTCCATTTAGGATTTTGTTTTTCTTAACCACTTGCAGCGAGTTATTGACTAATTCTTTGTCCTTTGCCAAAATCTTAATTTGTAAAGTATTACTTTTTAATTTTTCAATTTCCTTTTCCAGTTCGTATTGTTCCTGTCTTATTTTTGACTCTTTCTCTAAATAAAGTCTTCGTTGTTCTATTGTTTCGTAGTATTTGTTTTTTCTAATTTTTATTTTTACTCTGTTGCGAATGAAAAATACTGAGGCAACAATTAGTAAAAGGTAAATGAAATACGCTAAAAAATGCCTATACCAAGGAGGTGAAACGGTAAAAGACACTTTTGCCTCTTGGGATTGTATCCCGTGACTATTTCGTACCTTTAATTTCATTATATAGTCTCCCTCTCTCAAGTTAGTGTATTCTTTGATTGAAATGGAAGACCACGTACTCCATCGATCATCAAAGCCTTCTAGTTGATAAGAAAATTGTACGTTTTCTAGATTTTCATAAGTTGGAGATGAAAATGTGAATTTTACGTGATTTGCTGAATATGGTATTCGGAGCCTCTCGATTTTATTTTGTCCATTTCCTAAGATTATTGTTTCTCCAGGATACGAAAAGCTTCGTATAAAAGCAATCGGTTTTGACACGGAATAATTCTGTAGTTTTGCATTATAATGCGCTAAACCATCAGTCAGACCTATTAATATATTTTCAGGATTAATTGTATTTACGGAGATGTAGTTGTTTACAAGGTTACCAGTTAAACTAGAAAAAGGAGCAATTTCATTTTTATAATTACCATTTTTCTGTTTCATTAAAACGCCTAATGATTCACTAAAAACATACCAGATATTGCCGTAATTATCTTCTGTTAAAGCATATATTTTTGGAACATCTTTAAATATAATACTGATTTTTTTGTCTTCAAAAAACAAATCTTGCTCTTCTGAATATCTATAGAAACGATTGTTTGTTTGAAAGTATACATTGTCTTTCATTCGTTGTAAACTTCCTATTCCTTTGTTAGAATTTGACAAGTTTTTGTGTCTTTTTATAGATTTAAATTTGTCTAAATCGGTAGAGAAAGTCAGCTGGTAGATTAAATTATCTTTTTTTAACCACAAATTGTGTTCATCTACTTCATAGGTGTTGGCAGATAAATCAAATCCTTCTATTTGATTTTTATAGCCCCATCCGCTAGTTGTTTTTTCAAATAAGGTGAATCCATTGTAGGTAGACCCAATTAAATAATTAGGCCGGTTTGGAATTGGCTTAAAGCCAAAATACCATTTATTGTCTAATGTTTTAATCACTTTTCCACCAGAAATGAGTAATGCACCTCTATTATGAGCACAGATCAGTTGATCATCAATCACTTGAATATTCCAAGCCTGTCCAGTTGTTCCTTCAACAAGTTTAAAAGAATCTTCTTTAATACTGTTGTTCCAAGAATGATAAAAAAGACCTTGATTAGTGGCTACATAAAGGTTCCCTTTGTAAGTTGCAGAAGCATAAACGGTACTTAAATCATAACTAAAACCAAAATAGGTAAAAGGAGAGCTCTCATTAATAAAGGCAATTCCATTGTCTAAGCCAAGCCAGAGATTATTTTTATTGTCAATAAATGAAGTCAGTACGGTATTGTTTTGCAACCCCTTTTTATGATTGATGTGCTGGATTATATTTCCGTTGAAGTCACAGATAATCATGCCGTCTAATACAGAATTTAGGACGATAAATCTATCGTTTATCGCTACGCCACCCAAAGAGCTGTTTTTTTTGATAAAATAATTAGCTTCTGAATTCCAGGGAGTGATGCTTTCATTGTCGTATATAAAAAGTCCCTTATCTAAAGTTATAACAAGAATTTTTTTATCTGGCATCTGAAACATTCCCCATATTTCAGTAGAGTTCAAAACGGTAGTTCCTTTCAGTGGAAGCAATTTTCCGTTTTTATATTCCAATATACCCAAAGAAATGTCTTGAAAATAAAGTTTGTTTTTTATTTGAAATGAAAATTGAAACCGGTTTGGGGATTCAAGTAATTTAAGTTTTTGGTTTTTGAAAATATAGGCTCTTGTAAAAGATTGATAAATTACTTCTCCATTATGAATGTGAATTTTCCATATAAAGTCTATGGCTTTGATGTTATCGTTGTTAATTAATTTTGAAACTGAAAAATAAATTAGTTTTCCCTTTGAATTAGCCTCGAAATATCCAAATTCATCATAGCCTCCCACAAAAATTTTCCCTAAATCATCAATTTTTAAGCATCTGATAGCTGATCCATTTGGCAAACTGTACTTCTTCCATGATGACCCGTCAAATTGAAATAGACCATTGTTGTTAGCGAAATATAAATTACCGTTTTTATCTTGGTCAATGTTCCAGTTTTGAGTACCTCCTTTATAATCCGTTCTTTTATAATTTCGGATTTCGGGTAAGCCTATATTTTTTACCTGACTATAGATTGTAGTTAAAGAGGATACAATCAGAAAAATTAAAATAGGGAGTTTAGTGAATCTCATGATTAAGGTCTAAATGTATGAGTTGAATTTTATTATAACGAAGTGCTTGTGGTTATTTGTAAAAGGATGATTTATAGGCTATTTTTTGTAATAATTCTACAAATAAAATGTAATATCTGTTTATTTTATAAATGTAGTGGTTTTTATTTAAATTAACATTTAAATAACAATATTAAAAAATATTTAATTTATTGTAAAATAAGTATTTATAAAAATTTTGATGTGTTTTTGTTAAGTATTATAAAAGTGTTTGATGTGTTTTTGTAGTAAATAATTAAAATGAATATAAAAAAAATAGTGATAATATTGCGTCAAATTACTAATTAATTAACCAAAATTTTTAGAAATATGAAATTTACAAAACTGTTCATTTTTTGTCTTTTATCTATTCTATTCTCAGTTTATACACAAGCACAAGATGTTACTGTAAACGGAAAGGTATATGACGAAAACGGGCTGCCCATCCCAGGAGTAAGCGTTTTAATTAAAGGAACTTCCAAAGCTACCGCTACGGATTTTGATGGAAATTACCAAATTAAGGCCGATGCAAAAGGTACTTTAGAGTTTAGCTATTTAGGTTATAATACCGCAAAAGAAGCTATTAATGGAAGAAGTAAAGTTGATGTTAATCTTAAACCTTCAACAGAGAGTTTACAAGAAGTTGTCGTTGTAGGTTACGGAACTCAAAAGAAAAGTGTTGTTACGGGAGCAATATCCAGTGTGAAAGCAAAAGATCTTGAGAAAGTTCCTAACGGACGTATTGAGCAAGCTTTACAAGGTAGAGTTTCTGGAGTTACTATTGCTGCCAGTTCTGGTCAACCGGGTTCTGCATCAACAATCCGTGTCAGAGGGGTAACTACTTTTGGTGATGGAGGGAATAATCCACTTTGGGTTGTTGATGGTGTTGTTGTTGATGGTGGTGGAATAGGATTCCTTAATCAATCAGATATAGAGTCGATTGAAGTGCTTAAGGATGCTGCTTCTGCTGCAATTTATGGAACACGTGCTGCAACAGGTGTTATTTTGGTGACAACCAAAAAAGGAAAATCAGGAAAAATTTCGGTTAGCTATAATGGTTTTTCAGGAATTTCAGCACCAGAAAAGACTTTAAACTTACTGAATGCCACGCAGTATGGCGCTTTGTTAAATGAAAAATCAGTTGCCGCCGGCGGTCCAGCAATATTTCCTAATTTATCTGCTTTAGGAGTTGGTACAGATTGGCAAAAAGCGATTTTTAATACAAGCGCTTTCCGTTATTCACATGAATTAAGTATTAGCGGAGGATCTGATGTTTCTAATTTTTATGCTTCTTTTGGACTTCAAGAACAAGAAGGAATTGTTTCAACAGAAATATCAAATTACAGCAAAAAGAATTTTCGTTTAAACTCGACACATAAAATATCTAAAGTATTTACTTTCGGACAAACTTTAGGTTTTTCGAGACAAAAAACAATTGGTATTGGAAATACGAACAGTGAATTTGGTGGGCCGTTAAGTTCAGCAATCAACTTAGATCCAACTACTCCTTTAGTAGAAACGGATCCGGTAAAAGCCAATGATGCACCTTACGCTACTAATCCTGTAATTCGTGATGCAAACGGAAATCCTTATGGAATTTCAAGTTTGGTTGGTCAAGAAATGACGAATCCTTTGGCTTATGCCAAAACAAGACTAGGAAGTTATGGAACTTCAGATGACATCGTTGGTAACGCATATATTGAAGCGGCTATAACAAGTCATATCAAAGTGAGATCAACTTTTGGAGCAAAATTAGCAACATGGGGAGGTCAAGGATTCACGCCTGTTTTCTATTTAAGTGCAACTTCAAATGTGCTAAAAAATAACTACAGCAAATATGAAAACAAAAGTTTTGCGTGGAATATTGAAAACATAATGACGTATACAAATCAATTTGGGGATCATAACTTAACGGTTTTATTAGGTCAAGGATCTTACGTTGATAATATTGGTGGAGGCCTTGGTGCTACATTGTTTGGATTGCCGGTAACTAGTTATAAAGATGCTTCTTTTAATTTCGATATACCACAATCTGATAGAAGTAGCTATACTTATGATTCTACTCATCATAAATTAAATTCTTTGTTTTCACGTGTAAATTATGATTATAAGGAGAAATATTTGTTTACAGGTATTATTCGTCGTGATGGTTCTAGTCGTTTTGGTGGTAACAATAAGTTTGGAATTTTTCCATCATTTAATCTAGGATGGGTTTTAACCAAAGAAGATTTTTGGAAAGAAAGCAAAGTACTTAATACTTTCAAAATAAGAGGTGGATATGGTGTTGTTGGAAATGATGCTATACCAGATTTTAGATATCTTTCTCTAGTTGAAGGAGGTTATAATTATTCTTTTGGGAATTCAGGTGCAATTACGACTGGATATGCTAACCTTACACTTGACAACCCAGATTTGAGATGGGAAGAAACTTCTCAGGCAAATGTTGGTTTCGAATCGAAATTTTTTAATGACATAAGTCTTACTGTTGACTTGTACAAGAAATCGACCAAAGGGATTTTGCGTCCTATAAACATACCTGGTTATGTAGGTGTTACTGCAAGTCCAATTGGGAATGTAGCTGATATGGACAATAAAGGAATCGAAGTTGAATTAGGCTATAAAAAGACTTTTGGAGACTTTAATTTCTCTGTGAATGGAAACGTTGCTTACTTAGAAAATAAAGTTACTTATGTCGCAGCAGATTCTAATTACTTAGCAGGTGATGCTTCTTTTCAATCTATGGGACCTGTGACTAGAACACAAGTAGGACAGTCGTATAATTCATTCTACGGATTTAAAACAGCGGGTATTTTTCAAAATCAAGCAGAAATTAATGCTTATACAAATGCATCTGGAGGTTTAATTCAGCCAAATGCGCGCCCTGGAGATTTCCGTTGGATTGATACTGATGGTAATGGGTCAATTGGAGATGATGACAAACAATTTTTAGGGACTAATATTCCAAAATATACTTTTGGGTTGACATTGAATTTAGAGTATAAAAACTTCGATTTGATGGCATTTGCTCAGGGAGCTGCAGGAAATAAAATTTTCCAAGGTTTGAGAAGATTAGATGTAGGAAATGCAAACTATCAAACGATAGCTTTAAGCAGATGGACAGGGGAGGGAACTTCTAATAATTATCCTAGATTGACTAATGATGATACCAATGGGAATTTTGGAAAAATGTCAGATTTTTATTTAGAAGATGGAGATTATTTAAGATTGAAATTAGTCCAACTTGGATATTCTTTGCCTAGTAAAGTAGTAAGCAAAATTGGAGCCAATAAAGTACGCTTTTATTTAACTGCTGAGAACTTATTGACTATAACGAAATACACTGGATACGATCCTGAAATTGGTGGAGGTGTATTTGGAATAGATAAAGGAATTTATCCGCAAGCCAGAACATTTATGCTTGGAGCTAATTTACAATTTTAATAAAATCAACAAATATGAAAACGATAAAATTTAAATATTTATGTATTGCAGCAGCTGTGATTTCTTTAGGTTCCTGTACTGAAGAATTTGTAGATGTAACACCAAAAGGGTCATTCCTTTCGGATAATTATTATGCGAATCAAGACCAAGCTACTGCAGCTCTGGTAGGAGTTTATGATGCCATTAGAAAAAACACAGGTGGTTTTGAAAACATGGTAGGCATGATGAATGCTGGTTCAGATGACTTCTTCGCAGGTGGAGGTGGTTCTACAGATGGAGCAGGAATTCAGGGTTTTTCCACGCATACACTTACAGGTACAATTGTTCCCGGAAGTTTTTGGAATGATCATTACCAAGGAATTTTTAGAGCAAACACTTTACTATTGAAATTACCAGGTGTTGCTATGCCAGATGATGTAAAGGCTCGATTTAGTGGAGAATCAAAAGCATTGAGAGCCATGTACTATTTCAACTTGGTTAGATTGTTCAAAAATGTACCATTATTATTGGATCCTTTGACAGCTACTAATATGTATGAAGTGGAACAAGCGACATCAGAAGCTGTCTATGCTCAAATAGAGAAAGATTTGATTGATGCAATTGCTACTTTACCAACATCAGTTCCTGCTGATACTGAATCTGGACGTCTTACAAAAGGGGCCGCTCAAGCTTTGCTTGGAAAGGTATATTTACAAGAGGGTAAAAAAACCGAAGCAGCAGCTATTCTAGCCTTAGTAAATGGAACTCCAGGTGGAACAAATCAATATGGGAATAAATTGCTGACTAATTTTAGTGATTTATGGGTAGTTTCTAATAAGTTTAATACGGAGTCACTTATTGAAGTTTCTCACACCAGTGCTGGTAATTCTGACTGGGGATTCTGGGGTTCAGGTAGAGACGAAGGGAATTCATTGAATGTTATGGTAGGGCCTAGAAGTTATTCAAGACCATCAGGTTCTACAGCACCTGATTTACCATCAGGATGGAGTTTTAATGTTATCACTCAAGATTTATATGACGCCATTAAGTTAGATCCAAGATTTGGTGCTACAATATTAGATTTGAAAGCTCTGAAAGCAGCTGGTAAAGCAGATTATATTGGTGGATATCAAGATACAGGATATTTCTTAAACAAATTTCTTCCTCGAAAAGAAGATGTAAGAACTGGTGGTGGAGCCGCAGAATTGAATTACAGACAAAATTCGTATATCATTAGATTAGCAGATACTTATTTGATGGAAGCCGAAGCATTAGGTTCAGGAGCAAGAGCTCAAGCATTACTCGATGCAGTTAGATCAAGAGTTGGCTTGCCTTCTGTTCCAGTTACACTTGCAGCCATTAAAAATGAAAGAAGAATGGAACTCGCTGGTGAAGGACACCGATTTTTCGATCTTGTTCGATGGGGTGATGCAGCGACTAAATTATCAAATAGAGGTTTTGTAGCTGGTAAAGATGAAATTTTCCCTATTCCAATACGAGAACTTCAGGGAACTAAATTGAAACAAAATCCTGGCTATAATTAATTAAAAGATAAAATTATGAAAAAGATAAAATTAATTTTCAGCTTTATACTAGTAGTTGTTGTAGCTGTGAGTTGTACTGTAGAGGGAATTAGCGATGACACAGCTCTTTTAGGAACAGAATCATCTGCAAATCTCAATAAGATATTTGATATCAGTACCGATAATTCAGGGAAAGTGATCATAACTCCAACAGCTGATGGTGCTATTTCTTTCAAAGTAGACTATGGCCACGGGGCAGTAGCGCCAGTTACAGTAGTTCCTGGAGCAAGTACAACCCATGTTTATCCAGAAGGAAAATATACGGTAAAAATTACTGCAACTTCAATTGCTGGAGTAGCTACTGAACAAACATTCCCCTTAGATGTTGTATATAGAGCACCTGAAAACCTAGCAGTTACTTTAAATAAAAACATTCACAATTTGAAAGTAAAAGCAAAAGCAGATTATGCAAAATCGTATTTAATTTATTTTGGTGATGTCCCTAATGAAGTTGGAACGCCATTAGCTACTGATGGAGAAGTTTCTCATGATTATGCAGTAGCCGGAACGTATAATGTAAAAGTTGTTGCGTTAAGTGGTGGTGCTGCCAAAACCGAAAAAACGACGTCAACAATTATTTACAATGCGTACGGGTTGCCAATTACCTATGAATTAGCGACTCAAGATTATGGAGTTGGTGGAACTTTTGGTGGGATTTCAACTGCAGTAATAGCAAATCCTTTTCCAACAGGATTAAACACTAGCGCGACTGTTTGGAAATACACAAAAACTACCGGAGCAGAAACTTGGAGTGGAACCTATTCTCCTTTAGATTCTCCAATAGATTTTGCAACTGGAAATAAAATCAAATTATTGATGTATGCAACAGAAGTGGGGAAAAATCTAAATGTAGAATTAGAATGGGCTGTAGGCGGAACACCTGCTAATGGTGTTTCGGTTTTAAAAGTAGCCAATACTGTTGCCAATTCTTGGCAAGAATTAGTATTTGATTTCAGTACAATTGCAGCAATTCCGGCTGATGCCAAATTTACTCAACTTGTATTTAGATACGATGATTCAGCAAAAGGATCAGGAGAAGTAATTTATATAGACAATATTAGATTAACTAATTAAAAAAAATATGAAAACAAATATCAAATACATTTTAGGGCTTTTCATAGTAGCACTAACATTTATTAGCTGCAACGAAGAAGAGTATAGTTTGGGCGAATTATCGGCACCAGCAAATGTTGTCATAAATACTGAGGTTGTCGGAGTAGATGCAACGCATCCAAACGGTGATGGTTCGGGAAGCGTAAAAATTGCTGTAACGGGAGACAATGTTCTTTCGTATAAAATTGATTATGATGCCAATACTCCATTGGATTTAGTTTATTTACCAACAGGTATTGCGACTAAAAAATATACTTCGGTTGGAGTAAATACCTATAGAATAACTGTTGTTGCTTATGGCAAAGGCGGATCTTCTACTAATGTGACAAAAGATGTTACCGTAAGAAGTGATTTTACAGTTGCTCCTGAAATTGTTACTGCATTAACGAATGATGCTTCAAAAACGTGGGTAGTAGATAAAAGTGTAGCAGGTCATCTTGGTGTAGGTCCTTGGAATGTTGCTTCGATCAGACCAGAATGGTGGGCTGGTGGTGTTAATGAAAAAGTAGCTTCTGCAAATTGTTTTTACACAGCCACTTTTACTTTTGCTAAAGTTGCAGCCTCGGGAACATATTCCTTACAAGTTGCAACTCCGGACGGAGCATTTACAAAAACAGGTTCACTAACAACTCTTCCGGGTATTCCGGGTTCAGGAGATGAAGGCTGTTATAATTATGGAGGGGGAACTTCGGCTTTTAGTTTTATACCGGCATCATCTGGTGCACCGGCAGTAATTACTAATGCTGATAATTCAACGTCTACCCAAACGAGTATTTTATTGTCAGGTGTAGATACTTTCATAGGATATGGTGCAGTTCAAAAAGAATATGAAATCTTGGTTATTACACCAACTTATTTATATGTTCGAGTTCAAGGAACGGAGACTGGAAATGCTTGGTACCTAAAATTAAAACCTGTACTTTAATAAATCATGAAGTAAAAGGCTCAGAACTTTTAACAGTTCTGAGCTTTATTCGATAAAAAGTATTTAAAAGATGGGGAAAAATAGGTTATCTCAATTTTTAAAAATGAAGAATTATATGTTTGTATTTGCTTTAGCTAATTTTTTCATGTTTTTCTCATGCACTAGTAACGCTAATACTGAAGAGGAAACAATAATGTTACCTTCAAATCTTTCGGTTTCAGCAACAGTAGCTGGTGCAACTGCACAAAACCCAAACGGAGATGGTAGCGGAACAGTAAATTTTAACATCAGTGCAACTAATGCGACTTCTTATAAAATTTTACTTGGTAATGGAGAAACTAAAGAGTTAACAAATGGAAGTTTTACTTATACCTATACAACAGCGGGTACAAATACCTATGTTATATATGTGTCAGCATATAATTCAGGACAGTTTGTTTCTTCCACTATTTCAGTAACGGTTTTTGTGGGTTCTGCTTTAGTTTGGTCAGATGAGTTTAATGTCAATGGCGCTCCCGATAGTTCAAAATGGGGATATGATTTAGGTGCTGGTGGCTGGGGAAATAATGAATCTCAATACTACACGAACAGACCGGAAAATGTAATTGTTCAGGATGGTTTGTTAAAAATTAAAACTTTAAAAGAAAGTTTCAGCGGAAGCAATTATACTTCGGCTCGAATTCTTTCAAAAGATAAATTTTCGTTCAAATACGGAAGAGTGGAAATTAGAGCAAAACTGGCTTTGGGCGCGGGAACTTGGTCCGCTTTATGGATGTTAGGAAGCAATATAAGTACAGCTGGTTGGCCTGCATGTGGAGAAGTAGATATTATGGAACATGTTGGAAACAGTCAAAACAGGGTTCATGGATCCTTGCATTCTCCAGGACGTTCAGGAAATACACCTGATACAAGCACGGTTATGGTTCCTAATGCTTCAACTGAGTTTCATGTTTTTTCCATAGATTGGACAGCAACATCCATTAAGTTTTACGTTGATAATCAGTTGTTTTATACCTTTACAAATTCGGCGAGTCTTCCTTTTAATCAGAATTTTTTCTTAATCATAAATTGTGCAATGGGAGGGAATTTTGGCGGAGCAATAGACCCTAATTTTACGGCTTCTACTTTTGAGGTCGATTACATTAGGGTTTACAATTAATTATGTTTTTGTTTAGTTAGGTCTTCATTGGGAGCTTCTGTTTGTAAGTTGGATAGAAGCTCTAATGAAGTGTTATATTTGGTATCAAATATTAATTCATTAAAAAATAGTATACATGAATCAGGTAAAAAAAATAATTGTTTCGGGAGTTTTTCTGCTAATGGGAATTTTTTCTAATGGGCAAACATTGAAAGTGATGACATACAATATTCGCTTAGATGTTGCCAGTGACGGAGCCAATGCTTGGAGTCTTCGCAAAGATTATTTTATTTCTCAAATTCAATTTTACAATCCTGATATTTTTGGAGTCCAAGAAGCAAGACCAAATCAGGTTGTTGATATTGCAACTTCCCTTCCGGAATATAATAATGTAGGTATCGGAAGAGACGGAATTGGGCAAGGAGAATCGTCTAATATTTTTTATAAAAAAGAAAGATTTACAGTTAAAGAAAGCAATACGTTCTGGCTTTCTGAAACGCCGAATATAATTTCAAAAGGTTGGGACGCTGCTTACAATAGAGTTTGTACGTATGCGCTGTTCAAAGATTCAAAAACAAAACAACTCTTTTGGGTTTTTAATACACACTTGGATCACATTGGCGAAGAAGCCAGAACCAGAGGAATTCAATTAATTCTTTCGAAAATTAAGGAACTAAACACTAAAAATTATCCTGTAATTCTTATGGGTGATTTAAACTCAGAACCTAAAGAGGACAGAATAATAATGCTTAAAAAAGCAATGGATGATACTAGAGAAGTTTCGAAAGAGAAACCTTTCGGGCCTTATGGAACATTTAATAATTTTAAACACAACGAACCTGTAACTAAATTGATCGATTACATTTTTATTTCGAAGAATAGTATTTTGAAAGTAAAAAAATATGCCGTTTTGAGCGATTCAAAAGACTTGAAATATCCATCTGATCATTTGCCGGTTTATGTTGAAATAAACTTTAAATAAAATATGAACACTATAAAAAACACTATGAAATTTTTAGCTGTATTAACTTTTACGCTGCTGATGTCAAAATGTTCTCCGTCTGGAGATACTGTTGATCCGGCTCCAGCACCTGCACCAACTCCGCCAGTGGCAGTGACAAATGAAATGGATTTTTGGTTGACAAAAGGCAATCAAAGCGTCACACTTCAAAAGCAAACATCAGTTTTAGCATTTGGCACAACCTATAATACCTATGCTAATATTGAGGTCGATGATGCTAAAGTGTTTCAAACAATCGATGGTTTTGGATATACTTTAACGGGAGGAAGTGCTCAGGTTATCAATCAATTAAATACTCAAAAGCGACAAGAATTATTAAAAGAATTGTTTGGTTCTGATCCTAATTCCATTGCAATAAGCTACTTGAGAATTAGCATTGGTGCATCCGATTTGAATGCCGCGCCATTTACGTATGACGATTTACCAAGTGGACAAACGGATATGAATCTGGGCAATTTTAGTTTGGCACCAGATAAAACGGATTTAATTCCAATGCTAAAAGAAATTGTGGCAATCAATCCAAATATTAAAATTATGGCAACTCCATGGTCGCCACCAGTTTGGATGAAAGACAATAATGGTTTTGTCGGCGGAAGCTTGAAGCCGGAATATTATGCAGTTTATGCAAAATATTTTGTCAAATACATTCAAACAATGAAAGCCGAAGGAATAACCATTGATGCTGTTACGCCTCAAAACGAACCCTTACATCCGGGCAATAATCCAAGTATGTTGATGATTGCATTGCATCAGGCTGATTTTATAAAAAATCATTTAGGTCCAGCTTTCAAAGCGGCAAATTTATCAACTAAAATTGTGGCGTACGACCATAATTGCAACAAACCAGAATATCCTATTGCGGTGCTGAATGATCCAGGAGCAAATCCTTATGTTGATGGTTCTGCATTTCATTTGTACGAAGGAGATATCAGTGCGTTGTCTACGGTACGAAATGCATTTCCTAATAAAAACATCTATTTTACAGAGCAATACACGTCTTCTACAGGAAGTTTTGACGGAGATTTAAAATGGCATGTAAAAAATGTAATCATCGGCTCGATGCGCAATTGGAGTAAAACAGCATTAGAATGGAACTTAGCCAATAATGCTACTTTTGGACCAAATACTCCGGGCGGTTGCACCACTTGTAAAGGCGCATTGACGATTAACAGCAGTGATAGTTTTACAAGAAATGTAGGATATTATATCATTGCCCACGCTTCTAAATTTGTTCCTGCCGGTTCTGTGAGAATTTCGAGTAACTTTAGTGGAAATTTAAACAATGTGGCTTTTAAAACGCCTAGTGGGAAAAAAGTTTTAATTGTTGAAAATGATGGAAATACTTCCGAAATTTTCAATATCAAATACAATGGGAACTGGGTAAAAACTTCCCTCGAAGCAGGTTCGGTAGGAACGTATATCTGGTAAATAAAATAGATAATAATATCATGAAAAGAATAACGACAGCAGTACTTTTGGTAACGTCTTTTTTTGCTTTTTCTCAGCAAAAAAGTCAAGCTAAACGCAACTCTTTTTCTACAAAAGACAAAACGATTATCGTTTATACTACAGCAGAAAATACAAAGTTACGATTAACACAAACCGATAAATTGAGTTTTAGCAGTTCAAAACAGCCTTTAGAAACAGAGATTTCTGTTTTTGTGGAACCAACTAAAACATTTCAAAGCTTTATGGGAATTGGCGGAGCAATAACAGATGCCAGTGCTGAGGTTTTTGCAAGATTAAGCAAAGAGAAACAGCAAGAACTTTTGAATGCCTATTATGATAAAGAAAAAGGAATTGGGTATTCGTTATTGAGAACCACCATTCATAGTTCTGATTTTTCGAGCGGAAGTTATACCTATATAGAAGAGGGAGACAGTGATTTAAAAACCTTCAATATTGATCATGATCGAAAGTATCGTATACCAATGATCAAAGAAGCCATAAAAACAGCTGGTGGGAAATTATTGCTTTATGTATCGCCTTGGAGTCCTCCTGCATTTATGAAGAGCACCGGAAACATGCTTAAAGGCGGGACTTTACGTCCAGAGTACAGCCAAGCATGGGCCAATTATTATGCAAAATTCATCAAAGCGTATGAAAAAGAAGGAATGCCAATTTGGGGATTAACAGTTCAAAACGAGCCGATGGCCACGCAAACTTGGGAATCTTGCATTTATACCGCTGAAGCCGAGCGCGATTTTTTGAAAAACTTTCTCGGTCCTACATTGAAAAAAGAAGGTTTAGGAGATAAAAAAATTGTGGTTTGGGATCATAATCGTGATTTGATGAACCAGAGAGCCAATGTTATTTTCTCTGATCCGGAAGCCTCAAAATATGCTTGGGGAATGGGTTTTCATTGGTATGAAACTTGGGCAGGTGGAGCACCTATGTTTGAGAATGTACAAAAAGTAAACGAAGCCTACCCCACTAAAAATTTATTGTTTACGGAAGGTTGTGTCGAAAAATTTGATGCTAAGAAATATCAATTTTGGGCAAATGGAGAACGATATGGAACCAATATGATTCATGATTTTAATAACGGAACTGTAGGTTGGACGGATTGGAATATCCTTTTAGACCAGAATGGAGGGCCAAATCACGTAGGTAATTTTTGTTTTGCACCCATTCACGCCGATACGAAAACGGGAGAATTAATCTATACACCGTCATATTATTATATTGGACATTTCTCAAAATTCATTCGACCAGATGCTAAAAGAGTCAGTACAGCAGTAAGCCGAAGCAGTTTGATAAGTACTTCATTCCTGAATAAAGATGGAAAAATGGTTACCATAGTAATGAATCAAGGCGAAAAAAATGTGACCTACAATTTGATTATTGCCAATGAAAAAACGGTTATCGAAATACCTGCACATGGCATTCAAACTTTAGTCTATTAAATCGGAGCCTTATTTAAAAACTAACAGTATGAAAAAAATTGTTTTACTTGTTTTTGTTTCTTTATCGATGGCGTCATTCGCACAAGGGTTTATACATCGAAAGGGACAAGAAATTGTTGATGGAAAAAACCAAAATATAGTGTTACGCGGTTTGGGATTGGGCGGATGGATGGTTCAGGAAGGATATATGCTTCAAACCGGTTCGTTTGCAGGTCCTCAACATGTGATTAAACAAAAAATAACGGATTTAATTGGTGCCAAAAACACGAAAGAATTTTATGATGCCTACAAAGCAAACGGAATAACTAAGCGAGATATCGATTCATTGGCGGCTTGGGGTTTCAACTCTGTTCGCTTGCCGATGCATTATAATTTATATACGTTGCCTCTTGAGCAAGAAGCGGTTTCTGGTCAAAATACTTGGCTGGAGGAAGGTTTCAAAATGACCGATGATTTGTTACAATGGTGCGCTGCCAATAAAATATACCTCATTTTAGATTTGCATGCTGCACCAGGCGGACAAGGTAAGGATGCCAATATCTCAGATTATGATCCCACAAAACCATCACTTTGGGAAAGTACTGCAAATCAAGATAAAATGGTGGCGCTTTGGGAAAAATTAGCCATACGTTACAAAGACAATCCTTGGATTGCTGCTTACGACATCATAAATGAACCCAACTGGAATTTTACTGGTACCAATCAAAATGGTTGCGATGAAAATTTAAATGCACCTTTGAGAGCCTTACAAGTTAGAGTTACCAATGCCATTCGAGCCATTGATAAAAATCATTTGATTTTTATTGAAGGGAATTGCTGGGGAAATAATTACAACGGAATGTTTCCGCTTTGGGATGAAAATATGGCGTTGAGTTTTCATAAATATTGGAATCAAAATGATACAGCTTCGATACAAAAAATGTTGGATTACAGAATCCAATACAACGTACCGATTTGGTTAGGTGAAAGTGGAGAAAATTCCAATGTTTGGTTTCAAGAAGCCATCTCGCTGGTTGAGTCGAATAATATTGGTTGGGCTTTTTGGCCTATGAAAAAAATTGACAATCTTGCTGGCGTAACATCGGTTACAAAAACGCCTGAATACAATCAATTGTTGAAATATTGGAATAATGAAAGCGCTAAACCTACGGTTAATTTTGCCAAAAAAGCATTAATGCAAACTGCCAAAAATTTCAAAATGAAAGACCTGACCATCAGATACGATGTGATTGATGCGATGTTCAGACAAGTTCAGACAACCGATACCAAAAAATACAAAAACCATTCTTTACCTGGGAAAGTATTTGCAACGGATTATGATTTGGGACAAAACGGATTTGCTTATTTAGATAAAGATGTCGCAAATTATGACGGGACTAAATTTACCAAATGGAACAAAGGCGGAATGATGCGAAATGATGGAGTTGATATTGAATCTTGTAAGGACACAAGTACGAACGGTTATCAAGTAGCTTTTATTGAAGATGGTGAGTGGTTGCAATACACAGTTGAGGTGCCATCCAAAACTACTTTTGATGTTGCTGTTCGTTATGCGAGCAATGTTGCTGGCGGAAAACTTTATTTAGAAGATGAAAATAGTAGAATTTCTGAAACCATAACAATTCCGGCTTCTGGAGGATATGATAAATGGAAAACCGTGACTTTGAAAACTGTGATTTTAAAACAAGGTGTGCATAAAATTAAAGTGCATTTTGAAAAAGGGAATTTCAATTTGAACTTTTTAGAATTTAAAAAAATCAAGTAAATGAATAGAACCCTAAAATCTTTAAAAGCATTTTTTTTTAGTTTAACACCAAAGATCAATAAGTAATAAAAAAACGCAATCGACAGTATTTTAAAATTTACTGTTGACTGCGTTTTAGATAAAAAAAGTATTGACTCTGTATCTATTTCCTAAAGAACTTGTAGTTATGGTATTAGATTTAGGAACATAGATTTTACGAGAGGGAATTTAATTGTGATAAGCGCGCTATAGACGATATTGGATTAAATTCTTTTCAATACTTTTTTAACAACAATTAATAACAATTTTTAATTTTGGTTGACAGCTTTCAAAATACCATCAAGATTTTCCTCTGTAAATTTCCCTCCTGATAATAAAATCAGTTTATTTAACGGCATATCGGATAGCATAGCTTCAAAAAATAAAGCCGCTTTTTTCTCCTCTTCCGTCTCTGGTTTTTTAGTAGTACCAGTGAAACTTTGAACTAGTTGTTCGTATATCGCTTGACTGTTTGGTGATTTTTTGAATTCCTTAAATAGTGATTCACGCGTAAATACTGCTTTTGCAGCTTTTGTAGATGCAATATCTATAGTTTGTTTTAAAGGTAAATCACGAGATGAACTTCCAACAAGGATGTCAAATTTCCCTGATTTTATTGCCCAGTCATGTGTTTTTGAATTAAAGTAAGCAAAGTCGCGTGAAGTTAATTGAAAGCTAACGGTTTTTTCTTCTCCAGCTAATAATGATACTTTATCAAAATGTTTTAGTTCATTTTCGGGTCTAGATACTTCGCTTTCTTGCTCATGAACATACAGTTGAACAACTTCTTTTCCAGCAATTTTGCCTGTGTTTTTTACTTTTACAGAGATAATAATAACATCCGAATCTTTGGCTGATGTTGTATTGGCTTTAATATCAGAATATGAGAATGTAGTATAACTCAATCCATATCCAAAAGGAAAATTAGGTTCAATTTTCTTTTTGTCATAATAGCGGTACCCAATGTAAACTCCTTCACCATAATTTGCATTTCCATCTTTTGAAGGGAAATCCAAAGCTGTTGGTGTGTCTTCCAAACGTTGAGGAAAAGTTTCAGATAATTTACCTGAAGGATTTACTTTTCCAGTTAGCACATCAGCAATTGCTCCACCGCCAGCTTGACCGCCAAGGTAGGCTTCTATGATTGCGGCAACATCATTTTTCCAAGGCATAGCTACAGCAGCGCCATTCATCAATACTACCACAATGTTTTTGTTCACTTTCGCTACCTCTGTAATTAATTTGTTGTGACCAGCAGGCAAATCCATATTGTTTCTGTCAAAGCCTTCTGACTCATAACTGTCTGGTAAACCTGCAAAAACAAGTACTAATTCAGAGTTTTTTGCGTTTTGAACAGCCTCTGCAATTTTTGTATCGTCAGTTTCACCTAGTGTATTGTAACCTGTTGAAAAAGAAAATTGTGTTCCTTTTGCTATTTTTTGTAATTCACTCAGTGCATTTTGAATTTGTGTAGGTCGTACTTGAGAACTTCCGGCTCCTTGATAACGCGGGGTTTTAGCAAATTCACCAACAACAGCAATCTTTTTTAAAGTAGATTGAAGTGGTAAAATAGCATTGTCATTTTTCAATAAAACAATGCATTCTCCGCTTACTTGTCGGGCTAATTCATTGTGTTTTACTTTGTCGACAACAATTCCTTTTTTATGACTGTCTTTAGCTTTTAAAGTAACGGCGAGTAGATCAGTTACGATTTCGTCCAATCTGGCTTCTGTCAAAGTTCCTTTTTTAACTGCTTCAACAATTTTTTTATCATTCAAACCACCGCTTGCAGGCATTTCTAGATGCATCCCGGCACCAACCCCTAAAGCTCTTTCATTCACGGCACCCCAATCAGAAACTACAAAACCTTGTAAGCCCCATTTACCCTTTAACATTTGGTTTAATAAATAAGAGTTTTCAGAAGCATAGGTTCCGTTCAGTTTATTGTAAGAGCACATTACTGTCCAAGGCTGTGCTTCTTTTACTGCCATTTCAAATGCTGGAAAATAGATTTCGTTCAAGGTACGTTCGTCAACATTTGAACTGTTTGACATGCGTTCTACTTCTTGACTGTTAGCAGCAAAGTGTTTCATAGAAGTTCCTACGCCTTGACTTTGAACACCATTTATAAAACCAACCGCTATTTTTCCGGCTAAAACGGGATCCTCAGAAAAATATTCAAAGTTTCTTCCGCCAAGAGGAGAACGTTTCATATTGACTCCGGGTCCTAATAATATTTGAACGTCACTGGCTTGAGCTTCGATTCCTAAAGCTTCTCCCATTTTTTGAGCCAAAGCAGTATTCCAAGACGAAGCTAAAGCAGATGCCGTTGGAAAACAAGTAGAAGGCACACTATTAGTGAAGTCAAAACCTTCGGCTTTGCGCAGGCCATGAGGTCCATCAGTCATAAAAATCGAAGGAATGCCAAGTCTAGAAATGGCTTTTGTGGACCAAGCTGTTTCTCCTGAACATAAAGAAGCTTTTTCTTCTAATGTCATTTGGGAAACTAATTTTTTGGCTTTCGCACGATAATCTGTAGCTTGTGCTTGCAATTGTGACGTGAATGCAAATCCAATAAGTAGTAAAATAATTTTTTTCATAGTATTTTAAGTTGGTTTTTTGGGTAATTATCTTTGTAACAATCTATTGTGTTATTTTGACGCAAAGTACATATTTTTTTGAAGCACAATACATAAAATATAAAATTTCACATTTTTTTTTCGTTAATGTTTTTCTTTAACTGTTTTTCACGAATAGTTGTTTTCTTATCAAATGGATTTGTTTCTTTACCAAAATATTTTTTGGTTTAAGCCGAAAGAAAGAATAATGAGTATTCAAAATGGAGCGCTCTTTTATTTTCTAAAAAAAAATGAACTAAATTGCGGCTTTTAAAGGGTGTATTAATTTCAAGAATAAGAGTCACATGTTAAAAAATATTTTAGCTAACAAGGCGTCGTACCAACCGGGTTTGTCGATAGATTGTGTGATTTTTGGATTTCATGACAATCAGCTTAAGGTGTTATTGATAAAAACAAAGTACAGTGATAAATGGGCTTTGCCAGGAGGTTTTGTGTCAATAAATGAAGGTATAGATGAAGCTGCTGTTACTGTTTTACATGGTAGAACTGGTCTAAAAGGAATTTTTCTGAGACAATTTGCTACATTTGGTGCTGCAAATAGGTGCGATGTAGAGGTGAGTAACAGTGTACTACGTTTTTATGATATTCCTCTAGATGAAGGCAAATGGTTTGCAAGCCGCTTTGTAACAGTTGGGTATTATGCGTTAGTTGATTTTTTACAAACTATCCCACAACCATTGGGTGCAGGCGAAATTGTAGAATGGATTGATCATGATGCCGTACCGGAGTTGGTTTTAGACCATAAAGAAATTTTAGATAAAGCATTAGGCACACTTCGAATGGAGTTAAATCTAATGCCTGTAGGTTATAATTTACTTCCTGAAAAATTTACTATTCCCGAGTTACAGAAGTTATATGAAACCATTCTAGGAAGAAAATTAGATCGTAGAAATTTTTTACGTAAAATAACGGCAATTGGAATTTTAATAAAATTAGACGAGAAGAAAAGCAATGTAGCACATAAAGCGCCTAATTTATATCGTTTTGACAAGGAAAAATACGAAGAAGTCGTCAAGAATGGATTGACACAAGGTTGGTAGTCAGAAAAAGTTATTGATATTTTTAGCTTATTTTAAAAATGTAAGAAGATAAAAACTCCATTAATTCAATGGAGTTTTTTTGTCTTTAAGCATATAGTTTCTCAAAATTTTAGAAATGATAGGTTGTCATTTCAAAAGAAAAAAATGTGATCAGACTTTAAAATATTCTGGTAATTAGTGTTTCGAGTTCTCTCCAAAATTTCTAAAGTAATTTAGCTAAACTTTTGTTTTAAATTTGCGGAAGTATTCAAACCACTGAACAATTAAAAAATAGTTAATTTTCACATTCAATGGTTTAGAAGAAAAGAAAGTATAATCAATACTTTACTCTTAGGACAGTATCAATTGCATTAGTTTTATTCTTAATCTTATAGGAAAGTCAAATAAAAGTGGAAGTGAAAAAAGCAGAAAATGAGCAAGCAAGCTGGACTATGTGTAATGAATGTCAGGGACGCGGAAAAAAAAGTCGCGGGCTAAGTGATAAAGCGCGACGAAGCTACCAGAAGGCATGCGAACAATTTGAAAAAAATAATGGAGAAGGCGTGGCTCCCGTCCAACCTAAGGGACACCTATATATATGCTTAACCTGTAATGGGTCTGGTTTGATTCACTCATTTAATCCTCCAAAACCAGATAGGAAAAACTTTCCCCACGTTGCTATTATTGGCGGTGGTATTGGCGGAGTAGCTCTAGCTGTTGCTTGTTTGCACCGAGGAATTCCTTTCACCCTTTATGAGCGCGATAGCAATTTTGATGCTCGATCTCAAGGGTATGGGCTTACGTTGCAACAAGCCAGTAAAGCGATTGAAGGACTGGGTATTTACTCTTTAGAACAAGGGGTGATTTCAACAAGACATGTGGTTCATACTACAGATGGAAACGTGATTGGGGAATGGGGTGTCAGAAAGTGGATGCAGTCAGATGAGAAAAAATTTCAGAAACGTACAAATGTACATATTGCACGGCAAGCGTTACGTTTCGCTTTATTGGAGCAACTCGGCGGGCATGAAGCAGTACAATGGGGCCATCAATTAGTTGATTATAATGAATCGGAAGGTATAGATATTGATTTGTCTTTTCAAGTAAATGGTGAGATTAAGCATTGTAAAGCAGATCTTGTGGTTGGAGCAGATGGCATTCGTAGTTCGGTGCGTAAGTTGCTAATAGGGGAGAAAAGTAGTCCTTTGCGATATTTGGGTTGTATTGTGATATTAGGTATTTGTCCTTTGAGTGCGCTGAAAAATAGAGATAGTTCTTTACTCGACTCGGCAACTGTATTTCAAACCGCCAACGGTAATGAGCGAATTTATATGATGCCATATACATCAGATTCGGTGATGTGGCAACTTAGTTTTCCAATGTCAGAAGAAGACGCTAAAGTATTAAGTGCTCAAGGACGGGAAGCACTTAAGGAAGAAGCATGTCGGAGAACGCAATGGCATGATCCAATTCCTGCTATTTTAGCGGCGACTTCGGAAGCTCAAATTTCGGGTTATCCCGTATATGACCGAGAACTACTCGATTCAGAACTGCTGGTCAAGGGTAGAAAAGTGACTCTCATAGGAGATGCGGCTCACCCAATGAGCCCATTCAAAGGACAAGGGGCAAATCAAGCGTTATTGGATGCGCTTTTGTTGGCTCGTGGAATCTTAAAAGGATGTAGGCCTTTATCAAAATGGAGAGAAAAGGGAATAAGAGAAAGTGTGTTAGCCGAGTTTGAATCAGAAATGTTAGAGCGGAGTGCTGTTAAAGTAAAAGATTCAGCTGCAGCGGCGGAGTTCCTGCATTCTGAAATTGTATTACGTGAGGGTGATGAGCCAAGAGGGCGTTGTTTACAGAGAAAATAAGACATAAAAAAACTCCATTATTTCTAATGGAGTTTTTTGTGGGCGATGAGGGGTTCGAACCCCCGACCCCCTCGGTGTAAACGAGGTGCTCTGAACCAGCTGAGCTAATCGCCCTAAACAATTTAGTAACTTTCGTTAGTGTTATTGCGTGTGCAAATATACAACTAGAATTGGTATTTACAAGTAAAAAAATAAAAAAATTATAAAATTTCCGCGACCACAAATGTACTTCCGCCAATGTATATGAAGTCAGTTGCTCCTGCATTTTTCAGTGCTTTTTGATAAGCTTCTGAAACAGAATTGTATACTTCGCCTTTTAAGCCAAAGCTAGTAGCTTTTTCTTTTAGAATCTGAACTTCTAGACCTCGAGGAATATTAGGTTTGCAGAAATAATAATTTGCTTTTTTGGGGAATAAAGGCAAAATCTCCTCTAAATCTTTGTCATTTACAACTCCTAAAACAATATGTAAAGTGTCAAAATCTTCTTTTTGAATTTGATTCAAAACAATTTCTAGTCCGTTTTTATTGTGTGCAGTATCGCAAATAACTTTTGGGAATTCTCTTAATTGCTGCCATCTTCCTTGTAGTCCAGTATTTTTAACCACATGTAACAAGCCGGCTTTTATGTTTTCGGGTGTGATTTTAAATTCATTCGGACTATTTAAAACGGAAATGGTTTGTAGTACCGTCTTTTTATTATGAATTTGATAATCGCCAATTAAATCAGAAGGATAGGTTTCTGAAACTAAATCAGCAGCAAAATAAATTTCCGAATTGCATTCTTTGGCTTTAGCCAAAAAAACAGGTTTTGTTTCAGAAGTATATTCTCCTATTATTACAGGAATGTTGGGCTTTATGATCCCCGCTTTTTCAAAAGAGATTGATTGAAGGGTGTTGCCCAAAAATTGTGTGTGATCTAATCCTATATTGGTAATCACCGAAACTAATGGAGTGATGATGTTGGTCGCATCTAATCTTCCGCCCATTCCCACTTCAATAACGGCTATGTCTACTTTTTCTTTAGCAAAATAATCGAAGGCAAGTCCAACGGTCATTTCAAAAAAACTCATGTCATTGGACTCAAAAAAACTTTTGTGTTCATTTATAAAATCAGTAATAAATTCTTCAGATATGTCCTTTCCGTTAATTTTTATACGTTCCCGGAAATCCTTTAAATGAGGAGAAGTGTACAATCCAACTTTATAACCAGCTTCTTGAAGAATCGATGCCAACATATGCGACGTAGAACCTTTCCCGTTAGTTCCGGCAACATGAATGCACTTTAATTTTTCTTGTGGATTCTCAAGATGTGCTAGGAGTAAATGAGTATTGGTCAAATCTTTTTTATAGGCCGAAGCGCCCTGAAGTTGGTACATTGGGAGTTGATTGAACATCCAATTTATGGTTTCCTGATAGTTCATGTGGTCTTTAAATAATAAAAACTCAAAGATACTTGAGTTTTTAATGTTTTTGCTACGGATTATTCACTTAGTTTAAAGTTAACGGTGATAAAGCCAACTTGAGTTTCGGGTGCTTTTGGATCTGCTTGCCATTTGTATTTTCGGGCTGTAGCCAAAGCGGGTTCTACTAGGCAAGGATTAGTGTTTGTTGTGCCTTTAGTATATTTGGCGGCAATTACGTTCCCGTTTCTATTTACTGTAATTTGAACGACTACAGTGCCAAATTCATTGCATTTTTGCACTTCTTTTCCTCTGGAGCTGATGCTTCTGCCATTAAGTCCCCAGCCACTTCCGTTGCCGCTTCCACTTCCTGAACCATAATAACTGTTAGCGTAAGGATTACCATTTGGACTTCCTTTGTCTCCAGCTGTATTGTCATTGCCTTGGCCTCCTTGAGCTTTTCCATCTGATTTGGGTCCGTTTAGGATGCTTGACAATGCGTCAGAAGTACTTTGTGAAGGTTTTGGATTTTCTTTGGGCTTAGGTTTAACAATTTCTTTGGCGGTTTCCTTATTAGGTTGGATTTTCTTAGTTTCTTTTATAACCACTGCCTCTTCAATATCTTGTGATAAAACCTCGTCATTGCTTGAGGCAGTTTCCTGTGCTGCAGTCGTTTTAGGAGCTGATTGTATGGCTTCGGTAGGTTGTATGTCTCCTGATCCAAATTCAGTAGTTCCAAAGTTGATTGCTATTCCATTTTCAGGAGGAGGATCTAGAGAAGTCAATCCTAAATAAAAGAACAAAATAAATAGAATCACAAAAATAATTGATGTGATTGCAAATGATTTTTTTTCTTCTTCTGTTTCTATGTATTTCATTTAGAATAAATCTTTAAACGCACTAAAATTATTTAGGTCTTACTGCTAAAACTACTTTGATTTGGTTTCGATTTGCGATATCTAAAACACTCACAGCTTTCTCAATTGGTACACCTTCTTCGGCTCTCAAAACTATAGCTTTTTCTTTGTCAGCGGTAAATAGGGATAGCAATTTAGATTCCAATTCAGTTTCTAAAACGGGTTCTTTATCAATAAAAAACTCTAATTTTTTATTGATGCTTACGGAGATATTTTTATTACTGTCTGTTTTTCCTTTTGCTTTTGGCAATACCAAATCCAAGGCATTAGTGGTAACCATTGTTGACGTCAGCATAAAGAATATCAGTAATAAAAAAACAATATCAGTCATGGATGACATATTGAATTCAGCGCTAACTTTATTTCTTCCTCTTAAATTCATGATTATGCTGGATCGTTTAATAAGTCTAAGAAGTCAACCGCATTGGCTTCCATTTGATGAACTATCTTGTCAGTTTTTACTACTAGGTGATTGTAACCTACGTATGCAATAATACCAACAACCAGACCAACAACAGTTGTTGTCATGGCAGTATAAATTCCTTCTGAAAGAGCACCCACTTCGATTTGACCGCCAGAGCTAGCCATTTTATGGAATGCCTGAATCATTCCCACAACCGTTCCTAAAAAACCAGTCATAGGACCTGCTCCCGAAATAGTAGCAAGCATGCTTACGTTTTTCTCTAGTTTGTAAATTTCTAATTTTCCAGCATTTTCAATAGCTGTGTTGATATCGTCAAGTGGTTTTCCTATTCGTGAAATTCCTTTCTCGATTAGTCGTGCAACAGGCGATTTATAGTGCGCACAAATAATTTTAGCGTTATCAATGCGGCCGTTTTTAATGTTTTCCTTGATTTGACCCATGAAGTTCGTGTCTACTTTCGAGGCTGCGTTGATGGCCATTAAACGTTCAAAATAGAGGTATAAAGCAATAAAAAACATCAGAAATAAGGAGATCATTATGATCTGACCGGCTAATCCTCCGCTAGTTAATAGTTCCATAATTGATAACGTTTTCTCAACAGGAACAGCTTCCGCTAAATTTTCACTTGCAACAGATAGGGTGTCTGCTTGTAACAATATGCTCATATAATTTTTCTTTGGTAATGAAACGCTAATATATTATAAAAATTGCTATTTCTTAGATTAAAATATGCAATAGATTAGGTTTTGTGTAGGGCGTTATTATAAAATATTGAAAAAGTCAGTTTAATACATTTGTTAGGGACATAATGCGTTAAACTGACTTTTCAGAATAGAATTGTAAATTATAAAATTGTTTTTAAAAACAAGTAAATCTATGTTAACTGCTTCAATGCGATTTCAAAAGCAGTGGCACTAATATTTGTTTTACTTGGATTTAAAGCATGTGCTTTTTCAATTGCTTTTTTGATAATTTCTGAAGTGTCTTGAAAGATAGCTTCATCGGTCATTTGTACTTTCTTTTCCATGAAGTAAGCAAAAACTCTTGCCATTCCACAATTAGAAATAAAGTCAGGAATCAAACTCACTTTATGATCTACATCTTCCATAATTGGACCGAAAAAGATTTCTTTATCAGCAAAAGGTACATTTGCGCCACAAGAAATTACCTCAAGACCGTTAGCAATTAAACTGTCAATTTGAGATTGAGTTACCAATCTTGAAGCGGCACATGGAGTGAATATTTCGGCACCAATGGTCCATATTTTTTGATTGATTTCTTCAAAAGGAATCATGTTTTCGGCAACTAGTTTGTTCCCGTCTTTGGCAAGAAATAAAGCTCTTATTTCTTCAAAAGTGAATCCTTCTTCGTTGATTAATCCACCATCTCTGTCGATAATACCAATGACTTTCGCACCCATTTCGGCTAAATAAAAAGCAGCAGCAGAACCTACATTTCCAAAACCTTGTACGATTGCTTTCTTTCCTTTTACATCACCACCATAAATTGTATAATAATTGCGAACGGCTTCAGCAACGCCATAACCGGTAATCATATCAGCTACAGTATATTTTTTAGAAACATCTGGTGAGAATTTTGGATTTTCTATCACTTTTACCACACCTTGACGCAATTGTCCAATTCTATTGATTTTATCTGCTTCGGTTGGTTTAAAGTGACCATTGAAAACTCCTTCTTGCGGATGCCAAACACCACATTCTTCCGTCATTGGAATTACTTCGTGAATTTCATCTACATTCAAATCGCCACCCGTTCCGTAGTAACTTTTCAATAATGGAGAAACGGCTTTATACCAACGTTGTAAAACGCCTTTTTTTCTTGGATCATTTGGATCAAAATTAATTCCAGATTTAGCACCGCCAATAGCAGGTCCAGAAACCGAAAATTTCACTTCCATGGTTTTTGCCAAAGACAAAACTTCATTCATATCCAACCCTTTTCTCATTCGAGTTCCACCACCGGCAGCACCACCACGCAGCGAATTGATGACTGTCCATCCTTCAGCTTCCGTTTCAGCATCTTTCCAATGGAAAACTATCTCAGGTTCTTTATTTTCGAATTTCTTTAATAAATCTTTCATTTGTTGCGATATGTTTAATTTTGGCAAATATAAAAAAATAGAATAATGTGAAATATGTATTTTTAATTTTATTTTGGTGAATAAATTTTTCCAGAACTGTGATCTGTTTTTGCGCCTGTAACGCTACTTAAAACATTGATTTCTCCGCGCAATTTTAAAACTCCGAGTAGTGCAAAAATTAACGCTTCTTTGAATTCCAGAATCTTTGGAGACGGAATTATAATTTTCATTTCGGGTAAATAGTACTGAATTCTCTCGATGAGAAAATCATTGTAAGCGCCGCCGCCAGTTATAAAAAGGCTTCCGTTTTTATTAGGCAAAGCCAAAGCAATTTGCAACGCCACATGTTCCGTGAAAGTGTGCAATTTGTCTTCAAGGGGAATGGTATGGCTTTCGATAAGTGGCAAAATCGTTTCTTTTACAAATTCGAAACCCAACGATTTAGGATGTTTTTTTTGGTAGAAATCTAAAGCATTTAATTCCTTTAATAATTCTTCGTTACAATTACCAGTTTTTGAAATAAGGCCTTTGTCATCATAATCCAATCCCAATTGATTGGCGTAAAAATTTAAAACGGTATTTAGAGGCGAGATATCAAAGGCGATTCTTTCGTTATTTTGTTCAAAGGATACATTCGAAAAACCACCTAAATTTATGCAGTAGTCGTATTCAGAAAATAAAATTCGGTCACCAATAGGAACCAAAGGTGCGCCTTGTCCGCCAAGTTGCACGTCTTGAACTCTGAAATCACAAATAACAGTTTGGTTGAGTAGAGTAGCTATTTCCGGTAAATTGCCAATTTGCAATGTAAAGCCATTTTGTGGTTGGTGAAGAATAGTGTGTCCGTGTGACGAAATAGCGTCAAGGTTTTTTATGTCGTATTTTTTGACAAAATCCGAAATAATGGTAGCTAGAAGTTGGGTGTAGTCTTGATTTAGTTTTTCGAGTTGAGTCTTAGAAAAACCGACTGCAATTTTTAATTTGTTTAACCAATCATTTGGGTAAGCGATAGTTTCAGATTCCAGAATTTCAAATTCCCATTTGTTGTTTTTTACTGTAAAAACAATGTGTGCCAAATCTACGCCGTCTAACGAAGTTCCAGACATGACTCCTATAATAGTATACTTTTCTTTAAACATTGGCTAAATTTACGAAATCGTTTGAAATCTGATATTTAATAATTACTTTTGACGACAAATTTAAGAACATTTAATTTACAATAAAAATATGGATTTTAATCTAACCGAAGAGCATTTAATGATTCAACAAGCCGCTAAAGATTTTGCTGTAGCAGAATTATTACCGGGTGTCATTGAACGCGATGAACATTCAAAATTTCCTACTGAGCAGGTGAAAATGATGGCCGATTTAGGTTTTATGGGAATGATGGTAGATCCTAAATATGGCGGGTCTGGTTTAGACAGTATCTCTTATGTTTTGGCAATGACGGAAATCGCAAAAGTTGATGCTTCGGCTGCTGTAATTATGTCAGTAAACAATTCTTTAGTGTGTGCGGGTCTTGAAAAATATTGCAATGAAGAGCAAAAAATGAAATACTTAGTGCCGCTTGCAAAAGGAGATGTTATTGGTGCTTTTTGTTTGTCAGAGCCTGAAGCGGGATCTGATGCAACTTCGCAAAAAACGACAGCAATTGATAAAGGAGATTATTATTTGTTAAATGGAACAAAAAACTGGATAACAAATGGTTCTACAGCATCTACTTATATTGTAATTGCACAAACTGATATAGAAAAAGGACATAAAGGAATCAATGCCTTTATTGTAGAAAAAGGTTGGGCTGGTTTTGATATAGGTCCAAAGGAAAAAAAAATGGGGATTAGAGGATCTGATACGCATTCTTTAATGTTTAGTGATGTTAAGGTTCCAAAAGAAAATAGAATAGGTGAAGACGGATTTGGATTTGCTTTTGCTATGAATGTTTTAAACGGCGGTAGAATAGGAATTGCATCACAGGCTTTAGGAATTGCAACTGGTGCTTATGAAATTGCGTTGAAATATTCTCATGAAAGAAAAGCTTTTGGGAAAGAAATTTTTAATCATCAAGCTATTGCTTTCAAATTGGCTGATATGTATGTGAAAGTAACTGCAGCAAAATTATTGGTGATGAAAGCGGCTTGCGAAAAAGATGAAGGTAAGGATATTGCGCATTCTGGTGCTATGGCAAAATTATACGCTTCAGAAATAGCTTTAGAAGTGGCAAATGAAGCCGTTCAGATACACGGTGGAAACGGTTATGTTGCTGAATACCATGTAGAACGTATGATGCGTGATTCTAAAATTACACAGATTTATGAAGGAACGTCTGAGATCCAAAGAATTGTAATTTCAAGAGGATTAGTTTCTTAAAGCATATAAAATAGCTTGTACAAACCCTTTTCAATTTCGGTTGTAAAGGGTTTTATTTTTTTAATACATTTACGGAAATAATTTTTCATGTACGAGGATTTAAAATATTGGTATTTGCGCGATCATAAATTATTCAGGACATTGAGTTTTGGACAAATCAGACAATTGTGTATTATTACCGGTTTTAAAAAAGCTCAGAAAGGCGAAATCATTTATTTTTCTTCATCGGATTTGCCGAGAATTTTTCTGCTAAAAAAAGGAAACATAAAGATTGTTGCGGTCGATGAAGATGGCAATGAAACGATTAAAGATATTATTCAAAAAGGAGATTTATTTGGAGAACTGACTTTGGAAGCTGACAGCCAGTCCAATGAATATGCAAAAGTACTTTCAGATGACGTGGCTATTTGTAGTTTTCTAATGTCGGATTTTGAAGATTTATTATTGCGAAATCCAAGTCTGGCTTTGTCATACACTAAGTTTGTCGGGCTTAAAATGAAACGCATTAAAAACAGTTATTCTAATTTGATTTCTAAAGATGCTAAAACCCGATTGTTTCAGTTCTTAAAAGATTGGGCGGAGAAAGAAGGGGTACGAACTGAAAATACCGTGGTTATTGAAAATTACCTAACCCAAAATGATATGGCACAAATTATTTGTACTTCAAGACAAACTGCCACCCAATTGCTCAATGAAATGGAAGCAAATGGTACTCTAATTTATAGTAGGAAAGAAATAATTATAACGGATATTAGTAAATTGTAATTATTTTACTAGAACTGTAACATAGCCGACAAATCATTTCGAAATAGCACAGTAGTTTTAGAACATTAAAATGTATCACTATGAAAAAAATAATTTGTTTGGCTCTATTTGTAATTGGTTTGTCTGCTCAAGCTCAAAATGATTTACCTAAAATATCCACAGAAATTGCTCCATTACTCATTGGAGAAAAAATCCCTAATTTTATTTTAAAATCAGTAGAAAATACGGATGTTGATTTAGCAGCATTAATCAGTAAGAAAAAAACGATTTTAGTTTTTTACCGTGGCGGTTGGTGTCCGTATTGTAACGCTCATTTAGCAGCTTTGGCCGAAGCCGAAAAAGAATTGTTGGATTTGGGATATCAAATTATCGCAATAAGTCCAGATGCTCCAAAAAACTTGAAAGTTACTGATGAGAAAGAAAAATTGAATTATTTGTTATTATCAGACAGTACAGGCGAATTATCTAAAGCGGTTGGTATTGCTTTTCAAGCTCCAGAAAATTATAAACCAATAGTAATTAAAGGATCTGAGGGAGCAAATAATTCTTTTTTACCAGTTCCTTCGGTGTTTATCTTGAATACAAATGCTGAAATAGAATTTGAACACATTACACCTAATTTCAAAAATAGAATTTCAAATGATTTATTAATTGCTGCTGCAAAATCTTTAGATAAATAATCATGAAAAAGTTACTATTTATATTAATCGTGCTGTCTAGTTTTTCTAGTTTTTCGCAAAAGGATAACAAGCGAATATCCCATTTTAACCTTGAAAAAAATTTGGCTATCCAAGGATATGATCCTGTGGCTTATTTTAAACAAGGTAGAGCAGTGAAAGGAAAAAAAGAAATAGCAGCATCACATGAAGGCGTGGTTTATTATTTTTCGACGCCAGTAAATAAAGAATATTTCTTGAAGAATCCTTCAAAGTTTGAACCACAATACGGTGGTTGGTGTGCTTTTGCAATGGGCGACTCTAACGAAAAAGTGTCTGTAAATCCAGAGACTTTCAAAATTATTGATGAGAAACTGTATTTGTTTTACAATGCTTTTTTTAATAATACATTGAAAACCTGGAACAAAGAAGAATCTAGATTGATGATGAAGGCTGATGTAAACTGGAGTAAAATGACTAAATAAAAAATAGGATTTATGAAATCAATTGTATTTTTTTGGATACTTCGACTAGCTGTGGCAGTGATTTTAGTGCAAACGTTGTACTTCAAATTTACGGGAAGCGAAGAGTCTGTCTATATTTTTTCTGCTTTGGGAGTAGAACCGTATGGAAGGATTGGTACTGGAATTGCTGAATTGATTACTGCAATTTTAATTTTAATTCCAAGAACTTCACTAGTAGGAGCTGTAATAGGTTGCGGTGTTATGGTTGGTGCGATTTTTGCGCATCTTTTTGTGTTGGGGATTGAAGTGAAAAATGATGGTGGTACACTTTTTATTTTGGCGCTAATTACCTTTCTTTGTTGTGTTGGTTTAGTTTTTAAAGATAGAACTAGAATAATGAATTTGTTGAATTAAAACTTAAATATGCTAATACCTTCTATTAATAATAGTTTAAACGAACTAATTGATCTGCTCAGGCAATTGTCACAAAATGAATATTCTAATTCCTGTGCAGAGTTAAGTAATGCAACTATTGGAGAGCATACAAGACATATTATTGAAATGTTTCAGTGCCTAGAAAATCAATATGATTTAGGCATTGTGAATTATGACAAAAGAGAACGAAACAGTCGTATTCAAACGGATACCGCTTTTGCCATTGAAAGTATAGTGTTGATTCAACAAAATTTAGAAAAAGAAAATAAAGACATCGAATTGTTACAAATTATTGATGGAGAAGAAATTCGAATTGAAAGTAATTATTTCAGGGAGTTGCTTTATAATTTAGAACATTGCATTCATCATCAGGCACTTATAAAAGTGGCTATTTTGCAATGCGAAACAGTAACAATTGATCCTAATTTTGGAGTTGCCCGCTCTACTATAGAATATAGAAATCAATGTGCACAGTAAGTTTTGTAGCAACGAATGATAAAATTATCATTACTTCAAATCGGGATGAAAAAACAGTAAGACCGAGTGCAATACCTCCAAGAAGTTATACCGTAAACGGAAAAAATCTTATTTTTCCCAAAGACCCAAAAGCAGGAGGAACGTGGTTTGTGGCTAATGCAGATGGAGTAATTTTAGTACTCTTAAACGGTGCTGATGAAAAGCATGAAGTAAAGCTTTCGTATCGAAAAAGCCGTGGCTTGATTGTTTTAGACATGATTAGTAGCTTATCGCCAAAGGATTTTTGGAGCGAAATTGATTTGGAAAACATAGAACCTTTTACGTTAGTTTTATTTCAAAACAATGCGCTATTTCAATTGCGCTGGAACGGAAAAGAGAAAGAAACAATTACTTTAGATATTCATCAAAATCATATTTGGTCTTCATCGACTTTGTATACCTCATCGATTCGAGAAAAACGTGCCAACTGGTTTCATACTTTTATGGATGAAAATTCTGAGATTTCCGAATCAAAAATGCACGATTTTCATCGCTACACCGAAGAAGAAAATGATGAAAACGGTTTGGTTATCAATAGAAATGATGAAATGAAAACGTTGAGTATCACACAAGCGGTTATTGAAAAAAATAAAGTAGCTATATTGCATTACGATTTGATTGCAAAGCAGGACTTTTCGACCTCATTTATCACCGTCTAAAAAATATATTTTGAAACTATTTTTTCATAAAATTACCCATTGGGAATATTGGCCTTTCCAGATTGTTTACATTCCTATTTATTTTTTATGGTCCTACTATTCTATCAAAGCAAAGTCTATTTTTTTCTTTAATGCGTCTAATCCAACCATAAAAAATGGCGGTTTTATGATGGAGTCCAAAAAAGAAATCTACAATTTGATTCCACAACAGTATTATCCAAAAACGGAATTAATAAAAGAAGGAACTGCTCTTGAAGATGTTTTAAATGTGATTGAAGTAGCAAAAATAAAATATCCTCTGATTGCAAAACCAGATATTGGACTGCGAGGATCTGGGGTCAAAAAAATAAATACCGTTCAAGATTTAAAAGAATATGCTGAAAAAGCAAATTTCGATTATGTAGTGCAGGATTTAATTCCGTTTGATAACGAAGTTGGGATTTTTTATGTGCGTTATCCTCATGAAAAAACCGGCAGAATTACAGGAATAGTTTCCAAAGAATTTCTAATTATTACCGGAAACGGATTCTCTACCGTAGAAGAATTAATTAAACAAAATCCGCGATACGAATTACAATTAAAGGTTTTGAAACAGGAATACGGAAAAAAACTACTTCATATTCTTCCAAAAGGAGAAAAATTGAATTTGGTGCCTTATGGGAACCATGCACGAGGTGCAAAATTCATTGATGGAAGTCATTGGATAACACCAAAATTGACGGAAACAATAAACGAAATGTGTCTGCAAATTCCAGGTTTCTACTTTGGTAGATTGGATGTGATGTACAATACAATTTCAGAATTAGAACAAGGATCGAACTTTTCAGTCGTGGAGCTTAATGGTGCTGCTAGCGAACCCACACACATTTATGACCCAAAGCATTCTTTGCTTTTTGCATGGAAAGAACTCGCGCGTCACATTACCTATATGTATGAAATAAGTGTGGCAAACCATAAAAATGGTGCTCCTTATTTACTGCATAAAGACGGTATGAAGGAATACAGAATGCATTTGGAACAAAGCAATAAAATTGTAAATTTCTAAAATCATGAAGGCATTAAAGAACATTTTTGTTGGTTTTTTAGTGAGCTTTATCGGTTCGATACCTTTGGGATATTTGAATGTAGTAGGTTTTGAAATTTATTCAAAAACAGGAATGAAAAGTTTGATTCTCTTTTTATTGGGAGTGATTTTTGTGGAGATGTTTGTGATTTATTTCACTTTAATTTTTGCAAAACAATTGGTCAACAATAAAAAATTAATGAAGATTATTGATTTTTTTGCCGTTTTCTTTCTGCTGATTTTAGGGTATTCTTTTTATGCTAATTCCAATCAAACAATGGAAGAGCCAGGTATTCTAGAGAAATATGCAATGTATTCTCCTTTCCTGATTGGTGTGTTTTTGAATTGTATCAATTTCCTTCAATTGCCATTTTGGACCGGGTGGAATCTTTATTTGATGAATGGAAATTATATCTCCATTGTAAATAAGCTAAAATTATATTATGTTTCAGGGACTTTAATAGGTACATTTTTTGGAATGATGACTTTGGTTTTGATATTAAATACCTTGTCTCAAAACACAACCGGCTTTTCTAAATATGTAATGCCAGTAATAATTCCGTCATTTTTTGTAGTTTTAGCTATTGTTCAAATGGTAAAAGTCTACAAGAAATATTATAGAAATAAAGTCAGATTATAAAAAAATAAATCTTAATATTATGAAAAAAGCATTCCTGTCTCTTTCTTTGGTTTTCTTCGGTTGTTTTTCAAGTTCGGTTGTAATTGCTCAAATCGCTAGTGATTCAAATTTAAAAACGATAGAAGTTCCTTATAAAGTTAATGAAAGTGACGTTGCTAAAACTTTGAAATATTTAGCTTCGGATGAATTGGAAGGAAGGGAAACCGGAAAAGTAGGAATGGTAAAAGCCGCTGATTATTTGGAGCAGTTATTCAAAAATAATAATGTGAAACCCTATTTCAAATCGTATCGCGATACCTTGTCTACATTTAAAGAACCAGCTTTCAATATAGTAGGTTTTATTGAAGGAAGCGACGCGGTTCTTAAAAATGAATTTATAATTTTAAGTGCTCATTACGATCATATTGGCTTGGATAAAAAAGGCATAAATGGTGATTTTATAAATAATGGAGCCAATGATGATGCATCAGGAACAACTGCAGTTGCTGAAATGGCGAAATACTTCAGTATTGCCAAAAATAATAAACGAAGCATTCTTTTTGTGTTTTTTGCAGGAGAAGAAAAAGGGTTATTAGGGTCTAAACATTTAGCCAAAAAACTGAAAGCACAGGATTTTAAATTGTATGCTCAGTTCAATATTGAAATGATTGGTGTACCAATGAAAAGAGATTATCTAGCTTATATTACTGGTTTTGATAAATCTAATATGGCAGGTAAAATCAATGAATATACTGGTAAAAATACGATTGGTTTTCTTCCGAAAGAAGCCGAATATAAATTATTCTACAGGTCAGATAACTTCTCTTTTTATGATGTTTTCAAAGTGCCTTGCCAATCTGTGAGTACATTTGATTTTGAAAATTTTGAATTCTATCATCATGTTTCTGATGATTTCAAAGCTATGGATATTCCGCACATGACTTCATTTATTCAGGAATTTTTGCCTGCTGTAACACAAATGGCAAACACGGAGGCACAAGAAATCATAATGCTTAAATAGTTTAAGAAACTGCCTGACTCATATCATACGACAAAATAAAGTACTCGTTATTGTTGAATTGAAAATCTCCAATAATAGTCCATTTTAGTTTTTCGGTATGCGCTTTCGTTGACGGAATGTTAATTTTATTGATGAAAGTTAAGGCCAATGGATATTTATGAAGCATGTGTGTTCTCATGAATTCAAACAGTGGCGTTATCAATCCTTTGCCGCGATATTCTTTGTGAATGCAAATAGGGCCATATTGAAAACTATTGTTTGTGGTGATTTCAAAATCCAAAAAGGTCAGCTCCGTAAACAAGGAACTCATATACTTGAAAATGGGCCATTGTTTGAAAAAATCCCAACTTCCTGCGAAAATGTAAGCAATGATTTTGTTATTGTCTTTAGCAATAAATAAGTTATTTTTATTGATGACTTCGGTTAGTTGCTCAATGGTAAATGGCGTGGTAACAAACCCGGAAGCTTTTTCTTCTTCGGATAAATTAGCTACAAGGTACAATTCCTGTAATGCCAATACGCCATCAATATCACTTATTTTTGCAGTTTCGAATTGTATGCTTTCTGTCATTTTATGAAAATTCAGATGTTAATTTGGATTACCAAAAATAAGTAAAATTATAGGAATCTTTAATTTTTATTACAGCAAGAATCCTTTGCTTAAAGCATTAGTTTTTTATCGTTTTTGTTTATTTTTGCTCTATGAAAAATATCATCATCACAGGAACGAGTAGAGGTATAGGATTTGAATTGGCATTACAATTTGCCAATGCGGGACACCAAGTGTTAGCCATTTCTAGAAAAATTCCTCAAGCTTTATTGGGCAACGAAAATATTACCTGTCTTTCAGTTGATTTAGCTACTGAGTCTGAATTAGTTAAAGTAAGCGATTTTTTATCCAAATCTTGGAAACAAATAGACGCAGTCGTTCATAACGCAGGAAGTTTATTGCTAAAACCTTTCTCAGAAACAACTCAGGAAGATTTCGAAAATATCTATAAAGTCAATGTTTTTGGAGTTGCTAATTTGACTCGAACTTGTCTGTCTTATTTACAAAAAGGGAGTCATGTTGTAACTATAAGTTCTATGGGTGGAATTCAGGGAAGTTTAAAGTTTGCCGGATTGGCAGCTTATAGTTCTAGTAAAGGAGCTGTTATTACACTGTCAGAGTTGTTAGCAGAAGAATACAAAGAGCGTGGGATTTCGTTCAATGTTTTGGCTTTAGGTTCGGTACAAACTGAAATGCTAGCAGAAGCTTTTCCTGGTTACCAAGCACCAATATCAGCGAGTGAAATGGCAAATTATATTTATGATTTTACTTTGACGGGAAATAAATATTTCAATGGGAAAGTATTGCAAGTTTCTTCAACAAATCCATAATTTATAACTACTTTGAGCGAAACTTTAGCCAGATATATTCCCGAACATGCGGTAAAACCCGTTTTCGAACTTATTGTTGCCAATCAAGTGCATCTTAAGATTGTGAATGAGCGTCAGACGCGTCATGGGGATTATAGAAAAGGGTTAAATGGAAAACATGAAATTACGGTAAACTCAAATTTGAATAAATACAAGTTTTTGATTACATTGATTCATGAAATTTCGCATTTGGTAGCTTTTGAAAAGTTCGGACGAAACATTAAGCCTCATGGAAACGAATGGAAATATTCTTTTCAGCGATTGATGATTCCTTACATTCGACCAGAAATTTTTCCGAATCATTTGTTGCCTTTGTTGGCAAGACATTTCAAAAATCCGACTGCCAGTAGTGATACCGATGCTACTTTGGCATTAGCCTTGAAACAATTTGACCAACAAAATGATAAGAATTATGTTTTTGAAATTCCGTACGGCAGTGTTTTCCGAATCCAAAACGGAAAGATTTTCAAGAAAATAGCCATAAGAACCAAGCGTTTTGAATGCTTGGAAATGAGTTCCGGAAAGACTTATTTATTCAATCCAAATGCTGAGGTGGAGTTGTTGAAATCGAGTTAGCCTTTATTCTTTCAAATATGCTTCTCGTACTTTTTTGAACAAATTAGAAGAATAAACAAAAGCTACAACGGCTTCGTTATCAGTTCTAAAAATTTCTTCTTTGGTTCCTTCCCAAGCTTTTAAACCATCTTTTAAAAATAGAATTTTCTCTCCAATTTCCATCACAGAGTTCATGTCATGTGTGTTGATGACTGTTGTAATGTTGTATTCTTCGGTAATTTCTTTGATCAAATTGTCAATCAAAATAGCTGTATTTGGATCTAAACCAGAGTTTGGTTCATCACAAAACAGGTATTTTGGATTGTTTACAATCGCGCGTGCAATCGCAACTCGTTTTTGCATTCCTCCTGAAATTTCCGAAGGTAGTTTTTTATGTGCATCTGTAAGATTCACTCTTTTTAATACGAAGTCAACGCGTTCTTGAATTTTTGAATTGTTGTCTTTGGTGAACATTTTCAAGGGAAAACCTACGTTCTCGGCTACAGTCATAGAGTCAAACAAGGCGCTTCCTTGAAAAACCATTCCAATTTCTGTTCGTAAATCTCGTTTTTCATCTGGATTTAATTCAGAATAAATCCTTCCGTCAAATGCGATTGTTCCTGATTCTGGTGTGTGAATTCCTAAAAGACTTTTGAGCATAACGGTTTTCCCAGAACCACTCTGTCCAATAATTAAATTCGTTTTTCCAGTTTCAAAAACTGTTGAAACGCCTTTAAGGATTTTGATACCGCCAAATGATTTTTCTACGTTTTTTACTTCTATCATGAGCCAAGTAGCAATTGAGTTAATATGTAATTAAAAGTAATTATGGTAACCGATGTCCAAACAAAGGAAACGGTACTTGCGCGTCCTACTTCGAGTGCACCACCTTTCATGTAATATCCGTGAAAAGAAGGTATAGTTGCTAATAACATAGCAAAAATCAATGTTTTAAGGAAAGCATAAACGATATGGAATGGTATAAAATCCAATTGTGCGCCATTTATAAATTCGGCACTTGATGTAAATCCGCCATAAACTCCGGCCATCCAGCCACCTAAAACTCCCAAGAACATACTGATTCCAATAACAAAAGGATAAAGGAGTAATGCAATTATTTTTGGGAAAACCAAGTAGTTTAGCGAATTAACTCCCATCACTTCAAGGGCGTCGATTTGTTCAGTAACTCTCATGGTTCCAATACTTGATGTGATAAAGGAGCCCATTTTTCCAGCCATAATAACTGAGATAAACGTAGGCGCAAATTCTAAAATTACCGATTGCCGCGTAGCAAAACCAATCAGATATTTTGGAATTAAAGGATTGGTCAAGTTCAATGCAGTTTGTATGGCAACAACACCGCCAACAAAGAAAGAAATGAACGCTACAATACCAAGAGAACCAATAATTAAATCATCTATTTCTTTGAAAATTAGATTTCTCATGACAGACCATTTTGTCTGTTTATTGAAAATTTCTTTTAGCATCAAGAAGTATCTTCCTATCTGCGTTATATATCGAATGAGCATCATAGTTATGTGATTATAGGCTAAATTACAAAAATAGTTATGAGTTATACCTTTTGCGTTATTAGTTTTCGTTAGAAAATTTTCTCTTTCATTTTCTTTAAACGATACTTACGAATGAATTTAGCTTGTTCTGCGGTCACCAATAATGGAGTTTTTGCCGCTTTTGCTTTCCAAAATCCTTTTATATAATCTAAAAAGAGTACTGGTCTTTTTTTCATCATTGCCAATTTTGCCGAAGCGATGGAAGTGATTAAAAAACCATATCCTAAAGTGTAAAACGCTTCTCCTTGTTTATAACGGGCTGTTTTGTTGTAATTTGCTCCAGTTGGTTTTAAATGTTTCACGATTAAGGAAGCATCGGTAACGACTTTCCAGCCGTAAAATTTTGACAATAATTCATCAACAGTATCCCAACCCATAGCCGGTTTTAAATTCCCTATTTGTTGGAAGCATGCTTTTCTGTAGGCTTTGAATGCGCCACGAATATGATCTTTATCGGTTAGATTTTCCAGAATCCATTCGCCATTTTTTTCAATGTATGCAAATCCGCCAGCCATTCCTATTGTTGCATCTTTTTCGAAAATATTTAAAATAGTCTCGAAATAATTGTTGGGCAGAATTAAGTCGGCATCCAGTTTTACGATGACATCATACTCTTCGTCCAATGTTTCGAATCCTTTATGAAAAGCCTGAATAACTTTACTTCCCGGTAAATGTATTGCGCTGGAAGTTTTATTTACTAAAGAGATAAACGGATTTTCTTTGGCGTAAGCGGTTACTATTTCAGCTGTTTTATCAGTAGAATTGTCATTGACAATCACTACTTTTTTGGGTAAAACAGTTTGAGAAATCAAAGAATCTAAAGTTAAAGCGATGAAAGCTTCTTCGTTATGAGCCGGAATAACAATATAATAATTCATTTAAAATATTTTTGAATGGAGATTAACGATTCTTGATTTCAGATTTTTACATCCTTTATCACAATCATAAATCGACATTCGTTAATCAACAATCTTAAATCTTAGCTCTTTCAGCGTAAACAATATAATATCTGTTGGTAAATTTTCTCAATAAGGGACGAAGACCAAATTTCTTTACGGGATTTGTCCATTTTTCACGGTCGACTATTTTCCAACCTGTTTTTTCCAAAAGCCAGTCCAATTGCCAATCTTCAAATTCATGGTAATGTCTGTCCCACATATCGGTTTTGCTTCGATAAGCTGGTGAAAACCACAAGCGCATTGGGATAGATATAAAAAGTTTATCTGATTTTATTTCGCTTAAAATCGTGTAAGGATTCAATAAATGTTCAAAGATTTCGAAAGCGGTTACCACATCTTTTTTTTCTGTTGAAAATACGGATTGGTCTTTGTCTAAGTCTTCTCCTGTTGTATTTGTAACTGCAAATCCTTCGGATTTCATGATTTTAGAAAAAGGATTTTCTACGCCTAAATCTAATATGGTTTCTGAAGTTGAGACGTGTTTTTTTAGAAATTCTAAAGTATGTTTGAATCTTTTATTGGGAAACGTTTTTTCGTACATGTTTTTTTGATTTTGCCGCTAGGGCACGAAGGCACAAATATAGTAATAAATGTGTTTTTGGGCATTGTTTTTTAGCCCGGATGGGAATGAAAATCCCGGAGCTTCAAAATGTAGTTTTTCAAGGTGCAAAAAGCGACTGAAAGAAGCTTTCTTGCACCTTAGAAAAACAAGTTTTGTAGTGAGGAATTGTAGTGTACAGCCGGATTAGCTTCTGATTGTTGTGTTCCTCAAAATTTTAATATCTGTAAACAAATGCGTTAATGTTCATTCCAGCTCCTACGGATGCAAAGATTAGAACATCGCCTTTTTGTATGGATTGGTTTTCTATTTCTCCGCGAATTAACAAGTCGAAAAGAGTAGGAACGGTGGCGACACTGCTATTTCCAAGTTCATGAATGCTCATGGGCATGATATCTTTTGGAACGGGTCTGTCGTATAATTTGTAAAAGCGCTGAATTATGGCCTCGTCCATTTTTTCATTGGCCTGATGAATAAGTATCTTTTTTACATCATCAATGCCTAATCCGCTTTTGTCCAAACAACTTTTCATGGCTGCAGGAACTTGGCTTAATGCAAATTCGTAGATTTTACGTCCGTACATTTTTATGTAACGAATGTCTGGATCTAAATCGGGGTTGTATGATTTTCCAAAGAACAAGTAATTAGCTTCATCATTTGCGTAAGTGGCGCTTTCATAAGCTAGCATTCCTGTTTCATCATCAGAAGCTTCAATGATAGAAGCACCTGCTCCATCCGAATAAATCATGGAATCCCTATCATGTGCATCGACAACTCTGGAAAGTGTTTCTGCGCCAATTACCAAACAACGTTTTGCCATGCCAGATTTTATGAAAGCATTTGCTTGCATTACACCTTCAATCCATCCCGGACATCCAAAAAGGATATCGTAGGCAACGCATTTTGGATTTTTTATTTGTAATTTATTCTTAACACGTGTGGCTAAACTTGGAAGCATATCAGATTGATTTGTTCCTGTTTTTACATCGCCAAAGTTGTGAGCAAATATAATGTAGTCAATTGTTTCTGGATTAATTCCAGCATTTTCTATAGCTTTTTGAGAGGCAAAAAACGCTAAATCGGAGGAGGTGTATTGGTCTTCTGCATAACGCCTGTATTCTATTCCTGTTATTCCTTTAAATTTATTAATGACTACTTCATTTGGGTAGCCAAAAGCTGTTCCGTCTTCATTCAAAAAAACATGTTCACTAAAGTCAGTATTGCTTACTTTTTTCTCAGGGATATAACTTCCTATTCCAGCTATTTTTATTTTCATTGCGTTAAATTTCCAAATTTGATGCTAATTTAATAATTAAAATATTATTAGACTCACAAAATTTACTATGCATGCATATAATTATGAAATAATAGTTTATTGGCAAAAATATTGATTATTTTATTACGAATCGCAAAAAATGATGCGATATTTATTTTCTAATTGTAGCGATTGATAAAACAAGATGTTTTTTATGAATTTATATTTTGTATTTATTTTCAATGTGGAAATAGAATATTTTTTGTGAAATAAAACAAAATGCCTCGATTTACCGAGGCATTTTGTTTTTATGTAATAGTTGGAGAATTAGTTTTCCATGTACGCTTCAATTGGCGCACAAGAACAAACTAAATTTCTATCACCATATGCTTCATCAGCTCTACGAACGGTAGGCCAGAATTTGTTTTCGGCAATGTATTCTAGTGGAAATGCAGCAGCTTCACGAGTGTATGGGAAATTCCAAGTATCAGTAGTTACCATCATTAAAGTATGTGGCGCATTTTTCAATACATTATTTGGATTGTCTAAAGTAGCAGCTTCAATTTCTTTTCTAATCGCAATCATGGCGTCACAAAAACGATCTAACTCTTCTAGGTTTTCACTTTCAGTAGGTTCAATCATTAAAGTTCCGGCTACTGGGAAAGAAACGGTTGGAGCATGAAAACCATAATCCATCAAACGTTTAGCAATATCAGTTACTTCAATTCCTTTTTCTTTAAAAGGACGGCATTCTAAAATCATTTCGTGAGCTGCACGACCCATTTCTCCAGAATACAACGTATCATAATGACCGTTTAATTTCTCTTTGATATAGTTTGCATTCAAAATGGCGTATTCAGTAGATTGTTTCAATCCTTCAGCGCCAAGCATGCAGATGTAACCATACGAGATCAAACAAACCAATGCTGAACCCCAAGGTGCAGCAGAAATTGCCGTAATAGCGGTTGAACCTCCTGTTGGAATTATAGGATTAGTTGGTAAAAATGGAACTAATTGAGGTGCAACGCATATTGGTCCTACACCTGGTCCACCACCTCCATGAGGTATAGCGAATGTTTTGTGCAAGTTTAAGTGGCAAACATCAGCGCCAATTGTAGCAGGATTTGTTAATCCAACTTGCGCATTCATATTGGCACCATCCATATATACTTGTCCACCGTTATCGTGAATCAATTGTGTGATTTCTTTGATGGCGCTTTCAAAAACACCATGAGTAGATGGATAGGTTACCATCAAACAAGAAAGATTGTCTTTGTGAAGAATTGCTTTTTCACGTAAATCCTCAATGTCAATGTTTCCGTTTTCCAATGTTTTAGTAACTACTACTTTCATTCCTGCCATCGCTGCTGAAGCTGGATTTGTTCCGTGAGCAGATGATGGAATTAAAGCAATGTTTCTATGGTAATCTCCTCTTGATTGGTGGTACGCACGAATTACCATTAATCCGGCATATTCTCCTTGAGCTCCTGAATTAGGTTGTAATGTTGTTCCTGCAAAACCTGTAATAACATTTAATTGTTGTTCTAATTTAGCCAGCATTTCTTGGTATCCTTGTGCTTGATCCAATGGTGCAAATGGGTGAATATTATTCCATTGTGCCAGACTTAAAGGCAACATTTCTGAAGCTGCATTTAGCTTCATCGTGCAAGAACCCAATGAAATCATGGAGTGATTCAATGCTAAATCTTTTCTTTCCAACATTTTGATGTAACGCATTAGCGCGGTTTCAGAATGATATTTGTTGAAAACATCATGTTGTAAGAACGTTGATGTTCTGTTAATGCTTTCTGGAAAATGATTGGTTTCTGATAAATTATCAATTGTTGTTGCTTGAGTTCCTTTTGCGGAAGCGAAAACAGCAACGATTTTATTTAAATCAGCAATACTTGTTGTTTCATTTAAAGAAATTGAAACGGTATTTTCGTCAACATAGTAAAAATTGATTTCGTTTTGTTCAGCAATCGCTTTTAATTTTTTGGCATCAGCCTGAACAGCAATGGTGTCAAAGAATGCAGTATTGATTTGTGAGAAACCTAATTTTTCTAATGTGTTTGCCAAAGTCACTGCGGAAGCATGTACTTTGTTAGCTATGTATTGTAATCCTTTTGGACCGTGATACACAGCATACATTCCTGCCATTACTGACAGTAATACTTGTGCAGTACAAATATTTGAGGTTGCTTTATCACGTTTTATGTGTTGCTCACGGGTTTGTAATGCCATACGCAAAGCCCGATTTCCATCAGTATCAACCGTTACGCCGATGATTCTCCCCGGCATGCTTCTTTTGTATTCTTCTTTTGTAGCAAAATAAGCGGCGTGTGGACCTCCATAACCTAAAGGAATTCCGAAACGTTGTGTGGTTCCTAAAACTACTGCAGCTCCCATTTCTCCCGGAGGAGTCAGTTTTACTAAACTCAAAATATCTGCAGCAACGGCTACTTTTATTTCGTTTGCGGCTGCTTTAGTGATAAAAGCCGTATAATCATGAACTTGTCCAAATTTACCTGGATATTGCAAGATTGCTCCAAAATATTCCGATGAAAAATCGAATGTTTCGTGGTTTCCAATTACTAATTCAACGCCAATTGGTGTAGAACGTGTTTGTAAAACGGATAAAGTTTGTGGTAATATTTCCTCTGAAACGAAGAATTTGTTAATGTTATTTTTCTTTTGATCGCGAGAACGAACATCAAAAAGTAATGCCATTGCTTCAGCAGCTGCAGTTCCTTCATCTAATAAAGAAGCATTAGCGATTTCCATTCCGGTCAATTCGATAACCATGGTTTGGAAATTCAAAATAGCTTCTAAACGACCTTGTGCAATTTCTGCTTGATATGGTGTGTACGCTGTATACCATCCTGGGTTTTCAAAAACATTTCTTTGGATTACCGCAGGGATAATGGCCGCATTGTATCCTAAACCTATATAAGATTGAAAAACTTTATTTTTATTCCCTAATTTTTGAATGTGATTTGCAAACTCATATTCAGTCATTGCAGGCTCTAAGTCCAAATCAGATTTTAAACGAATATCACTTGGGATAGTTTCATGGATCAGTTGGTCAAGTGTTGCTGCCCCAATTGTCTTCAACATGTGTTCTAGATCATTTTCTCTTGGGCCAATGTGTCTTAATGCAAAAGCGTCTGTTTTCATTGTGTATAAAATGGGTTGTGTGTTTCTTGTTTTAAAGGGTGTAAAAATAAATATTAATCTGCTATTAAAAGACTTTTTTAACTTGATTTTCTGTGAATTTTTCAACTAAAAGCCATTCTTGTTAACACTTTGATTAATTTTGTCTAATGAGGTTTTTGAAACTAATTTTCGATTTTTATTTAAATAGTAGCATTCACGTGGCTTTATCTTGTTATGCCTTGGTTAGAATGACGCAACATATGTTCCACATTTCAGTAGATGAGCCAGTCGCTAACTTTGCTTTTTTTGGTACAATTGTAGGATATAATTTTGTAAAATATGACGCACTGGCCAGAGTTCAACGATTGCAAATGCGCAAAGAGTTGAAAATGATTATCTTATCTAGTTTTTTTGCTCTTTTTTGTGTTGGATACTATTTTTTTCAACTGGAACGGATTACCCAGATTGTTGCTATTGTTTTTTTAAGTTTAACATTATTGTATACACTTCCCTTTTTTCCAAATAAGAAAAATGCCAGAAATTGGGCTGGTGTAAAAATTTATATTGTGGCTTTATGCTGGGTAGGAGTGACATTGGCTTTGCCAGTTTTGAATGCTGAAGTTCCAATTACTTCCGATTTCTATTTAAAATGTATGCAACGCTTTATCTTGATTTTTGTATTGGTACTTATTTTTGAAATTATTGATTTGGCAAAAGACGATCCGCATTTAAAAACCGTGCCACAGCAAATAGGAGTGAAGCACACTAAAATATTAGGGTTGTTACTTTTACTTCCGTTTTATTTTTTAGAATTTTTTAAAAGTAATTTTGACAAAAACCAATTGATTATCAACTTGATTTTAGTGATTGTCATTTCATTACTTATGCTTTTTGCAAATGAAAAACGGTCTAAATATTACACTTCCTTTTGGGTAGAAAGTGTGCCGATTGTTTGGTGGTTATTGCTTCTCATTTTCTGATAAAGCTTTCAATGTTTTATTTCTTTCGATGATAAAATTAATCATGTGATTTTTTAAAAACAGTAAATCAAATAATTCTCCAAAGAATCCATAGGGAACTTCATAATGTAATTTATCCTTCATTATAGTAACTCCGTCTTTTTCATTAAATATATGTTCATGTCGGAACGATTTGAATTTTCCTTCTTCCATTTCATCAACAAAATAGTCGTATAAATTCATGGCTGTGATTCGGCTTTTATGGGTCAAATAAACACCAAAATGTTTGCCTCGCCAAGTAACGGTTTCGTTGTAATTGATTAACCCGGAAGTGATTCCGTCAATTGCAGTTTCTTTAGTGAAATTGACAGATTCTTGGTGTGTGTCAATATCTCTGGATAGATCAAAAACAGTTTGTATTGGGGCATTTATTTTAGTTAAAACCTTAATAGTTGTTATCATATCAAATGTTTTTTGTTTTTAATAATACATTTAAAGTAATTCAAGAATAAATTGTTGTTTTTAGCTTTCTGTGCTAAAAGGGTATTAAAAAACCCGAAGCATTATACTTCGGGTTTCAAATATTTATACTTATACCAATCCTGCTCTTCTCAATAATGCATCCGGTTTTGGTTCTTGTCCTCTAAAGCGTTTGTACAAAATCATCGGATGTTCTGTTCCGCCTTTAGACAGCACGTTTTCTTTGAATTTTGTGGCTACCTCTTTATTGAAAATGCCTTTTTCTTGAAAATATTCAAAAGCATCAGCATCCAAAACTTCGGCCCATTTGTAGCTGTAATAACCAGATGAATAACCACCTTGAAAAATATGGGAAAAAGAAGTGCTCATTGCATTCTCCTTTACATCAGGATACAATTGTGTGGCTGCAAATTGTTCGGATTCAAAAGCTTTGATGTCTTTGATATTGGAAGGATCTTGCGCATGCCATCCCATATCTAATAATCCAAAACTCAATTGGCGCATCGTTGCCATTCCTTCCTGAAAACTCGCGCTTTCTTTAATTTTATGTACTAATTCCATCGGAATCATTTCGCCAGTTTGATAATGATACGCAAACAAAGCCAAAGCTTCCGGTTCGTAACACCAGTTTTCTAAAATCTGGCTTGGTAATTCTACAAAATCCCAATATACTGAAGTTCCTGATAGACTTGGATATGTTGTGTTGGCTAACATGCCGTGCAATGCATGACCAAATTCATGAAACAAAGTCGTAACTTCGTTAAAAGTTAATAATGATGGTTTCGTTTCAGTAGGTTTCGTGAAATTGCATACAATTGAAATATGCGGTCTTTCGTTGCTTCCTTTTTTGATATATTGCGATTTAAAAGACGTCATCCATGCACCGTTTCGTTTGCCTTTTCTTGGAAAGAAATCAGCATAAAAAACAGCAACCAGTTGGTCGTCTTCGTCTTTTACTGCGTATGTTTTTACTTCTTCGTGGTATTTATCCACTTCAAAAATTTCTTCAAAGGTAATTCCGAATAATTTTTGCGCTACTGCAAAAGCACCGTCCAGAACTTTTTCTAATTGAAAATAAGGCTTTAATATTTCATCATCCAAATTGAATAATTGCTGTTTCAATTTCTCCGAGTAATACGCGCCATCCCATTTTTCGAGATGTTCAATTCCGTGTTGCTCTTTTGCGAAATCAGTCAGTTGTGCAAATTCTTTCAGAGCTGCCGGTTTGGCTTTTTCCAATAAATCATTCGAGAATGTTTTTACTTTCTCTGGGCTTTCGGCCATGCGTTCTTCAAGCACAAAATGCGCGTGCGTGGCGTAACCTAAAACTTGTGCTCTGTCAAAACGTAATTTGGCAATTTTAAGCACAATTTCCTGATTGTCAAATTCATTGTTTTGAAAGCCTTTCGCGCCAAAAGCGATTGCCATTTTCTTGCGCAATTCACGATTATCTGCATAGGTCACAAACGGAACATAACTTGGATAATCTAAGGTAAAAATCCAGCCTTGCTTTTCTTGGATTTTTGCCAAAGAATGTGCAGCTTCGATAGTTCCGTCTGGTAAACCGGCTAAATCGGATTCATTTGTAATATGCAATTGATAGGCTTGGGTTTCGGCTAAAACATTTTCGCCAAATTGCAAACTCAATTTCGATAATTCTTTGTCGATTTCTCTTAATTCATTCTTTTTGTCTTCGGGCAAATTCGCTCCGTTTCTGGAAAAACTCTTGTATTTTTTGTCTAAAAGAGTGGTTTGCTCTGGATTTAGATTCAGTTTTTCTCGTTGCTCATACACCGTTTTTACTCTGGCGAATAAATCTGGATTAAGACGAACGTCATTTCCAAATTCAGACAATAAAGGTGAAACTTCCTGGGCGATTTTCTGAATTTCATCATTAGTTTCTGCAGAATTCAAGTTGAAAAAGATGCTTGAAATTCTGTCCAAAACATCGCCGCTGAAAGCTAATGCTTCAATCGTATTTTCGAAAGTTGGTTGTATCGGATTTCGAACAATAGCATCGATTTCGGCTTTTGCCAATTCGATTCCTTTTTGAAAAGCAGGAAGAAAATCTTCGTTTTTAATTTTCGAAAAAGGCGCAGTATTGTATTTTGTATTGAAATGGTGTGTTAGGATGCTCATTTGTATTTTGTAATAAAAATAATTCGATATTTAAAAGAAATCAAAGGTACGGATTTAATAAAAAAAATGGGGTTGTCTAGGGAATTGATTTGGGCCAAAATAGCGCACTATAAAGTGTTATTTAAATGTTATTTATTTCGTTTGGCAGTAATAAAGCCCTAAATTGTGAAAAAATGATTCGTTTTATAGAAGACTAATCAGAAAAAATATAATAAATTTAAAGAAAAGATGAAGTATCAAATTACAATAAATAGAGCGAATACTGTTGATGAGGTGGAAGAATATTGGACAAATGAAGATTATATTAAACTACTTGAAAAATTTGATTATCCAGATGCAGCTGAGGCAGATGCTGCCAGTTTAAGAGAATTGTTATTTATGGCAATTTCTGATTTTGAAGCCAGAGATGCTGCTGCAATTGTATTGGAATACAAATTATCTGAAGCTTTAAATGAAGGTCAGATTCAGCAAATTTCGAATGATATGTTTTTGGATAAAGTATGTGAAGAATATCCAGAGATAGGATTGCATTCGACTTTGTTTCATATTAATCAATTGCTTTTCAAAGCATACAACGGTACTTTTCCTAATGCAAAAGCGACTATTATCGAATGCAGTTTGACGCCAGCAGAAGGTGAAAATGAAAACGAATTGACTAAAGAAAGTATTTTAAAATTATTAAACAACGGATTGTCGGGTAGTAATTTAATTAAACGATTATTTGATAGTCAGATGACTGAAAATGCTCTTTTCCCAGAAGCCGAAGACATTTTATGGGATGTTAAGACTACGGATAATGTGAATTATACGATTATGACTTCTGAATATTGGTTAAGTAAAGACGATATTATTGCATCAGAATTTGAAGGAGTTCTTGAAATCGTGGTTAATGCTGAATAATGTTTCAAGATTTAAATAAATGAAAAAAGCTCCATCAAGGAGCTTTTTCTATTTCTGTAAACTTTCAGAAGCGATGTTAACGGCTTCTTTCAATCCTGTTTTGTATTTAATTATTTTTTCCATCACACTTTTATTGTGACTTCCTATAATTTGAGTGGCAAGAATTCCTGCATTTTTTGCTCCGTTTAAGGCAACGGTTGCTACGGGAACTCCGCCTGGCATTTGCAGAATGGATAATACGCTATCCCAGCCATCAATGGAATTACTTGATTTTATTGGCACGCCAATTACTGGAAGTGGCGACATAGAAGCGACCATTCCTGGCAAATGCGCTGCTCCGCCAGCACCTGCTATTACTACCGAAATTCCGCGAGTGTGTGCATTGTTGCTGAAATCAAATAATTTTTCGGGAGTTCTGTGTGCCGAAACGATATCGACTTCAATTTCTATTTCAAATGCTTTTAGGATATCTATGGCTTCTTGCATGATGGGCATATCGGATATGCTTCCCATTATTACGGCTACTTTCATTGTTTTTTATTTAAAGATTTAAAGATTTAAGTATTTAAAGATTATTGAGAAATTCAATTTAGTTGGTGTTCTGAATTGTTTAATCTTTAATTTTTTCAATCTTTCAATTAACTTATTACTCTAATCGTATTCTTTACATTCTCGGCAATTCTTCTTGCTTCATTGATGTCTTCGTTTACGATGGTGACATGTCCCATTTTTCTAAAAGGACGTGTTTGTTTTTTTCCGTAAATGTGTGGCGTAACACCATTCCAGCCCAATATTTTTTCGATGTTTTCATACACTACATTTCCGGAAAAACCTTCGGCGCCTACTAGATTTACCATAATTCCAGCTACTTTACTGTCTGTATTTCCCAGAGGTAAATCAAGAATAGCACGCAAATGGTTTTCAAATTGTGACGTATAGCTGGCTTCAATAGAATAATGACCGGAATTATGCGGGCGTGGAGCCACTTCGTTCACGAGGATTTCATCGTCCTCAGTTTGAAACATTTCTACAGCTAATAATCCCACATGATTGAATTTTTCGGAAACATTCAATGCGATTGCTCTTGCTTTTTCAGCAACTTTTTCATCAATTCGAGCAGGACAAATCACATATTCTACTTGATTGGCTTCGGGATGAAATTCCATTTCCACCACAGGATACGTTTTGATTTCACCGGAAGGATTGCGACAAACAATAACGGCCAATTCATTTTTGAACGGAACCATTTCTTCAGCAATACATTCTACATTCGCTAAATTATCCAAGTCCGAAATATGGCGGATCACTTTTACACCATTACCATCATAGCCAAATTCCGTACATTTCCACACAAATGGCAGTTTTGTTTTTGAATCTAATATAGAAACAACTAGACTTTTCAAATCGTGAAAACGTTTGTAATTTGCTGTTGGAATAGTATTTTGAGTATAGAAATCTTTCTGAATTCCTTTGTTTTGAATCAGTTTCAACGTTTTTGGAGAAGGGTATACTTTTAATCCTTCGTCCTCGAGTTTTATTAAAGCTTCTAGATTTACCAACTCAATTTCAAAAGTTAAAACGTCCACTTTTTTACCAAAGTTATAAACCGTTTCAAAATCCATTAAATCACCTTTAAAAAAATGATTACAGGCTATTTTACATGGTGCTTCATCACTTGGATCAAGAACATAAGTTTGTATGTCGAATTTTCGGGTGTCAAACAATAGCATTTTGCCCAGTTGTCCACCGCCAAGAATTCCCAATTTAAAATCAGAAGAAAAATAATTCATTGTCTAGTTGTATGTTTAGGCAAAGATACTTTATAATGATTAATAATTAAAAGATACGTGTTGTAAAATAGTTCTAAGGGTGATTCAATATTCATGTTGTTTACCGTCTCACAATTATTTTTTTTGAGAAAACACCATTGTTGGTTTCAATCTTCAAGTTGTAGAATCCTACTGATAAATTTTCAATGTTTATAGAAAACTGACTGTAGGCTAGAGGGTTCTTATATTTTCCAATAAATTTTCCATCCATAGAGTAAATAGAAACAGCAAGAATATCATTGTTGTTAGGAGCGTTTATTGTTAGGAGTTCTGATACTGGATTAGGATAAACAATTACCTCATAATTGTTCTTATATTCATTAGTAGATAGTAAATTGTCGGTATAGCAAGTTGCATTAACTATGTTTTGAGTTTTTATTAAATCTGCAATTTTGTTATTTGAAAATCCAATGTTGGTAGTATTATTATAGAAAGTGAGATCTAATGTCTTATTACTTGTTCCAAACCAATCTTGAAGTACTGTACTGAAAACTCTTCTGTAATCATGCTGAACAGTTCTTACTTGATAATTATTAGTCGAAACTGCTTCGGATAAATTAATATTTGTTCCTGATATACCTGGGTTTATAGCATTTCCAAAAACAAACATTGGGGCAATTTCACCATGATCAGTTCCTAAACTTGCATTTTCTCCCGCTTTTCGTCCAAATTCTGAAAAAGTGATAGCTACAACATCATTAGCTATGTTTTGATTGTTTAAATCTGTAATGAAAGAGTTGATTGCTTCGGATATTTGAGTTAAAAGATTCGCATGATTACCTAAATGTGTAGTATTGTTAGCCGCGACCTGCATATCATGAGTATCAAATCCTCCTACTTTAACTAAATATACCTTAGTTTCAAGACCTCCTGAAATAAAACGAGCGACTGTTTTTAACTGATTGGATAAACTCGTATTTGGATATGTTAAAGAATTAGAGCCTGAATTAAATGAGTTAGTAATAGTCTGGGCATAAGAATTTGTAGAGGTATCATTATTAATTATATATTGGATTAAGCCTCCATATTCTGAATCAGGAATATTTGTTGGGGGAGTTCCACCTAAGCCATTTACGACAGAATAAAATCCTGATAAATCCTGACCACTTATATTTAGAGACATTCCATGCTCGATAACTCCATGGAAACCTAACGAATTATCGCTACTCCCTAATTGAATGCCTAAAGGAAAATTTGAATTTAAAAAGGCAGTGTAATAATTCTCTAGAAAACGTCCTATCCATCCACTGTCAAAATAATTATTTGCCATTGTGCCGTCACCTCCTGTTAGCCACAAATCAGTCGATTTAAAATGAGATTTATCTTGAGAGGGATAGCCAACACCTTGAATGATTCTCATAAACCCTTTGTCATATAAGTCTTTAAAACCAGTCAAAGAAGGATGTAATCCCACTTGGTTTGTTAAAGGTACAGTTGAATCTAGATTGATTACGCCATTTGCTTGCCCAATATTATTAAGCTTTATATTTGGTCGTAAGGAAGCATAAGTGTCATATTGATTTAGAGGTACAATAGTGTTTAATCCATCATTAGCCCCTGCCAATTGAATTAAAACTATTTTTTTTGAGTTAGAATCAGGACAGGTCGTCATTCCTGCAGATTTAAAAAGAGCAAAAACTTCTGTAGGCAATAATGAAAGTGCGCTAGCTGTTGAAGTCAATTTAATAAAATTTCTTCTTCTCATGATATTTGTTGTTTTGTTATTAATTATTGAAATAATACTAAAACATCCGAGATTTGGGGTCTCTTAATATCGTGCCGATAAACATAATTTGGAAATAAAATTAAAACATTTGAGATTCGGGAGCTCTTAATATTTTGGTTACTAATAGCTTTAATCGAGATTCGACTACTGAACTATTATTGGTACTAATAAAATTATTCCAGGCTTCAGTCCAGTAATAATTAGTAAGACCTTGCAGGAGGAACGAATTCATAAAGTAGTTAATACGATCTGTGTCCGGTTCCTGAGCGAAAAGTGCGTTGCATAGTTCAGAAGTTAATGTAAAAGGGTTCGAAGGATTTGATATGATACCATCATTTTTTATAACTGCCGATATGTTTATTTTAGTTATAATGTTACTATTACCGCTTATTCTGTTAATGCCATCGAGCAGTGATTCTCCTAACCTATATTTCGCAATTAATGTAGAAGATGAAATCCATGTTTTGTCAAAATTTGGAGCTTGGTAGTATGCGGCGTGTCCAGCAACATTTTCGGGTTCAAATAAAATCATATTGGAACGTATAAAAAAGGTATTGCTGACAAAATAAGTCCAAAAATTATAATAAAAATAGGATGGATTTGAGGAAGGGTCAGGAATAGAAGCTTTTAAATAGGTACATATTTCTGACAATTGTTGAAGAGGTGATTTTATTATTCCACCTATAGTTTCATCGGTAGCGTTACTGTCATCTAAATCATAAAAATGTTGACTTTCTAATAATTTTCGAATTATGGGAACAATTTCATATCCATTGTCATAAAAGTCTTGAGCTAATGGATTTATTATGTCGTTTTCGACTTCTTCCGAAATGTTACTTTTCACAAAATAAGTGTATATTTTTCTACAAATGTTTTTAGCAGTAGCTGGTTGTTCAAAGACCATGTCAATATAGCTGTTTAATTCAGTATCCATCGAGGCTGCATCAGTTGCAGATGCAATTGTTTTATTATTAAAAGCACTGCTAAATGATTTAGAGCTTGTGTTGTGATCTGAAAATTGATTGTATCCTTTTGGGATTCCAGTTTCTGAATCTATTATAGATCTCTCATACTTTCTTTTAAAACCAGTTAATACTCTTGCAGCTTGCACGATATCTGATTCTGTGTAATTGGTGTAGTTCCCGGGTGCAATTTGGGCTCCTTTTCCAATAGTGAATAACTCTAAAAATTCACGAGCATAATTTTCATTTGGAGAACTTTTTATATTAGAAGTGTTATTTAAAAAAGAAAGCATCGAGTTATTTAATGTTATTTTTTTTGCTAATATTTTATAATTTCCATAGGAATAAAATAAAAGTAATCTGATGTAATCATAAAATTCAGTTGCTGATCCAAAAACTTGTTCGTTTTTTATAACTGTAAATCGAGTAGATAGAAAATGGGAAAGTTTGAATTTTAATGTAGGAGTATTTATGGCATTAAACCACCACCAACCAGTTACTATTGTGCCTTTGCCATATTGATTCGGAAATGAAGAGGCAAGATTAGTAGATTCTGTCCAAAAGCCATCTGGTGCAGTAGTTGGTAAAGAGTCATAAGGCAAATTTAAAGGGAGTGTGCTCTCTACCAATAATAAATGCAAAGCCTCGTTGGGAGTTAATTTAGAGTACTGTTCTATTAGGGCCTTGGTATAAACAAAAGTTGCTCTTCGCAATAAATGTTTAGCGTTTTTGATGCCTAAAATTGCTGTATTTGGATTTAGTGAAGCCATAGTTTTACGATTTTCAATATCCTACTACTTAAATTTAGGGATAAATAAAATTCCAACAATTTTTTTTCGATTAACGGATTTTAATAATCGTTTAACTACTTGTTTTTGAGTATATTGTTTGTTTTTTTTGTAATTTTAAATGTAAGGATTGTTTGGGTAATTAACTTGTTTGATTCGTTAGTCAGAAATTAATGCCCAATTATCAATTGTCAAATCCGAATTCTGTATCTTTGCGCATTATTTTAAACACGAAAATAATGATACAACTTCACGATAAACAATTTGTTCCGTTTATTTCTGCTAAAGAAATTGATTTTGCCATTGCTAAAATGGTTTCGCAAGTCGAAGCTGATTTTGCTCATGAAACACCTGTATTTGTGGGTGTGCTGAATGGCTCTTTTATGGTAGTTTCGGACTTTATGAAATTATACAAAAAACCATGTGAAGTATCTTTTATAAAAATGGCTTCCTATGAAGGAACTTCTTCCACAAACGAAGTGAAACAATTAATAGGTATAAATCAGGATTTGACAGGACGTAGTGTAGTTATAATCGAGGATATTGTTGATACCGGAAATACATTGGTAGAGCTGAAAGAATTATTCAAAAAACAAAATGTAAAACATTTTAAAATAGCAACACTTTTTTTCAAACCCGAAGCATATAAGAAAGATATTAAAATAGACTATGTTGGAATCCGAATTCCAAATAAATTTATTGTGGGTTTTGGCTTAGACTACGATGGCTTGGGAAGAAATTTACCTGAAGTATATAAACTAAAAGAATAACTATACAAGAACAACATGACTAACATTGTTTTATTTGGAAAACCAGGAGCTGGTAAAGGAACTCAAGCTGAGTTTTTAAAAGAAAAATACAAATTAACACATATATCAACTGGTGATGTATTTCGTTTTAATTTAAAAAATGATACAGAACTAGGCAAACAAGCAAGAGTATTTATGGATGCTGGAGATTTAGTGCCAGATGAACTCACTACAAAAATGCTGATTGATGAGGTAAACAAGCACCCAGATACTAATGGGATTTTGTTTGACGGATATCCAAGGACCATTTCACAAGCCGAGGCTTTAGATGCTTTTCTTATTTCAATAGGTTCTAAAGTTGCGGCCACAATCGCACTAGAAGCCGATGACGAGATTTTAGTAAAACGCCTATTGGAAAGAGGGAAAACAAGTGGTAGAATTGACGATCAAGATGAAGAAAAAATTAGAAATCGCTACCAAGAATATAATGAAAAAACAGCGCCTTTAATGAATTATTATGAGGAGCAAGGAAAGTTTTATGCCGTAAACGGAATAGGTTCAATCGCTGAAATTACAGAAAGAGTAAGCAACGTGATTGATAATTTATAGGAGCAATTCCAGCTGTACATTTCAAGTCCTCGTTAAAATAGCTGTTTTTCTAAGCCATAAAAGGAGCTTCCTTTGGGCGCTCTTTTTTGACAAGAAAAATCAGCTTTTTAAACTCTGGGCTTTTCATTACCATCTGGGCTAAAATCCAGATTGCAGATTTCAGAAAGTAAAAATTCAGAAATTAGATTTTAAACAAAAAACGAATCAACTAAAAAATTGGAAATACTAATAATATTTTTTCTAATACTATTAAATGGGGTTTTCTCAATGTCAGAAATCGCATTGATTTCAGCACGAAAAAACAGATTAGAGACTGCAGCAAAAAAAGGAAATAAAAGCGCTAAAATTGCACTCGATTTGGCAAATTCGCCAAACAAATTCTTATCAACCGTACAAATAGGAATAACACTAATAGGAATTCTTACTGGTATTTATAGCGGGGATAAGATAACTGTAGATGTAGAAACCTTTGTAAGTGGATTTGAATTTTTAAAACCGTACGCACACCCAGTTGCTGTAGGTTTAGTTGTTGTTGTTTTGACTTTTTTCTCTTTAGTTTTAGGAGAATTATTACCTAAAAGAATCGGTTTAAATCATCCAGAAGCCATTGCAAAAGCGGTTGCACTACCTATGAAAATTGTTTCGATAGTTACCGCGCCATTCATTTGGTTGTTAACGCATTCAACAGACTTTTTATTGGATATTTTGCAAATAAAACCCACAGCTGACGGAAAAGTAACAGAGGAGGAAATAAAAGCAATTATCAAGGAAGGCACCGAAGGAGGTGAAGTTCAGGAAATAGAACAAGATATTGTAGAACGTGTTTTTCATATTGGAGATAGAAAAATAAACTCCTTGATGACGCACAGAAAATCGGTTGTTTTTCTACCTTTGCATTCTGATAAAGAACAGGTTAGAGAGTTTATGCTCAAGGAATTGCATTCTATTTACCCGGTTTATGGCGAAAATTATGACGATATTGTTGGGGTTGTTAATCTGAAAAATATTTTTGCTCATTTTGAAAATGAAAGTTTCAATTTAGCAGCTATAATGACGGAAGCTCCTTTTATGATGGAGCAAACTACTGCTTATGTTGCTTTAGAAAATTTTAAAAAAACAGGCATACATTATGCGTTTGTATCAGATGAGTACGGTGTTTTTCAAGGTGTAATAACGTTGAATGATATTCTTGAAGCCTTGGTTGGTGATGCTTCTGATTTTTATAAAGATGATTTTCAGTTGATTGAAAGAGAAGATGGAACTTGGTTAGTTGACGGGCATTATTCGTTACATGATTTTTTGACGTACTTTGAATTAGATGAATTAATCAATGATTATGAGGTGACTACGGTGAGTGGATTAATAATGACAGAACTCTCTCATATTCCAAAACAAGGAGAAAAATTGATTTGGCAAAAATTTGAGTTAGAAGTCATTGATATGGATGGCGTGAAGATTGATAAAGTGATGGTGAAAGCACTTAAATAATTAAAATAGAAATAGACGACAGGAAAGGCAAAACAGTTTGAGTTTTTCAATCTGAAGCCCGAAAGCTGAAATCTGAAATTAAAAAAAATGACAGAGGGGAATTTTGTAGATTACGTAAAAATATATGTTTCTTCCGGAAAAGGAGGGAAAGGATCGACGCATTTGCATAGAGAAAAATTTATTGAAAAAGGTGGGCCTGATGGTGGTGATGGTGGTCGTGGAGGCCATGTTTATTTAGTGGGAAACAAAGGTCTTTGGACATTGTTTCACCTAAAATTTGCGCGTCATATTAAAGCCGGTAATGGTGGTGATGGTAGTGGAGATAGAAGCACTGGTGCCGATGGAGATGATAAATTCATTGAAGTGCCTTTGGGGACAGTAGTCAAAGATAAAGAAACGGGAGAAATATTGTTTGAAATCACCGAAGATGGTGAAAAACAAATTCTATCTCGCGGTGGAAAAGGTGGTTTAGGAAACTGGCACTTTAGAAGTTCTACGAATCAAACACCTAGATACTCACAACCTGGTTTGCCTGGTGTAGAAATGGATGTGATTTTAGAATTGAAAGTATTGGCTGATGTAGGTTTAGTAGGATTTCCTAATGCAGGAAAATCAACGTTGTTGTCAGTACTGACTTCGGCTAAACCAAAAATTGCTGATTATCCTTTTACGACTCTAAAACCGAATCTTGGAATTGTGGCCTACAGGGATTTTCAATCGTTTGTAATTGCGGATATTCCTGGAATTATTGAAGGAGCTGCTGAAGGGAAAGGTCTTGGGCATTATTTTTTAAGACATATTGAGCGTAATTCGACTTTATTATTTTTAGTTCCCGTTGATACTCCAGATATCAAAGCGGAGTACGATATTTTAGTAAACGAATTGACTAAATACAATCCTGAAATGCTAGACAAAGAGCGTTTGCTAGTAATTTCTAAATGCGATATGCTGGATGATGAGTTAAAAGCAGAATTGAAAACCGAATTGGATGTTGCTTTCAAGGATGTTCCTTATATGTTTATTTCTTCTGTGGCTCAACAAGGTTTGACAGAATTGAAAGATAAATTATGGAAAATGTTGAATGACTAGTTTTTCATTTTAAGTACATTATAAAAACCGTCTCGTGTGATATATGAGACGGTTTTTTTTGTAAAAAATAGTTAAACCTTTCACATACTTAGGGAATTTCAAGTATAAATTTCCTTATTTTTGAATTATGAAACAGTTACTATTAATTCTTTTATTTCTACCAATAATAATGTGGTCCCAGTCCAATTATGAAAAAGCTGAAAAATTTTTCAAAGAAGAGAAATATGATCAGGCACAGTTGGCTTTTGAATCAGTTTTAAAGTCCAATCCATCAGATTTAAAAACGATTGAATATCTCGGAGACATTGCAGGACAGAATAAATCTTGGGATAAAGCAATTGGATATTATAAAAAACTCAAGCAACTAAAACCATCCGAAGCTAATTATTATTATAAATACGGTGGAGCTTTAGGAATGAAAGCTAAAGAGGTAAATAAGTTTAAAGCCCTTGGAATGATTGATGAAGTGAAGTCCTCCTTCGAAAAAGCAATCACTCTAAATCCAAAGCATATTGAAGCCCGTTGGGCGTTAATTGAGTTGTATATTCAGTTGCCAGGAATTGTTGGAGGAAGTGAATCTAAAGCCATTAAATATTCAAATGAATTATTGCGATTGTCTCCTATGGATGGATATTTGTCAAGAGGGCATATAGAGGAATATTTTAAAAGATATAAAGTAGCAGAATTGCAGTATAAAAAAGCTATAATTGTAGGTGGTTCAAAGACTAGTTATCAAAAGTTAGCTAGCTTATACAAGAATAAAATGCAAGAGCCTGAAAAAGCAAAAGCAATATTAGAAAACTATAATAATAAAAAAGTTCAAGATTAATTTTATATCTTCTTGAATTAAACAATCATAAACTGAAAATTAGAATGCGTACACATTTTATAGCTATCGGCGGAAGCGCGATGCACAATCTCGCTTTAGCACTGCACAACAAAGGGTATCAAGTTACAGGAAGTGATGATGCGATTTTTGAACCATCAAAATCAAGATTAGATAAAAAAGGAATTTTGCCGTCAGAATTGGGCTGGTTTCCTGAAAAAATAACGTCAGCTGTTGAAGCAGTTATTCTTGGAATGCATGCTAAGGCTGATAATCCAGAATTACTGAAAGCACAAGAATTAGGATTGAAAATATATTCTTATCCTGAATTTCTTTACGAACAATCCAAAAATAAAACACGGGTAGTGATTGGCGGTTCTCATGGGAAAACTACCATTACTTCAATGATTTTACATGTGATGCATTACCATGATATAGCTGTAGATTACATGGTTGGCGCACAACTGGAAGGCTTCGATACGATGGTGCATCTTACGGAGGAAAATGATTTTATAGTTTTAGAAGGAGATGAATATTTGTCTTCGCCAATAGACAGAAGACCAAAATTTCATTTGTATCAACCTAATATCGCTTTGATTTCAGGGATTGCTTGGGATCATATCAATGTTTTTCCAACGTATGAGAATTACGTAGAACAGTTCGAAATTTTTATTGATAAAATTACAAATGGCGGAATATTGGTTTACAACGAAGATGACTCTGAAGTAAAACGTGTTGCGGAAGCTGCTACGAATCCAATTCGAAAATTAGCATATCATACTCCAAAATACGCTGTTAATGACGGTGTTACCCTGCTGGAAACTCCTGAAGGCGATATGCCAATTGAAGTTTTTGGAGCGCATAACCTGAATAATTTAGCTGGAGCCAAATGGATTTGTCAAAACATGGGTGTTGATGAAGCTGATTTTTATGAAGCAATAGCTAGTTTTAAAGGTGCATCAAAAAGATTGGAGAAAATTGCCGAAAGCAAAAACAAAGTTGCATATAAAGATTTTGCCCATTCGCCAAGCAAAGTGTCTGCCACTACAAAAGCAGTGAAAGAACAATATCCAAACCGAACTTTAATAGCTTGTTTAGAATTACATACCTACAGCAGTTTGAATGCAGAATTTTTAAAAGAGTACGAAGGCGCACTAGAATATGCTGATAAAGCCGTAGTTTTTTATTCACCTGATGCAGTAAAAATCAAACAGCTTGAAGAAGTTACTTACGAACAGATTGCTAAATCTTTTAACCGTGAAGATTTAATTATTTATACCAATCCAAAAGATTTCAAGGACTATTTGTTCAACTTAAATCTTGAAAATTCGGCTTTGTTGTTGATGAGTTCGGGTAATTACGGCGGATTAAACTTTGAAGAAGTAAAGGAATTGGTAAAGTAAAAGTGGTATGAAAGACAAAATTAGAATTGTTACGACTACAAGTGAAAACCCAGATTTTGTCAATTTGATTGCCGCTTTGGATGAAAGTTTATGGGAGCGTTATCCGGAATTGAAATCGGATTATTGGGGTAATAATATCATCGAGTTGAATCCAAATGTTATTGTTCTTTATTCAGAAAATAAACCCGTAGCTTGTGGTTGTTTTAAAAAATACGATAAAAATACAATTGAAATAAAGCGTATGTTTGTTTCACCCGAAGCAAGAGGAATGGGTTTAGCCCAAACTATTTTGCGTGAATTAGAACTTTGGGCACAAGATTTAGGATATTCGTTTTCTGTTTTGGAAACGTTATACAAACAAAAGGAAGCCATTGCATTATATCAAAAAACGGGATATAGTATAGTTGATAATTACGAGCCTTATGTAGGTTTAGAAAATAGTATTTGCATGCGGAAACCAATTTAAACAACAAAATAAATGGCTGAGAATTCCTTTTTTCCTATTACGAATTGGTCCGAAGACGATAAGCCGCGCGAAAAGCTGATGCTCAAAGGCAAAAGTGTCTTGAGCGATGCGGAATTAATAGCAATTTTGATTGGTTCAGGAAGTAGAAATGAATCAGCAGTGGACTTAAGTAAAAGGATTTTGGCGAGTGTAGATACTAATTTGAACGCATTAGGAAAAGTATCACTTTCGCAATTAATGAGTTTTAAAGGAATAGGAGAGGCAAAGGCTATTTCGATTATTGCTGCTTTAGAATTGGGAAGAAGAAGAAGGGCGGAAGGAGCTGTGGAATTAAAGAAAGTCACATCCAGCAAAATAATTTTCGAAATCATACAGCCCATTATCGGCGAATTGCCACATGAGGAATTTTGGATTATATATTTGAATAACTCTAATAAGGTCATTTCGAAATCCCAGTTAAGTAAAGGTGGTATAACCGGAACACTGGTTGATGTTCGCCTCGTTTTTAAAACTGCACTTGAAATGGGTGCAACAGGACTAATCTTGTGTCACAATCATCCGTCGGGGACTTTGATTCCAAGTGAAGCAGATAAACAAATTACAAAGAAATTAAAATTAGCAGGCGATAGTTTGGAAATAAAAGTATTAGATCATTTGATTGTTACTGAAAAGAACTATTTTAGTTTTGTTGATGAGGGAATATTTTAAAACATAAAATGAAACATACTATAATAACTGATGTTTTCTTTGATTTAGATCATACACTTTGGGATTTTGATAAAAATTCAGAGTTGACATTTGAGACTATTTTCAATAAAAATCATCCATCAGTAGAAACTAAATCCTTTATTGAAAAATATGTTCCAATAAACCAAGAATGTTGGAAGTTATATCAATATGATAAAATTACGCATGAGGAATTACGCTACAACAGGTTAAAACATTCTTTCGATGCACTTGATTATTATATTTCTGATGAAGAAATAGATGTTATTGCAAATGATTATATTCGTTTTTTACCCGAAAACAATCATCTTTTTGATGGGACTTTTGAGGTTTTAGAATATTTGAATCAAAAATATAATCTTCATATAATCACAAATGGTTTTGCAGAGGTTCAGTATAAAAAAATAAATAATTCTAATATTGGGAGTTATTTTCAAACGGTTACTAACTCTGAAATGGCCGGAGTCAAAAAACCGAATCCTATTATTTTTGATTATGCTTTAGATTTGGCCAAAGCTAAAAAAGAAAATAGTATAATGATTGGGGATAGTTTTGAGGCTGATGTTCAGGGGGCACTTAATGCTGGATTAGACGCTATTTTTTTTAATGAAAGTAAAATACATATAGAACAAAATATTAAACAAATTAATCATTTATTAGAACTAAAAAAATATTTATAGATATGAAAAAGCAATTCTTAGTATTGTTGTTATTGGTCGTTGGTTGTTCTTATTCCCAATCTGTTAACGATTACAAAGCAGTAATAATTCCTTTGAAATATGATTTTCTTAATGGGGAGAATCAATTCCGTTTAAATACATTAACAAAGTTTAACTTAAACAAGGCTGGTTTTGTTTCGTTTTATGCTAGTGAAACTTTATCCTCTGAATATAATGAAAGATGTAGTTTGTTGTATGTTGATGTGGTAAAAGAAAATGGTTTTTTGACCACAAAACTTTTTATAACCTTGAAAGATTGTTATGGAAAAATAATATTCCAATCGATTACAGGAAAAAGTAAAGAGAAAGAATATAAGCTAGCTTATACCGAAGCATTAAACGAGGCATTCAAGTCTATTTATGATCTACACTATACTTATAGTGGTGTTATGGCTCCTGCACAACCTATGATGCTTCAAAATCAAGCCTCTCCTAAAGTGGTTGAAAAAGTAGTTATTACAGAGGGTAAACCAATTAGCGATATTGTAGATTCTAATTTGCTATATGCACAAGCAACGGCTACTGGATATCAATTGATTGATAATACTCCACAAGTAGTTATGAAGTTGTTAAAAACTTCTCAACCGAATTCCTTTATTGCCATTAAAGGTTCGGTACAAGGTTCTTTAATTTTAAAAGAAAATCAGTGGTATTTTGAATATTATCAAAACGATAAATTAATGTCTGAAAAAGTAGCTGTCAAGTTTTAGGCTTCAGAAATCTGTTGCTAAAAATAGTTTCATAAAAAAATGTCTCGAGAAATCAAGACATTTTTTTATGAAATTTAATATCCGTATTTATCTTTCCAACGGTTTTTAAGAAATTCCCGGATGCTATTTTCTCTGGAATTGTTTCCAGGAACATAAATTGGAGTTTTGCTTAATGCCTCAGGTAAAAATTCTTGTTCAGTAAAATTGTTGTTGTAATCGTGTGAATATTTGTATTCTTCACCATAGCCTAATTCTTTCATTAATTTCGTTGGTGCATTGCGTAAGTGAATAGGTACCGGTAAATCTCCAGTTTGTTTTACTATTTGTTGAGCGCTCCCAATAGCTAAGTATGAAGCATTACTCTTTGGAGAAGTTGCTAAATAAACGGCACATTGGCTCAATATAATTCTACTTTCTGGATATCCAATTGTAGCCACGGCCTGAAAAGTATTATTAGCCATAATAAAAGCAGTTGGATTTGCATTTCCTATGTCTTCACTACTCAGAATAAGCATTCTTCGAGCAATAAATTTTACGTCTTCACCACCTTCAATCATTCGGGCGAGCCAATATACAGCACCATTTGGATCACTTCCCCGAATTGATTTTATAAAAGCAGAAACAATGTCATAATGTTGCTCGCCGGTTTTGTCATACAAAACGGTATTTTGTTGGACCAAGGCAAAAACACGATCATTTGTAATTATAATTTCGTCTTCATTAGACGCATTTACGACAAGTTCAAAAATATTTAATAGCTTTCGTCCATCGCCACCGGAAAGTCTCAGTAATGCTTCTGTTTCGCTTAAAACAATATTTTTTGTAGATAAATAAGCGTCTGTTTTCATGGCGCGTTCCAGCAAAGACTCTAAATCTTTTTTGGTAAAAGCATTCAAAATATAAACCTGACAACGGGAAAGTAATGCAGGAATCACTTCAAAACTCGGGTTTTCTGTAGTGGCGCCAATAAGTGTTATCCAACCTTTTTCTACTGCTGCCAGCAAAGAATCTTGTTGTGATTTGCTAAAACGGTGAATCTCATCAATAAATAAAATAGGATTTTTAGCGGTAAACAAACCACCGCTTTGCTTCGCTTTTTCAATCACATCACGAATATCTTTTACACCAGAATTGATGGCGCTCAAAATATAAAAGGGACGTTTTGATTCTTGTGCAATAATTTGTGCCAATGTAGTTTTTCCAGTTCCCGGTGGTCCCCAAAATATTAATGAAGGGATGATTCCTTTTGCAATTTGTTGCGTCAATGATCCATTTGGTCCTACAAGGTGGGATTGACTTATGTAGTCTTCTAATTTTTGTGGTCGTATGCGTTCTGCAAGTGGTGCTTCCATTTTTGTTTAACCGGTAATTTGGTTATTCGTTGATTCGATAAATTTCCGATTACAAATTTAGTCATAATCTAGTTGCCGATTTAACGAATAATCAAATTAACGAATTAACCTTTATGACAAAATAGCATTAAATTGCTTTTGGATAAGTTTTTGAATTAAAACCAGAATATAAAACTTCTCGTTATTCATGGAAAAGCATTTTAAATTTACCAATTCAGTTATTGGGTTGCCACTTTTTTTTGTGGTATTCCTGTGGTTTATTTTTTGGCTCGAAATCCGATTTGATTTTGATTTTGTCGAAAATGGTATTTATCCGAGAACTCTTTCTGGTTTACAAGGTGTTTTGTTTAGTCCATTCATTCATGCTGACATAGAGCATCTTTATAATAATTCTATTCCGCTGTTGATTTTATTGGCTGCTTTACAATTTTTTTATGCAGAACAATCGCTAAAGGTTGTTGTGTATGGAATTTTATTTTCTGGGTGTATCACTTGGATTATTGGTAGAGACAATTACCACATTGGAGCAAGTGGACTTATTTATGTACTATTTAGTTTCGTTTTTTTTAAAGGGATACAAACTAAATACAATAGACTAGTGGCCTTATCACTTGCAGTCATAGTTGTTTATGGTGGCTTAGTTTGGTATGTTTTTCCAAGTCCTGAGATAACCGGAAATAAATCAATTTCTTGGGAAGGTCATTTGGGAGGATTACTTACGGGATTCTTTCTTTCGTTAGTTTATAAAACGCCAGAGTACAAGAAAATACTAAAATACGATTGGGAACATCCTGATTTTGATCCTTCTGAAGATAAATTTATGCAGCGTTTTGATGAAAGTGGAAATTTTGTCAACCTACCAGAAATCGAAGAAATAGAAGAACAACTGGAATTGTTGTCATATTATACTTCCAATTATCCTGTAAATTATCATATTATTAGAAATGAAAAAAAGGAATCAAAACCTAAGTCTTGATTCCTTTTAAGTATTATTATAAAGAATATATTAAAACCTTATGATCGTTGTCTTACCGCTTCGTATAAGAAAGCACCGCAAGCTACCGATACATTCAATGATCCGATAGTTCCAAACATAGGAAGTTTAGCTTTTTCGTCTACTATTTTTAAAACTGATGGGTTCACACCTCGATCTTCAGATCCCATAATGATTGCAACGGGTTCGTTTAAAGAGATATCATAAATATTCTGATCTGTTTTTTCGGTTGCAGCTACGGTTTTAATACCGCTTGCTTGTAAAAGAAAAATGGCGTCCTTGATGTGTTCTACTTTACAAATTGGAATGTTGAAAACTGCTCCGGCAGATGTTTTTACTGTATCACCATTCACTGGGGCTGAACCCGCTTTTTGAACGATTATGCCATTAACGCCAGTACACTCCGCAGTTCTGATGATAGCACCAAAATTACGTGCATCAGATATTTGATCTAAAATTAAGAACAATGGTTTTTTTCCGTTTTCTTGCACCGATTCAATTAGTGATTCTAAATCGAAAAATGAAATAGGGGATATAGTCGCTACGGCACCTTGATGGTTATTCGGTGTCAATCTATTTAGTTTTTCAACGGGAACATAAGAAAAGTTAATGTTGCCACGCTTCATCACTTTCATCAAGTCTTTCATTAGTTCGCTACTAGCTTCCTTTTGAATATAGACTTTGTCTACAGTTGCACCCGCTTGTATTGCTTCGATTATCGCTCTAATCCCAAATATTTGATGTTCTTTTTCCATGGTGCAAAGATATAAAAAAAAACCACCCCAAAAAATGGGATGGTTTTTAATATTAGAATTAAGGAATAATTAGAATTTATCCCAAAATAATTTTGTTGTTTGTTTGTCTCCTCCAATTGATGTTGTAGCAGCATTGTAGTTCACTGTGTTTAAGTTTTGCTCAGCTAATGGATAAGTCAATCTTGTTGGAACATCAGCTTCAGAAACTGCAGGTTTATTAAATCCTGGAAAGTCATATTGTCTCCAAGCTGTCCATGCTTCGTAACCTCTGTTGTACATGGCTAACCATAATTGCTTACCAATTTTAACTTTCCAAGTACCTGGAGCAGTAGCATAGTTTACATTTGGATTTGCCAAGTAAGCAGTTACACCTGTAGTACCCCAATAGTCAAATGAAGCAGTAATTCCTTGGTTATAAAAACCTGGAGCTGCAACTGGAGTTCCAGAAATAGAACGCTCAGCAGCATCAGCTAAATAAAAAGAAACTTCAGCGTAATCAATTAAGCTTGCTGGGTTTGAAGGGTCAACAATTCTATTGCTTACATGTGTATATCTTGTGTATGAATTGTTGTCACCATAAGGACCACCTTCAAATACACCAACTCCTAAGTTCTCATCAAAATAGCTTGTTCTTCTAGGATCATTTAAAGCATTCATTTCATCTACTAATGTGTTTGCAACAACAAAATCAGATCTTCCAGATTGAACTAAATCTACCCAAACAGGGTTTGTGTTTGGAGAAGATGAGGCATATTCTAATTCTGCATTATCAGCGTTCGATGTGAAAACACCACCGGCAACCGCTGCTTTAATTGCAGTTTGTGAAACGGCACTCATAGTTGTTACGTCAGCAACACGAATTCCCATTCTTAATAATAAAGAATTTCCAAATTTTTTCCAATTTGCTGTATTTCCTGAATAAATTGGATCAACAGAACCAAACCCCTCATCAGTTAAATCAGGTATAGCAGCTGTTAAACGTTTTATAAGATCAGTATAAACTGTTTCAGCTTTATCGTAAGTTGGTAAAGCGAATTCACCCGGACTTAATGCTTGTGAATATGGAATATCACCAAAATTCTCTACTAAATTTGCCCATGCATATACAGATAGAATTTCAATTTGAGCATTTCTTGTTTTTTTCTGAGCAGCAGATAATCCAGCATCAGCATCAGTAATTGTTTTAGCAGACTTTAAATCCAATAAAACATCTCTGTAAAGCTCATTCCATTGAGAGGCAGTAATACTACGAGTATTAAAATCGTAATTTGCTTCGTCAACATAAGTTGTTTCTGTCCAATGCTGCCCTAATAATCTAAAGATATTAGTGTTTACATTAGTACTTGTCATTTGATCGAACAAACTTTTTGTTGCAGAGTTAAAAAGGAAACCGGCATTAACCTGCGTAGGGTTTTTCGTATCTCTATTGTAGTTTTCATATTGGTCATCTGATTGACACGATACAAAAGCAAAAACAGTAAGAGCTGTTAATATTAATTTTTTCATATTGTTTTTTTTTAAAACTGTAATTTAAGACTTCCACCAATTTCTCTTATTGAAGGATATGCACCTGATTGGTATCCTTGAACATTTCCTGAACTCAAACCAGCTTCTGGATCAGCGTAAGGTGTGTTTTTATGGATAATCCATAAGTTTCTTCCAATCACAGATAATGTAACATTTGTGAATGGTAGTTTTTTCAGATATTTAGTATCTAAATTATACGTAATACTAGCTTCACGTAATTTAATATAACTTGCGTCATAAACGTGAAGTTTGTTAGGCGCTCGAACGTAACCTAATGCGTTTGCATAATTACTCATGTCGGTTCTTACTTCATTTTTACTTCCATCAGGAGCTACACCATTTAATATGATACCACCACTTGTTGCGCCATAATTTCCAGCAGTTCCTACAATTGGATTACGAACAGGATTTCCTAAGTCGTTGTTTGCAGCAGAGAAATCATACATACCTGTAGCATAACCATACCAAGTGTCAAGAGAGAAAACATCTCCACCTTTTTGCATATCAAGTAAGAAACTTAAATTGAAATTTTTGTAAGTTATACTGTTGTTTAAACCTGCTTTCCAATCTGGATTGATGTCTCCAATTACGATATTGTTAGCGGTTGTTCTGTTGTATCGCCCGTTTGTTTGATTTACTATACGTTGACCATTATCAGCGTAGATAAAGTCACTTCCTCTAATAGTTCCATAAGGCTGCCCTGGAGTAGCGTTTATTGAAATTCCACCTTGTAGTGATGCTAATTGTAAATTGTCGATACCATTTAATAATTCAACAACTAAGCTTTCATTTTTAGTCCAGTTTAAGTTCATGTCCCATTTAAACGAATCTAACTTTATTGGTGTTGCGTTCAACTGTACCTCAAACCCTTTGTTTTGTACAGTTCCAGCATTTAATACTGCTGCAGAATATCCAGTAGAGTTAGATAACGGAATGCTTGTAATTTGATCTTCAGTTATAGTTTTGTAGTATGAAACATCAAATCCTAAACGTTTTTTGAAAAATTGCATCTCAAGACCAAATTCAGTACTTTTAGATCTTTCAGGTTTTAAGTTTTCGTTTGGCTTGACTGTCGGATTGGATGCTATTCCATTTCCATTAAAAGGAGAACCAATAGCATACGTATTAAATACATTGTAAGGATCAGTATCGCTTCCTACTTCAGCGTAGTTTGCTCTGGCTTTACCAAATGATAACCAATCAGCTTTTAGTAATTCAGAGAACACCAAACTTCCAGTTACTGAGTAGTAACCATAACGATTGTCATTTTTAGGTAATGTTGAAGAACGGTCAGTTCTGAATGAACCTTCCACATATGCGAAGTTATCATATCCTAAGCTAGCTCTAATATACTCACCGTCAACCATTTTAACTGCATCGTATTCTAACGGAGCTTCAATTGGATTAACGCTGTTTGAAAGTGCATATAATCTAGCTAAGTTTAAACCACCATTGGTTTGAGCACTAATGCTATTAGCAGTATTTTTTCTTAAGTTCCAACCAATATTACCTTCTATGTTTAATTTTTCAGTAATATTTTTGTTGAAGTTTAACATTAAATCATAGTTGTACTCTGATCTATTGTTGTTTGTTCTTCCATATCTAGATACGTCAGAACTTCCTACTGCAGTTCTTTCTTCTTGTATTGATGCATACGTGTCAAATGAAAATCTAGCCATAACACTTAACCAACTTGTAAGTTTGTTGTCTAAAGCAACATTACCAAAATATCTTGATCTTGTATCGTTTTGATAGTTTTCATAGAATGTCCAGTACGGGTTGTCAGAGTATATTGGTCTTAAATTGTCTATGCTGTTAGGGTTCCAAGTTATGTTTTCTCTTGTTAAGAAATATGCCGCTTCTTGTTCTTTGAAGTCAACGTTCATTTGGTTCCATTGTCTGAACTGTTGCATAACGTTTTGCGCACTATATCCAGTTCCGTTTCTTCCTTTACCATCTGTTTTTACATAGTTAAAAGTAGTAGATACTTTTAAATTATCAGATAATTCTTGTGATCCAGAAAAGTTAATACTATTTCTTTTGATACTTCCATTAGGTAAGTTACCTTCTTGGATTAAGTTAGTAAATCCTAAACGGAATGAACTTTTATCAGTTCCTCCATCTAGTGATACAGAGTTTACAGTGGTTGCAGCAGTTTGCCATACATAATTTGGATTGTTCTTTCCAGCAACCCATGGAGTAGCTTTACCGTATGTATCTTTTAATTGTGGATAAATAGAATTCCATTGGTAAACTAATTTTGTTGGGTCAAATGCAGCTCCATAAGAAGCATCTTCAGTAAATGGGGTAGTCAAATCGTCAATACCGTCACCATTTACATCTGCTAAGAAGAAGTAACCAGATTCGTCATCATAGTATGGTCCATAACCAGCTCCGTATTTGTTTTGGTATCTTGGAAGTGTTGTTTTGTCAGCAGTTCCTAAAGTTAAGCTAGAATTGATTGTAACACCAATACCTTTTTGACTTTTCCCTTTTTTTGTAGTAATCATTATCACACCATTAGAAGCGCGAGAACCATAAAGTGCTGTAGCAGCTGCACCTTTTAGAACGTTGATAGATTCGATATCGTCAGGATTGATATCTGATGCGGCATTACCGTAATCGTAACCTCCACCACCTGCTCTTTGAGTTGAAGAGTTTGTGTTGTTGTTGTCAACGGGTACACCATCAACTACGAATAACGCTTGGTTATTTCCGCCAATAGATTTATTACCACGTATAACCACATTAGTTGAACCTCCAAGGTTTCCGGATGTTTTAATATCTAAACCTGCAACTTTTCCTGATAATGAGTTAACAAAGTTTGAACTTTTTACATCTGAAACTGCACTTCCTTTTACTTCTTGAGTTGCATAACCTAGAGATTTTTTTTCTCTTTTAATCCCTAAAGCAGTTACTACAACCCCCTCAAGCTCTAATGCATCACTTGCTAATTTTACATTTACAGTTGATGAACTAGCTGTAATTTCTTGGGTTTTCATTCCAATGTAGCTGAATACCAAGACTTGGCTTGGTGAGGCTTTGATAGAAAATTTTCCGTCAAAATCAGTTTGTGTTCCAGAATTTGTTCCCTTAACTAACACACTAACGCCTGGTATAGGCAATCCTGCATTATCAGAAACAACACCAGAAACAGCTCTTTCTTGCGCAAAAGTTAGTTGCGCCACAAGTACTATTAGTAGTACTAAGAATCCATTAAACTTTAGTTTCATTTTTTAATATTTTGAATTAGTCTCGCAAACTTCTTAATAATTTGTTAACTTTCCTAATATATGAAATACTAATTTTTGTTAATATTAAAAATTAACATTATAACTAATGTGTAAAATAGTGTTATAAATTTCTATTTGTTGGTTTTTGGTAGTGCCGTTTGCTATTGCGAATTTTAACAAACCGTTTTTTGTTTGTAGTCCAAATCCAAGGCCTATTCCTAGAAGATTTTTTGTGTTGTCTCTTTGTGTAATGTCTAGTTTATTTTTGTAAATGCAATAATCTAAGATTGTGTGAACGTATAGGTTAGAGGATATTATGTGTCTATATTCTGAAAGAATTGAGCTTGTGAAATAAGCTTGTAAGCTGTTTTCAGTAAATCCTCTTATGCTGTTAAATCCTCCAAAACGGAACAGCTCATTTACAATGTAACGATCGCTTTGTAGATAGTAATTTTGGCTATTTATATTTATTATATTTTTTTTGTTTAAGGTAAAGTTATGTGCTGCTTGTATGTTTAAAAAAAATTGATTGCTTTTTGTGCTGTTTTCTAGCGGATTATTAATTTCTATCTTCCCGGTTCCTGCTGTTATTGAAAAAATTGACTTCATTGGAAATGTAAAATTGTTTACATCTATTTTTCTATAATTAAAACCAAATGTTAAAAAGGAATTATTAAAATCGCTTATGGAAGTGGTTGTTGAGTTTTGTATGTCGCTTGATTCGGTGGCTTGGTATCCAATATAAAATCGCGTGTTGTAATTTTTAAAGTAACTTAAGTCAAATGCGGTTTTTGTGTTTTGAAAAGTGCTGTCTTGTCTAAATAATTGGATTTGCGCTTTTAATCCTATCGGGGATTTAAGTAGATAAGGAATTTCAATACTACCGTTGAATGTTTTTTGATCGTTTCCGTCGCTTTTCCAATAAACAGAAAATTGTTCTCCGGTGCCTAGGATATTTTCTAGTTTTAGGTCTAAGTATCCGTTTAAGGTTATTTTTTTGTTATCAGTATTTGAAAATCCGATAAAGCCATCAAAAGTATTGGATTTTTTTTTCTCAAGATATATGTAAACTTTTGTGGTGTCTTTTGTAAATAAAATTTCGGGATACTTAACTTGATTAACAAATCCAAATTTTTCAAAGTCACTATAAATTTCATCCACAATTTTCTGATTAAAAATGCTGTTTTTGTATTTCCTGTTGATTTGCGCAAAGTGCCCGCTCGGAAATGTGGTGGTTTTATTGTTTTCTGTGTAATTGATTGTAATGGAGTTTAATTTTCTTTTTTTATCTGATTCTAATTTTAAATCAGCGTAAATTTCGTTTTCTATTCTTTTTATGTTCACTAATTTTAGTCTTGCTAAAGCAAATCCGTTTTGCTCTAATTTCCGAACGGCTTGATTTAGAAACGAATTAATTTCGGTATAAGGAAGTGTTAAAGTGTCTTTTTTTCTTTGATCTACTATATCGGTAAATAGGTTTTTAGTACCTATATATATATGTATGTATTTTATTTTTTTTCCTAGTATGAAATTAGCAATGTAAGTAGAGTCTCTTTTTGTGCTAATTGATGTTGTAGAGTTGTCTACATATCCCATTTCGGATAATTTTTGAGAAACTCGGATTATTTCGTCTTTAAGTAATTTTGGGTTTTTATGTTCGGAGTTGTATTTTAGGGAGTCTATAGTTTTTGTTTCTAATGCGTTACTACCAGTTATTACTAAATGAAAACTTTGCGCAGAACAAGTAAGGCAAAAAAATAGGAATAAAAGGTAAATTAAAGACTGTTTCAAATGAGTGTGTGTTTTAATAAAAGTAATGCAAATATCTATTGTTTGCTATAAAAATCAAATGATAAAATAATCTTATTGAAAATTAATAGATTAACGTTTGTAGAGTAAAAAATATTTTCTACATTTGCAACCCCGTAAAAAGCGGGAATTTAATATAATAAGAAATTTTTAGTATTAATTATGCCAACAATTCAACAATTAGTAAGAACAGGAAGAACTCAGATAACTAAGAAGAGTAAATCGGTTGCTTTAGATTCTTGTCCTCAAAGAAGAGGGGTTTGTACGCGTGTTTACACTACAACACCAAAAAAACCAAACTCTGCAATGCGTAAAGTAGCGCGTGTACGTTTGACAAATGGTAATGAAGTGAATGCTTACATCCCTGGTGAAGGACACAATTTACAAGAGCACTCGATAGTATTAGTTAGGGGTGGAAGGGTAAAAGATTTACCAGGAGTTAGATATCACATCGTTCGTGGTGCGCTTGATACGTCAGGAGTAGCAGGAAGAACGCAAAGAAGATCTAAGTACGGAGCAAAACGCCCAAAAGAAGCAAAAAAGTAATTTAAAAAGTTAGTTCTTGTATAGGTGTAATTTATTACAACTGTATAAGTATGACATTTTATTAAAAAAAAGACATGAGAAAAAGAGCGGCAAAGAAAAGACCACTTTTACCAGATCCAAGGTTTAATGACCAACTGGTAACACGTTTTGTGAACAACTTAATGTGGGATGGAAAAAAATCGACAGCGTTTAAAGTATTTTATGATGCTATTGACATCATTGAGTCTAAAAAACAAGATGCGGAGAAACCATCATTAGAAATTTGGAAAGATGCGTTAACTAATGTTATGCCTCACGTAGAAGTACGTAGTCGTAGAGTAGGTGGAGCAACATTTCAAATTCCAATGCAAATTCGTCCAGACAGAAAGATTTCTATGGCAATGAAATGGTTGATTCTTTATTCAAGAAGAAGAAACGAAAAATCAATGGCTCAGAGGTTAGCTTCAGAATGTTTAGCTGCGGCTAAAGAAGAAGGAGCAGCTGTTAAGAAAAGAATGGATACTCACAAAATGGCAGAAGCTAACAAAGCTTTCTCTCACTTTAGATTTTAATTCTTAAGAAATGGCTAGAGAACTTAAATATACAAGAAACATAGGAATTGCTGCTCATATTGATGCTGGTAAAACAACAACAACAGAGCGTATATTATTCTATACTGGAAAATCACACAAAATTGGTGAAGTACACGATGGTGCTGCAACAATGGACTGGATGGCGCAAGAGCAAGAAAGAGGTATAACAATTACTTCTGCGGCTACAACTTGTGAATGGAATTTTCCAACAACTCAAGGTAAAATTTTACCTGAAACATTGCCTTATCACTTTAATATTATCGATACTCCAGGACACGTTGACTTTACAGTTGAGGTAAACCGTTCTTTGCGTGTTCTTGATGGTTTGGTTTTCTTGTTTAGTGCTGTTGATGGTGTTGAGCCTCAGTCGGAAACTAACTGGAGATTAGCAGATCAATACAGAGTACCGCGTATTGGTTTCGTTAATAAAATGGATAGACAAGGTTCTAACTTTTTGATGGTTTGTCAACAAGTAAGAGATATGTTGAAATCAAATGCAGTTGCAATCACTTTGCCAATTGGTGAAGAAAATGATTTCAAAGGTGTTGTGGATTTAGTAAGAAACCAAGCTATTGTTTGGGATGATGCTGGAATGGGAGCGACTTATGAAGTTGTTGAAATTCCTGCTGATATGATCGACGAAGTAAAAGAATACAGAGATATCCTTATTGAAGCTGTAGCTGATTATGATGAGAACTTACTTGATAAGTATATGGAAGATCCAGATTCTATCACGGAAGAGGAAATCAATACTGCTTTAAGAGCTGCTGTAATGGATATGGCTATTATTCCTATGATTGCTGGTTCTTCTTTCAAAAATAAAGGAGTTCAATTCATGTTAGATGCTGTATGTAAATACTTGCCATCTCCAATGGATAAAGCTGGTATCGAAGGAATTCATCCTGATGATGCTGAGTTATTAGAAGAAGATCAAACTAAAATCTTGCGTAAGCCAGATGTTAAAGAGCCATTTGCTGCTTTGGCATTTAAAATTGCTACTGACCCATTCGTAGGTCGTTTGGCTTTCTTCCGAGCTTATTCAGGAAGACTAGATGCTGGTTCTTATGTTTTGAACACACGTTCAGGAAATAAAGAAAGAATTTCTCGTATCTACCAAATGCACGCTAACAAACAAAATCCAATCGAATACATTGAGGCTGGAGATATTGGAGCTGCTGTTGGATTTAAAGATATTAAAACTGGAGATACATTGTGTGATGAAAAACACCCAATTATTCTTGAGTCTATGAAATTCCCTGCACCAGTAATTGGTATTGCTATTGAGCCTAAAACTAAGGCTGACGTAGATAAAATGGGTATGGCTTTGGCTAAATTAGCTGAAGAAGATCCAACGTTTACAGTTAGAACGGACGAAGCTTCAGGGCAAACTATTATCTCTGGTATGGGTGAGCTTCACTTAGATATCTTGGTTGATAGAATGAGACGTGAATTCAAAGTTGAAGTGAACCAAGGTGAGCCTCAAGTGGAATATAAAGAAGCTTTTACTAAGAAAGCACAACATAGAGAAACATACAAAAAACAATCTGGAGGTCGAGGTAAGTTCGGTGATATCGTATTTATTTTGGAACCAGCAGATGAAGTTGATGGTAAAGCTCCAGTTGGATTGCAGTTTGTAAATGCGGTAAAAGGTGGTAACGTTCCTAAAGAATATATCCCATCGGTTGAAAAAGGTTTTAGAGAAGCTATGAAAACAGGTCCTTTAGCAGGATATCAAGTAGATAGTTTGAAAGTAACTTTATTAGACGGATCTTTTCACCCTGTGGATTCTGATGCACTTTCTTTTGAGCTTGCAGCAAGAATGGGGTATAGAGAGGTAGCTAAAGCAGCTGGTGCTGTTATATTAGAGCCAATCATGAAAATGGAAGTGATAACACCAGAAGAAAACATGGGGGATATCGTAGGTGATATAAACCGTCGTAGAGGTCAGGTGAATGATATGGGTGATAGAGCTGGTGCTAAAACTATTAAAGCAGATGTGCCGTTGTCTGAAATGTTTGGATACGTTACTACGTTAAGAACACTTTCGTCAGGTAGAGCAACATCTACTATGGAATTTTCACACTACTCTGAAACGCCTTCTAATATTTCAGAAGCAGTTATCAAAAAAGCAAAAGGAAACGCATAATCTTTAAGAAAATGAGTCAAAAAATCAGAATAAAATTAAAATCTTACGATCACATGTTGGTAGACAAGTCTGCTGAGAAGATTGTAAAAACGGTAAAAAGTACCGGTGCAGTTGTTACAGGACCAATTCCATTGCCAACACACAAAAAACTTTTTACTGTTCTACGTTCTCCACACGTTAACAAAAAAGCGAGAGAGCAATTTGAAGTAATGTCATATAAGAGATTAATTGATATTTATTCATCTTCATCTAAAACTATTGATGCTTTAATGAAATTAGAATTGCCTAGTGGAGTTGAAGTAGAGATCAAAGTTTAAGGATTTACTTAAGAGTAAAAAGAGCACTTTGTTTAAGTGAAAACTTTTTTTGGATTGTGTGTAAATAAGTTATACTTTTGCACCACTTTAAAAATAGGGTTCACTTAAATGATGTGTTCTATTTTTATATTTAATAATTAATAATTAATATTTATGTCTGGGTTAATTGGTAGAAAAATCGGCATGACTAGTATTTTCGACGAGAACGGGAAGAATATTCCTTGTACAGTAATCGAAGCTGGACCATGTGTTGTTACCCAAGTCAGAACCAAAGGTGTTGACGGGTACGAAGCGTTGCAACTTGGTTTCGATGACAAAAACGAGAAACATTCCACAAAAGCGGCTTTAGGTCACTTTAAAAAAGCGGGAACTGTAGCTAAGAAAAAAGTCGTTGAATTCCAAGATTTCGCAACAGAGCAAAAATTAGGAGATCTTATTGATGTTTCTATTTTTTCTGAAGGAGAATTTGTAGATGTACAAGGTGTATCTAAAGGTAAAGGTTTTCAAGGGGTTGTAAAACGTCACGGTTTTGGTGGTGTTGGTCAAGCAACTCACGGTCAACACAATCGTTTAAGAGCGCCAGGTTCTGTAGGAGCTTCTTCTTATCCATCTAGAGTATTCAAAGGAATGCGTATGGCTGGACGTATGGGAGGAGACAATGTAAAAGTTCAAAACCTTAGAGTTTTAAAAGTAGTGGCTGATAAGAACCTACTTGTTATTAAAGGATGTGTTCCTGGTCATAACAACTCTTATGTAATCATTCAGAAGTAATGGAAGCAAAAGTATTAGATTTCAACGGAAAAGATACTGGAAGAAAAGTTCAACTTTCTGATTCAGTATTTGGTATAGAACCAAACAATCATGCAGTATACCTTGATGTTAAGCAATATCTTGCTAATCAAAGACAAGGAACGCACAAAGCTAAAGAAAGAGCTGAAGTTGCGGGAAGTACTCGTAAGATTAAAAAACAAAAAGGAACTGGTACTGCTCGTGCGGGTAGTGCAAAGAATCCATTGTTTAAAGGTGGTGGAACAGTTTTCGGACCAAGACCAAGAAGTTATTCATTCAAATTGAATAAAAGCTTGAAACGTTTGGCTAGAAAATCTGCTTTCTCAATTAAAGCAAAAGAGTCGAACATTATCGTTCTTGAAGACTTTAATTTTGAAACTCCAAACACTAAAAATTTCATCAACGTTTTGAAAGCTTTAGAGTTAGAGAATAAAAAATCCCTGTTTGTGTTGGGTGATGTAAATAAAAATGTATATTTGTCGTCACGCAATTTAAAAGGCTCTAGCGTAGTAAGTAGCTTAGAACTAAGTACTTACGCTATATTAAACGCTAATAATTTAGTGCTTTTAGAGAGTTCTTTGGAGATAATTGAAGAAAATTTAAGTAAATAATAGGATATGAGCATCATAATTAAGCCTATAGTAACGGAAAAAGTAACCAAAGAAAGTGAAGTTTTAAACCGCTTCGGATTTGTTGTTGACAAAAAAGCAAACAAAGTGCAAATTAAGAAAGCTATTGAAGCTGCTTATGGAGTAACTATTTTGAGTGTTAACACGATGAACGTAAGACCGGATAGAACTACAAAATACACTAAAAGTGGTTTAATCAGTGGAAAGACGAATGCAATCAAAAAAGCAATTGTTCAAGTACAAGAAGGAGAAACAATTGATTTTTACAACAATATCTAAGATAAAATGTCAGTAAGAAAATTAAAACCTATTACCCCAGGTCAGCGATTTAGAGTTGTGAATGGTTATGACGCCATTACAACTGATAAGCCGGAACGCTCTTTGATAGCGCCGATAAAAAACTCTGGTGGTAGAAATAGTCAAGGAAAGATGACCATGCGTTATACGGGTGGTGGTCACAAGCAGAGATATCGTATCATTGATTTTAAACGTACAAAAGAAGGAATTCCTGCGACGGTTAAGTCAATTGAATATGATCCAAATCGTACTGCTTTTATCGCTTTGTTAGCGTATGCTGATGGGGAGAAAACGTATGTTATTGCTCAAAACGGATTGAAAGTTGGTCAGAAATTAGTTTCTGGTCCAGAATCTCAACCTGAAATTGGTAATACATTACCTTTAAGTAGAGTTCCACTTGGAACTGTAATTTCTTGTATCGAATTGAGACCAGGACAAGGAGCTGTAATCGCTCGTTCTGCTGGAACATTTGCTCAATTGATGGCAAGAGATGGAAAATATGCTACAATCAAAATGCCTTCAGGTGAGACAAGATTGATCTTGTTGACTTGTTCGGCTACAATTGGAGCGGTTTCTAATTCAGACCACCAATTAGTTGTATCAGGAAAAGCTGGTAGAACAAGATGGTTAGGAAGAAGACCTAGAACAAGACCTGTTGCAATGAACCCTGTCGATCACCCAATGGGTGGTGGTGAAGGACGTTCTTCTGGTGGACATCCACGTTCAAGAAATGGAATACCAGCTAAAGGTTATAGAACTCGTTCTAAGAAAAACCCGAGTAACAAGTATATCGTAGAACGTAGAAAGAAATAATAAGATATGGCACGTTCATTAAAAAAAGGACCTTTCGTTCATTATAAGTTAGACAAGAAAGTTCAAGAAAACATCGCAGGTGGAAATAAAGGAGTGGTTAAGACATGGTCTAGAGCTTCTATGATTACTCCAGACTTTGTTGGACAAACTATCGCAGTTCATAACGGTCGTCAATTTGTACCAGTTTACGTAACAGAAAACATGGTAGGTCACAAATTAGGAGAATTTTCACCAACTAGGTCTTTTAGAGGTCATGCTGGAGCAAAAAATAAAGGTAAAAAATAAGAAGCAATGGGAGTTCGTAAAAGAGAAACAGCAGACGCAAGAAAAGAGGCGAATAAGTCTTTGGCCTTCGCAAAATTGAATAACTGCCCTACTTCACCTAGAAAAATGCGCTTAGTAGCGGACTTGGTAAGAGGTCAGAAGGTAGAAAGAGCACTTAACATCTTAAGATTTAGTTCTAAAGAAGCTTCAAGAAAATTAGAAAAATTGGTTTTATCAGTAATTGCTAACTGGCAAGCTAAAAACCCTGAAGCTAATATGGAAGAAGCTGGTTTATTTGTTAAGGAAATCCGTGTTGATGGTGGAATGATGTTGAAAAGACTTCGTCCAGCGCCACAAGGAAGAGCACACAGAATAAGAAAACGTTCTAATCACGTAACAATCGTGCTTGGGGCTATCAATAACACACAAAGCAATTCTTAAGCAGCATGGGACAAAAGACAAATCCAATTGGAAATAGACTTGGTATCATCAGAGGGTGGGACTCAAACTGGTATGGTGGAAATGATTACGGTGATAAACTTGCCGAAGATCATAAAATCAGAAAGTATATCCATGCTCGTTTATCAAAAGCTAGTGTATCAAAAGTAATCATCGAGAGAACTTTGAAACTTGTAACCGTTACTATCACTACTGCTAGACCTGGTATCATTATCGGAAAAGGTGGACAAGAGGTAGACAAGTTGAAAGAGGAACTTAAGAAAATTACTGACAAAGAGGTTCAAATCAACATATTTGAAATCAAAAGACCTGAACTTGACGCGTATCTAGTTGCTACAAGCATCTGTCGTCAAATCGAAAGTAGAATTTCTTACAGACGTGCAATCAAAATGGCTATTGCTGCTTCTATGCGTATGAACGCTGAAGGTATCAAGGTTTTGATTTCTGGTCGTTTGAATGGTGCAGAGATGGCTCGTTCAGAGGGTTTCAAAGAAGGTAGAATTCCTCTATCAACTTTCAGAGCTGATATTGATTATGCTTTGGCTGAAGCTCATACTACTTACGGTAGAATGGGTATCAAAGTATGGATCATGAAAGGTGAAGTTTATGGAAAGAGAGATCTTTCTCCACTTGCTGGAATGGACAAAAAACAATCTGGTGCTGGTGGTAAAGGTGGTGATTCTCCAAGAGGAGACAGAAAGCCTTTTAACAAAGGTGGAAAACCAGACGCTCGTAAACGAAAGTAAATTTTTAAACTAAAGAAAAATGTTACAGCCTAAAAGAACAAAATACCGTAAGGTACAAAAAGGTAAAATGAAAGGGAATTCTCAAAGAGGACATGAACTTTCTAATGGAATGTTTGGTATTAAATCTGTACATGAAGATGGAATGTTCTTAACCTCTCGTCAAATCGAAGCTGCGCGTATTGCTGCAACTCGTTTCATGAAAAGAGAAGGACAATTATGGATCAAAATATTTCCAGACAAACCTATCACTAAGAAACCTCTTGAGGTACGTATGGGTAAAGGTAAAGGTGCAGTTGAGTATTGGGCTGCCGTTGTTAAACCCGGAAGAATTATGTTTGAAGTTGGAGGAGTACCTTTGTCAGTTGCAAAAGAGGCGTTACGTCTTGCAGCTCAAAAGCTTCCAGTAAAAACTAAATTTGTCGTTGCTAGAGATTTCGAAGCATAATCTATATTATATTATGAAACAATCAGAAATAAAAGATCTTTCTGCAGCGGAGTTGCAAGAAAAACTTAGCCAGACTAAGAAGGCATATGCCGACCTAAAAATGGCTCACGCTATTTCACCAATTGAGAACCCACTTCAAATTAGAAGTGTAAGAAGAACAGTTGCAAGATTAGCTACGGAACTTACTAAAAGAGAGTTGCAATAATTGTAATCTGCTGAAAGATGGAAGAAAAAAGAAATTTAAGAAAAGAAAGAGTTGGTGTTGTTACTTCTGACAAGATGGATAAATCTATCGTAGTTGCTGAAGTACGTAAAGTAAAACACCCATTATACGGTAAGTTCGTGTTGAAAACTAAAAAGTATCACGCACACGACGAAATGAACGACTGCAACGTTGGAGATACAGTAAGGATTAGCGAAACGCGTCCTTTAAGTAAAACAAAATGTTGGAGGTTAGTTGAAATCCTAGAAAGAGCTAAATAATTATGGTACAACAAGAATCAAGACTAAAAGTAGCAGATAACACTGGAGCAAAGGAAGTTTTAACTATCCGTGTTTTAGGAGGTACCAAAAGAAGGTATGCCTCTGTTGGAGACAAGATTGTAGTTTCTATCAAAGATACAGCACCTAACGGAAGCGTTAAAAAAGGAGCTGTTTCAACTGCAGTTGTTGTACGTACCAAAAAAGAAGTAAGAAGAGCCGATGGTTCATACATTAGATTTGATGACAACGCATGTGTGTTATTAAATGCTGCTGGTGAAATGAGAGGAACTCGTGTTTTTGGTCCGGTAGCAAGAGAACTTCGTGAAAAACAATTCATGAAAATTGTATCATTAGCACCAGAAGTGCTTTAATTCGTTTTAAGATGATAAAGCTAAAAATAAAATCAGGTGACATCGTAAGAGTAATAGCTGGAGACCATAAAGGTGCTGAAGGTAAAGTATTACGTGTGTACAAAGAGAAAAACAAAGCGATTGTTGAAGGTGTAAACATGGTTTCAAAACATACGAAACCAAGTGCAAAAAGCCCTCAAGGTGGTATCGTAAAGAAAGAAGCTTCTATACAAATATCTAACATCTCTTTAATTGATCCTAAAACAAAGGAAACAACTAGAGTAGGTATTAGAGTAGAAGGAGATAAGAAAGTAAGATTTTCAAAAAAATCTAATCAAGTACTATAGTAATGGCGTATATACCTAGACTAAAAGAAGAATATAAGAGCAGAGTAATTGCTGCTCTTAAAGAGGAATTCGGATACGTAAACGTAATGGAAGTTCCAAAATTGGAAAAAATCGTTTTAAGTAAAGGAGTTGGTGCAGCTGTATCGGATAAAAAACTTATCGACTATGCAGTTGAAGAGTTAACAAAGATCACTGGACAGAAAGCAGTATCTACAATCTCAAAGAAAGACGTAGCGTCATTCAAATTGAGAAAAGGGATGCCTATCGGAGCGAAAGTTACTTTGCGTGGAGAAAGAATGTATGAGTTTTTAGATAGACTTATTACATCTGCTTTACCACGTGTGAGAGATTTTAGTGGAATTAAAGCTACTGGTTTTGATGGAAGAGGTAATTACAATCTTGGTGTTTTGGAGCAAATCATTTTCCCAGAAATTGATATTGACAAAGTAAACAAAATATCAGGGATGGATATATCTTTTGTAACTTCTGCAAAAACAGATAAAGAAGCAAAATCACTATTGGCTGAATTAGGTTTACCTTTTAAAAAGAATTAAGATATGGCTAAAGAATCAATGAAAGCCCGTGAGGTTAAGAGAGAAAAAACTGTAGCAAAGTATGCTGAGAAAAGAAAAGCTTTGTTAGAAGCTGGAGATTTCGTAGGTTTGCAAAAATTACCGAAAAATGCTTCTCCTGTTCGTTTGCACAATCGTTGTAAATTGACTGGTAGACCTAGAGGTTATATGCGTCAATTTGGTATTTCACGTGTAACATTTCGTGAAATGGCAAATAACGGTTTAATCCCAGGTGTTAAAAAAGCATCTTGGTAGACGTAACTTAGTTGCGTTGATACAAACACATTTATAAATTGGTTAAAGGTTCATAGGATGAGTGTCCTATGAAAACCATAACCGCAAATTAATACACATGTATACAGATCCTATTGCAGATTATTTGACAAGAGTTCGTAACGCTGTGGCTGCAAACCACAAAGTTGTTGAAATTCCTGCATCTAATCTAAAAAAAGAAATAACTAAGATCTTATTCGATCAAGGTTATATCTTGAGTTACAAATTTGAAGACAACGCTGTTCAGGGTTCAATCAAAATTGCTTTGAAGTATGATAAAGATACTAAAGAGTCTGTAATTAAAGATATCCAAAGAATTAGTAAACCAGGTTTACGTAAGTATTCAGGTTCTTCATCAATTCCTAGAATCCTTAACGGATTAGGAATTGCTATTGTTTCTACATCAAAAGGTTTGATGACAGGAAAGAAAGCCAAGCAATTAAATGTTGGTGGTGAAGTAATTTGTTACGTTTACTAATCATTAAAATAGTAGAAGATGTCAAGAATAGGTAAAAATCCGGTTGTAATCCCTGCTGGTGTAACTGTTGAAGTTGCAAATGGTATCATTACAGTAAAAGGAAAAAATGGTCAACTAACACAGGAGTTCTCGGACGTAACTGTAACAGTTGAAGACGGTCAAGTTCAAGTTGATAGATCGTCTGATCACAAAGACCAAAGAGCAAAACACGGTTTATATAGATCTTTAATCAACAATATGATTGTTGGTGTTAATGAAGGTTTTACTAAATCTTTAGAGTTGGTAGGAGTTGGTTATAGAGCTTCAAATCAAGGACAAAAGTTAGATTTAGCTCTTGGATATTCTCACAATATTGTTTTAGAAATTGCTCCAGAAGTAACTTTAGAAACAATATCTGAAAAAGGTAAAAATCCAATTGTTAAATTAACATCATTTGACAAACAACTTTTAGGTCAAGTAGCTGCGAAAATCAGAGGTTTCCGTAAGCCTGAGCCATACAAAGGAAAAGGTGTTAAATTTGTGGGTGAAGTATTAAGAAGAAAAGCAGGTAAATCAGCTTAAAAAATAAGATTATGTCATTAACAAAACCTGAAAGAAGACAACGAATTAGATTCAGAATTAGAAAAACAATTAGTGGTACTGCTACTAATCCAAGACTATCTGTATTTAGAAGTAACAAAGAAATTTACGCTCAACTTATTGATGACGTAAACGGAGTTACTATATTGGCGGCTTCTTCAAGAGAAAAAGAAATAGGTAACGGTACGAATATTGAAGTTGCTACAGCAGTTGGAAAACTAGTTGCTGAAAAAGCTTTAAAAGCTGGTATAGACGTAGTGACTTTCGATAGAGGAGGTTATTTATATCACGGTCGTATTAAATCATTAGCGGAAGGCGCAAGAGCGGCTGGACTTAAATTCTAATATAGTATGTCTAATAGTAAATACAAGAATGTAGAGTTAGTAAAACCAAGTGGTCTTGAATTAAAAGATCGTTTGGTAAGTGTAAATCGTGTTACTAAGGTTACAAAAGGAGGTAGAGCTTTTGGTTTTTCTGCTATTGTGGTTGTAGGTGATGAAAATGGAGTTGTTGGACACGGATTAGGAAAATCTAAAGATGTTTCTGAAGCAATTGCGAAAGCAGTAGAAGATGCTAAGAAAAATTTAGTAAAAATTCCTTTGAATGGTCAATCAGTTCCTCACGAACAAAAAGGTAAATTTGGTGGTGCACGTGTGTTTTTAATTCCTGCCTCTCATGGTACAGGAGTTATTGCTGGTGGAGCTGTTCGTTCAGTTCTTGAATCAGTTGGAATTCATGATGTATTATCTAAATCTCAAGGATCTTCAAATCCTCACAACGTAGTAAAAGCAACTTTTGATGCTTTATTGCAAATGAGAAGCGCTTATACTGTTGCAAAACAAAGAGGTGTTTCTTTAGAAAAAGTTTTTAAAGGTTAATTCAAGGAAATTATGGCTAAATTATTAGTAAAACAAGTTAGAAGCAAAATCAACTGTCCTCTTACTCAAAAAAGAGGATTAGAAGCTTTAGGTCTACGTAAAATGGGACAAGTTGTAGAGCATGATTCAAACCCTACAATCCTTGGGATGATAAATAAAGTTAAACACTTAGTTTCTGTTGAAGAAACTAAATAACAAATACTGTTATGAATTTAAGTAACTTACAACCTGCTGAAGGTTCTACACACAATCAAAATAAGAGATTAGGTAGAGGAGAAGGTTCTGGAAAAGGTGGTACTTCTGCAAGAGGTCACAAAGGAGCAAAATCTCGTTCTGGTTATTCTAAAAAGATTGGTTTTGAAGGTGGGCAAATGCCACTTCAAAGACGTGTGCCTAAGTTTGGTTTTACAAACATCAATCGTAAAGATTACGAAGGTGTAAATCTTGATACACTTCAACTTTTAGTTGATAATGGTGTTATTAAAGATACTGTTGATATGACAGTTTATGTTGCTAATCGTTTAGCTACTAAAAATGAAATCGTTAAGATTTTAGGTAGAGGTGAATTGACAGCAAAATTAAAAGTAACCGCTCACAAATTTACTGCTACTGCAAAAGCTGCTATTGAAGCTGCTGGTGGAGAAGCTGTAACAATGTAATTTTTCAATTAATATGAAGAAATTTATTGAATCAATAAGTAATGTTTGGAAAATCGAGGAACTGAAAAATAGAATCCTAATTACATTGGGTTTGCTTTTAGTTTATCGTTTTGGGGCTCAAGTAACCCTGCCAGGTATTGATGCTACACAGTTAGGTAATTTAGCTGGGCAAACTAAAGAAGGAATTGGTTCAATTCTTGACATGTTTACTGGAGGTGCATTTTCTCAAGCTTCTGTTTTTGCTTTAGGAATTATGCCTTATATTTCTGCTTCGATTGTTGTTCAGTTAATGGGAATTGCGATTCCTTATTTACAAAAACTTCAAAGTGATGGAGAAAGCGGTAGAAAAAAGATTAATCAAATTACTCGTTGGTTGACAATAGGAATTACTTTAGTTCAAGGTCCAACTTATATCTATAATTTATATAGAACATTACCTAGTAATGCATTTTTATTGGGATTCAATTCATTTGAATTCTTATTTTCTTCAGTAGTGATTTTAGTTACAGGTACAATTTTTGCCATGTGGTTAGGAGAAAAAATTACTGATAAAGGAATTGGAAATGGTATTTCTTTGTTAATCATGGTTGGAATTTTGGCTAGATTACCTCAGGCTTTTATTCAAGAGTTTACAACAAGAGTTACCAATAATAATGGTGGACCTATGTTGTTGGTTATTGAAATTATCATTTGGTTATTAGTTATCATTTGTTGTGTGCTATTAGTTATGGCGATCAGGAAGATTCCTGTTCAATATGCTCGTCGTACAACATCAGGTGATTTTGAACAAGACATGTTGGGTGGAAACAGACAATGGATTCCTCTGAAGCTTAATGCTTCTGGAGTTATGCCAATAATTTTTGCGCAAGCAATTATGTTTATTCCAGCAGCCTTAGCAGGTTTGTCTAAATCAGATGCATCACAATCAATCGTTGGCGCTTTTAGTAATATGTTTGGATTTTGGTATAATTTTGTATTTGCAACTTTAATTATTGTATTTACTTTCTTTTATACTGCAATCACAGTTCCTACTAATAAAATGTCTGATGATTTAAAGAGAAGTGGTGGTTTTATTCCAGGTATCAGACCAGGAGTTGAAACTTCTGATTATCTTGACAAAGTGATGTCCTTGATAACTTTTCCAGGATCTTTATTTCTTGCTTTGATAGCTGTGTTCCCAGCAATTGTTGTAAGTCTTATGGATGTTCAACAATCTTGGGCAATGTTTTTTGGAGGTACTTCATTAATAATTATGGTTGGAGTTGCCATAGACACAATGCAGCAAATTAATTCATACTTGTTGAATAAACATTATGATGGTTTGATGAAGAGTGGTAAAAATAGAAAAGCAGTAGCTTAACTTATGGCAAAACAATCAGCAATAGAACAAGACGGATCAATCATTGAGGCATTGTCAAATGCAATGTTCCGTGTAGAGTTAGAAAATGGACATATTGTAATCGCCCATATATCTGGAAAAATGCGTATGCATTACATCAAATTATTACCTGGTGATAAAGTGAAACTAGAAATGAGCCCTTACGATTTGTCAAAAGCAAGAATTACTTATAGATATTAAAGGATATTCAAAATGAAAGTTAGAGCTTCAGTAAAAAAGAGAAGTCCCGAGTGCAAAATTGTGCGAAGAAAAGGGAGATTGTACGTAATAAACAAAAAGAATCCTAGATTTAAACAAAGACAAGGATAATTATGGCAAGAATAGCAGGGGTAGATATCCCAAAAAATAAGAGAGGTGTTATAGCACTTACCTATATCTTCGGATTAGGAAAAAGTAGAGCTGTTGAGATTTTAGAAAAAGCTCAAGTTAGCCAAGATAAAAAAGTTCAAGATTGGAATGATGACGAGATCGGAGCAATTCGTGAGGCGGTATCAACTTTTAAAATTGAAGGAGAATTACGTTCTGAAGTTTCTTTAAACATCAAACGTTTAATGGATATTGGATGTTACAGAGGTATCCGTCATAGAACTGGTCTTCCTTTAAGAGGACAAAGAACTAAGAACAACTCTAGAACAAGAAAAGGTAAGAGAAAAACTGTTGCCAACAAGAAAAAAGCAACTAAATAATAAGTAATATGGCTAAAGCAACTGCAAAAAAACGTAAAGTTATCGTTGAATCAACGGGAGAAGCTCATATTTCTGCTACTTTTAACAATATCATCATTTCTTTGACAAACAAAAAAGGTGAAGTTATTTCTTGGTCTTCAGCTGGTAAAATGGGTTTTAGAGGTTCTAAAAAGAACACTCCATACGCAGCCCAAATGGCAGCAGAAGATTGTAGTAAAGTAGCTCTTGAAGCTGGACTTAAAAAAGTAAAAGTTTATGTAAAAGGACCAGGAAACGGACGTGAGTCTGCTATTCGTTCCCTACATAACGGTGGTATTGAAGTTACAGAGATTATCGATGTTACTCCAATGCCTCACAACGGATGTCGTCCTCCTAAAAGACGTAGAGTTTAATACTCAAAAACAAATTATAGTATAACCTAGATTGAACTTCGATTATTGAAGGATAAGACCTGAATTCATAATCTCAATCTTAAACAATTTAAAATGGCAAGATATACTGGTCCTAGTACAAGAATCGCTCGTAAATTTGGCGAGGCAATTTTCGGAGACGATAAAGCTTTCGAAAAAAGAAATTACCCTCCTGGACAACACGGGATGGCAAAAAAAAGAGGAAAAAAATCTGAATTTGCTATCCAGTTAATGGAAAAGCAAAAAGCTAAATATTCTTATGGAATTTTAGAAAAACAATTCAGAGGTTTGTTCAAAAAAGCATCAGCGACTAAAGGAGTTACTGGTGAAGTTTTATTACAATTGTGTGAAGCAAGATTGGATAATGTAGTTTTCAGAATGGGAATTGCTCCTTCTAGAAGAGGTGCTCGTCAAATCGTTTCTCACAGACACATCACAGTTAACGGTGAAGTGGTTAATATTCCTTCTTACCACCTTAAACCTGGTGATAAAGTTGCAGTTCGTGAAAAATCTAAATCTTTAGAAGCTATCGAACGTTCTTTATCTAATTCAAGTCATGTTTATGAATGGATTACTTGGAATAACGATATCAAAGAAGGTACTTTTGTTTCTGTACCAGCAAGACTTCAAATTCCAGAAAACATTAAAGAACAATTAATCGTAGAGTTGTACAACAAATAATAATTGACTTAGTCGAAATTTATGGCAATATTTAATTTTCAGAAGCCCGATAAAGTTATCATGATCGATTCAACCGATTTTGAAGGTAAATTTGAATTTAGACCTTTGGAACCAGGATACGGATTGACCGTTGGTAATGCACTTAGAAGAGTTTTGCTTTCAGCATTAGAAGGTTATGCAATTACATCTGTTCGCATTGAAGGTGTAGATCATGAGTTTTCTACTATTTCAGGAGTTGTTGAAGACGTTACCGAAATTATCCTTAATCTTAAACAAGTACGTTTTAAACGTCAAATTGAAGATATTGATAATGAATCAGTTACTATTTCTGTTTCTGGTAAAGATCAATTAACAGCTGGTGATTTTCAAAAGTTTATTTCAGGTTTCCAAGTTTTGAATCCAGAACTAGTTATCTGTAATTTAGACAGTAAAATCAAACTTAATTTCGATTTAACAATCGAAAAAGGTAGAGGATATGTTCCTGCTGAAGAGAACAAAAAACAGAATGCTGCAATTGGAACTATTTTTACAGATTCAATTTTTACTCCCGTAAAAAATGTAAAATATGCCATTGAAAACTTCCGTGTAGAACAAAAAACAGATTACGAAAAATTAGTTTTTGAAATAAAAACTGATGGTTCAATCAATCCAAAAGATGCTCTTACTGAAGCTGCAAAAGTTTTAATTCACCATTTCATGTTGTTCTCTGACGAAAGAATTACACTCGAGGCTGACGAAATTGCACAAACAGAATCATACGATGAGGAATCATTGCATATGAGACAATTGCTTAAAACTAAGCTTGTTGATATGGATCTTTCTGTGAGAGCACTAAATTGTTTGAAAGCGGCTGAAGTTGATACACTTGGTGATTTAGTATCGTTCAATAAAAATGACCTAATGAAATTCCGTAATTTCGGTAAAAAATCTTTAACTGAACTTGATGAGCTTGTTGCAGTTAAAAATTTGAACTTCGGTATGGATTTAGCAAAATACAAACTAGATAAAGAATAAATTACTTCATATTTTGATCTCCAAAATGGATAGTATCAAGATGAAAGTATAAAAAAACACGTCATGAGACACGGAAAAAAATTCAATCACTTAAGCAGACAGACAGCTCATAGGAAATCTATGTTAGCTAATATGGCTTGTTCTCTTATCGAGCACAAACGTATTAACACTACTGTTGCTAAAGCAAAAGCGCTTAAACAATTCGTTGAGCCTTTAATAACAAAATCTAAAGTTGATACAACTCATAATCGTCGTATCGTTTTTGCTTACTTACGTAGCAAATATGCTGTAACTGACTTGTTCAGAGATGTAGCTGCTAAAGTAGGAGACCGTCCAGGTGGATACACTCGTATCATTAAAGTTGGAAATCGTTTAGGAGATAATGCTGATATGGCAATGATCGAGTTAGTAGATTTCAATGAACTTTACAATGGTGGTAAAAAAGAAGTTAAAAAAGCAAAAAGCCGTCGTGGTGGAAAAGCTAAGAAAGCTGATGAGGCTACTGAAGCCTCAGTTGCTGAAACTGAATCAACTACTGATACTGCTGAGTAATTATGAAAATAATCATTCAATAAAAATCAAGGATAAGCTATTAGTAGTTTATCCTTTTTTTTTGATTTTTTTGGAGCAAAAATCTTGAATTTATTGATATTTTCTCCTGCTGTTCACTATATCTTTTGCTTAAAAAAAGCAAAAGGAAACCGTTTCCATCAGGGCTAGATTAGAACTTTTTTCTTTTTTATATTAAATTTCAAAAATTTGTTTCCATTGCTTTAAAGATTTAAATTTGCATAATATTTAACTACAGATGAAACCAGCTTTGCTAGTTCCATGAGACTATTAAACAATAATAGAAATCAACGCATGAAATATACAACACGACAAAAAGCAATTCTTTTATTAAGTGACGGAACCATATTCCATGGTAAATCTATTGGAATCAGTGGTACCACTTTTGGGGAAGTTTGTTTTAACACTGGAATGACAGGTTACCAAGAAATTTTTACGGATCCATCTTACTTTGGACAATTAATGGTAGCCACTAATGCCCATATTGGAAATTATGGAGTAAATGATTCAGAGGTTGAATCACAAAGTATTAAAATAGCAGGTTTGGTTTGTAAAAATTTTAGCTTCAATTATTCTCGTGAAGGAGCTTCCGGGAGTTTGGAAGATTATTTTATCAAACAAAATCTAATTTGTATCTCTGATGTAGATACACGTGCTCTTGTAAGTTATATTCGTGACAATGGTGCTATGAATGCAGTCATTTGCACTGATGAAACTTCAATAGAAGAACTAAAGATTGCATTGGCAAAAGTTCCAGATATGAAAGGTTTAGAATTAGCTTCTAAAGTTTCTACTACGGAACCTTACTTTTTTGGAGATGAAAATGCAACCTATAAAATTGCGGCACTTGATTTAGGAATTAAAACGAATATCCTTCGTAATCTTGCCAAAAGAGATTGCTACATCAAAGTATTTCCTTTTGATTCTTCGTACCAAGATTTAGCAGCATTTAATCCAGATGGATACTTTTTATCTAATGGACCTGGTGATCCGGAACCGCTTTCTGGAGCTATTCAAGTTGCTAAAGAAATCCTTGAAAATGACAAGCCTTTATTCGGAATTTGTTTAGGACATCAAGTTATTGGTTTAGCAAACGGAATTTCGACTTATAAAATGTTTAATGGTCACAGGGGAATTAATCATCCTGTAAAAAACGTCATTACCGGTAAAGGAGAAATAACTTCTCAAAATCATGGTTTTGCTGTTAATAAAGAAGAACTGGATAATCATCCTGATTTAGAGATTACTCATCTTCATCTAAATGATGGAACAGTTGCAGGTATGCGAATTAAAAACAAAAATTGTTTCTCAGTTCAATACCATCCAGAAGCAAGTCCAGGACCACATGATTCCTCTTATTTGTTTGATCAATTTATAGAGAACATAAAAGGATAAATTAGGATAACTTCCTAAATTAGATATTGAAAAGGGTTTGACTTTTAATTAAGTCAAACCTTTTTTTAATTACAATTACATTCCAAAAGGATATGTTTCCGGAATTTGGTTGCCGTCTGGCTGAATGTGTATTGGATGTAATGCACTTGTTTCGTCTAGAAAAATAAAAGCATCGTATCTTTTTGGTAATATTGTGGGAACATAATTCCCAAATCTTTCATGCTCTGGATTATAAACAACTCCTATTGCACGATGGCCTATATTGGACGAAAGGCATTTTTCATTCTTTACTTTATTCATTAATAATAACCTATTTTGCCCATTGGAAGCGAGGTGAAAGGCATGTTCCCAACTACCTACAACAGCTTCAGGTACTTTTATTTTTCGCATAGAACCACCCCATTCTCTACCGGCAATCACGCTTCCTTTGTAAGAACCAAATCCAACTGCAATAACTCCTTCGTTCGAATATTGCTCTCGTAAAAGCTGGCCTACATTTACCATACCTTCGGATGCCATATCTGTTGCACGCGCATCTCCAATGTGAGTATTGTGTTCCCAAACTATTATTTTTGCGTCCTTTCCGTGAAATTTCATCAGTCTTTGTACAGTAGAAACCATGTGTTCGTCACGTATATTCCAAGAGGCAGAACCTCTTTTTATCATGGCGCGATAATACTTTTCAGCATTTCTGGCAATAAATGCATTTTGTTCTGTGCTTAAAACATTTTCTGCATCGTGGTTGTAATTGGGTGCATTTTTAATAATTTCCGTAAGCATGTGCAGGATTTCTTTCTCGCATAATTCTGGAACGTAGGAAGAGGCTTTGGCATAAGATTGCCCTTCGTCTTTATTGTAGGGTTCAAAACATTTCATGGCTGTTTTAGCAACTGCAAGTGCTTTTGGATCATTTTTTTCTAAATATTGAATGATCGAATTCATAGATTCCCTAAAACTGTATACATCCAATCCGTAAAATCCTATTCTTTTATCAGCAGAAAAGCTTTCGTTATAAACTTTGAGCCAATCTATGAATGCTGCTGTTTCCCAATTTGCCCACATCCAAGTAGGCCATCTTTTAAACTCATTCATAACGCTAAAAATATCTTTCCCGGAATCTAAATATCCTTTTGCATACCGATTTAAACGATAGCAATCCGGCCAATCTCCTTCGACTCCTACAAATGAAAATTCTTTCTCCTGAATGAGTCGTTGAGTTATTTTAGCTCTCCATGTATAATATTCATGTGTGCCGTGTGAGGCTTCACCTAAAAGGACATATTTTGCATCTCCTATGTAGTCTATTAATGGGTCTAAATCTTCTTTATTTTCCAGAGAAGAAGCCGTTTTATTCAATAATGCTGCAATTTCACTAGAATTCATTAAATTGTTAAGGTTTTTTAATGCTTCCATCACATTTTTATTTTTTAATTTAGAAATTGAATTGTCAAAATTGTTGTCTAAGAATTATGTAATAGGAATTGAGTTTTTTTATTTTAAAAAGTCAATATAAAATTAATCTATATATTTGATAATCAGTGTTTTTTAATTTGTTTTTACTAAAAATAATTTGTTTTTAAGACGAGATTATTATCATTTAGTTTTTGTTAGTGTAGTGAGTATTTTCCGAATTAGATTTTAAGGGAATTGAAAAAAATAACAGATAATGTAAAAATTAATTCTTTAAATAGCTTAAATGTTTTGTTTGCCAAAAAATTATAACGTTTTCGTTAATAACATTCATTATTTTCATAAAATCATTCAAAAAGATAGAATATATTTGTATTTTAAAATTTAAAATTTTAGTATATGAGTATTATTATCAAAATTCACGCAAGACAAATTTTCGATTCAAGAGGAAATCCTACAATAGAAGTAGATGTAATTACAGACAATGGTGTTTTAGGAAGAGCAGCTGTACCATCTGGAGCTTCAACTGGAGAACATGAAGCAGTTGAGTTACGTGATGGAGGAAAAGCATTTCTTGGAAAAGGAGTTTTGAATGCTGTGAAAAATGTGAATACCATTATTTCTGAAGAACTTGTTGGTGTTTCAGTTTTTGAACAAAATCTAATTGATCAAATGATGATTGATTTAGATGGAACTCCAAATAAATCTAACTTAGGAGCAAATGCAATTTTAGGTGTTTCACTAGCTGTAGCAAAGGCTGCTGCTAATGAATTAGGATTGCCATTATATAGATACGTAGGTGGTGTTTCTGCAAATACATTGCCGGTTCCAATGATGAATATTATCAATGGAGGATCTCATTCTGATGCGCCTATCGCATTTCAAGAATTCATGATTTTCCCTGTGAAAGCAACTTCTTTCTCACATGCAATGCAAATGGGAACTGAAATTTTTCATAGTTTGAAAAAAGTGTTGCACGATAGAGGTCTTTCTACTGCTGTAGGTGATGAAGGTGGTTTTGCGCCAAATTTAGCTGGAGGAACTGAAGATGCTTTAGATACTATCAAAAAAGCTGTTGAAACTGCTGGTTATACTTTTGGAGATGAAATCATGATTGCTTTGGATTGTGCTTCTGCTGAGTTTTATGTAAATGGAAAATACGATTATTCTAAATTTGAAGGAGAAACAGGTAAAGTTAGATCTTCTGCTGAGCAAGTAGAGTATTTGGCGGAATTAGTGGCTAAATATCCAATCATTTCTATTGAGGATGGAATGGATGAAAATGACTGGGATGGATGGAAATTACTTACAGAGAAAATTGGAGATAAAGTACAGTTAGTAGGAGATGATTTATTTGTTACTAATGTAACACGTTTGTCTACTGGTATCGAAAAAGGAATTGCTAATTCAATCCTTATTAAAGTAAACCAAATAGGAACTTTGACGGAAACTATTGCAGCAGTTAATATGGCTAAGAATGCAGGATATACCTCTGTAATGTCGCACCGTTCAGGAGAGACCGAAGACAATACAATTGCAGATTTAGCAGTAGCTTTAAACTGTGGGCAAATTAAAACGGGTTCTGCTTCTCGTTCTGATCGTATGGCTAAATACAATCAACTATTAAGAATTGAAGAAGAATTAGGGAATACTGCTTATTTTCCTGGCAAAAGTGCTTTCAAAATAAAATAATTTCTTATAATATTTTATAGGATAGCCATTCACTTAATGTGGGTGGCTTTTTTTTGTAATATTTAACAATTTCATTGTGTTATTCTCTTTTTAATTACTGTTTAATTCCTTAGATTTGAGAAATTATTATTTTAAAAGTTTATTTTCAATTATATTATGTCAAAAATAGCAACATTAGAAATTGATGGTAAAAAATTTGAACTACCGATCATTGTAGGAAGTGAAAATGAAGTTGCCATTGATATTAACAAATTACGTGATTTATCAGGTGTAATTACGCTTGATCCCGGTTATAAAAACTCAGGTTCTTGTAAAAGTGATATTACTTTTTTAGATGGAGAGCTTGGAATCCTTCGCTACAGAGGATATTCAATCGAGGATTTAGCTGAAAAAGCAGATTTTCTAGAAGTATCTTACCTTCTGATTTTTGGAGAGTTGCCAACTAAAGTTCAGTTAGTGCAATTTGAAAATGATATTAGAAAATACACCTTGGTCAATGAGGAAATGAAAAACATCATTGATGGGTTTCCTAAAACGGCACATCCAATGGGTGTATTAGCTGCTTTGACAAGTGCATTGACGGCATTTAACCCTAAATCGGTGAATGTTGAAAATGAAAAAGAAATGTATGAGGCAGTATGTAAAACAATGGGTAAATTCCTTGTTATTGCAACTTGGACGTACAGAAAAAGTATGGGTTATCCTTTAAATTATTATGATAATACTAAAGGATACGTAGAAAACTTCATGCGTTTAATGTTTGAATTGCCTACAGAACCATACAAAGCAAATCCTGTAGTCATAGATGCATTGGATAAATTATTTATTCTTCACGGTGATCATGAGCAAAACTGCTCAACGTCTACCGTAAGAATGGTAGGTTCTTCTCATGCAGGATTATTTGCTTCAATATCTGCTGGAGTTTCTGCACTTTGGGGACCATTACACGGAGGAGCAAATCAAGCAGTTCTGGAAATGTTAGAAGAAATTCATAGAAATGGTGGTGATGCTGACAAGTATATGGCTAAAGCCAAAGATAAAAATGACCCTTTCCGTTTGATGGGTTTTGGTCACAGAGTCTATAAGAATTTTGATCCAAGAGCAAAAATTATTAAAAAAGCGGCTAACGAAGTTTTAGCAACTTTAGGAGTTGAAGACCCAATTCTTGCAATTGCAAAAAAACTAGAAGAATCCGCTTTAGAAGATGAATATTTCAAATCAAGAAATTTATATCCTAATGTAGATTTCTATTCTGGAATTATTTACAGAGCTTTAGGAATTCCTACCGATATGTTTACAGTAATGTTTGCAATAGGTCGTTTACCGGGTTGGATCGCACAATGGAAAGAAATGCGTGAAAATAAGGAGCCTATCGGAAGGCCAAGACAAGTTTATACTGGGCACCCTTTGAGGGATTTTGTGCCAACAGATAAAAGATAAAATCAGTTTAAAAAGCTTCACTAATTAGTGAAGCTTTTTTTATATTTGCCAAAAGCTAAAAATACATGTTAGAGTTAAATATAAAGAATGAAACTTCTAGGCTTAGAGCTGTAGTTCTGGGTTCAGCAGTTAATAATGGACCTATACCAAAGGTTGAAGATGCCTATGATCCAAAATCATTAGAACATATTTTAGCAGGCACTTATCCGCAGGAGAAAGACATGGTGAATGAAATGGAAGCATTTAATACTGTGCTAAAAAAATATAATGTGACCGTTTATCGTCCGGAAATGATTGAAAATTACAATCAGATATTTACAAGAGATATTGGTTTTGTAATTGATGATGTTTTTGTAAAATCGAATATTTTACCAGACAGAGAACGGGAACTGGATGCAATCCAATATATAATTGACCAAATTGATCCTAAAAAAGTAGTTCGTCCTCCAGAGGAAGCTCATATAGAAGGTGGTGATGTGATGTTGTGGGATGATTATGTTTTCATTGGAACATACAAAGGAAGCGACTATAAAGATTACATTACTGCAAGAACTAATATGCAAGGAGTTCAGTATATTAAAGATTTATTCCCAAATAAAATTGTAAAAGAATTTGATTTGGTTAAATCTAAAATTGAAGCTCGTGACAACGCATTGCATTTAGATTGTTGTTTTCAACCCGTAGGAAAAGATAAAGGGATTATTTATAAAAATGGTTTCCGTGAAGAGGCAGATTATTTATTTCTGGTACATCTTTTTGGAAAAGAAAATTTATTTCATATTACGAGAGACGAAATGTATCATATGAATTCTAATATTTTTTCTATTGACACAAATGTTGTTGTTTCAGAAAGAAACTTCACAAGACTTAATAATTGGTTGCGTGAAAGCGGTTTTGTTGTTGAAGAAATTCCATACGCAGAAATTGCAAAACAAGAAGGATTATTACGATGTTCTACCTTGCCCTTAATTAGAAATTAAATATTTGTTTAAGTTTTAAGTTTAATGTTACTCAGCATTAAACTTTAAACGAGTAAACTTTAAACTAAAAATAATATGAAACAAACGACAAATTCTATATTGATGATTCGCCCGGTTGCGTTTAGAATGAACGAACAAACGGCAGTAAATAATTATTATCAAAAAGTAATAGATGGGCTTTTGCCAGCAACTGTAAATGCCAAAGCACAGCAAGAATTTGATGCTTTTGTAGAAAAACTAACTGCAGTGGGTGTAGATGTTACTGTTGTTGAAGACACCTTGGATCCTGATACTCCGGATAGTATTTTTCCAAACAATTGGATCTCTTTTCACGAGAATGGAGATGTTGCTTTGTATCCAATGTTTGCTGAGAATCGCCGAGCAGAACGTCGGGAAGATATTTTAGATATTCTAGAAGATAAAGGTTTTGTGATTAACAATATCGTTGATTATACATCAGCTGAAGAAGATGGTTTTTTCTTGGAAGGAACAGGAAGTTTACTTTTGGATAGAGCTAATGCTAAAGCTTATTGCGCCTTATCTCCAAGAGCGGATGAAGAATTGTTTATCGAATTCTGTGAAGATTTTGATTATGCACCAGTAATTTTTGAAGCGTTTCAAACGGTAGATTCAGAGCGAAAGCTTATTTATCACACTAATGTGATGATGTGCTTGGGAGAAACCTTTGCGGTAATTTGCTCGGATTGTATCGATGATAAGAAAGAACGCAAAATGGTTCTAGATAATCTGAAAGAAAATGGAAAAGAAGTGATTTTAATCACCGAGGCCCAAATGAATAATTTTGCAGGTAATATGCTTGAAGTTCGTGGAGCAAATGATAAACGCTATTTGGTTATGAGTGCCGCTGCGCATCAAGTCTTAACACCAAAACAAGTAGAACAATTAGAGAAACATGCTGAAATTTTGAGTTCTAGTTTAGACACCATTGAGGCTTGCGGCGGAGGAAGTGCCCGATGTATGATGGCCGAAATTTTCTTGCCAAGAAATTAAAAAAAAAAGCGGATATGATTGTAAATCGTATCCGCTTTTTTTCTTTTTTATAAGGAGAGGTTCCCTTTTATTATATTGATAATAGCGCTTACAATATATTGAATTCCAATAGCAATTACAATGAATCCCACAATTCTTGAAATCGCAATAATTCCAGATGCTCCAAGTATTTTTGCCAAATAATGGGCGCTTTTAAGGATGATAAAAATGGTAATAGCAATGGCAAGAATAGCAATTGAAGAAATAATAATCTCCATAGTAGTATTGTGTTCCTGATAAAAAGCTATAAGTAATGAAATTGATCCCGGACCAGCAAGCATAGGAATTGCAAGTGGAGTCAAGGCAATATCATTTCTTTGCTGAGCGTCAGTTTCGGCTTTTTTATTAATACCTCGCTTCTTAGTGAATTTACCAGAAAGCAATGAAAAACCAGAGCTTACAATGATAATTCCTCCAGCAATCCTTAACGCATCAATACTAATTCCAAAGAAAAGCAATACATACTGTCCAATAAAAAACGAGACGATAAGAATAATAAATACATTTATTGCCGTCCATAAAGAAATTCTGGAGCGCTCTTTTTTGGTGTCATTTTGTGTGAGCCCTACAAAAATTGGAACGGTACCAATAGGATTTAAAACGGAAAAAAGCGCGACAAAGAGGTAAATAAATAAATCCATATTTTGTTTTTTAAGATTGTAAAAATACTCTTTTTTTGCTTTTTAATGTTAGGCTAATGTTTTTTCTTACGTTTATAACTAAACCTAATAATTGCTATACTCATGGACCTTTTTTATTACTTTTGTAAAATATAATTCTATAAAATGATAAAAAATAAAAAAACGCTAGTTCTTGGGGCATCTACAAAACCAGCGAGATATTCTTTCATGGCAATTGAAAAATTGGTTGAGAAAGGACATTCGGTTCTTGCTATCGGTCAAAATGCAGGAGAAGTAGCAGGAGTGAAAATCCAAACGAAAGCAATTCCGTTAAAAAAAGTTGACACAGTAACTCTTTATCTAAACCCTTTGCGCCAGCGCGATTACTATAATTATATTGTTGAGGCACAACCAAAACGTGTTATTTTTAATCCCGGTACTGAGAATCCAGAATTTTATCAATTATTGAAATTAAATGACATCAAAGTCGAGATAGCTTGTACCTTAGTTATGTTGGCAACAAATCAATATTAAATTTTTTAGGAGTTATTCCAACTGTACGCTATATTTTTTCTTGTTCCGTTAAAAAAAACGGAATAAGAAAAGGATATCGTTGACTCCCGAAACTTCGGGATGGGCTAAAAACTAGAATCGTGTTTCCGAAGTGGCATTCTTGCTAATTAACATTAACCCTAGAAAAGTGATTAGCCCATTTACGATTATCAGTTCGTTATCGAACACATATCCTAAAAATAATGTTTTCGAATTTTCGCTTATGAGATAAGTTAGAGCTGGAGATAACAAGCATACAATTGGTACAAACTTGTCTTTGACTGTTTTTGACCTTAAAAACAAACCAAAACAATACAATCCTAAAAGCGGGCCATACGTGTAAGAGGCAACTCTAAAAATCATTCCCACTACAGAACTGTCATTTACGGCATTAAAGAAAATAATGACTAAAAACATTAGTATCGAAAAGGCGATATGAACAAAATGTCTGGTTCGTACTACATTTGGTTTATTTAGGTTTTCGGCTTTATCCATTCCTAAAAAATCCACACAAAAGGAAGTAGTAAGTGCTGTTAATGCAGAGTCCGTTGTAGCAAACGTTGCGGCTGTTAATCCTAATAAAAAAATAACAGACGGAATCAAAGCCAAATGATTAAAGGCAATTTCAGGAAAAAGTAAATCTGTTCTGGGTTTGCCTGTTACTAAATCCGTTGGAACTTCAATCCCATTTTTAGTAGCATAAATGTAAAGTAAAGCACCTACGCTGAGGAAAAAAATATTGATTAGTACAAATATTCCTGTAAAAGTGAACATGTTTTTTTGTGCTTCGCCTATGTTCTTGCAACTTAAATTTTTCTGCATTAAGTCCTGATCTAAACCTACCATGGCAATGGTTACAAAAATTCCTCCCAGAATTTGTTTTACAAAATGGAACTTACTCGATATAAAATCCTCAAAGAAAAATACTTTAGAATAATTGCTGTTTTTCACTTCCTCAAAGGCTTCAAAAGCATTTAAATTTAAACTTTTGCAAATAAAGAAAATGGTCAGGAAAACGGAAGTTACTAAGAAAAAAGTTTGTAAAGTATCCGTAATAATTATCGTTTTTAATCCGCCTCGATAGGTGTAAGCAAATATCAAAGCTAATGAAATTAAAACCGTAACAGCAAAAGGAATTTCATAAAAGTCAAATACAAAACGCTGTAAAACAATCACAACAAGATACAATCGGAATGCTGATCCAATGGTTCGGCTAATCAAGAAAATAGTTGCAGCAGTTTTATAAGAATAAATTCCCAACCGTTGTTCAATATAACCATAAATTGAGGTCAAATTCATTCGATAATACAGCGGAAGTAATACTTTTGCTATGATAATGAAGCCGATAGCATTGCCTAATACAAACTGAAAGTATTTGAATTGCTCTCCATTTGGCGCCCCAACTTCTCCTGGAACAGAAATAAAAGTTACTCCAGAAAGTGCCGTTCCAATCATTCCAAAAGCTACTAAGTACCATTTAGAATTTTTATTGGCTTTAAAAAAAGCATCGTTTCCACTGTCTTTTTTACTTACAGCATGAGAGATGTAAAATAAAATTCCAAAATAAACGATTATGAGGATTAGAATGGTGCTGGGAGTCATTGTGTTTTTTTTATTCGAAGCCAAAATACGATTTTTTGCTTAATCGTTTATTTGTATATGGGAAAATCACAGATTCGATTAAACAAATAACCGATTGAACAAATAAACTAATTGACTACTTTTGCTTTTATGGAATTTTCTTCAAAACTTATAGAGAAAGCAGTTAATGAAATGTCTCAGTTGCCGGGAATTGGCAAACGAACCGCACTGCGATTAGTATTACATTTGTTAAAACAGCCTAAAGAGCAAACTGGTTTTTTATCCCAAGCCTTGGTGGCTATGCGTGAAGATATTAAGTATTGTACTAGCTGTCATAATATTTCGGATAGTGTCATGTGTGAAATTTGTGCCAATCAGAGTAGGAATCACCAGATTATTTGTATTGTAGAGGATATTCGGGATGTTATGGCTATTGAAAATACGGGACAGTTTAGAGGGATTTATCATGTTTTAGGAGGTAAAATTTCTCCTATTGATGGAGTTGGTCCCAGTCAGTTGAATATTAATACTTTGGTCGATAAGGTGAAATCAGGTAGTGTAACTGAAGTGATTTTTGCATTAAGTTCTACAATGGAAGGCGATACCACTAATTTTTATATCTATAAACAAATTGCCGATTGTGAAATAACTATGTCAACAATAGCAAGAGGGATTTCGGTAGGAGATGAGCTTGAATATGCTGATGAAGTTACCTTGGGAAGGAGTATTTTGCAAAGAGTACCTTTCGAAAAGTCGTTTAAAAATAATTAATCCATTTAATGAATAGTGATGTTTTTTAAATAGTAAATGAAAAGCTATATTTGTCATTAAAAATATTTAAAATGAGCAAATCCATACTCTATTTGTTGTTGTTTATTAGTGTGTTGTTTTCTTCTTGTATTCCAACTCAAGATTTAATTTACCTTCAGAAAAAGAACAATTCAGATGCTGAAAATAGGATAGCGCCTGTTGAGTCAAAGCCATATAGGTTACAAACTAATGACGTTTTGAGTATTACCATAAAAGCAATTGATCCTAAATTAGTTGCTATTTTTAGTCCTTCAAATGAAGGTGTTGCTGCGGGTAAATCAGAGTCAGGATTGTATTTTGACGGATTTACGGTGGATGATCATGGTAATATAAGAATTCCTGTTTTGGGAGAATTAAATGTTATAGGCTATACCTTGGAGGAAATTAGAGTTAAAGTTGAAAAGCAATTGTTAGCAGAATATTTCAATAAAGAAGCTAATATTTTTGTTACGGTTAAATTAGCTGGCTTACGGTTTACCATTAATGGAGAGATAAGTGCTCCAGGGACTAAAACTTTGTTTCAAGAGCAAGTAACTATTATGGAGGCTATTGCAAATTCTGGTGACATTACGATTACCGGAGATAGAAAAGCAGTTACCATTATGCGAAAAACACCAACCGGGGTTGTTATGCATGATTTAGATCTTACCGATATAAATGTGATGCAATCGCCTTATTTCTATTTGCAACCAAATGATTATATTTATATAAAACCACTCAAGCAAAAAACTTGGGGTACTGGAAAAACTGGTATTGAATCTTTGGGAACGATTATCACATTGTTATCTTTAGCGACAACTACTTTTTTACTATTAAAAAATTAAAACAGCACTCAAAAAATGTTAGATATAAAAGATTTTTCGATTTTTGAAAACCAAGTAAGCTTTGACTTCAAAGGTTTCTTAATAAAAATCGGAAGTTATTGGAAGTGGTTTTTAATAAGTTTATTAATTACTTTCACGATTGCATATCAAGTAAATATTCGTAAAGAAAAAATTTACGGTATGGAAACGCTTATTTCTGTCAAAGAAGAAAGCAATCCTCTTTTTACCTCAAATACCAGTTTAGTGTTTAATTGGGGAGGTACTTCAGATCAAGTTCAGACTATTTCAACGACTTTGCAGTCGAGGTCTCATAATGAACTAGTTGTAGATAAATTACAGTACTACATTAATTATTTAGTTCAAGGCGAATATAAGCTGGTAGATGCCTATGGGTCAGTTCCTTTTTATGTCAATATTGATAAATCAAAAGGGCAATTAGCGGGGACTTTAATCGGTATTAAGTTTATAAATGAAAATACCTATGAAATTAGAATTCCGTTTCAGAGTCAAAATGTTTCTGTAATAACCTATTCGGACAACTCATATAGCAATACAGCAGTTGAGACTGGGGATTTTGTAAAGCAATACAAAGTAGGTGAAAAAGTTTCTTTACCTTTCTTAAACTGGAAGTTGCAAATAAATGAAAATCCAGGTTTCTATAAAGGAAATGAATATTTTGTGTCTTTTAGTGATTTTAACGGAACGGTATCAGCATACAAAGGGATAAATGTAAGTTCAGATGATAAAGGCGGTTCTATAATTACCTTAGGTATGCAAGGAACTAATAAAGCACGAATGGTAGAGTATTTGAATGCGACTGTTAAGATGTTGATAAAAAGACAATTGGACAGTAAGAATCAATTTGCTACGAACACCATAGCATTTATTGACAGTACATTAGTAACGATGGAATCTCAACTCAAGGAAACTGGAAATGAGTTGAAAACCTTTAGAAAAGGTAAAAACATATACGATATTGAAGAGGGTGGGGCTAAATTTTCTGAAAAAATATTGGAATTTGATGTCAAGAAAGACGAAGTAAATCGTAAAATGGCGTACTATAATTCTTTGAAATCATATTTAAAAAGTAGTGTAAACTATGCGAAGCTTCCAGCTCCCTCTGTTGCAGGAATAGAGGACCCAAATATTGTTGTAAATGTTTCGAAGTTGATAGCATTATCAGCCCAAAGATCTGAGATGGCTTATGCTGTAAAAAGCGATAAGATATTCAAAGATTTTGACAACCAAATGGAAGCTGTCAAAAACGTCTTGTTAGAAAATATAGCAACTGCTAAATCTTCTCTTCAGTATGATTTGGCAATGGTGAGTAGCAAAATAAATGAGACTGAAAGTACTATAAAGCAACTTCCGGAGGATCAACAAGAGCTTATTAAAATCAAAAGGAAATATGATTTAAGTGATAATATTTACAGTACTTTTCTTCAAAAAAGAAGTGAAGCAGATATTGTTAAGGCGGCAAATCTATCAGATGTTCATTTTATAGATCCAGCAAAAGATGTTGGTGGAGGACTTATAGGTCCAAAAACATCAGTTAATTATGTATTGGCTTTATTTCTAGGGATACTTTTTCCATTGGTTTTTGTATTTGCAGTGTTCTTTATCAATAATTCGGTTCAAAATGCAGAGGATATTAGTAAAATGACAAAAATCCCTTTAATAGGTGTTGTAGGAGTTAATAAAGAAAATACCAATTTAGCTGTTTTTGATAAACCAAAATCAGCTTTGTCAGAATCTTTTAGAGCCATTCGTTCCTCTCTTCAGTTTTTATATAAACAACAAAATTTAGACGGAGCAAAGACACTAATGATTACCTCTTCTGTGAGTGGTGAAGGAAAAACATTTTGTTCCATCAATATTGCTACGGTATTTGCTCTTAGCGAGAAAAAAACAGTGGTTATTGGTTTGGATTTAAGAAAGCCAAAACTGTCTGCTGAATTTAATTTGTCGAATGAAATTGGGGTGGTTAATTATTTAATCAAACAAAAAACAATTGATGAAATCATCAATCAAACACACATACCTTTTCTAGACGTTATTTTGTCAGGGCCTATTCCACCCAATCCTGCTGAAATGATTATGAGTCAAGGAATGGGAGAACTAATAGCAGAGTTAAAGAAAAAATACGATTATATTATTCTGGATACGCCACCAGTAGGACTGGTATCAGATGCTTTGGAGTTAGCACAATATTGTGATGTTACTTTATATATAGTTAGACAAAACTTTACTAAAAAAGAAATGATTACGCTATTAAATAACAGAGTGAAACGCGGGGAGTTGAATAATACTAGTATTATTTTGAATGGATTAGTGAATAAAGCAAAATATGGTACGGGTTATGGATACGGTTATGGGTACGGTTATGGATATGGAACCTATGCAAATGGATATTATGAAGAAGGAAAACCTAAAAGCATCTATCAAAGGATAGCACAGAAAATTTTGAATAAACAAACGAAGTAATTGTTTTAAAATAAAAACAGATGCAAATAGAAACAAAGAGTTCCGTTTTAATTACTGGAGGTGCAGGATTTATAGGTTCGAATCTATGTGAGTATTTTTTGTCGAAAGACTATAAAGTAGTTTGTTTTGATAATTTTGCAACTGGTTATAGGCATAATTTAAAGGATTTCATAAATCATCCCAATTTTTATTTGATAGAAGGGGATATTCGTAATGCTATAGAATGTCATAACGCAGTACAAGGAATAGATTATGTTTTACATCAGGCAGCATTGGGTTCTGTACCAAGATCTATAAATGATCCTGTTACAACAAATGATGTAAATGTTGCTGGTTTTTTGAACATGTTAGTAGCTTCAAGGGATGCTAAAGTGAAACGATTTGTATACGCAGCAAGCTCTTCTACTTATGGTGATTCTGAAGCTTTGCCTAAAGTTGAAGCAGTAATTGGAAAGCCGCTTTCGCCTTATGCTATAACAAAATATGTGAACGAATTATATGCTGAAATCTTTAGTAGGACTTATGGCTTAGAAACAATTGGGTTGCGGTATTTTAATGTTTTTGGTCGGAAGCAAGATCCAAACGGAGCATATGCTGCGGTCATTCCTAAATTTGTAATGCAATTGATGCAATTACAAAGCCCTAAAATAAATGGGGATGGAAACTATTCACGTGATTTTACTTATATTGATAATGTAATTCAAATGAATGAGTTGGCTATGCTAACCAATAACCCAGAATCAATCAATACGATATACAACACAGCCTATGGCGACAGGAATACGTTGAATGATTTAGTGACGTATTTGAAAGAATTTTTAGCTCAATACGATCAAAAAATTGCTGCTGTTCCCGTAGAATATGGCCCTAATAGAGCAGGCGATATTCCACATTCTTTGGCAAGTATCGACAAGGCAAAAGAATTGTTGGGTTATAATCCAAAATATTCGATGCAAGAAGGATTGAAAGAAGCAGTACAGTGGTATTGGAATAATCTTAGATAAAAGTTTTTTCGGTAGAAAAAAATATACATCAAATTAAAATATATTTGCAAATTAAAATTTAAATAAATGAAAATTACAAAAATTTGTTGCATTGGAGCTGGATATGTAGGAGGCCCAACGATGGCGGTTATAGCTCAAAAATGTCCACAAATACAAGTTACAGTAGTAGACTTAAATGAAGAGCGAATTGCTGCATGGAATGATAAAAATGTAAATAATATACCTATTTACGAACCCGGTTTAAGCGAAATTGTTGCCGAATCAAGAGGAAAAAACTTGTTTTTTTCTACTGATGTAGAAAAAGCAATAGACGAAGCTCAAATTATATTTATATCGGTTAATACGCCTACTAAAACCTATGGAAAAGGAAAAGGTATGGCTGCTGATTTGAAATATATTGAATTGTGTGCGAGGCAAATTGCCAAAGTTGCCAAAGACAATAAAATTGTTGTAGAGAAGTCGACACTTCCTGTTAGAACAGCGGAAGCTATCAAAAGTATTTTAGATAATACCGGGAATGGCGTACAGTTTCAAATTTTATCAAACCCTGAATTTCTTGCTGAGGGAACTGCTGTTCAAGATTTATTAAATCCGGATCGGATATTAATAGGAGGCGATTCTTCTGAGGAAGGACAAAGAGCGATTCAAGCTCTTGTTGATGTATATTCTAATTGGGTTACCGCTGATAAAATATTAACTACTAATGTTTGGTCCTCAGAGTTGTCTAAACTTACTGCAAATGCATTTTTGGCACAACGGATTTCATCGATAAATGCCATGTCTGAACTTTGTGAAAAAACTGGGGCAGATGTGAATGAAGTGGCGAAAGCTATAGGAATGGATAGCAGAATAGGATCAAAATTCCTTAAAGCGTCTGTTGGGTTTGGAGGTTCTTGTTTTCAAAAAGACATATTGAATTTAGTTTATATTGCAAAATCGTATGGGTTGCATGAAGTGGCTGATTATTGGGAGCAGGTAATTATAATGAATGATCATCAAAAAAGACGATTCTCAAACAATATTGTTCAAACGCTATACAATACAGTTTCTGATAAAAAAATAACTTTTCTAGGTTGGGCTTTCAAAAAAGACACTAATGATACTAGGGAATCTGCAGCTATTTATGTGGCTGATGATTTGATAAATGAACATGCAAAAATAGCGGTTTATGATCCTAAAGTTTCCAATAAAAAGATTCTTGATGATTTGAATTATTTAGAAACGAGAAGCGCTACTTTAAACACGAATAGTATTAGCTCATTTGATTCTCCTTATGAGGCGTGTCATAATGCTCACGCGATAGCTGTACTTACGGAATGGGATGAATTTGTCGAATATGATTGGCAAAAAATTTATGATTCAATGCAGAAACCTGCTTTTGTTTTTGATGGCAGAAACTTACTGAATGCAGCAGAATTAGAAGCGATTGGTTTTGTATACCAAGCGATAGGGTCATAGAAATAGGTTGTTAAGTCAAAGGAGTTGCGTTAGATATCGGCAATAAGGAAAAAAAGAATAGCGTCTTTATAATAAAGCGCAGTCCATATTGTTATGTCTAAAAGTTTACTTTGAACACCGTTACTAAAAACTAATTTAGTACCATATAAAAACAAAAAAATGAATTGGTATGTAGTTTACACAAAGCCCAAATGGGAGAAAAAAGTTGCAGAACAATTAAAAAATAAAGGAATAGAGTGCTATTGCCCTTTGGTTACACAAGTTAGACAATGGTCAGATAGAAAGAAAAAAGTTGAGGTGCCACTTTTTAATTCTTATGTTTTTGTTCAGTTACCCGATTCTGAACGGAATGCTGTATTTCAATCAGTAGGAGTGGTGCGTTATTTATTTTGGTTGGGAAAACCAGCTGTAGTTCGCGATGAAGAGATTAGTATTATCAAAAAATGGATGGATCCTTCCGAGAGTAATGATGTTTCAATACACTCATTTCAAGTAGGAGATGCTATACAATTAGAATCAGGACCTTTTTCTAACCAAAAAGCAATTGTTCAAGAGGTTACTAATACACATTATGTGTTGGTTTTGGAATCGTTAGGATGTGTATTGAAAATGAAACATAAATAAGGTTTCTAATTTTTATTAATTTCGAGTTTGTGTATTATTATTATTATTAACCCATTGGTAGTATTGGTTTTTGATGGTAATTCTTCGTCAGTTTGAGTGTTTTTTTTCCGATGCTTCGAGAAGAAAATGTATCGAGCCTTTCGATAAAAGTCAGAACAGCGGAAAATTTTAATAAAAACGGTTCTCGATACACATCACTTCGAGTAGCGGAGCGTATCGAGAAGTTTTGTTCTGTTTTACTACACAAAAAAACACTTCCCTAAACAAGTTCGGGATAAACGGAACTGATGTTTTTAATAATTTCACCCAACTGGTTATTATTATTATTATTATTATTATTATTATTATCGTTTGGTGTAATTCTGTTTTTATAACGCATCGTAATGCATTTGTCACACTGAGCTTGTCGAAGTGTTTTTGGGAAGGTCTTCGATAAGCTCAGACTACCCTCTTGATTTTAATCGACTTTGATTTTGAATTAAGAGTTGTCCTTAAATTAATTTTGCTTGATGAATCCTTCGACTCCAATGCGGGTGGTGAGAACAAAAAAATCAAGTTTACACATCCTCGTTAGTTAAATTAGTTTTCGAATGCCACAAAAAAACTATTCGTGCGTTACTATTTTTATGGAATTCACGGAACTTCGACTTCGCTGTGCTCAATATCTCCTTTTCTTTTTTGCCATCCCCTGACATTTGCTACTCTACTGTGTAATTTAAGGGCGTTAGATTTACGTAAATTTCAGCTAGAAGTTTTAACGCTATTAAGGTTAGTTTAGCACCTTTTTTTATTGCTTTTTATCACCAATTTAGGTGATTTTTTATAGTAGTTTAAGTTGGTTTTTTATTGTTTTGTTATCTGTCATTCAGTTGTTTATGATTTTGTGTCGCTTTTTAGGAAGCGTATTGCTATTTCGAACAATAAATAATAGGTAAAAAATTGGCATTTTGTACCTATATTTGCCCTCTTAAATTATTCTCGTTTCAGCTCATTTCTGTGGGTGTGAATCGCGAAGCGGTAGAATAAAGTTACCGATAATTACTTCTAATAGTTCAAAAAATGGATTCTAAAGCAAAAATAGCTGTAATTGGTTTGGGTTATGTAGGTTTACCATTAGCAAGATTGTTTGCAACTAAGCATGCTGTTGTTGGATTTGACATCAATCAATCTAGAGTTAGTTCTTTGAAATCAGGTACTGATACAACATTTGAAGTAGATGATGCCACGCTGCAAAAAGTGCTATTAGAGCAACCAAGTGATGCAATTGGTTTGTATTGTACAACTAATATTGCTGATATTACGGATTGCAATTACTATATCGTAACCGTTCCAACTCCAGTTGATAAAAATAATCGGCCCGATTTAACCCCGTTATACAAATCCAGTGAGACGGTAGGTGCAGTCTTAAAAAAAGGAGATATTGTTATTTATGAATCAACTGTTTATCCTGGAGTGACAGAGGAAGAATGTGTCCCTGTTTTAGAACGCGTTTCTGGATTGAAATTTAACGTTGATTTTTTTGCGGGCTACTCGCCTGAGCGAATTAATCCTGGAGACAAAGAACACACCGTAGAAAAAATTTTAAAAATTACTTCAGGTTCCACTTTTGAGATTGGACAAAAAGTAAACAAACTATATCAATCTGTTATTACAGCAGGTACGCACTTAGCGCCCTCTATAAAGGTAGCCGAAGCTGCTAAAGTAATCGAAAATTCTCAGCGAGATATTAATATTGCGTTTGTAAACGAGTTGTCTAAGATATTCAATTTGATGCATATAGATACGCAGGCCGTTTTAGAAGCAGCACGAACCAAATGGAATTTTCTGCCTTTTAAACCCGGATTAGTTGGTGGGCATTGTATAGGCGTTGATCCTTATTACTTAGCTCAGCGGGCGCAAGAGTTTGGGTATCACCCTGAAATTATATTAGCCGGAAGGCGATTGAATGATAGTATGGGCGAATATGTAGCTTCTCAAGTAGTGAAGCTTATGATTAAAAAAGGGATTTCAGTTAATGGGGCAACTGTCTTAATGCTTGGTATTACCTTCAAGGAAAACTGTCCTGATGTTCGTAATACAAAAATTGTCGATGTAATAGCTGCTTTGACAGATTATGGAATTACAGTTACTATTTATGATCCTCTTGCTAATCCGTTTGAAGTGCAAAAAGAATATAACTTATTGACTACAAATAGAATACCTAAGGAGCAGTTTGATGCTGTAATTTTAGGAGTTGCTCACCATCAATTTTTGGATATAGATTTATCCATATTACAAAAATCTACTAGTTTATTGTATGATGTGAAAGGGGTTTTAGGTGATGTAGCTGATGGACGGTTATAAATAAGAAAACAATTAAATTACCGACCAAAAAATGAGAATAGGAATTACTTTCAGTGCATTCGACTTACTACACGCGGGGCATGTAAAAATGTTAGAAGATGCAAAAAGGCAATGTGATTATTTAATTGTTGCTTTACAGACTGATCCAACAATTGATCGTCCTGAAAAAAACAGACCGACGCAATCGGTGGTAGAAAGATACATACAACTTAAAGGATGCGTCCATGTGGATGAAATTGTTCCTTATGCCACAGAACAGGATTTAGAAGATATTTTACGGTCTTTTAAATTGGATGTCCGTATTATCGGAGAGGAGTATAGAGAAAAAAACTTCACTGGTCGAAGCTACTGCGAAGAAAAAGGAATTGAATTGTATTTCAATGTGCGGGATCATCGATTTTCAAGTAGCAGTTTGCGTAAAGTAGTGGCCGAAAAAGAATTAAGAAAAGTAATTTAGGGTTTTAAACCTTGTATAAATAAAATATGGAAAAGCATTCAATTACACATGTCATCCTTACTGGAGGTGTTGGTAGTCGCTTATGGCCGTTATCACGTAAAAGCCAACCCAAGCAATATCTGGATATTTTTGATGGTAAATCCTTGTTTGAGATGACTGTAGATCGCAATCGTAATATTGCTGATCAAGTAATGGTTGTCGGTAATATTGATAACTGTCATTTGAGTAAAAATGTCTTAGAAAAATCGAATACTCAATATGTAGATATAATTGAATCTACTCCAAGAAATACAGCTGCGGCGATTGCTTTTGCGGCTTTTGCTTCGCAACCAGATGATATTTTAATAGTCACTCCATCGGACCATATTATTGGCAAAATGGAGTGTTATGAAGAAGCGATTCAAGAAGCGGTCGAGAAAGCGGCAAACGGATACATCGTTACTTTTGGCATCGTTCCCACTAAACCGGAAACCGGTTATGGTTATATTGAACGTAAAGGAGACAATGTGGTTTCGTTTAGAGAAAAACCAAATCAGGTTTCGGCTCGTGATTTTATTGCCAAAGGGAATTTTCTTTGGAATAGCGGGATGTTCTGTTTTAAAGCAGGAGTGCTTTTGGACGAGCTAAAAATGTATGCTCCAGAGGTATACGAAAAATCAAAATTGGCTTGGGAAAATAATACCAATGGAAATTTAGATTTGAAGCTTTCTATGGATATTCCTTCCATAAGTATTGATTATGCGGTAATGGAACGAAGTAAAAAAATCAAAGTAGTATCTTCTCAATTTGATTGGTCGGATTTAGGGTCTTTTGAATCCGTATATGATTACCTAGTCTCTACGGGGCATCCGGTCGATAAAAACGGGAATATGGTAATTGGTACTGATAATTATACTGCTTTTATCGGACTTAAAAACACCATTTTTGTATATACTGATACAGCTAATCTCATTTTGCAAAAAGATAATTCTCAGGATGTTAAAAATGTATACAATCAGCTGGAAAGAGAAAATTCGGATTTGTTGGATTAGATCAACAAGACGGAGTGCCGGTTCTTGGTTTTTCCCCGACCCTAAAGGGAGACCATAAACAGGCATACAAAAAATAATTTGTTTTCCCCTGCCCTAAAGGGAGTCAAATTATTTTAAATGAGAATATCTAGTGTGATACAAAGTTTAACCTAATACAAATAATTTGTTTTCCCCTGCCCTAAAGGGAGCCAAATTATTTTGAAACGAGAATATCTAGTGTGATACAAAGTTTAACCTAATACAAATAATTTGTTTTCCCCTGCCCTAAAGGGAGTCAAATTATTTTTAAATCGAGAATAATATCTAGCGTAAAGTATAAAATGATGAAATACAAAAGCTGTTAATTACGTTTAGTTAAATCAAAATGAAAGAGAAGGATTTGCAGTATGATGAAAGTATGTGGAAGGGAGCTCCCGCTAGCGGATTTTTGAAGGCTCAATCCTTAAGGGAAACTTTAACAGAAGCTGAAGTCTATTTGTGGCAAAGATTAAAATCAAATCAATTTCATGGATTAAAATTCAGAAGACAACATCCCATTGGTATTTATATTGTTGATTTTTATTGTCATCAGCATAAATTAATTATTGAATTAGATGGAGAATATCATAACACTTTAGAACAAGTTGAAAAGGATCAAGAACGAACAGATTTTTTAAGTTTTCAAGGATTAAGGGTTATTCGTTTTACTAATGAACAAGTGCTAACTGAAATAGATCCTGTTTTGGAGAAAATTGGAGAATGTTGCAAAGAATAATCTGAAAATAATTTGTTTTCCCCTGCTCTAAAGGGAGTCAAATTTTTTTTAAATCGAGAATATCTAGTGTGATACAAAGTTTAACCTAATACAAATAATTTGTTTTTCCCCAACCCTAAAGGGAGCCAAATTATTTTGAAACGAGAATATTTAGTTTGATACAAAGTTTAACCTAATACAAATAATTTGTTTTCCCCTGCCCTAAAGGGAGTCAAATTTTTTTTAAATCGAGAATATCTAGTGTGATACAAAGTTTAACCTAATACAAATAATTTGTTTTTCCCCAACCCTAAAGGGAGCCAAATTATTTTGAAACGAGAATATTTAGTTTGATACAAAGTTTAACCTAATACAAATAATTTGTTTTCCCCTGCCCTAAAGGGAGTCAAATTATTTTAAATGAGAAATTTCGGTAACTTCGTTTAAAAATATACAAAATCACTTTTTGAAAGTACAGTTAAGAAAAAATACAATGCATAAAAACACTAAAATTTATATAGCAGGACATAACGGCATGGTGGGCAGCGCTATCTGGAGAACACTTTTGGCTAAGGGGTATACGAACTTAATTGGTGCATCCAGTGCAACATTAGATCTAAAAAACCAACAAGCAGTAAAGGACTATATAGCTGCCGAAAAACCAGAAGTGATTATTGATGCTGCTGCAAAAGTAGGAGGTATTTTGGCCAACAATAATTTTCCTTATCAATTTATAATGGAAAACATGCAAATCCAAAATAATCTAATCGATACCGCACTGCAATCCGGTGTGGAAAAGTTTATTTTTCTGGGAAGTTCTTGCATTTATCCAAAGCTAGCGCCTCAACCCTTAAAAGAAGAATACCTGCTTACGGATTCCTTAGAGCCGACTAACGAATGGTATGCAATAGCAAAAATTACTGGGGTTAAAGCCTGTGAAGCTATTAGGAAACAATTTAATAAAGATTACGTAAGCTTAATGCCGACGAATTTATACGGTACCCATGATAATTTCGATTTAACTTCTTCGCACGTTCTGCCGGCGATGATGCGAAAATTTCATGAGGCCAAGGTAAATAATAATGCTCCGGTGACCCTTTGGGGAAGTGGAACTCCTATGAGAGAATTCTTATTTGTAGACGATATGGCACAGGCTGTGGTATTTGCTTTGGAGAACAAATTACCGGATTATTTATACAATGTAGGAACGGGAGAGGATTTAACGATTCAACAATTAGCAGAAACCATTCAAACCATCACGGGACACCAAGGAGAAATCATTTGGGACAGTACCAAACCGGATGGAACACCAAGAAAATTGATGGATGTTTCCAAAATGCATGGATTGGGATGGAAGCATCAGGTGCAATTGGAAGAAGGAATACAGAAAACCTATGACTGGTTTTTGGAGAATATCGAAAACGTAAAAAAAATAAAACTATAATTATTTTATTGAGTCCTTAGAGGCTTAATTATTATTAAAAAAATAGAATCATGGCAACTCATAAAGTAGCATTAGTAACAGGAATTACAGGACAAGATGGATCTTATCTGGCAGAATTATTATTAGAAAAAGGATATATGGTTCATGGTGTTAAACGCCGCGCTTCTTCTTTTAATACGCAGCGTATCGACCATATCTATCAAGACCAGCATGAAGTACATGTTAATTTTAAATTGCATTATGGAGATTTAACTGATTCTACTAACATTATACGAATCATTCAGGAAGTGCAACCCGATGAGATTTATAATTTGGGAGCGATGTCGCATGTGAAGGTGTCTTTTGATTCTCCTGAATATGTAGCTAATGTAGATGGGATAGGGACTTTACGAATATTAGAGGCCGTACGAATATTAGGTTTAGCAAAAAAAACTAGAATTTATCAAGCTTCCACTTCTGAATTGTATGGTGGATTTGCAGAAAATAAAAATGAAAAAGGGTTTTATGATGAAAACTCTCCATTTTATCCACGTTCCCCGTATGGTGTAGCAAAGATTTATGGTTTTTGGATTACCAAAAACTACCGTGAGGCCTATGATATGTATGCCTGTAACGGTATTCTTTTTAATCACGAATCTCCAAGACGTGGTGAAACATTTGTTACCCGTAAAATCACCATGGCAGTCGCTGCTATTGCTAAACGAAAACAAGATTGTCTATTTTTAGGAAACTTGAATTCTCAAAGAGACTGGGGACATGCAAAGGATTATGTAGAAGCAATGTGGCGTATTTTACAACAAGATATTCCTGAGGATTATGTAATTGCAACAGGTGTTACAACTTATATCAGAGATTTCGTAATCATGGCTTTTGCTGAGGTAGGCATTACATTGACTTTTGATGGAGAACAAGAAAATGAAACGGCTACAGTAGCTGCCTGTTCAAATCCTTTGTATCAGTTGGAAATAGGTAAAGTGGTGCTTCGTGTCGATCCAGAATATTACCGTCCTACTGAAGTTGATTTATTGATTGGAGATCCTACGAAGTCAAAAACACAATTGGGTTGGGAGCCACAATATGACTTAGCCGCAATGGTGAAAGAGATGGTGGCGAGTGATTTGAGATTGTTGTAGGTTAAAAACGGTATTTCAAAGACGGAGGCATTACCACAAATGTCGGTAGTTTTATTCTTTGGTACTTCCATAAATAATTTCTTTTTTTTAAGGAAGCCACATTGTGACCTCTAACTCTAGTTAGGGTATACTTTTAATTATCTCTGCTTTTTGCATAGTGACAATTTTTATTTAAAACATATCAAAAACATATAATGTCTAATAACAATAGGATAGCTAAAAATACATTTCTACTTTACATTAGGATGTTTTTTGTAATGGCCATTTCATTTTATACTAGTAGGTTAGTATTAATGTATCTGGGAGTAGAGGATTTTGGTATATATAATGTTGTTGGGGGCATAGTATCCACTTTTTCATTTTTAAATGGAGCAATGGCTTCTTCTACGCAAAGATATTTAACCTTTGAATTAGAAGCAGGAGATAATGAAAAACTAAGAGTTGTGTTTTCTATAAGTTTATTTATTCATGTAATAATTGGATTAAGTATTCTAATTTTAGGTGAAACAATTGGGTTATGGTTTCTTAATACACAAATGAATATCCCTGACAATAGATTTATGGCCGCAGTTTGGGTATATCAATTTGCAATCTTAAATATGATTGTATTAATAATTAGTGTGCCATATTATGCGATGATTATTGCACACGAAAAAATGAAAGTATTTACATACATTTCTGTTGCTGAGGTGTTTTTCAAACTTCTTATTGTAGTATTATTAGCTTATTCATCATTTGATAATTTAATTTTATATTCTTTCTTGTACTTTATAGTTCAATTTGCTATTCGTTTTATTTACATTATTTATTGTAAGAAAAATTTTCAAGGTACAGAAATCAAAAGATTTAAATATGATGCGACTTTAATTAAAGAAATGACCTCTTTTGCAGGATGGAATCTATTGAGCAACTTTTCTTATATTACTTTTTCTCAAGGTATTAATATATTGTTAAATATTTTCTTCGGTCCGGTTGTAAATGCCGCTAGGGGTATTGCAACAATGGTACAAGGTGTTATTAGTCAGTTTACCGTGAATTTTCAGATGGCAATTAATCCACAAATAACTAAATCATATGCTTCTAAAAATTTTCAATACATGTATAGTTTAATATTTAGAAGTTCTAAGTTTACTTTCTTTCTATTATATGTACTTTGTGTTCCTGTGTTTTTAGAAACTAACATTATTTTAGATATCTGGTTAAAAGATGTGCCTTTATATACAGTTGTTTTTTTAAGATTAATACTTATTACATCAATATTTGACGCAATTTCTAATCCGATAATTATTTCTGCAATGGCTACTGGAAAAGTTAAAATGTTTGAAATAATTGTTTCCAGTATTTTTTTATTAATATTACCTTCATCTTATTTAATCCTAAAATTAGGAGGAGAACCTTATACAGTTTTTATAGTTCATATTTTCTTTGAAATAATTGCATATATAGCGAGACTAATAATTATTAGAAAATTAATCGATCTTTCCATAAGAGAGTATGTGTTTAAAGTAATATTTAAATGTTTATTTGTAATTGCTTTATCTATTCCTTTACCATTATATCTTAAGTTTACATTAAGTGATCATTTATATTCATTTTTCGTTGTTAGTGGTGTTTCTGTTATATCATCAATAATTGTAATTTATTTTGTTGGATTAGATTTTTCAGAGAAAAAATTTGTGAAAACTACGATAATAGATTTGAAGAGGTTTATAAAATAAAATAGATTATGACTGTTGGTTTTTTTTTAAGAAACAAAGGTTTCTCTGATATAGATACATCAACTGTATTAGAAGCAAATCCTGGAATTGGTGGATCTGAATATGAAATCTTGTGTATCTCGTGTTTACTTTCTTTGCGTGATAATGATATTGATGTTATTTTATATGTTGAAGAAGAAGGCTTTTTTCCTGATATATATTATAGAGTTGTTAAGGATTTAGAAAACTGCGTAAATAATTGTTCAGAAGACAATGTTGAGATATTAGTTGTTGATTATAAACATCATGTAAAAGACATTATTGACAAATCAAATAACAGTCTTAAATACTTTATTTGGGCTCATAATTTTGTGACTTATAAAGATTTGAAATATTTTGCTTCAAAAAAGAATGTTGTAAGATTAGTGCATGTTAGTAAAGAATCCCTCGATTTATATCGGGATCATAAATCTATTTATAAGTCAATATGTATTTATAACGGAGTACCAGTAAAGGAAGCGAAATTTTATTTGGACAAATTTAATCCAAACGAAGAGAGAAAAAATAAGGTTGTATATTTAGGTAGTTTAGTTAGAGTAAAAGGGTTTCATTTGCTAGCTAAAGCTTGGAAAGAAATTTTAAGCGAAATTCCAGATGCACAACTTTATGTTATCGGAAATGGTAAATTATACGATAGGTCTAGTAAGTTGGGTAAGTATGGAATAGCTGAAGAAAGCTACGAGAATAAATTTATTGATTTTGTCACTGATAAAAATAAAAATATATTACCATCAGTACACTTCTTAGGAACAATGGGAATTGAGAAAATTGACATCCTAAGAGATTGTAAAGTTGGTGTTCCAAATCCCTCAGGAAACACAGAAACATTTGGTATAGGTGCTGTAGAGATGCAACTTATGGGTTGTCAGATCGTTACAATTAAATGCCCGGGTTATATTGATACTGTACATCCTTCTAATTTTCTGTATCATGATGAACGAGAATTAGCAAGTTTCATAATTAAATCTCTTAAGAGAGAAAAAGGGAATAATGAATATTTTGATATATATAAATTTATAAACAATAATTTTTCATTTGAAAATATTATAAATAAATGGGAATTTGAGTTGACTAACCATAAAGAGAATTTAGATATAAATTCAGACCTAAAAAATAATTTTCATTTAAAGCAGCTGAAAGAAAAATTAAGAAGAAGTAAAGCAATATTCCCTTTTATGGAAATGGTTCCTCCGATAGAATTAATTTGGAATTTTAAAAAAAAAATTATTGGTAAATTTTTTAAGAAATGAATAGTAGAATTATTTTATTGATATTGGTTTTATTAATACAGCTGAATTTCTTTAATTTATCAATAATTCCATTATCAATAATTGAGAACCTGTTGAAATTTGTACAATGGGTAATGATATTCATTGGTATTATACTTAGCCTTCGTAAACAAACTAAATTTGGTTCTTTTTTTATTATTATTGGATGTTCTTTATTGGTTAATTTTATGTCGTCATCTTATTTTAGAAATCAAGACATATTAGTTTCTTTAAAGACTTCATTGTTTTTAGCTCAAATTTTTTTTTATTATTTTCTAGTAGCTTATGATGCGTCAATTAAATCAGTTGAAAAGTTAATTGTTTTATTTTCAGTAGCATTGTTTATACTATTCATTGCTCAATATTTTTTATATCCTATTAAAATATTCAATTCAGATATTGGTGTAAGTACTATTTCAACAGAGGTAGTTAGATGGACTTTTTATGGACAAGGATTTTTATCTCTAGGCTTATTATTTGCATTTAATAAATTTCATGAAAGAAAAAACCTTAAGTTCTTATTCTTGACAATAATACTTTCTTTGTATTTTTTATTACAGGGTTCAAGGAGTATAATTATAGCAATTGTACTTGCTTTTTTGTTTCTTCTATATAAAAAAGGATATTTGAAGATTAGTAGTAAAAATGTTGCAGCCTTCGTAGTATTCTTATTATTCGGTATTTTAATGTTGAATATACCACAAGTTAACAATGTCATTAATTATTCTATTAATAGAAGTATTGAAGATCAAAATTCGAAAGAGGATTATGTTAGATTTTTACAATTAGATTATTTTGTTAATTCTCATTCAAAAAATAGTACTGAGTTTATACTTGGGAGTGGACTTCCGGGTGATTCGGAGTACGGTCGTAAAATGAACCTTAATGCTGACGCTTCAACAAATGCATTTCCTATTAATTGGGTTGATTTGGGCTTTATTGGTTTAGCTATAATTGTTGGATTTCCATTCTCAATTAGTATATTTTATTTTCTAGCAAAAGAGGGGTTTAAGAAAAAATGTGATTCCAGATTTTATTATATACAAAGTTGGTATGTTTATTTAATCTTGTCTACTATTTTTTATCCAACTGCTTTTATTGGAGGTAATATGATTGTTATTGCATTGACAATGTATATTTTATATAAAGGAAATAAAAAGAAATTAGTTAAAAATAGTTATGGAGCTCTCAATTATAATACCCGTCTATAATGTTGAAAAATACATTAGACGTTGCTTAGATAGTATTTACAATCAAAATATTCCTTATGAAAGTTTTGAAGTTATTATAGTAAATGACGGAACTCCAGACAAGAGTATGGAAGTTGTTCATGAGTATTTAAATCTTCATAAAAACATGAAGATAATCAATCAGGAAAACCAAGGGTTAAGTATTGCAAGAAATAATGGATTAGCAGCAACGGAGGGTAAATATGTGTGGTTTATAGATAGCGATGATTGGATATGTGAAGATAGTATAAAATGTTTATTTGGGTATCTTAATAAACAATACAATCTAATTGCCACCAATTTATATTATACATATGACAATCCTGTTAATAACCGCTTTGAAAGAGAAATCAATAAGGATTTGCTTTTGTGTTCAAAGGATTATATATCAAATTATTCTGTTGGGGCAAGTCAACGTTTTATTATAAAAAGAGATCTCTTAGTCAGATTTCAATTGAAATTTTATCCTGGTATTTTACATGAAGACGCTGAATTTAATTTGAAATTAGTTTACTATGCTAAACAAGTATATTTACTTAAAAGACCTTTATACTTTTATTACCAAGGTAATGCAAACTCTATAATGTCCTCATGGAAATTAAAAAATTCTGAAGACATGTATAAGGTTTATAGATTGTTGACAGTTTTTTGGAAAGAAAAAGTGGTAAATGATTTAAAGTTAACTTGCAGGATTTATTCGTTCAAAGTATTGCTTACTTCTTTAGATCTAAAAAATGATTTGGAATTCAAATTGTTTTATACAAAAATCAAGAAAGAGATTAAAAAAGAGGCTTTGTATTTGCTTTTTTCAAAAAATGTAACTCTCAAACGTAGATTTATTTTTTTTACTTGCAGTATTTCTCCCTATTTCTTTAATATTATCAGACAAAAAATTGAAAAAGTTCGTGCGTAAAATATAAAGTAGTTTTAATTGGTTTATAATATATGCTTTAATCTGCATCAGTCATTTTCAAGCCAATATTGGATAGCCAGATATAGAGTTGAAACCGTGCGAAATTTATAAGATTAAATTAATCCTAATGCAGTAAAAAATTAAAATCTGCTGAAATACATATGAACTCTAATCAATCACCTCTAATAAGTATAGTTACCGTCGTTTACAATGGTTCAAAGACACTTGAACAAACTATTCAAAGTGTAATTAATCAATCACATACGAATATTGAGTATATTATTATTGATGGAGGTTCAACAGACGGAACAATTGATATTATACAAAAATATGAAAAGGAGATATCTTTTTGGATTAGTGAGCCAGATAAAGGTCTTTATGATGCTATGAATAAAGGAATTTCATATGCCAAGGGAGAGTTAATTGGTATGATTAATAGCGATGATTGGTATGAACCAAATGCTGTTGAATTGATAGTTAAATCCTATATTGAAAATCCAAGCAAACGTATTTTCCATGGTGATCGATTTGATATTCTTGAAGATGGTACTAGAATAGTCAAAAGGTTTCATCCCTCAAGTTTTAAATTTATTTACTATGGAATGACTTATAACCACCCTTCTATGTTTGTCCATAAAGAAGTTTATAAAAATGAATTATATAACATAAATCTTCGTGCATTATCTGATTACGAGTTTGTTTTAAAACAATATTTAAGAGAACCTAATAATTTTATATATCTACCTGAAGCGTATGTTAACTATAGACTGGATGGAATAAGTGGAAACATGAGTATTTTATCGGCTTTAGATGAAGGCTTTAAGGCAAGGAGATTTGCAGGGTTAAACATTTTTCAAAATTCATTCTCAGCGTCATTGAGATTTTTGCGCGTAACTATTTTTAAGTCATTGTAATGAAAAAAATATACCTCTTACTTTATTACATGTTTGCTAAGTATTTGCCGATGCAACCATTTCCTGGATACAAACTATTCTATAAACTCCGTTACTTTTTAGTAAAAAGAATTATTTTAGAATGTGGTAAAAATGTGATTGTTAAGAATAAATGTTATTTTGGTAATGGCTCAAAATTGAAAGTTGGTGATTATTCACAAATAGGCCAGAATTCAAGAATATCGGGGCCCGTAACCCTTGGTTCTCATATTATGATGGGGCCGGATGTTGTGATTATGGCTGTTACACATGATATTTCTGATATGACAAAACCGATGGTTGACCCTAGCAATCCATCTATTGAGAACCCTATTTTTATTGGAAATAATGTATGGATTGGAACTCGTGTAATTATTTTACCAGGGGTTTCCGTTGGAAGTAATTCTGTAATCGGATCTGGAGCAGTAGTTACGAAATCATTTCCGGAGAATAGTGTAATTGGAGGTGTTCCTGCTAAATTAATTAAAAAAAGAGAATAATTGAAAAATGAGATTTTTATCAAACTAATAAATTTTCTTAAAATTGAAGAAATTAATTATTGTATCCTGGGGAATACTAATGAGTATCCTTCTAAAATAGGGGGCGACATAGATATAGTTATTGATTCTGAAAAATTTAAAGAGGTGAATTCAATTGTAAGCCGATTTTCTATTGCTTATGAGATTGAAATATGTAATTTACTGCAACATGAAAGTGAGGGAAAATACTTTGTCGCATCTACTGTTAATAATACCAATGGAAATTTTAGTATGTTGGCTTTGGATTTTTGTGCTAATTACATGAGGCAAGGTCGAATTATTCTTACTGATATAGAGCTGCTTAACTCCAGACAATTAGTTGGTAAAAATGGTGTTGAGTTTTGGGTATGTTCCAATGATGTTGCATTTATTTATTATCTTATTAAGAAAATTGAAAAACAAAACATTAATGTTGAACAATTTGAATATCTCCATAATTTATGGTTACAAGATCGTGGACGAATTATTGAACAATTATATAAACGGTTCCATGAAACTTCATCACAAAAATTAATTGAAATTTTTGACAAATCTGATTTTACTGGATTTTCAAAAGATTTTTTCAAAACACTCAGCATAGAATCACAAAGTAAGTATCAGAGAAGTTTTATAACCGAAATTTTTGAGTTTAAACGAAAGGTTTACAGATTTACTAAGCCCACAGGTCTTATCATTTCAGTTCTTGGCTGTGATGGCTCAGGGAAATCTACTGTTATAGATCATTTAATGAACGATTCACCGGACTTTGAAGCATTCAGAGGTACGGAATACCATCACTTATTTGCAACTAAAAATAAAGCTTCTGGAAAAGCTCCTGTGACAAATCCACATGATCAAATCCCAAGATCTTGGATGATGTCCAATCTTAAATTGATGTATTTTCTTTTTAAATATATTTTTGGGTATTGGCTGATTGCTTATCCTCAAAAAGTTCGTAGCAAGTTGGTCATTTTTGATCGTTATTACTATGATATTTTAGTAGATCCAAGAAGGTATAGGCATAATGGGAGTCTTTTACTAACTCAGTTTATAGGCAGAATCATTCCGAAACCAGATCTTTTCTTTGTGATTGATGCGCCAGCAGAAATTTTGCAACAACGCAAACAAGAAGTTAGCTTTGAAGAATCGAAAAGACAAGGTCAGGCTTATTTAGATTTGAAATATAAATTGAATCATCTTTCGATTATTGATAATACGCAACGAGCCGAAATTGCAAGTTTTGAAGTAAAAAAAGTACTTTACAGTTATTTGGTTAATCGATACAATAAACGTTACAGAGTATGACAAATAATAAGTTTGTGTATTTTCCACCAGGAAGAAAAGAGTATTTTTTTTCAGTAAATTTAATGGAAAAAAGCAGGGGCGTTGATTTTCTTTATTCTCCTTTTTCTGTTTCAACAAAATTATTTTGGAACCTATTATTGAATTCCAATTTTTTTAGATCATTTTTCACATGTGATCAAAAGTCTATGCCGTCTTCTATTCAGACAATCTTAAAACTTTTAGATTCGAATAATGCAGCATTTCAAATTAAAATAGGTACAGAAGGACCTGACCAGAAAACAACTTTGATTAAGTATTCAAAAAAAGATATAACTTTCTTTAAGATAGGTAATACCAAACGAGGTATTGAATTGATTAACAATGAATATGCCATTTTGAATGAATTAAATGGTAAATTCAATGCACCGAAAGTAAAAAATTTTTACTTAAAAGAGGGGGTTCAATTTATGGAAACGGACTATATTATTGCTCAAAAAATTAAGTCAACCACTATAAATGAATCTATTTTTTTATACCTATTAAACATAGCGTCACGAAATGTCGATTCAAATGAAAGTATTACTACAAGTTTCAATCACGGCGATTGCTGTCCATGGAATTTATTACAGCAAGGCGAAAGTAATGTTTTACTAATAGATTGGGAATTAGCAGGAAAATATGTTCTTGGATACGATTTGTTTACCTATGTTTTTCAAACTGCTTTTCTTTTAACTCCAAACATATCAAATAGACAGATTTTGGAAGATAATATGGTTTGGATTCAACGTTTCTTTGACAACTTTGATATAGAAGACATAAAACAATATTTGAGTTGTTTTGTAATAGCTAAATTAGAAGATGAAAAAAGAAAGGGTAAAGTTTCGAAATTGACTAAAAAATACCTTCAATTACATCAAGACCTTCCTAATTTACAATTATGAGAGTATTATTATCTGCATACGCATGCGAACCCAATCGAGGATCAGAACCTGGGGTGGGGTGGAACTGGGCTTTAGAGGTAGCAAAACGAGGGCACAAGACTATAGTGATTACACGATTGAATAACAAACAAATAATAGAATCAGTTATTCTAAATGATTTAAATATTCAATTTATTTATTATGATCTTCCGGTAAAATTGATGTGGCTAAAAAAAGTGTTTGGAGTTCATGTTTATTATTTTTTATGGCAAATCGGAATATATTTTAATGTCAAAAAAAAACTTTATCTATTACAACCAGATATTATTCACCACATAACATTTGTAGCAATACGCAAATATAGTTTTCTAGGTTTTTTGGGAGTACCATTCTATTATGGGCCTCTTGGAGGCGGAGAATCTTGCTCTGCAACTCTTCTACGAGGACTACCAGTACGTTACAGATTAAAAGAAAATTTAAGAAACAGTTTGAATGCTTTTGTCAAATGGAATCCTATTTCAAGAATCATTTTTAATCAATCCAGAAAAATTTTTTGTACTACAAATGAATCGGCTGCGTACTTGTCACATTCATTTAAAAATAAAATTCATTCTTTTCCTGCAATTGGTATTACTAATGAAAATGTAATTTTAAATAAAACTTCATTAAACGGAAATTTAAAAATTCTATATGTTGGCCAATTTATTTATTGGAAAGGGATTCAAATGGCACTTGATGCTTTATCACTACTAAAAACGGAAAATAATAATTTTACTTTAACTTTAGTTGGCAAAGGAGAGTTTGAGCCTTTTTTAAGAAAAAAAATAAAGCGCTTAGGCTTGTCAGAAAATATTATATGGATTAATTGGTTGCCACAAGAACAACTAAAAGAATTATATCAAAATAATGATCTTTTTATGTTTCCTAGTTTACATGACAGCGGTGGGATGGTCGTGTTAGAAGCAATGATCAATGTTCTCCCAGTTTTGAGTTTTAATATGGGTGGACCTGGATATTTTAATAATAATGATATTGGTTGGGTATTAGATGTAAATAATAAAACGTATCAAAATGTTGTTAATGAAATGGCATTGAAATTGAATTCCATTTCAAAGAACTCAAAGGAAATCGTTATTAAATCGCAGAAATGTAAGGAATATATTAGTCACTACTCATGGGAACAAACTGTGAGTCAAGTTTATAATATCATTGAGAATGATTTTCAAAATGTAAATAATTAATGAAAATCCTCCTCATTCATACCCATTACCAATTACATGGCGGAGAAGATGCTGTTGTAAAGCAGGAGATAGAATTATTAAAGCATCATCATACTGTTGAAGTTCTCTGGTTTCAAAATCAGGCTGGTTGGAAAGGTGCGTTGCAATTTTTATGTTCTATCTGGAATATTAGTTCTGCTACAACAGTCAGAAAAAAAATTCAGGAATTCAAACCTGATGTAGTGCATGTGCACAATTGGCATTTTGCAATGGGTCCATTGGTTTTTAGGGAAATAAATCGATTAGGTATTCCCATTGTTCATACCGTTCACAATTACCGTTTGTTATGCCCTTCTGCTATTCTTTTACACAAGGGAATTTTGTTTACAAACAGTTTGAAAGAATCATTTCCTTGGACTGCGGTACGCAATAAGGTATATCGTTCATCAATTTTGCAAACTTTTTGGCTTGGTTTTGTGATTTGGTTTCATAAGGAGATTGGTACCTGGGAAAAAATAGATGCCTATGTGTGTTTGACTCCTTTTGCTATTACTCTTTTTCAACAATCGAATTTTGGAGTTTTGAAAGATCGTTTTACCGTTAAACCTAATTTTACTTCTGCGCCAAAAGATTTTCAGCCTAGCGAACGTGAACAGCATTTTTTGTTCATTGGTCGTTTATCTGAAGAAAAGGGAATAGCAGTTTTATTGAAAGCTTTTAAAGATTCGCCATTTGTATTAAAAATTGCTGGTGATGGACCACTGAAAGAATTAGTGTTAAATTTGGCAAAACAATCATGTAATGTAATTTATTTGGGTAATTTGACCACTGAAAAAGTCACCGAAGAATTGCAAAAAACGCAGGCTTTAATTTTTCCTTCTATATGTTATGAAATGTTTGGTTTGGTAAATATAGAAGCATTTGCAAATCAGACGCCAGTCATCGCCTCTAAAATTGGAGCTCCTCAATCATTAATAATCGATAGTTACAATGGATTTCATTTTGAACCTGGAAATGTGAATCATTTAAAAGAGATTATTACTAAATTCAATGCTCTATCTATTGCCGAGAAAAAACAAATGGGTTCTAATGCTTTTCGAAATTATCAGGATGCGTATTTACCTGAATTGCAACTAGGATATTTTGATGCTATTTATAGTAAAGTTTTAAAAAAGAAATAAATTAAAGCACAAAAGATACATATATCAGTAGGAAGTATCCAATAAATTACCCAATGATTAAAAATAATGACTAATTCAATTGCTACAGTTCCGTTACTAGACTATTCCATATACAGTGGTGATTTAAAAGAATGTTTTAGAGTTGGCAAAACGCTAATCAATACGATTAACCAATATTCCTTTTGTATTGCAGAGAAGGATCCTGCATTTAAACTTGCCTTGCAACAATCGGATGTTTTATTACCGGATGGTATGGCTGTAGTGGCGGCAGTTCAATTGTTGAATGGTCAGAAAATAAAAAAAATTGCCGGAGCTGATATTCATCAGTATCTTTTGGACGATTTGAATAAAAAAGCGGGTAGTTGTTTTTATTTGGGTTCTTCCGAGAGTACTTTGTTAAAAATTACCACACGACTATCTAATGAGTTTCCTAATATCAAAGTTGGGACTTTTTCGCCACCTTATAAGTCGGAGTTTTCGGCTAGTGATAACGAGCAAATGTTGAAAGTAGTCAATGCCTATAAACCCGATGTTTTGTTTGTAGGTATGACTGCACCTAAACAGGAGAAATGGAGTTTTGCCCATAAAGCACAATTAGACACCACAATTATTTGTTCCATTGGTGCCGTTTTTGATTTCTACGCTGGAACTGTTGAACGTCCTTCCCCTTTTTGGATCCAATTGCACTTGGAGTGGTTCATTCGTTTGGTAAAAGAACCTAAAAGGATGTGGAAAAGGTATTTGTATTATGGACCAATTTTTATTCAATTGATTATGAGGGAGAAATTTAATCGTTTAACAAAAAGTTGAACCGTTTATGAAGTAAAGTTTATTTTTCGTTTAATCAAAAATAAAAATGAGACAATCGATTAAATAAATTCCCGGAGTAAATACTAAAGATTATAAATAAAATAGAAACTTCCAATTAGTTATGTCACTATTAAAAGACCTAGCCGCTTACCGTTTTTCCCGTTATTTTAAACTTGGCTTTGTGCTGTGGGATCTGTTGTTGTTAAACGGAGCTATTATTCTATCGTTTCTGCTTCGCTATGAGGGTTTAGACCGGCTTCATTTTAAAGAAGTCCGAACGGTTTCTTTATTATCTAACCTGCTATGGATTATTTTATTGCTACATAAAGATTCGTATCGAATCATTCGGATTGAGCGTATCGAGACAATTCTTATCCGCATGATCAGGCATATATCGATTCATTTATCGCTTATTGCCTTATTTGTGACGGTTTTGAAATATACTGACATATCGCGTTTGCGTTTGTTTTATTTTTATTTGATTTTTTTTCTTTTTCTCTTTGTTTCCCGTGTGGCGTTTATGAAATTTTTAAAGTACATCCGAGCCGAAGGATACAATTTTAAAAATGTAATTATAGTTGGTGCCAATGATGCAGGGGAGAATATTCGAAAGATTTTATCAAAAGACCTGACGTATGGGTATCGAATCCTCGGTTTTTTTGATGATAAAGTAGATCCATTTGCACCTATTTCCTTACCCGTATTAGGAGGATTTGATACTATTCAGGACTATATTAGCACTAATAATGTTGATGAGATGTATATTGCGTTACACATTGACCAGATTAAAATCATCCATCAATTGACTGCCCTATGTGAACGGTATATGGTACGTATTAAATTTATTCCTGATTTTCAGCAATATACCAAGTCTCGTAAGGTAGAAATCACTTTTTACGAAAATACGCCGGTATTGATGTTGCGTAAGGAACCTTTGGAGGGATCGCTTAATCGACTGTTGAAAAAAATAGTTGATGTTTGTTTTTCTCTTGGCGTTATTGTTCTGATTTTTCCGTGGTTGTTTCCCATACTGATTATCCTCATCAAAATGGATTCTCCGGGACCGATTTTTTTTAGGCAAAAGCGCTCAGGCAGGGATAATAAAGAATTTTGGTGTTTGAAATTCCGAACGATGCGGGTGAATACTGCTGCAGATAAGATGCAGGCGACCCTTGGGGACAAGAGAGTAACCAAACTAGGGGCCTTTATGCGCAGAACCAATATCGATGAATTACCGCAGTTTTTTAATGTATTATGGGGTACTATGTCCGTTATTGGACCGCGACCTCATATGTTAATTCATACCGAACAATACTCGGAATTAATCAATAATTATCTGGTGCGTCATTACGCCAAGCCTGGTATTTCGGGATGGGCACAGGTGAACGGTTTTCGTGGAGAAACGAAAGAACTGATTGAAATGAAAGACCGTGTGGATTATGATATCTGGTATATTGAAAACTGGAGTCTCCTTTTAGATTTTAAAATTATTTATCTTACCGTTTTTAATGTGTTTAAGGGGGAGGAGAAGGCTTATTAGTTTTTAGTGGAAAGTATTCCAGTTTTCATTAGTAAGAAAACAGTAATTTATTGTTTAACTAGAATAGTGTTGTAATATATAGTTATTCAAAATTGATTTTACTGAACAAAATAGATAGTACATTAAAGGGTTAGATTATTTAATTGCTTTTTTGTGTAACCCCCAATCCAAAAGATAATCCTTATATTTGCACCTTTTAAAAAATTAAAGCCATTTGAAATGATTGCAAAAATACATTTGTATCAAATGCAAATGATGTTATGTGTTCATAACTTTTGCTGGCAGTCAAAAGAAACACAGATCAGGTTAAAATAATAATAAATAGTCCATTATGAAATATTTTTCTTTACTACAAAAAACAATCCCACTGTTTTTAATATTTTTTCTTTTTTCTTGTGCTTCCCGAAAAGATATTGTCTATTATCAAGATGTAGATAGTTTAGCCTCTCAGGTTGAGTCAAATTCATATGAAATTAAAATTCAACCAGATGATTTGCTAATGATTATAGTTTCAGCTGATGATCCTGAAATTGCTCTTCCATTCAATTTAACAACGAGTTTTATATCCAATGCATCTAGACCAGATTTAATGGGTCAACAATCTACACAGCTTTATTTAGTAGATTCTAATGGATTTATAGAGTTTCCAATATTGGGTAAATTAAAAGTTAGCGGAATGAGTCGTTCTGAAGTACTGAAGTTGCTTAGAGATAAGATATCCGTGTATATAAAAAATCCTATTATTAATCTTCGTATCATGAACTTTAAAGTTTCGGTGCAAGGAGAGGTTACTTTACCTGGAACTTATAATGTTTCTTCTGAAAGGATTACTTTGATTGAGGCTTTGACGATGGCAAAAGATTTGACAATTTATGGTAAAAGGAATACTATTTTAGTTATTAGAGAAGTAGAGGGCATAAAATCATACAATAGGGTTGATATCACTAAATCAGATTTTATTAATTCTCCTTTTTATTATTTAGCACAAAATGATGTGGTATATGTGGAGCCTAATAAAAACAAGATAAATGGAGCTGCTATAGGTCCTAATACGGGTGTGATTATCTCTATCTCATCCTTGTTGATTACTTTAATTACCTTACTAATTACTACAACAAAATAAACTCATTATATGGACAATAATAACTTTGACGAAGATTTTGAAAATGATTTTCAACTTAAAGAATTTTTAAATAAATACTCTATATATTGGCAATGGTTTGTACTTGGTATAGGTGTCAGTTTATTATTAGCTTTTTTGTATTTGCGTTATACAATACCGCAATATCAGGCTTCAACAACTATATTGGTAAAAGATGAGAAAAAAGGAGGAATGCTTTCTGAATTATCCGCTTTTGCGGATATGGGGCTGGGTGGCGGTATGAAGAGTAATGTTGATAATGAAATTGAAATTTTAAAGTCTAGAAAACTAGTAGAAACCACCGTTAAAAAGCTTAATCTTAACATTGCTTTTTTTATTAAAGGAAATGTAGTAGATAGAGAAATTTATCAGGATGCTCCAATAGCGATTTATTTTGTTGATAAGACGAATCAATTTTATGAAAATAAAATGGATTTTAAATTTACAGAAATAACATCCACTACTTTTAAGTTGGAAAACGAAACAGAGAATGAATTATCTAAGGTTTTGTTAAGCAATAAAAACGAGTTTCGATATGAGGAGTTAATTCCAACCAAATATGGTAATTTGATTGTTAGTAAAGCTAAATACGATAATACCATTGTTGTTCGGGATTATAAAACAATTAGGATTTTAGTAAGTCCTCTTAGAGATGTTGTTGAGAGTTTTAGAAATAGACTAAAAGTGGAACCTATCAGTAAAACGAGTAGTGTTGTTGCTGTTTCAATCACAGATCCAGTTGTTAAAAAAGCGGAAGCTTTTTTGGATAACTTGATACAGATTTACAATGAAGCTGCTGCAGCAGACAAGAATTTTATTTCCGAAAACACTTCGAAGTTTATAGCTGATAGGTTGACATTGATCACCCAGGAATTGGACGGGGTAGAGCAAGATGTAGAAAAATTCAAAAAATCTAATAACCTGACTGATATAGAGACAGAAGCCAAACTTTTTATAGAAGGCTCAAGTGAATATGATAAAAAAGGAGTGGAAACTGAAATCCAGCTGAATGTAGTCGCCTCTATGCTGGACTATATGAAAAAAAGCTCTAATTCAGACTTGTTACCAAGTAATGTCATTTCCACAAATGGAGATACTTCCGGATTAATCAGTTCCTACAATCAATTGGTTTTGGATCGAAACCGTATTTTAAAATCGGCCACTGTTGAAAATCCATCCGTAGTTAAAATGGATCAGCAAATAGCGTCGCTAAAATCGACAGTTACGGCAAGTTTGCAAAGACTAAAATCTACCTTGAGCATTCAAAAAAGAAATTTAAATAATGAAGAGGGTGCTTTAAATACTAAGATAGGTAAGATACCCGTACAAGAACGTCAGTTTAGAGTGATTGCCAGACAGCAAAAGGTAAAAGAGGAATTGTATTTGTATTTATTACAAAAAAGAGAGGAGACTGCTATTTCATTGTCGGCTACAGAGCCTAATGCCAGAGTAATAGATGTTGCAAAGGCAGGTGAGAAAGCTGTTTCTCCGAAGAAAAACATTGTTTATCTAGCAGGTTTGTTGTTGGGACTACTTGTTCCATTTGGTGTAATTTACACTAAGGATTTATTGGATACCAAGATTAAAAGTCGCTTGGATCTAGATGGGAAAACCTTAATTCCTTTCATAGGTGACGTTCCTACCTCTGATAATCCATCAGAAATCATGAAGTCTGAGAGCAGAACAAGTTCGGCAGAAGCGTTGCGAATTATCAGGACTAATCTGGAGTTTATGCTGAGTAAGGTTCCCGAAGGATTGGCTAAAACTATTTTTCTAACCTCTACTTTTCCTAAAGAAGGAAAGACTTTTGTATCAGCTAACCTAGCGGCTACGTTTGCCTTGTCTGGTAAAAAGGTGTTGTTGATAGGAATGGATATTAGAAATCCTAGATTGGATGAATATCTGACTTTGCCTGATCGTGGGGTCACTAATTATTTGTCTTCAAAAGATTTGGCGCTAGAAGATTTAGTAGTTAAGTATGACGGATTTGAAGATTTCCATGTTTTACCGGCAGGGATTATTCCACCCAACCCAGCAGAGTTATTGATGAATAAGAAAGTGGATACTCTTTTTGATACTTTGAAAAGCCAGTATGACTATATCATTGTGGATACAGCCCCTGTAAGTTTGGTTACCGATACTATGTTGATCGCCAAGCATGCGGACTGTTTTATTTATGTTGCTCGTGCTAACTTTTTGGAAAAACGCATGTTGAACATTCCGAATACTTTATATAGAGAGCAGAAATTACCCAATATGTGTTTGTTGCTTAACGATACAGATTCTACAAAAGGGTATGGTTACGGTTACGGCTATGGTGCGAGCGTTAAAAAAGTAGCTTGGTACAAAAAAGTAGTACGGTTTTAGAAAATACCTTATTTGGTTATAAAAGTAAAAAGTTTACAGAATGTTTTATTTTGTAAACTTTTTTGTATTTAACGGCGTTATTCCTTGTGTAATTCACTGTTTTTCGTCAGTTTGAAACAATTGTGCTTACTTTTGCAAAAATTATGGTTCCGTCTGGCGTCAAGTAGTCTGTTATAAATCAAACAAATGGCTTTTTTGATTTATATTTCCTACTCTAACTATAGATTTTCCTATAATTTTACTATAGCTTTGTGGAAATTTCAGTAAAAGCGTAGGTTTGTTATGTGACTTACTGTAGCGAAGCTGTATCTATCTTTTAATAGTAGTTTGAATATACTTTGATTTAAAAATTAGATGTGGTTATTAGTTTAGAAATTTGATAAAATTAAATTTTATAGTAGATATGAAAAAAATAATTATTGTTGTTTTACTGTTTGTAGCTCTTTTTCAATCGGGTACAGTGGTGGCACAGGACTTGTTAAAAAGTACTGATTTGAGTACGCTGAAAGTAGATTATTTATCGGATAGTGATATTTCAAAAATAAAGGCACAACTACAAGCTAATAATGTTACTATAGAGCAAGCGGAACCTATGGCTTTGGCTAAGGGAATGTCTGCCTCTGAATTTGCCAAATTAAAGGAGCGACTTGCTATGCCCGTTAGTAAAAGCGGGACCGTTAAAAAGGAGGAAGACGAGGGCAAAGTAGACACCGAATTAGAGAAGGATTCTGGAAGAAAGCAGGAAAGAATAGTTAATACGAAAGTAAAAGATTCCATTAATGCACTTATTTTTGGTTCGGAATTGTTTGATAATCCTACTTTGAATTTTGAACCCAATTTGAAATTAGCCACGCCAGTCAATTATGTATTGGGGCCTGGTGATGAGTTGCAGGTTAGTGTTTATGGAATACAAGAATTTAGTGCCAGTATACCGGTAAGTGTTGAAGGAAAAGTCACGATACAGTATGTAGGTCAGATTCCAGTTGCGGGAATGTCTATTGAAGCTGCAACCCAAAAAATTAGAGCTGCTTTTGCGCGAGTGTACAGTACTGTTAGTTCAGGACAATCTCAAGTAAGTGTTAGTTTGAGTCGTATCCGAACTATAAAAATAACTTTGATAGGAAGTAAGCAACCCGGCAACTATTCAATTTCTTCTTTAGCAACGGTCTATAATGCTTTGTTTTTAGGCGGCGGACCAGGAAAGAATGGCAGTTATAGAAATATTGAATTATTAAGGAATAATAAAGTATATCGCACTATTGATATCTATCATTTTTTAGTGAATGGCGATCAGTCCGATAATGTTGGGTTAAAAGATAATGACGTTATTCGGATTCCAGCCTATATGCAAAGAGTTACTGTTGAAGGGCAGGTGAAACGCCCTGGGATATTTGAAATGAAAAAGGGAGAGTCATTTTCTGATTTGTTGTCTTTTGCTTCTGGATTTAATGAATTTGCCTACACAGCTTCGGTAAATGTCTTGCAAAAAACAAGTAAGGAATTCAAAGTTAAGGATATAAAATCAACAGAGTTTACTACGTATATGCCTTTGTCCGGTGATGTGTTTACTGTTACAAAAATTTTAAACCGATTTGAAAACCGTATCAAGATTGATGGTGCTGTTTTTAGACCAGATACGTACTCTTTTTATGAAGGGATGCGTATTTCGGATTTGATCGCTAAAGCAGATGGACTAAAAGAGGATGCTTATAGTAAAAGAGCTAGGATTATTCGATTGAAACCCGATTTAACAACGGAAATTGTCAATGTGAATTTAGAAAAGGCATTAGAAGGTGATCTTGGAGCAGATGTTTCTTTGAAAAAAGAAGATGTCGTTACCGTTTATTCTATTTTAGATTTTGTTGAAGAGTATAAAATAACCATTGATGGCGAAATCAAAAAACCTGGAATTTACGACTATAATGAAGGTTTGACTTTGAATGATTTTTTAGTACAAGCAGGAGGATTAACAGGTTCCGCTTCTAAAAGAGTGGAAATAGCTAGGATGATTGTATCTGAGCAAATTGATGATGCAAATCCCAATAAAGCAGAATTATTCAATATCGAGATTTCTCCGGACAATAACGAACAAGCGAAAAATTTTGAATTGCATCCTTTTGATGTGGTGAACATCCGTAAGATGGCAGTATATGAAAAACCAGAAATGGTAACTGTAAGTGGTGCCGTACATTATGCTGGAAAATATGCTTTGGTCAATAAGAAATCAAGGGTGTATGATGTTGTTCAAAGAGCTGGAGGATTGACTTCGTTGGCCAATGTAGAGGGCGTTAAAATCAAAAGACCAATCGCTGCCAAGCAAATTGAGGATATCGAAAATGTGAATCTGAATTTGGGAAAAAAAGACAGTATTCAAAACAAATTAGAGAAAAAATTAAAGGAAGAATTGAAATTTGCGACCATTCCATTGGATTGGAAAGCGATAGCTAAAAACCCGAATAAGGCCAGCAATGTTACTTTATTTCCTGGTGATGAGATTGAAGTCGCTGCCTTCAATGAAGGTGTTAAGGTGGCTGGTAATGTGCTGTTAACCTCAGAGATTCCTTATGAAAAAGGGCGTTCTTTTGGCTATTATTTAAGTGCTGTAGGAGGAGTGGATGCCAAAGGCTGGAAGAAAAAAGCGTATGTGATTTATCCGAATGGGAAAGCTGCAACCGCAAATTCGTTTCTTTTTATCAGGTCTTATCCTAAGGTAACCCCTGGCTCTCAAATTATAGTACCAGAAAAACCAGAAGTTAGAAAGATGAGTACTGGAGAATGGGTAGGTATAGGAAGTGTGATCTCTAGTTTGGCTTTATTGATTTTGACTGCTTTTAAATAGTGAATAGTGAGTTGTGAATTGAAATACGTTTATTAAACCTAGACGTACCCATTATAAAGAAATATAATTTATGAATGAACCAACCCCAAACGATGAAATTTCGTTAAAGGAATTGATAGGAAAAGTAAAGGAATGGTATCACTACCTCCTTTCGCAATGGAAAACACTACTGTTGGCAGGAATTATAGGGGCAGCCCTAGGAATAACATATTCTTTTATTAAGAAGCCAATCTATACCGCAACCTTGTCCTTTGCATTGGAAGATGAGAAGTTAGGTGGTGGTGGTTTAGGCGGTGCCTTAGGATTGGCCAGTTCATTGGGTTTTGACTTAGGCGGCGGCGGCGGCAGTATTTTTACTGGTTCTAATTTGACCGAGCTGTTCAAGTCTAGATCTATGGTGGAGCAAACCTTAATGACAGCAGTTGTTTATAATGGAAAAAATATTTCGTTAGCCGAGATGTATCTTGAGGAAAACAATTCGAGAAAAAAATGGGCAAACAAACCTCAATTAAAAAATATACAATTCTTGCCGGAAACTAAACGCAAGTATTTCACTCGGGTACACGATAGTATTATGGGGGTAATGTACCAAGAATTATCCAAAACAGGATTGTCTGTAGGGCAAAAGGACAAGAAAATTGCCATTATTACTATAGATGTAAACTCCACCAACGAATTGTTTGCTAAATATTTTACTGAAGCCCTAGTCAAAGAAGTATCTGATTTTTATATTGATACTAAAAGCAAAAAGGCTCGCCTTAATATGGCAATCCTGCAAAGGCAAACCGATTCTATTCGTGGGGAGCTTAATGGAGCTATTACCGGAGTAGCGGTTGCTAACGATAACACTTTTATGCTGAATCCAGCCCTCAACGTACGTCGTGCTCCTTCTGCCCGTAGACAGGTTGATGTACAAGCGAATACTGCTATTTTAACGGAATTGGTCAAGCAAACGGAGTTAGCTAAAGTAACTCTACGTAAAGAAACACCATTAATTCAGGTAATTGATCGACCAATTTTACCTTTGAAGAAAGAGAAATTCGGGAAAGCTAAGGGAATTGTAGTTGGAGGGATTTTGGCTGGGTTTTTAGTAATGGTGTATTTAATTATAAAAAAGGTACTGAAAAATTTATGAAAATATTAATTACAGGAGGAGCAGGTTTTATTGGTTCAAATCTTACTGAGCATTTTTTATCAAAAAATCATCAAGTAGTTTGTCTGGATAATTTTGCAACGGGTCATCGCCATAATATTAATCCTTTTTTAGAAAACCCTAATTATTTTTTAATAGAAGGGGATATTAGAAATTTATCGGATTGTCATACTGCTGTTCATGGAGTAGATTTTGTGTTGCATCAAGCTGCATTGGGTTCTGTTCCACGATCTATAAATGATCCTATAACTACAAATGATGTTAATGTTTCTGGTTTTTTAAATATGCTTACCGCTTCGCGTGATGCAAAAGTTAAAAGGTTTGTTTATGCGGCTAGCTCTTCGACTTATGGAGACTCACAAGGGCTGCCTAAGGTTGAAGAAGTAATTGGAAAACCGCTTTCTCCTTATGCGATTACTAAATACGTAAATGAATTGTATGCTGAAATATTCAGTAAGACTTATGGTTTAGAAACTATTGGATTGCGTTATTTTAATGTTTTCGGACGCAGGCAAGATCCTAATGGAGCCTATGCTGCAGTGATTCCAAAGTTTGTTATGCAATTTATGAATTATGAGAGTCCTGTAATTAATGGAGATGGTAATTATTCAAGAGATTTTACTTATATCGATAATGTGATTCAAATGAATGCATTAGCGATTTCTACTCAAAATCTAGAGGCGGTAAATACGGTTTATAATACAGCTTATGGGGACAGAACAACTTTGACACAGTTAGTTGGGTTGTTGAAGGAATATTTGTCTGAATTTGATGCTAAAATAAGTGATGTTGAAGTTATACATGGTCCTAATAGGGCTGGAGATATTCCTCATTCTTTGGCTAGTATTGAAAAAGCTAAAAAGTTATTGGGGTATAAGCCTCAATTTTCAATTCAAGATGGCTTAAAGGAAGCAGTTGCTTGGTATTATAATAATTTAAAATAATAAAGAAAGGAGCAACTTATTTAATAAAGTTGGTTTTCTATTAAAAATTAGATTTAGCATGAAAAAAATAGCGATTATTGGACTAGGTTATGTAGGACTTCCTTTAGCCAGATTATTTGCTACTAAATATAGTACCGTAGGATTTGATATAAATAAAAATAGAATATCTGAATTAAACACAGGTCATGACCATACTCTTGAAGTAGAAGATGAAATTTTACAAGCTGTTTTGGTAGATAAATTTTCAGACAAAGTAGGGCTTTACTGTACCAATGATTTAGAAATTTTAAAAGGATGTAACGTTTTTATAGTTACTGTGCCAACACCGGTTGATAAAAATAACCGACCTGATTTGACTCCATTATACAAAGCGAGCGAAACTGTGGCTAAGGTCCTTAAAAAGGGAGATATTGTTATTTATGAATCTACAGTATATCCAGGAGTTACAGAAGAAGAGTGTGTGCCTGTTTTGGAAAGAGTGTCTGGTTTACAATTTAACGTTGATTTTTTTGCGGGCTATTCGCCAGAAAGAATAAATCCAGGAGACAAAGCGCATACTGTTGAAAAAATCTTAAAAGTTACTGCGGGTTCTACTCCTGAAATAGGTATAGTAGTAGACGAATTGTACAAAAGTGTTATTACTGCTGGAACTCACTTAGCGCCATGTATTAAAGTTGCTGAAGCAGCTAAGGTTATCGAAAACTCACAACGTGATATTAATATTGCTTTTGTAAATGAGTTGGCTAAAATTTTCAATTTAATGGATATTGACACCCATGCCGTATTGGAAGCAGCAGGAACCAAATGGAATTTCTTACCATTTAAACCAGGTTTAGTTGGAGGTCATTGCATAGGCGTTGATCCGTATTATTTAGCACAACGCGCTCAGGAATTTGGCTATCATCCTGAAATTATTTTGGCTGGTCGTAGATTGAATGACAGTATGGGAGAATATGTTGCTTCTCAAGTGGTGAAGCTGATGATACAAAAAGGGATAACTATAAAAGGGGCTAGTTTATTGATGTTGGGGATTACTTTTAAAGAAAATTGTCCTGATGTACGTAATACTAAAATTGTTGATGTTGTTGCTGCTCTTAAAGATTATGGAGTTATAATTACGATATATGATCCATGGGCAAATCCAAATGAAGTTTTGCATGAATACCAATTAAAAACAACTAAAGAGTTACCAACCCATACATTTGACGCTGTAGTTTTAGGGGTAGCTCATGAATGTTTTTTAGAATTAGATTATAGTTTATTGCAAAAGCAAATTAGTTTATTATATGATGTGAAGGGAGTATTAAAGAATAATGTTGATGGGAAATTATAAAAATGGGGCTTAATTCATTGTTTCCCTTTTGTTTACATATCCTAGTAGTAGGTTAAAATTAAAGAATAGAATACACGTCAAAACTAATTAAGATTATCTGCAAAAAATTAATTGATTACTATATTAAATATTTGCGAACTATTATAAAATGCAATCAAGTACAGTTTTAGTAAAGAATACAGCGTGGGCTTTTGTAAGTCAAATTGCCTATATATTAGTAGGTTTAACCGGTAATGTGATCCTTGCTAGAATATTGACACCAAGTGAATTCGGTACAGTGGGTATAGCAATGTTTTTTATTGGGATATCTAATGTATTAGTCGATAGCGGTATGGGAGGGGCATTAATACGAAAGGAAAAGCCTAGTAATATTGATTATTCTACCATTTTCGTTTTTAACTTATTTATTAGTATTGTTTTATTTTTATTGTGTTTAATAATTTCAGGCTATGTCGCAGAATTTTATAATACACCTATATTGAGGTATGTTTTAAGCGCATTAAGTTTAACGATTGTTATAAATTCTTTATCGCTAGTTCAAGGAGTTAAACTTGTAAAAGCAATGTCTTTTAAAAAGATAGGATTATATAGATTAGTAGCTTTCTTTATGGCTTCTACTGTTGCTATAACTATGGCATACATGAATTTTGGACTTTGGTCTATTGTAGCTCTTCAAGTTTTATCCGCTTTATTTTTAACTATAATTTATAGAATAAAAGAGGGTGGTATGGGGAAGATAGTGTTTAGTATGGTCTCTTTTAAAGAAATGTTATCCTTTGGTGTGTTTACGACGCTTTCCTCCTTAATGATTACGGTATTCGATAATATCTATCAATTAATAATTGGAAGATACTTTAGTGTAATTAATGCGGGTTATTATTATCAATCTAAAAGACTTCAAGATGTTCTTGATGCACCTACCAAAAATGTTCTATATAATGTTGTTTATTCCTACATGAGTAGATTGCAAAGTGAAAATGCTGTTTTTAAGCTAAGCCATGCCAACATTATCAAATTATTAGCTATTGCACTAAGTACGATCACAAGCTTAGTAATTATGTACTCTGATCAAATTATTTTGATTTTATTTGGTCAAAAATGGATTCATTCTTCCTTTTATCTAAAGCTTTTAAGTATTTCCTCTTTCTTTAGTATAATGGAAATAGTTTATGGGAATCTTTTTCGAATTTTTAACAAAACACATTCTTTACTATACCTAGAAATAACTAAAAAAATAATTCAATCATTGAGTATTATGATTGGTATCTATTTTCATAGTATAGACTATTTATTATACGGATTAATATTTACATCAATTGTTGGCTATCTAATCACTTTAATTGCCTCACAAAAGATTATTAAGACAGATCAAAATAAAAATCATATGATTTTCTTAAAGATTATTATAATTTGTACTGTATCAACATTAATTACAACTTTAACATTAAACAGTCTAAGTGTAGAAAATTATTATAGAATCCCATTTGTTATTCTGTTTTTAATTATCAATTTCTTTTTGTTATACATTTTTAAAATTGAGAATGTGATTAGTTTAATGAAGAATGTTAAAACATTCCGTAATGAATTACCTTAAGATTTAATGTAAAGTATTTTTAAAAAAAAAGAAACATGTGTGGAATATATATAACCAATATCCCTTTCGAAAAAGAGGTTGTTATTGAAAAATTAAAAAGTATTGAGTTTCGTGGGCCAAATAATTTAGGGTATGATAAAATTGATGGTATTTCATTAGGGCATTTACGACTATCCATTTTAGATCTAGACCAAAGATCCAACCAACCTTTTGATTTTGATGGTTATTGGATTGTTTTCAATGGCGAAATTTATAATTTTCAAATAATTAAAACGGAATTACTAGAGCTAGGACACCATTTTGCAACTACCAGTGATACAGAGGTTCTACTTAAAGGATATATAGAATGGGGAAAAAATATTCTGCCTAAATTAAATGGAATGTTCGCATTCTCTATTTATGACAGAAAGAAAAAAACTCTTTTTTGCGCTAGAGATAGGACAGGAGTTAAACCTTTTTTCTATTATTGGAAAGATGGGAAATTTGAAATCTGTAGTCAATTGCGGCCACTAATTTCAAAAAGTTCTAAAGTATCAAAAGATGCAGTTTCTATTTATTTAGATTGTGGCTATATACCGAGTCCGTATTCTATTATTGAAGATGTTTTTAAATTGCCTCCGGGGAATTTTATGGAAATTGACTTAGAGAATGGCACTAAAACGGTTTCAGAATACTGGAATTTAAAACCAGTTGTCATTCGGGATATTTCTTATGAAGAGGCTAAAAAAGAGTTGCATCAGTTGATGATCGATGCGGTTAGAATTAGAATGCAAGCAGACGTAACTCTGGGTTCTTTCCTCTCTGGTGGTATTGACTCTGCACTTGTTTCGGCAATAGCTCAAAAAATAGCCGCAGTACCGGTGAATACTTTTACAATTGGTTTTGAAGATCCTAATTTTGACGAAAGTAAAGTGGCTTCGCAATTTGCAAGTATTATTGGGTCAAATCATAAAGAAACAATTTGTGGCCCCAAAGATGCCTTGGCCATGCTACCTATGTTAGTTAAGGTTTATGATGAGCCATTTGCAGATAGTTCTGCCTTACCCTCGTTACTTTTGAATTCTGTGACTAAACAACATGTGACTGTTGCATTATCAGGTGATGGTGGAGATGAGAGTTTTTTAGGATACAATCATTTTGATTATTTAAAAAGATTTGAGAAAATCAGTAAAGTCCCTTATTTTGTAAGACGATTTTTATCATTATTTTACAATGAAAGAATATTTAAATATAGGCCTGAAGGTATTAATTCGTTATTAAAAACAAAGAATAGTAACGACTATTCAAAAGGAATTTTTACCGGTTTTGATAGTATTCAGTTAAAAAGAGCGAATAAATGGTTTGGCTTTTATGAAGGATATAAGAATTGGGCAACTAATTCTGTACAAAGGATGGCCGATTTGAATATAAAATTATGGCTTGAAAATGACAGTAATGTAAAAGTAGATAGGGCTAGCATGGCTTATGCAGTAGAAGTAAGAAGCCCTTTTTTAGATTATAGAATTATAGAATTTGCCCGTACATTACCAGTTTCTTTTCGATATGGTCAAGGGTTTAAAAAGAAAATCATTAGAGACATTCTTAAAGAATATATTCCCGAGGAGGTTTTTAATCAACCTAAAAAAGGTTTTGCAATTCCTATAGGAAAATGGATAAGAGAAGAGCTGAAATCAGATATTCAAGAGCACTTAAATGATGATTTTTTAAATAGTGTACCTAATCTTGATGTTAATAAATTTAAAAAGCAACTGGAAATACATTTTTCGGGAAAATCAGATTATGCTTTCAATATTTGGAAGTTGTTTTTACTTGCTAAATGGTGTAAAGAATTTAATTTGAAATTTTAATGTTTAAATTTTCGCTAAATAATAGTTTAAATTTAAAATTTAATAAGATAAGCTTATTTAATGCTGTCCTATTTTCTGTATCTCCTTTTTTAGCCATTCCCTCTATTTTAATAGGAGTTATAAATAAGTCAAAATTTTCATTGCAATTATTGGTACTTTTATTTGGGATAGTAAGTTACATTTTTGTACCTAATTTGTCTGATGATAGAGCTAGGTATTTTGAGCTTTATGAAAGTTTTCAAAACAGTTCTTATGTTGAGTTGTTTGCTTATTTAATGATTCAAGGTCAGGATTTTATACTGCAATCGATGTTTTATATTGCCTCGCAATATGCTATAAGTGCCCAGTATGTTTTTGCAATTGTGACTATAATTTCGATGCGTTTAATTTTTTCAATATATTATAAAATTACACAAACAGAAGTTTACACAACAAAAGAATATAGGTTTTACGCCATTATACTGCTTTGTTTGGCTATACCCTATATCGATTTATTTTCGGGTACTCGATTTATGTTTGCTAATTCTTTTGTTTTAATGGCCTTTTACATTGGTCTAATTGAAAAAAAGAAAATCGCCTTTTTATTATTAGTAATAGCTTCATTCATCCATTTTAGTACATTGGTTTTTATACCTATTTTTTCTGTATTGTTTTTTTTCCCAAATAGTGATAAGAAGTATATTGTACTTTTTTTAATTTCTCTTTTTTTTATAATTATTCCAGTTAGTTTTATATTATCACTATTTAATCTATTTGGATTTTCTGGTGGACTAGCTGTCAAGCAGGATGCCTATTTAGAAGGAGATGATTTTATTCAAAACGCAATAAATGAGTCGTATATTGCTAAAATTACTTTTTTATTGGAAATGTTTTTTATAACTACTTCTTATGTTTTTTTAGTTTTCTTTTCTAAAAGTAAAGGTGTTTTCAAGAATATGGTTTTATTCAGTGCCTCAGTTATAAATATTTTTTATTCCGTGCCTACTATTTTTTTTAGATATGTACTTTTTCTAAAATTATTATTTGTTTTTTTTCTCATTCATGAAATTTACTTGCATAAACAAAAAGCGTGGGGTTTTTTATTTGCGTCCATTTTAATAGGTATTTTCTTTTTTCAGATAATTTCAGGATTGCCCAATATTATTGAAACCTTTTTTAATAAGGATGTGATTTTGTTAGTCCGAATTATTTTAAAAAACAATATGAGTCCAAATGATTTTATCCAATAAGAACAGCGTTTTATAGCCATTGGAAGTAATTAATTTTAATACCATTTTGTTTCATTTCATTTCCTCAAAAAAAACTTGAACTGATGTTTTTAATAATTTTACCCAATGGGTTTTTAGATTAATTTATGACAAAAAAAATTGTTTTTGTAGTTTCAACACTTGATTCGGGTGGGGTTGAGAATTATTTGTTGCGTTTTTTGCGTTTTTTTAATAACAAAATCCAACCTATTGTAATTTGTAGAGGGGATTATTTAGGTGAATTAGAGGAAGAGTATAGAAAGATAAGCCAGATTGAAATTGTAAAAATGGATTTATCAAAATTTGATTTTAATTCAAATAGATCATTATATTTTTTTTTAAAAGACTCTAAAGCGGATTCTATTGTTGATTTTAGTGGTCATTTTTCTGGTATTATAATTTTTATTGCAAAATTAGCCGGAATAAAAAGAAGAATTGTATTCTACAGAGAATCTACCTATCAATTTGAATTAAATTTTTTTAAAACACTTTACATTAATTTTTCTAAGACACTAGTTACTAGTTTCTCAACCAAAATTTTATCAAATTCTATTGCTGCTTTAGACTTTTTTCACGCTACAAGAAATAGGAATAGCCAAAAATTTTCTGTCATTTATAATGGAATAGATTTTGAAATCGGGGATAAAAAGTTTTCAAAAGAAGATTTTAGCATCCCAGAAAATGCTTTTGTTATTGGTCATACAGGAAGGTACAACTTTGCTAAAAATCATGGAACCATTATTAAAGTAGCGGAAAATATTTGTAAAAAATACAATGATGTTTATTTTGTTTTGTGTGGTAAAAATACAGATGTTGAATTATTAGAAACCGTATCTAAAAGTAGGGTATTAAAAGATAAAGTCAAATTATTAGGATATAGAGATGATGTAAATAGTATTTTGCCGATTTTTGATTTGTTTTTCTTTCCCTCTATAACGGAGGGACAACCCAATTCTTTAATTGAAGCAATGATTGCAGGGTTACCTATTGTAGCCTCAAATATCAAAACTATTTTAGAAACTACACCTTTAGAATTACATAAGGATCTAATTGATCCATTAGATTTTTCTGCTTTTTCGGATGCTATAGAGAAATATTATTTAGGAGAATTGAAGCGCAACAGTGGTTTGTCAGATTGGGCTGAAAAAAAATTCAGTGCAAAGATATTGTTTCAAGAGTTTTTTGATGAATTATAGGTTTTGAAATAATTAAATAATGCAAAAGAAAAAAATAGTTCATATTGTAGATACTTTATGTGTTGGCGGACGAGAAAAAATTGTTATTGATATTTGTAATAATTTAAATAAAAATCAGTATGATGTTTACATTATTACATTAACTGATGATTTGAATGAAATAAGTGGTTTAATCAATGCCAAAGAAGTTACTCTTGTAAGCCTTCCTTTAAAGCATAAAGATTTGATTGGCCTAACTACTGTCTTGAATTTTTTTGGCGCAATACGTGTTTTGAGTAAAGCTATTAAATCGATTCAACCTGATATCATTCATACGCATTCTTATCTTCATAGGTTATTAATTGTATTTACCACTATAAAAACGAGTACTGCAAAGATTAAAGTATTTCATACGGTGCATACGTCTGGAATGTATTACAATCCAAAATCTTTTTTAGATAATTTTAAACTTTTGACTGAGAAATGGATTATTGGAATGCTTAAGCCTAATTTAGTTAGTATTTCTGAAATCATTCATGAAAACAATCAGCGATTATTTAAAAAGCATTCAAAAAGTATAAGATATATTCCTAATGGTGTTGATTTAAATGTTTTTGATAACAAAAAGTATGGGATTTTGCCTGAAGCTTTTGGCGTAAAAGATTCTGATATTGTCTTAACATATGTTGCTAGACTTTGTTGGGGTAAAAATCATATCACGTTGTTGAAAGCATTAAAAATTGTTTTAGAAACGCATCCAAATGTTAAATTAATATTTGCGGGAGAAGGAGAAACGAGAAAACAGATAGAGCTTTTTATTTCAGAAAACCAGATGCATGATATTGTTCTTTTATTAGGAGCTATTTCAAACATACCCGAACTTTTATCTATAACAAATATTGCAGTTTTTCCTTCAGAATTTGAAGGTTTTACCTTAACGCTTATTGAAAAAATGGCAATGGGACTTCCTGTAGTAGCTGCCAATAATGATATATTTTCAAGGCTGATCACCGATAGAAAAAATGGATTGTTGTTTTCAATGTTTGATGAGAAAGCACTGGCAGCTTGTATAGTCGAATTAATTGAAGATGAGGCGTTATATCAGCAAATAAGTAAAAACAGCACGTTTTTTTCTAGACAGTTTTCTGTGCAAAGAATGGTTTTAGAACATGAGGACTATTATCAAAATAGTTAGTTTTTTTTGTCAATTTGATACTGAAATAAATTTAGTTTTTTCAGGTGTTTTTTAAATAAAAAGTTATGAATTTGAAAGTAAGTTTAATTTTGTCTACCTACGGCAGGTATGTTGAGGTTGATGATTTTTTAAAAAGTTTATTAGAACAAGATTGCTCTAGAGAGGATTTTGAAGTTATAGTTATTGATCAAAATGATGTTATTAATTTAGAACCGTTAATTAGGAAATTCGAAAATGAATTTAGTATACTACATTATAAAACTAATGTAAAGGGTTTGTCTAAAGCGAAAAATAAAGGAATAGAGTTGGCAAAAGCAGATATCATCACTTTCCCTGATGATGATTGTACATTTTATCCCGATACTATATCAAAAGCAATTTTATTTTTTTCCTTAAATCCTAAGGCGGATTTAGTGTATGGTTGTGTGTTTGATAATAAGATCAATAGGACGTCTATTAGGAAAAATTCAAAAAATCAAAAAAAATTAAATTTATTAAATTATAGCTTAAACTATTCTGCAATTGCTTGTTTTACTAAATTAAAAATAAAATTTGATGAGAATTTTGGTGTAGGTTCGAAAATATGGCTTGGTGAAGAATTGGATTATATTATTAGATCGATTTTAGGAGGAAACAATGTTTATTATTCACCTTTGATTAATGTTTGGCATCCTCCCATAAATGTTGCGTCAATGAACGAGATTAAGGTTTATAATTATGCCTACGGATACGGTGCTATAATGCGTAAGAATTTAAGTTTTGTTTTGTTTCTAGTTTTCTTTGTTTTTTTTAGCTATTCGGTTTTTAGGTATGTTTTTAATGTCTTTTCTGTGAATAGAAAAAAATATTACTTAGCAGTAAGTGGTAGGTTAGATGGTTTCTTAAAAAAAGATTTGCTTTACCGATAATGATAATTTTAGCAATAAACTTTTATGAAATTTAATTTCAAGTTTTTTGTTCTAAATAAAAAATAATAATGAAAATTTTAGTAATTCTAGCCTCATACAATGGCGAAAAATATATAAAAGAACAAGTAGATTCTATACTCTCCCAAGTTGGGGTTGATGTAAATGTAAAAATATTTGATGATGTTAGCAGCGATAAAACTTTGCAAGTATTAGAAGTTTTTAAAAATGATATTCGTGTTGAAATAAAAAAGAATAGTATTGGATCAGGTAGTGCTGCCAATAATTTTTTGAACGCTATACAAACTATTAATGAAGAACTAATAAATGAGTATGATTTGGTCGCCTTTGCAGATCAAGATGATATTTGGCTACCTGAGAAATTAAAAACTGCGGGTACTATGTTAACTAAACAAGGTTCTAGTTTATATTGTTCTAATTTGATATTATGGGATGAAAAATCCAATGAAAAATCAATTATTAATAAATCTTTTTCCCAAAAAAAATATGATTATTTATTTGAGGGAGGCAGTGCTGGGTGTACCTATGTTTTTACAAATGAATTTTGTCTGGGTTTAAAAAAAGTTTTAGTTGCAACGAATTATACTCAATGGAAGAACTTTTCTCATGATTGGTTTGTTTATTTCTATGCTAGAGCTACGGGCTATAAAGTTTCTATTGATAGTAATGCTTTTATACTGTATCGGATTCATTCGGATAATGTTCATGGCCAGTTAAATAAGAATTCTTTATATGCTATCAAAGAAAGATTAAAATTAATTAAGCAGGGCTGGTATTTTAAGCAGATAAAAGGATTTAATAAATTTACAAGACCAGGGTCTGTTGAGAATAGAATCTATCATTTATACTCTAAAAACTATTTGTCAAGGCTATATGTCCTATTAAGGTATAATTTTGAATTAATACGCAGTTCTAAAAAATTCATTCAGTTTTTTATTATCAGCCTACTCCCCATAAGAATTAATAAATAAATATGTATAAGAAGTTCAGTAAGCGAATCATCGACTTTATTAGTTCCCTGTTGGGAATACTACTATTTAGTCCATTATTAATTTTGGTCACTATTGGTTTGTTTTTTGCAAACCAAGGTAAGCCCTTTTTCTTTCAGTCACGTCCTGGTAAAGATGGAAAAATTTTTAAGATTATCAAGTTCAAAACGATGAATGATAAGAAAGATGTCATGGGAAATCTTCTTTCTGATGCCGAAAGACTAACGAAAATAGGGTCTTTTGTACGTAAATCTTCATTAGATGAATTGCCACAACTTTTAAATGTAATTAAAGGCGATATGAGTTTGATAGGACCAAGACCTCTGCTTCCTCAATATCTGGAGTTGTATTCTGATTTCCAGAAGAGACGTCATGAGGTAAAACCAGGGATAACTGGCTGGGCACAAGTTAACGGAAGAAATGCCATTAATTGGGAGGAAAAATTTAAATTAGATGTATGGTATGTGGATCATATCTCATTGGTATTGGATTTTAAAATAATTAGACTTACCATAAAAAAAGTTTTTTTTAGAGAGGGAATATCTCAAGAAGGCCAAATGACTATGGAAGCTTTTACAGGAACTAAAAAATAAAATGATGAAAAATATTGCAATTATTGGTGCAGGTGGTTTTGGAAGAGAAGTGAAAACGATGTTGGATTTCATAAATAAGGTTGCTCCAACCTATGTCTTTCTGGGTTTTTATGATGATGGATTTGAAAAAGGAGAGATTGTAAATGGATATCCTGTTTTAGGAGGAGTAGAAGACATTAATAGCATCAATGAGAATTGTTCGATTGTTATTGCAATCGGAGACCCACAAATAAAATTTAATATTTTTAATAAAATTAAAAACACTAAAATAGATTTCCCAAGTATTATCCATCCTAATGTTTTGATCTCAGATGATTTTGTAGAGATTGGAATAGGGAATATAATCTGTGCTGGGTGTATTGTTACCTGTAATATTGTTATTAAAGATTTTGTAATATTGAATTTATTGTGTACTGTGGGACATGATACTACCATATCTTCATTTGCTTCATTTATGCCTTCAGTAAATATTTCAGGTGAAGTTTTGATCGAAGAGAGGGTGTATGTTGGAACGGGTGCGAAAATAATTAATCAACTTGAGATAGGGAAAAATACAATTGTTGGAGCTGGGGCAGTTGTTTCTAGGTCTTTACCTGAAAATTGTACTGCTGTAGGAATTCCCGCAAAACCTATTAAGTTTCATAATGTCTAGTGTTTTTATAAAAAAACAGCAACAATTTTGACCTGTAAACGTCTATTCGATTTTTTATTTTCTTTTTTAGGAATTCTTGTATTAGGTTTTCTTTTAGTCATTCTCTATGTCTTGACCAGCTTTGATACAGGTTCCAATGGTTTTTTTTTGCAAGATAGAATTGGGCAGTTTGGTAAAACTTTTAAAATTGTTAAATTTAAAACAATACATCCCATTACAGGGAAAATATCTTTTTTCGGACGTTTTTTACGAAAATCAAAACTAGATGAATTGCCACAATTTTTTAACGTTTTGATAGGACAAATGAGTTTTGTAGGGCCAAGACCTGATGTTTTAGGATATTATGATGTTTTAGAAGATGAAGCTAAGAAGATATTGGAATTGAAACCTGGTTTAACTAGCGAGGCGTCTTTAAAATATTTTAATGAAGAGCAAATTTTAGCTCAACAGGAAAAACCATTGCAGTATAACGACGAAATTATTTTTCCAGATAAGGTTTTAATCAACTTAAACTATTATAATAATCGAAGTTTTTTTGGGGACATTAAAATAATTTTTAAAACAATATTTAGATCTATACAATGAATAATTCAAAAATATGGCTTTCGTCCCCGCACATGGGGGGAAGTGAGCAAAAATTTGTAAGCGAAGCTTTTGATACGAACTGGGTTGCTCCATTAGGACCTAATGTGAACGGACTCGAAAAGGACCTTGAAAATTACCTAGGAAATGAATGCCATGTAGGGGCGCTAAGCTCCGGAACCGCTGCTATTCATTTGGGCTTGATTTTATTAGGAGTTCAGGCTGGTGACGAAGTGCTTTGTCAGAGTATGACGTTTTCGGCTTCGGCCAATCCGATATTATATCTTGGAGCAATTCCTGTATTTGTTGACAGTGAAATAGACACCTGGAATTTATGTCCACTTGCTTTAGAGGAAGCTATAGTTGATCGAATTGCTACAGGAAAAACTCCAAAAGCGATTATTGCAGTGCATTTGTACGGTGTGCCTTATAAAATTAATGAAATTAGGACTATAGCCGATAAATATGGCATTCCGATTCTGGAAGACAGTGCCGAAGCGTTGGGTAGTAGCTATAAAGGTCAACGATGTGGTACTTTTGGCGATGTAGGAGTTTTGTCTTTTAATGGGAATAAAATTATCACTACCTCAGGTGGCGGGGCAATTGTAACTTCAACGGCTGCAATTAAAGATAAAGCTGTGTTTTACGCTACACAATCCAGAGACAATGCACCCCATTACCAGCATAGTGAAATTGGGTATAATTATAGAATGAGTAATATTTGCGCCGGAATTGGCCGTGGGCAAATGGAGGTATTGGATGATCATGTGGGTTTACGTAGAAAAATGAATGCTTTTTATGTTGATTTGTTCAAGGATATTGCAGCAGTCACCGTTTTTACAGCCCCAAACGATGATTATTTTGCTAATTATTGGCTGAGCGCTATTGTTATAGAGCCTAATCAAGAAGGAATCGACCGCGAAGCCTTGAGGTTGGCTTTTGAGCAATCCAATATTGAGTCCCGCCCGTTGTGGAAACCAATGCATCTACAACCTATTTTTAAACAATATCCTTATTATGGAACCAAAGTAGCCGAAACTTTATTTGAAAAGGGGTTGTGTTTGCCGTCAGGTTCTAATCTAACTGATGAAGAAAGAGAAAGGATTAAGCAAGTTGTATTTAGTTTCTTTAAAACTAAATAAAAAACACTTAATGAATATTTCAATGTATTTTATATAATATTACAAAATGACAATAGAACAAACAACAATAAAAGATCTTGTAATCATCAATCCGGCGGTTTTTAATGACGAGCGTGGTTATTTCTTTGAAGCCTACAACCAAGCCAAGTTCCATGAAAATGGGATTATGTACCAATTCATCCAAGACAATCAATCATTCTCCAAGCGAGGTGTGATTCGCGGATTGCATTTGCAAATAAATCCTTTTGCACAAGCTAAATTAGTACGTGTATTAGAAGGAGAAATTTTGGATGTGGCAGTTGATTTGCGTAAAAACTCGGCTACTTATGGACAGCATTTTAGTGTTGTTTTGAGTGCGGCTAATAAAAAACAATTAATGGTGCCTCATGGTTTTGCTCATGGTTTCTCGGTTTTAAGCGAAACGGCTTCTGTTATGTACAAGGTAGATCAATTATACCATAAAGAAAGCGAAAGAGGGATTCGTTACGATGATCCAACTTTAGCAATTGATTGGCAATTGAATCCAGAAGAGGTAATTGTTTCTGAGAAGGATTTGGTTTTGCCTGGGTTTGATGTAATAGATTGGGAGTTTTAAAAAAAGTTTAAAAGTTTAAGGTTTAAAGTTTAAAGTTGTCGGTAAGATTGAGAGTTTGTTTGATAAAAAATAATTATGCAAAAAATAGTAGTAACAGGAGCCACCGGACAATTGGGTTCAGAACTGAAAGAGTTATCCGAGAATTATGCGCAATATGAATGGATTTTTGCGGATAGAACGGAAGTATCTTTGGATAATTTGGATGTCTTAAAAAAACAATTAGAAGTACTATCTCCAAATATAATTTTGAATTGTGGTGCTTATACTGCTGTAGACAAAGCTGAAACCGAACAAGAATTAGCAAACATGATTAATAATTTGGCAGTAGGTATTATTGCCCAATATGCTAAAGATCATTCCGTAAAATTAATCCATATTTCTACCGATTATGTTTTTGATGGTACCTCATCAGTTGCATTGACAGAGGAAGCTATAACCAAACCTATTAATGTTTATGGGGCAACAAAAAGAGCAGGGGAGCTAAGGTGTTTGAAATTAAATCCTGAAGCTATTATCATCAGAACTTCATGGGTTTACAGTAGATTTGGAAACAATTTTGTGAAAACGATGCAACGGTTGTTACAGGAGCGCGATACAATTAGTGTTGTCAACGATCAAATCGGATCTCCAACTTATGCAGCTGATTTGGCTCAGGTAATGATGGATATCGTAACGGCACAAGAGTGGATTGCAGGAATGTATAATTATTCGAATGAAGGGGAAGTCAGTTGGTTTGAGTTTGTTTTGGCTATCCAAGAAATTGGAGGTTATAGTTGTGAAGTAAAAGGTATTCCTTCATCGGCTTATCCTACGCCTGCTAAGCGTCCTGTTTTTTCTTTATTGGATAAAACTAAAATAAAAGATACTTTTGGAGTTGTCGTACCGAATTATAAGGATAGTTTAGCTGTTTGTTTAAAGTCTAAAGTTTAAAGTTGTTCCACTGTTTCGAAACTGTTTTTAAGTGAAAAAATGCTGTTTTTATAAAAGTAGTTGAAGAAAAAATATAAATACAAATGAAAAAAATAGTAATCACCGGTGGTGCCGGTTTTATAGGATCTCACGTAGTACGGCTTTTCGTTACTAAATATCCGCAATATCAAATTTTTAATTTGGATGCGCTCACGTATGCTGGGAATTTGGAGAATATAGTTGATATAGAAAAGGAACCGAACTACACATTTATTAAGGGTGATATTGTTGATGCTGCGTTTATTGATGCCTTATTCGCCGAGCATCAATTTGATGGAGTTTTGCATTTAGCTGCAGAATCTCACGTGGATCGCTCCATAACTGATCCGTTATCTTTTGTGAAAACAAATGTGATAGGAACCATGAACTTATTGAATGCCGCCAAAACGATTTGGAAAGACAATATGGAAGGCAAGCGTTTTTACCACATTAGCACTGATGAGGTTTATGGCAGTTTAGGCTCTGAAGGATTGTTTACAGAGACTACTGCTTATGATCCGAACTCTCCTTATTCTGCTTCGAAAGCGAGTTCTGATCACTTTGTACGTGCTTATGGAGAAACATACGGATTGCCATATGTGTTGACGAATTGTTCCAACAATTATGGACCGTATCATTTTCCAGAAAAATTAATCCCTTTATTCATCAATAATATCATTCAGAACAAACCTTTACCCGTTTATGGAGATGGGAAATACACGCGTGATTGGCTTTTTGTAGAAGATCATGCCGTAGCCATTGATTTGGTTTTTCACGAAGGTGTTAACCATGATACGTATAATATTGGCGGTTTTAACGAATGGCAAAACATTGATTTGGTTAAATTACTTTGCAAAATCATGGATGAGAAATTAGGCAGGGTTGCCGGTACTAGTGAGCAATTGATTGCTTATGTGAAAGACCGTCCAGGTCATGATTTGCGCTATGCCATTGATGCCTCTAAGATAAATAAAGAGTTGGGATGGAAACCTTCTGTTACTTTCGAACAAGGATTAGAAAAAACAGTAAATTGGTATTTAGAAAATCAAACGTGGCTGAATAATATTACTTCAGGGGAGTATGCTAGTTATTACGAGAAACAGTATGAGTAAATCGTGAATCGTAAATCGTGGATTGTGAATCGTAATTCGTAAATCGTGAATCGTGAATTGTGAATTGTGAATTGTGGATTGTGAATTGTGAAGCGTAAGGTGTGATTTGTGTAATGTTTAAAATGAATTGGTATTAATGTTTCATGTTGTACACATCGTAACAGCGTAAAATGTGAGTAACCATAGTTTAAAAATACTTAAACATATTTTTGGACCTATACGATATATAAATACTAAATAAGAATTGATTCGAATTACGCATTTCAAATTACTAATTGCGAAATAAAATATGAAAGATCATAAAGATTTAGATGTTTGGAAACAATCAATGGTACTAGCGGAAGATATTTATGCATTAACAAAAGAATTTCCAGCAGATGAAAAATATGGATTATCAAGCCAAATTAAAAGAGCGGTAATTTCTATTCCCAGTAATATTGCTGAAGGAGCAGCTAGAAAAGGAGATAAAGAATTCATACAATTTTTATACATTGCTATGGGCTCATTATCTGAAATAGAAACGCAATTAATACTTGCAAATCGATTACAATTTATAGATTCAATTGAAGTTTATTTAGTACAAATTGAAAAAATAAAAAAAATGCTTTTTGGACTTATACGATATATAAATACTAAATAAGAATTGATTCGAATTACGCATTTCGAATCACTAATTACGAAATAAAATATGAAAGGAATTATATTAGCCGGAGGATCTGGAACCCGTTTGCATCCATTAACTTTAGCGATGAGCAAACAAATGATGCCGGTGTATGACAAACCGATGATTTATTATCCATTGTCTACTTTGATGATGGCGGGAATTAATGAAATATTGATTATTTCTACCCCGCATGATTTACCAAATTTCAAAAAATTATTAGGTGACGGGTCGGCAATAGGATGTACATTCAGCTATGCCGAGCAAGCTATACCTAATGGACTGGCACAAGCTTTTGTGATTGGGGAAGAATTTATAGGGAATGATAGTGTTGCATTAGTTTTAGGAGATAATATTTTCTTTGGTTCTAATATGGATGAGTTGTTGCAATCCAATACTAATCCTGAAGGCGGGGTTGTATTTGCCTACCACGTTTCTGATCCAGAACGCTATGGTGTAGTTGAGTTTGACTCTAATTTTAAAGCACTTTCTATTGAAGAAAAACCGTTGGAACCTAAATCCAATTATGCAGTACCTGGTTTGTATTTTTATGATAATTCAGTAGTGGAAATTGCCAAGAATATCAAGCCAAGTGCTCGTGGTGAATATGAAATCACCGATATAAACAAAGTGTATTTGGAGAAAGGAGCTTTGAAAGTCGGTATCTTAAGCCGAGGCACAGCTTGGTTGGATACAGGAACTTTTAACAGCTTGATGCAGGCGGGACAATTTGTTCAAGTTATTGAAGAACGTCAAGGATTGAAAGTAGGTTGCATCGAAGAAATTGCCTGGAGACAAGGTTTTATTACAGAACAAGAATTGGCAGCATTGGCCGAGCCTTTGAAAAAATCAGGTTATGGGGAGTATCTTTTGGGATTATTGAAGCATAAGTTGTAAGTTTAGTAATTAGTGATCAGTGATCATTCAGTAATAAAAATTAAGGGTTCAATTATAACCTAAACATCGTTTAAAATATGATATATATTGCATTATTATTATTATTATTATTATTATTATTAGTTGGTATTGCGCTTTTTTATTTTAGAATAGCGGATAAATACAATAAGATCGATACCCCCAATAACAGATCTTTCCACACTGACATTACTTTACGAGGTGGGGGCATGCTTGTGATCTGACCGAAGGAGATCTTGATAGGATAAAATTTGTTATTTTGGGACTGTTTAAAAAACAGAAAGTAACTAATTTGTAAATAAGACTATTACGATGTAGTTCATCTTTTTTTGATTCCTAAATTTTAAAATTGAATTGAATTGTTTTCTTTTATCCATTTATTAATCGTTATTTTTGCTTTAGTAAAATAAGTAATGTTAAAAATATATCTATTTTGAGTACTGCTAAAAACACGGGTTCTTCATCCATAAACCCTAATTTTTTTTCAAGAGAGAACTTGAAATTTAGCATTCATAATTTGCGCTATCTTCCGAGATGGATCATTGTTATGATGGATTTTTCGGTTTTGGTGCTGTCGTTTTTTTTTACTATCCTGATCTTCAAAGGAACGGGATTAGATTATATCATTACGCCACATAGCCTTAGGTTTGTAATTGCTTTATTTGGTGTAAATATTTTCTTTTTCTGGTTGTTTAGAACGTATTCTGGAATCATCCGGCACTCTTCTTATATTGATGCTGTGAAGCTTTTGTTTTCACAAATGGCAGTTTTAGTATTGTTCCTTTTTTTTAATTTTGCTTACGAGGTGTTTCATGGAGAGAAGGCTTTCTTAAACACTGCTTTCTTCATAAACATAGTACTGTCCTTTTGTGGATTGTTTTTATATCGGGTGATTATCAAACAAACCTTTGAGATGTACTTTTCTGAACAAGGAACCAATAAATTAATCAGAACTATAATTTATGGTACCGATGCCAATGCCATATCCGTTGCTAACGCTTTAAAATTTGAAACACCTTCCCGCTTTAAAATAGTTGGATTTGTTGATAAAAACAACCAAAATGCGACAAAGCGTATGCTGGATTTGCCCATTTTGATTAAAAAGAAAAAATTGCCCCCATTAATGCGTTCTGTAAATGCACAAGCAGTCATTATTGCTGACAAAAGTTTGACAAAAGAAGAACAGTTAGTTATCGTTGATCAATGTTTGGAATTTAATTATAACGTGTTTACGGTGCCTTTAATTTCGGACTGGGAGAATCAAAGAGAGATTTCGCAAAAAGTAAAAAACATTCAAATTGAAGATTTACTAGAGCGAAAGCCTATAGTATTAGATAACAAATCCATATCAAAACAGTTAAAAGATAAAACCGTTTTAATTACTGGAGCCGCAGGTTCCATTGGTAGTGAAATTGTTCGCCAAGTATTGGGTTTTAGTCCTAAGGTTGTTGTTATTTTAGATCAGGCAGAAACTCCATTGCATAATATGTGTTTGGAAATGTGTGGTCTAGTGTCTAGTTCTAAAATGCACCCCGTAATCGCTGACGTACGGAATAAGGAAGCTATGAATAGTGTCTTTAAAAAATATCAACCTCAAGTGGTTTTTCATGCTGCTGCGTACAAGCATGTTCCATTGATGGAAGAAAATCCTTCTCAAGCCATTCTTACGAATATTGAAGGAACTAAAATTCTGGCTGATTTATCTTGCTTTTATAAGGTCAAAAAATTTGTCATGGTATCTACAGACAAAGCAGTGAATCCAAGCAATGTAATGGGTGCGAGTAAAAGAATTGCTGAAAAGTATGTGCAATCCCTGCAAGTACAGAATACGAATAAGGGGGCGCAAAATGCTACGAAATTTATTACCACTCGTTTTGGAAATGTTCTAGGGTCTAATGGATCTGTTGTTCCTTTGTTTACGAAACAAATTGCAAAAGGGGGGCCTATTACCATTACTCATCCTGATATTATAAGGTATTTTATGACCATACCTGAGGCATGCCAGTTGGTATTAGAGGCGGGAGCTATGGGTAATGGAGGAGAGATTTATATTTTTGATATGGGGAAACCCGTCAAGATTATCGATTTGGCTAGGAAGATGATCAAGTTAGCTGGTTTTATTCCGGATAAGGATATCAAAATACAAATTGTCGGGTTGAGACCTGGGGAAAAATTATATGAAGAATTACTAAATGATACTTCAAAAACACTTCCAACCTATCATGAGAAAATTATGATTTCAGAAGAAGTTTTAGATGAGTTTGATGTTTTGAGTGCAGATATAGAAGAACTTATCAGTATTGCGAATCATTTTGATAATGATCAAATTGTACTGAAAATGAAACAAATTGTACCAGAGTTCAAAAGTATGAATTCGACTTTTGAGTTGTTAGACAAGTAGTTTCCCCATTGTAGAATTAAAAAAGGCCCAAAGTATAGTACTTTGGGCCTTTTTAGTTATAACCGGTGTTATTACACTTTAAAAAATTGATTGTTGGCAATCACTTCTTTTAGCGGCATACTGTCTTTTAGGTTTATTTTTTGTTTGAAGGCCTCAATATGATTGTCATGATGTACATCGGAACCAACATAGGTATACATTCCTTTTTGCAATAGCTGTTCTGCAATTTTAGTGATTCCAACGCCATAATATCCCACTACTGCTAATAAATTCAATTGGAATATACAGCCAGCTCTCTTTAGCTTTTGGTATTCATTAAAATTATTGTGATAAAATAAATAGCGTTCTGGATGTGCTAGTACTGGAATGTATCCGGCCACTTGTAAGTCAAATAGGATAGAATACAATTGAATAGGAGGGTTGATGTAGGACATTTCAACTAGAACGTAGTTGTCTTTTAAAGTCAATAAGTTATGGGATTGGAACAGTTGTACAAATTGATCATCCATAAGATATTCGGCAGCGGCATGGAACGGAATTGTAATATTGTTCTTTTGCAGCTCTAAAACCGTATCGGATTTCTTATCCAGAATTTGTTCCTGTGTATTGTCCCAAACATGTTGGATAATGTGTGGGGTTGTAATAAACTCAGTAACTCCAATTTCTTGTAGCGCCTTTGTTAGTCGTAGCGTATCTGCAAAGGTTCTTGCGCCATCATCTATACCCGGTAACAAATGAGAGTGGATATCTATATGGTGATCAGGAATTAAATCTTTAAGCGTCGGTTTTGATTTGAAGAATGTAAACATACTGCAAAGTTAATGAAAAGTCTTCTGTTTTTAGTACTCCATTTTTGGTTCTGAATCTGATCCTATACGATAAATATTGGATTGTGTGTTAGGGTTATTGGTGTACTAATTCAAAAGATCAGTTCAAGGTAGTGTTTGTATATAAAATAAAACAGTATCTATGAATTTAAAACTAAATTACTCCAGTAGTTTTCCAACTGAAAGTCTCTATGTAATATAGTTACATTAGATAAAGTTTCCCCAGCAAGTTCTTTGTTCTAGTTATTATAAGAGTGAGAATTTAGTATAATTTGCTATTTATGCGTAAATTAGCACTAACTATTCATTGATTATTAACTTAACCCGTTAGGTGGAATTAGTTCTTGATACATTTTTTGTTTCGTTTTACTTTAAAAAAAACACTTTCCGAAACAAGTTCGGAATAAACGGAACTGACTTTTGAATACTTGCACCCAACGGGTTAACTCACTATTTATATTATGAAAAATCTATGTTTTTATTGTTTGCTTTTTGTTGGTATGGGGTTTTATAGCTGTAAAAAAAATCAAAACGAAAATGTCATTAAAACTAATGATACCCAGACTGAAAAACCGATGAATATCAAGTGCTATAAAGCGTACTATGAGCAAGACACCGTTGATTTAAAAATAAACACTTTAAAAAACGGAAAAGTAACTGGTGATATGGTTATGAAATTTTTTAAAATGCCAGTAAAAATTGGGAAAATTGCTGGGGAATTTCATGGAGATACCTTATTGGCAAGTTATACTTTTATACAGGGTACCGATAAGAAAATTACCTTTAAAAATCCAATGGCATTTTTAAAAAGAGGAGAACAGTTGATTCTCGGCAATGGAAAAATGCAAACGACTATGGGCGCTACTTATTTTGTTAAAGGCGAACCAATCGATTTTGAACGCGTAAAATTTAAGTTTTCTGCTGTGCCGTGTGTAGCTGAAAAAGCAGCAGCTCTATCAGAATAAAATATACTTTGGAGGATGCACTGATAGGTAAGCAAAAGATTTGTTGGTTTTGATCGTATCGATTGGGTCATAGGAAATGATTTTTTCGATAAAACATAGCTTGCTATTTCTGAAAAGATCTATTCCCTTGGTTTTATATTTGAACTGGTATTTCCTGATGTATTGTGTGCAATTCATGTTGTAATTCGGATAGGAGGAACTATGGGCGAACCTCTTAATTAGTGTCGCAAGCTACTGTAAAATAGAATTAGTGATACTTTGGGACGATTAGAATTTCTTCCTTGTTATTGGTTGTAGTTGAAATTCTACTCTCTTTTAAACAAGTTCCTTTTTCATCTTTGATTATACAGTTTACTATAATTACATCTATAGGTTTGTCATCTTTGTCTGTGATGATAATTTTAGAACGTTCTTGGTTGGCATAATAAAAATGTTGTGTGTAGAAAGGTGCAAAATTGTCTACTATTTTATCAATAGTTCCTTTTTTATTATAGTGGTACATGACTTCGTTTTGCTTGTATTGTTTTTTAGTATAGCAGCTGATGCGTTCCCGTTGTTTAGTTTTCCAACGTGTTTTGCAGTAATAAGGTTCTCTATCTGGATACGATTCGAGTACAAACCACAATTTTTTTTTGGTCTCTTGTAATAGATTTTCTAGAGAGTCAACAGTTTTTGAATATTTTATGCGACCGTTTTTAGTAAAGACCATTTTCTTTCTTTGCAATAGCTTTTTCTGATTATCAACTACCACATATATTTCTTCGGTTGCAGATTTTATACCTTCTGGTAACAATTGTTTTTTGTTATCCTTTTTTGAAGCGCATGATTGTACTGTTAAGAGAAGGATTAAAAAAGATAAAATTCTCATAATCGTAAAATTTAGTAATATTCTAAGGTACTAATTTTAAGTGGTTTGCAATGAATTCCTGTTGCGTCGTTCCCTATTAAGTTTAAGAAAGCGAATAATGCCTTGATGGCTTTTTACATTGATGTTTGTTTTATAATTCCAGTCATAGACTGAATAAGACTACCTCAAAGTTGGAACCTTTGCGGAGCCTGGTATTTATTTAAACATTTCCGTGTTTTGTATCTGAATTAGAAAATAGGATTAGCTTATTTTCTGTTACTGAAAATCTCATAATGGCATACGCTCTTATTCTATATGCTTAAATTAAATACATGCTAATATGACTCGTTGTTATTTTTAAAAAACGATGCAATGTTCATCGTGGTCACAGATGCGTATAGCCGTTGCTCAAGGAATTGTAAATCAATTACCATACAAATACTATGGTAAGTAAGATGATAAAATTGCGCAAAAAAAGCCATAATTATAAGTCTTTGTTTATAATTAAGTGGTACTTTCGGAGAAAGAAACTTTATGTTGCGTTCCCCGTTTTTTATTGTAGTGCTTTTGCTTTCGATTGTATCTTGCCAAAAGAGTGTAAAAACAAGTATTGATACTTCTAAAAAACAAGAAAGCCAAAAAGGAATTATCGCCCAGAAATATTCAGAATTAGGTGATTCCTTTATTAGGAATAATAAACTGGATAGTGCTTTCTATTATTATTTAAAATCTACAGAATTATTTAAAGAGGAGGGCAGCAGCGCATATATTGCCTATAATCTAGTTGGAATGGCACAAATCCAACAGACCTATGGAGATTATTACAGCAGTGAAGAAACTTTGACTGAAGCTTTGCCCTACATAAACAATGATTCACAGTATCTGGTTGCGGCAAATAATTTATTCGGAATCGCAGCAAAAGAATTAAAGAATTACGATGACGCCATTCGTTATTATAGTACAATTTTAAAAACTGTAAAAGATTCTGTAGCTAGAGTTACTGTTCTCAATAATATCGCTACAGTTTATATGGAACAAAAAAAGTACAGAAAAGCAATAGTACTCTTAGAACCCTATTTAAAGTCTGCTATTTTAGATACACTACAGAATAAAAAAGCTAGAATTATTGACAATTTAGGGTTTGCTTATTATAAAGACAATCAGATTCCAAAGGGACTAGCCTTAATGAATCAGGCTTTAGCCATCCGAACTAACAATAACGATTCCTATGGAAGTATTGAAAGCTATTTGCATTTAGCCGATTACTATCAAAAACGAGATTACCAAAAATCGAAAGTGAATGCACTACATGCTTATTATGAAGCAACGAAACAACAAAGTATTGACGAACGATTGGAAGCCTTGTCATTTTTGATGTCACATAATCAAGAAAAAGGAGAAAATAGTTACGCCCTATTATTTGTGAATTTAAATGATAGTATTAAGACTGTACGAAGTAATGCCAAAAATCAATTTGCTAAAATTAGATATGATTCTAGGAAAGCTAATCTTGAAAGCATCAAATATAAGGGACAAAGAGCGGAAACCCTTTTGGAACTTGAAACGCAGAAGAACCAAAAATACGTATTGTTTTTTGGAATTTTCACACTACTTGGCGGGATTGTATTTATAGTAAATTACTATAAAAGTAGGACCAAACGTGAACGCTTAGAGGCAAGTTACAGTACCGAAACCCGAATTTCTAAAGAACTCCATGATGAATTGGCTAATGATGTTTTTTATGCCATGACTTTTGCGGAAACCCAAGATTTGCAAAATCCTATAAAGAAAGAAACACTGTTAGATAATCTTGACAAAATATATATTAGAACTCGAAATTTCTCTAAAGAGAATAGTCCCATAGAAACGGGTGAGGGGTTTGAGTACAATTTAAAACAAATGTTAAGTAGTTACAAGAATCAAGGCGCTGACATCATTATTCGAAACGGAAATGCAATAGACTGGTTATCGGTGCAATCTGAAAAAAAAATAGCACTCCATAGAGTTTTGCAAGAACTTATGATTAATATGAAAAAGTATAGTCAAGCTAGTTTTGTTGTTTTAGGTTTTGATTGTGACCAAAATAATATCTACGTGGATTATACGGATAATGGAATAGGTTGCTCAAAAAAAATAATTTTAAAAAATGGTCTTCAAAATGCGGAAAACCGTATGCAGGCAGTAAATGGAAAACTTACTTTTGACTCACAAATTAATAAAGGTTTTAAAGCAAAAATTAAATTTCCAAAATAGTACAGAAATATGTTCACAAAAGTTCTTATTGCTGATGATATTGATTTCAATGATGTGGGTGCGGCTCAAATACTAAAAGAACTTGGGGTTCATGAAATTCAATATGCCAAATATTGTGATGAGGCTTTGTTAAAAATAAAAAAAGCAAAATTGGATAATCATCCTTTTCAATTGCTTATCTCTGATTTGTTCTTTAAAGAAGATTATAGAGTGAATAAACTCCATTCGGGAGAAGAATTGGTCACTGCGGTTAAAAAGCAGTGTCCTAATATTAAAATAATTGTTTTTTCGATTGAAGACAGAGCACATCGTATTAAAGTACTGTTTGATGAACTCAACATAGATGGTTATGTTGTAAAAGGAAGAAATACGATTTATGACTTAAAGACAGCCATTCAAAAAGCCTACACTAATGAACCAGAAAACATTTCATCTGAATTGTTGTACTCACTTCAAGATAAGACGACAAGTGAAATAGACAATTATGACGTCCAATTAATCAAGTATCTCTCTATAGGAATATCTCAAGAAAATATGGAAACGGTATTTAAACAAGAAGGCATTTTCCCAAATAGTAAAAGTTCTATTGAGAAGCACATCAACAAGCTCAGAATTTATTTCAAAGCAAACAATACGGTACATCTTGTAGCTATAGCCAAGGATCTAGGGATAGTTTGATATTTTCCTTGTAATACAATTTATGTTTTCGTCACCTCTTAGCTCCTTAGGCGGCTTTTTTATTAGGGGGAGTTAAGAGCTGCCTAGCTGGTTTTGTTGCAATAAGAAGTTCTTCAAATTGCCTAAATTCAAAGATATTTGAGCAGCGTTAGCGATGATGTTTAGGTTTGAATTGAAATTTGCTTTGTACACTTTGCGGAGCTGGTGTATCGAGCAGTTTTACATTATTTATTTCACAAAAAAAAATACTCCTCAAAATACCTATCGGATAAACGGAATTGAGATTTTTTAAGATTGCAACAAACTGTCTAAACATCGTATAATTGAAGAGGAAAAGAAGCTGTTATGTATTGTAAATCTTTCTGTTATGCTATAGCGTTACTGAGTGTGGTAAGCTATTAAGGCTGCCGTATTGTATTTTCTATGTAAGAAAGCTTGTTTTTTTAAGTCTTGTTTTAGAAATCCTATGAAAAGAAATGTGAGCTGTAATCCAATTTTTGTAGGTTCTACAGTAGATAGTGTTATGGTCTTCTGTACGGTATTTTTTTCTAGTACTAATTCATTTCCGTAGCAAGTTTGGAAAGTATCATTTTCAAAATCCCAATAGGTGATCGCTATCGCCAAATTTACATGGGTTGCTTCAGCAGGCCAATCTAAATGTTTGTTTGCAATAAAGTCAGTGAATGTTATTGTTTGACTTTGTTGTAACCATTGTTCTTTTATTTTTAGAACTTGGCGTAAGGGTCTTAGTTTGTTGCTTTCAAAAAACAATAAGTGAGTTTTTCCTTCCTCTGTTTTTAAACCTCCCGAAAGAGTTCTTTTACCTACTTGTTGTGTAGTATCTTCCTTAAGAATATCAAAAAGGAGTTTATTTGCCCTACCCGCAAAACTTCCGTCTTTAGCAAGGTTGTTGAACTTTGCAACTAACTGGCGAAAAACAATCGATTTTTTTGCGCAGTGACCAAACTCCTGTCCATGATTACGAATACGGTCATATACTGGATTTTTTTTGAATTCAGCGGATGTCATGCCCCCTTCTCGCTTTGATCGTGCATAATTATTTCCGTTCGCTGTTATCACAAAGTTAATATCGTCTAAGGTTCCTTTGATTAAAAAAGGAGCTGTTATTTTTGCCATTTTTGATGTTTGTTTTTGGTGTTAAATTCTAGAAATACACTGTCGTTTATAAATATTGGACAGGAAGCGCGAGTTTTTTTGAAGAGATTTTGTTATCAAACTACTTTATTTTTATATTTATTGATGATTACTGAATCTTCGATTTCTACTATTTATCCATGATTTTCGTTGAGGTTTATAATACGAAAAGTAGGTTAGGTGAATTTTTGTCTTTCTGGTATTTATGAATCTACGATTTCAGCCCTAAAAAAATAAAAATATTTTTTTGCTCAGCAATCACTTGTTGTCCTCTTTTCATTGAAAATGTTTTCAATTTAGTGGTGTGTTAAGATAGTTCTAGTATCAAATACAACTAATTTGTATTTTAGGTTGTAAATAGATCTTCATTACAAATCTTATTTTCAAAGTGTTTTTTAAAAGAAAACAAAATGACACTTCGTTTTTCAATTTTATTAATTATTTGATTTTTTAATTATATTATCCTTTATGGTGAAGTCGATTAGATATACGCTGCTTCCTTTGTATGGATTGAATGATGGTTCGTATTTTACGTACCCTTTTATATTTAGTTCTTTCATGCATTTGTGATAGGTAGCTTTGGAGTAGATTTTACTAATTTGCATTACTTCGTCTCTAGTTATAGTTATTGGACTTTTAAATTGATTTATATTCCAAAATTGGAACAATACCATGTATAAACTAATATGAGTAGGATTAATACTTTTATCTAGTATTGTACGGTCAAAGAATTCAGTTAGGTGCTTTAAGTAGTTCATTGTTTTTAATGTGAAAAGTGAGATTCTTCCTTTATTGGGATTATTATTATTATTATTATTATTATTATTATTATTATTATTATTATTATTTGAAAAGTGTGTATGTAGTTTGTTTACTTTCGATAATTTTTCGATAGTAGCATTGGAATAAAAGTTACACCTCCAAACCTTTGTATAGGAAAGTGTTCTATTGATGTGCAGTGGTTGAAGTGTTCCAGGGGAGATGTTAAGAAGCTTTCGTTCTTCTGTTGATTTTAGCCATTTTTTGGGTTGCTTGTTTGTGTCTTTTAGTATTCCTCTAATATCTTCCAAAAGAGATTTAAGGAATTCATTGAGGTCTGCTTTTGCGATGGTTTCGATTGCCATAACTTTGGTTTTAAATTGTTATGGTGTAAAATTGTGGTTTTTGATTGTTTTTATATCACAAGGGTTCACAAGTTGTGAAAGAATAAATGAGTTTTTATTTTTTTTATTGACTTTGTTAATACCATAACTACTTGGGTTTAATTAAATTTTTCTTTTGCCATGATTGAAAAGAAATAAAAATTATTCACGGGTTACTATTGTTTTTTGGTATTCATTAATCTTCGATTTCAAGCCTGAAAATCAAAAGTGCAAAAACTACCTCAAAGCGCCGTTCCACAGCCCGAGCCGTTCGCCTTTCAGGCTCAACTCGCGGACTGCTGCCACTTTGCTTTATCGTTGTTTTTTATGCTTTTTATTTAAGGGCGGTTCAGCGAGTTTCCAAGTATAGGTGTTTACTTTTCAATTGACACGATTCGCTATTCACTAAATACGATTTACTACTCACTCCCAAATTTGTCATCCTGACGCAGGAAGAATCCCCGCAAGTTGCTCACGGTTCACGAATCCCACAACATTGTCATCCTAATCAACTATTGATTTCGTCAAAACCTTATCATTAATACAGTCTAGATCGTTTTTTCATGTTCATTTTTTTCTTTTGCCTTGATGCATCCTTCGACTGAGCTCAGGAGGACGGAAACAAAAGATCAAGCCTGAAAATCAAAAGCGCAAAAACGACCTCAAAGCGGCGTTCCACAGCCCGAGCCGTTCGCCTTTCAGGCTCAACTCGCGGACTGCTGCCACTTTGCTTTATCGTTGTTTTTTATGCTTTTTATTTAAGGGCTGTGTGAAAAGGTATTATTGCTTTTCGTCCTTTGTCCTCAACTCGCGGAGTGCGGCCATTTCACTTTTTCGTTGTTTTTCTATGCTTTTTATTTAAGGGCGAGGAGAGTGGAAGTTTAGTTGGATTTTGCTGTATAACTCGACTCTGGGATTACTCCCTGCGGCTAACGCTTAATTCGTTAGCACGATTTTTTGGAATGGTAACTATAAAGGACATTTTAGATGATGTCTTGTTATTATGAATGTTGTTGACTTCTTAATTTACTGATGAAGTAGGTGGGAGAGAGGCCTGTTCTATTATTGAAGGCACGTGTAAAGATTTGGGTGGAACCGAAACCGGATTCTTCACCTAATGCTTTGTTGGTGTAATTGCGGTATTTGTTTTCATTTTTTAGTAATTCTATGATATGATCAATCTTAAGATCAGTTATATATTCTATGGTTCCTTTGTTGCGGTATTTTGCAATTATTTTTGAAGCATATTTGGTATTTGTATTTAAAAAAGAAGCCAATTTGAGCAAATTCATCTCTTTTTCGAGATACTTTTTACTGAATTCGAATTTTTCCAATTTTATTAGAATTGCAGCCACTACTTCAGGATTGATATCGAGTTCCTTACTTCCGTTTGCTACAAATAATTTGGATGTTTCCGGTTGGCGGTTCATTAACTCATTAAATAATCTTTTTGATCTAAAATGTTTGTAAACAAGGAATGAAATTATTGACATCAAGACTACTGTGGTACTAATGGCAATAACAGTTATGGAATTATTGGAGTTTTCTAAATTACGTTGTGTTTGCAGTAGTTTTTCAGTATCGTATACTTTAGTTATTTTACCTGAAAGGTATTTGTAATTGTGTTCTAATAATTGATCTATTTTTAATAGTTGCCCTATGTAAAGTAAATGTGCTTTTTTATCATTTTTAGTTAGAGAATAATCAATTAGCAGTTCATAAGCCTCCCTTAATTCAGGACTTATATAGTTTTGTTGTTGGAAAATTGCATCTACTTTTTTAAAATAGACTACCGCTTTTTCTTTTTGATTTTGAGACCAATAATTTTTACCAATATAAAAATAAGCAAGAGTTTCATTTGCAAAATCTTTATTACTCCTAAGGTCTGGTAATGCTAGCGATAATTTTTTTATAGCATCGACATAGTTGTGTTTAAAAGACTGGTTTATTCCTTCAGAAAACAGAAAGTATGATTTCATTCTAAAAATTTCAAATTGGATTGCTGCTTTTATTCCTATTTGATTTATTTGACTGCACAATTGGTATTTATTAATTCTGCTGTAGCATTGGCCCAAGGAATATAATGAATTGATATAGGCGTGATCATTTTTCTCTTTAAAATAAGTAACACACTCTTTAAATAAAGCGATTGCCTCGTGATAAAATCCAAGATAATATTTAGTCAGTGCTTTGCCATATTTTAATTTGTAAATAAGATAATAGTTATTTGTTTTGGAAATGTATTGCTCGGCGATGAGGTAATTATCTAGTGCTTTCATCATTTCTTTGCGATCATAAAACACTATTCCTTTTGTCATATAAGCCGATCCAATCATCTCTGGATTGGCTGTTTTTTTGGCAGCTGTAACCAAACTATCAGCATATAGATTTCGGAGTTTTTTATCGAATTTATAGATTAAGGATTTATAGGCGAGAGCCATTTGCGTATCGTTTTTTTCGGATTTGGCTTTAGCTAACCAAGACTGTGCATATAAGCGTTCTTTTAAACTATCACTTTCCTTATAATTTATTTTTTCATTGAAGTAGTTATAGCTTTTATTAGAGAGACTATCTGGAATTATAAATTTTTTTTGAGCGTTTACGCCAATAAAAAAGCAAAGAAATAATAGGATTAAGTAGTTTTTTTTCATGTTCTAAAAATGGGGATTATAGCGTTTTAAAAACAAAATAATACAGTTAGGTCTGTATTTGTCAGGAATAAATGTAACTAAAAAACTTTAATAAATTGGATATTAACCATTAGAGACCCGAAATGTATTTTTTGGGTATTAAGTTGTTGGTTATGTACGAATTGTTTAGAAATTGACTGTTGTCAATTCGGGAATTACACCTATTAAATTCCCGAATTGAACAGCAGTTGCGTTGTGTGTTACGGACAACACATTTAGTTTTGCCTTGAATTCAAATGGTTTTGTTATGAGCAAAATCGCCACTGTTCCCATTACCCCGGGTGAAAAGAACTGATGAAAAAAGTAGTCAGTAACATTTAAAACATTCACAAAAATGAAAAAAGTTTTTTTATTCTTAGCCATTTTAATGTGCTATTCCATTTCGCTTATTCTGCAGTCTTGTAGCACTGATTCTGAATCAACTATTGACAATGCACCCAATAGTTTTGAAAAGAGAACGCACTATATTAAATACAATTCAAAAAGTAGTCGTATCATTCCAGCTAATAGTGCTAATCCTTATGATGAGGTAGGAAGAAGACTTTATCAGCAAAAGTCTTATGTCATTCTTCAAAATCTACAAAAAGGTGGTGTAATTAGCAGCGTGAAGAGTAGTGATGCCAATTCTTTATTAACAGGCAAAGTATCGCTTATTCTTTCGGATAGTTTGTCTGGAATACTTGCTAATTGGGATGCTACGGTAGAAGCTAAAATAAGTTTTAGTCGCTTTATTAATTCCTTGCTGTTTCTTTCAAAAACGGAGGGAAGATATGAGGTTCTATATGATTTTATTGTCGCTTTTGAAGCGAGTGTTTTGACAGATGAGACGTTTGCGGAAAATGATAAAGAGGTTATTTTAACGATTTCATCTGTTGTTCGATATGAAACTTATGAGGAGTCAATAACACCTCCAAAGAATAAAGATCCTGACTGGACTATATTTTTAAGGCAGCTAGGTAAACTAAAAACGAATTAGCTGTTGTTTTATAACAGAAATTTTGTTTTAGATAAGTACGTTTAAAGGGCTGCTCGGTTTTGAGCAGCCTTTTTTAATTTTCATCTGCTTCGTCCATACGGATTATTAGTTTGTTTTTGAGTGTATTCAGAAATTTTGTTCTCTCGGATTTTCTGTTGCGGATTTCCAGAAAAACTCTATTGAACTGCCCCAAATCAATATTAAAAGATGACTCGAAAAATGTTGTGACTTCTTTTAGTCCTGAGGTTCCGTTATTAAAAACGCCTTCTGTATGGAGTGCATAAATCAACTCGATCAGTTCTACTTTTGATCCTGTCCATTTTGGACCTTTATGGAGTGGGGAAGGTGATTGTATTGCTATTGTCTTTCGGTCTAATTTTGTTATTTGCTCTTCCAGAAAATCTTTTATCTCATCGTTGGCTAGAATGCGAGCCACTTTATAATCATGTGAAGTAGTGAAGCGATGATCTGCCTGAAAATAATGACTGTCAAGCATTAGTTTAAGATCATATTTTGCCCGTATAAAATATTTATTATCTAGGCAGTTGTTGCCGGTGCGGTAGTAACGGTAAAACTCCTGGTTCTCCATGAAAAAGACTTTTAATTTAAGGAGTTCAGTTTTATAATATTTGCCTATTGTTTTTTGGGAACCCAATGGTTTGTTGGTTTCAATAGTATAGATTTCGTTGTAGTAAATCAATTTGCTAGCAAACTTTGGCTTGATGTCCCGAAAGAATTTTATTTCCTCTGTTTTATTTAGCCGTTTGTATTTTATGAAAAAGGTTTTTAGTTTCTCTAAGGCAGCAACGCTATTAGTTATTGCCTGCTCGGCCGACTGTACCGGATTTTCTGTTTCCAGATGGATTAATTTTAACTGATGTTCTAACTCAGATATCAAGGATTCAGCAAATAATTTCATTCGAGCAGTTTTAGATTTACAATTTGACTGATTCAGTAATTGAATCGGGAGGTAAATCTATTTGATGGTTGCGTGGGTTGCAAATGGTGTGGTGTTCGATTCCCGAATTGAATAGCGAAATTCCCGAATTGCATACTTTGTTTTTTGTGCTACTGCAGTGATTATATTTTATATTTACCGCAAAAATGCGGTGATAACTGTACGTTAATCACCGCATTTATAATTAAAGCGATATTGCAGGTTATAAGTTGTGAACTAGTAGCTTACTAGTAAAAAAGAATAGCATATCTTATAATACTAGTTGTACTCATTTATTCTATTTTTAAAGCGTTAAACCAGTAGTAAAAAGCTTCTGGGTTATTTTTTTTTATTTTGTAATTTTTTCAATTTTCTCCATCAACATTACAAACCTTTCTTCTCTTACCAATGGATGGATGTGCATGGCTAAAATTTCGTTTGCTTGAGGATGGTTTTTTATGACGTTTATTTCTTGTTTTATGTATGTTCTAACATCTTCATCGGCAGCGAGTATTTCTTCTACAATTGAGGTTCTGTTGTCTAATAGGTAGATGATGTCTTCGTAATCGTGGCTAGCGTAGAAATCATTTGCACCTCTATCTTTAAATGCTTCTAATTTCGTAGCAAGGAAATAGGGTGAAGGTAAAATGTTTATGCTCACTCTTTCAGGTAATTCAATTTGTTGTAGGTATTTAAAGCCTGGCTTGTACCATATATTAGAAACTCCGATGCTACTGTCTTCTGCAGGCATTATGTCTATTGCTATTTTATCATATTTGTATGAACAAATCGAATGTCCTTCAGGATCTGGATAAAATTTTAATTCTGCTAAGCGTTCTTGCATTTGCGCCCATTCGTTATAGTTAGCTAAATTTATAGTCATGTCTATGTCTGAAGTCGGTCTGATTTCTTCTGCAGCTGGGTCATCGGTGTACAAGCTAATCACTGCTCCACCAATGAATACCATTTTCTCTCTTAGTTCTTCTAGGCCTATCGCTACTTGAGCTACTAAAGCTAGGTTTATTATTTTATTGTGCATTTAGTATTCTTTTTTCCAGTTCTTTTTTCGCTATTTCTTTTTCTCTTGCTCTACCGACTCTCAATGCATCGACCATTGCCAGTAATTCGTATAGTATGTTGTCTTTTAGTACTGCTTGTACTACTGTATTGTATAACGGTTCGATGGCTTGACCTCTATCGTTTCCTCTAGCGTAAGGCCAAACATATTTTTCTGAGGCATTTATAATTTTATTTAACGGTTCTGCAGAATGTGCTGTCAAGACACCTCTTACTATTGGTCCAGGGTGTTGAGGAAACGCATAGCTTATGCCATGAATGATGAATTCATTGAATGCTATACGGTTTACTTTTTTTCTTGCGTCATCAATTAGGCCTGCATATTTTGAACGATTGAGCGATTGGCTGACTTCTGATTGGCTTATTCCTAATTCTTCTGCCAGTGTATGGTGAAACCAGTCTTTGTTTCCTAAAGCGATAATCTTTAGGAGGATTACTATGTCTTGTGGCTTTAGATTATTTTTTATTTGTCCCATTTTTCTTTATATTGAATATTGCGATATGCAATATTACTTAATTTTACATTGTAAAACAATAGATTATGATTTAATATTGCATATCGCGATATGCGATATGATTATATATCTATTAATCCTAGTTATTATACATAGAGACTTTTTTGCAAATCCTCGATCGGGGTTTGTTTTAGATTGGTGAGATACTTTGTGGTCACGCAGCATGTTCTAAAGACATTCACAGAAAAAGTTGTGAGACTTTTATCCTAATTTATGGGTTTCTAGAATTTAAAAAAAAACGCAAAGTCATAAGACATTTGCGTAGCATAGAGGCGAACACTTCGTGGAGCGGGGACTTTTATTGCGTTTAGGTCTTTTAAGAATTTAAAAAAAAGCGCAAAGTCATGAGACTTTGCGGAGCTGGAGCAACTAGTTTTTGAATTCCCGTTTTATCCTGTCCTATTTTATTTCATGCCATCTAAATACCTTGCCAACATTGGGAAGTTTCATGTCACACCATAATAATTGAAAAATTATTTAATTGCGGCTACACTTTTTCAAGAATCATTGCTATAACAATAAAACAAATAATAATGATAGCCACTACAACACAAATTTTAATTTTCATTCCAGCCATGTTTATCCTACTTTGGATAATGCCAGATCAAAAAATAAAAGTAATCTTTGGAGAAATTAGAAAAACACTCCAGATATTACCAATTTCCAAGATTGCTCAGGCAGTAACTAGTTGGTCAAAAAGGAAAAATGACCCTTAAACCAAGCAAACGGGTTCGAGATTGAAAGGGTTTGAAGAGCAAGGTTATTTTGAGAGTTTATCGTTTACGTTATTAGCACGGACGGGACATTCGCGCTAACGATATATGCCCAAACCGGCGAAGGGGTAACATTTTTAGTAAGTACTCGATGCAATCAAGCACCAGAGAACTTGCGATAGTTCGAGGTCGGGAGACCTCGAAGAGCAGGGGGCACCAGAGGGGGGATTATGTAAATAGTAGTTACAGGAATTACGAAGAAGATAACACTGTTTTTTGTAATGTAAATATCGAACCTTTATGGTAATCTCATTATAAGAACCGCGTTGCAAACGCTTTATTTAATTTGAACAAGTAAGTAGGTACTCGTTGCAAACGAGCACCAGAGGGGGGGGACAAGTAAGTAGGTGTAAATATCGAACCTTTATGGTAATCTCATTGTAAGAACCGCGTTGCAAACGCTTTATTTAATTTGAACAAGTAAGTAGGTACTCGTTGCAAACGAGCACCAGAGGAGGTTATGTAAATAGTAGTTACAGGAATTACGAAGAAGATAACACTGTTTTTTGTAGTGTAAATATCGAACCTTTATGGTAATCTCATTGTAAGAACCGCGTTGCAAACGCTTTATTTAATTTGAACAAGTAAGTAGGTACTCGTTGCAAACGAGCACCAGAGGCGGGGGGAATTACGAAGAAGATAACACTGTTTTTTGTAATGTAAATATCGAACCTTTATGGTAATCTCATTATAAGAACCGCGTTGCAAACGCTTTATTTAATTTGAACAAGTAAGTAGGTACTCGTTGCAAACGAGCACCAGAGGGGAATGTAAATATCGAACTTTTATGGTAATCTCATTATAAGAGCCGCGTTGCAAACGCTTTATTTAATTTGAACAAGTAAGTAGGTACTCGTTGCAAACGAGCACCAGAGGGGACTTTTATGGTAATCTCATTATAAGAGCCGCGTTGCAAACGCTTTGTTTAATTTGAACAAGTAAGTAGGTACTCGTTGCAAACGAGCACCAGAGGGGACTTTTATGGTAATCTCATTATAAGAGCCGCGTTGCAAACGCTTTGTTTAATTTGAACAAGTAAGTAGGTACTCGTTGCAAACGAGCACCAGAGGGGGGGGTATGTAAATAGTAGTTACAGGAATTACGAAGAAGATAACACTGTTTTTTGTAATGTAAATATCGAACCTTTATGGTAATCTCATTATAAAAACCGCGTTGCAAACGCTTTATTTAATTTGAACAAGTAAGTAGGTACTCGTTGCAAACGAGCACCAGAGGGGGGGTATGTAAATAGTAGTTACAGGAATTACGAAGAAGATAACACTGTTTTTTGTAATGTAAATATCGAACCTTTATGGTAATCTCATTATAAAAACCGCGTTGCAAACGCTTTATTTAATTTGAACAAGTAAGTAGGTACTCGTTGCAAACGAGCACCAGAGGGAGCAAAGACTTAATTCGCTTTTCTCATTTCCGTGATAATCGTAGCTGTTCTTCTATCGGCATACATTCTGTTTAAGGAACTAAAAGCCCATATACAAGCAGGAATCCAACCTATAATTGTGATTTGTAAAACTAGACAAAAGATGCCTGAAACAATTTTACCTTGTAATAGCAAGGATAGCCATGGCAGAAAAAACGCTAAAACGTATCTCATATTTTTTTATTTGTAAAAGCAGAAGGATTCGAACTTTCGATCGCCTGCTTAGAAGGCAGGTGCTCTTTATTTATAGTTTGTTTGATAAAACTCATACTATACCCGATATTAGCGGGGTATCCCGACCTCGAAGAGCATGGGGCATAAGTTATTGTCTTGTTTTCTAGTTTGATTATTTTTTGCTTTTTAATAAGTCAGGTACTGCAATAACAGGTAAAATAATTGAACTCAAGAATGTGTCTTTCCATAAAGTAAATACCATACCCCTTAAAGTAGAATAGGAAATTCCTAAAAGGGTACAGACAAAAACGCCACTAAATAATGGTTTTTCATTATTTATTTGATAATGGTCTTTCAAATCTTCTATTTTGAAAAAGAAATCAACCTCATAACTACCACCTTGATTTATTGTTTTTTCATCAATAACCGCGCTAACATCCAGAAAAAGTCTGATTTTGACAACCTCTTTTTCCAAGTTATGCATCATATTATGAGCAATATTAATATCGTAAGTAGGTTTCTTCTCTAATTTTTCAGATACCAAAAAAGTGTTTTCTTTTTCCCATCTAATATTATTTAAATGAATTTTAGATGGTACGATTTCATTATTATCCATAAAATTATGATACTTTCTTATCTAAACCGCTTTCTGTCGCAAAAACCTCTGAATTTTCAAATAGTGTATCTTCTAATTCTTCTTCTTGATTGACATGAACTTTTAAATAAACATATTCTTTTTGAGCCTCGATATGAATAATGTCTTCACCTAATACTGTTTCTATTTTAGTAATTGTTTTGGTAGTAAATGTGTGTGTTCCTGTTAGCCATTTGCTTATTTCAGATGGTTTTTTCTCAAGCATACGTGCTAAATCAGCGGGTTTTAAACCTCGATCTTTAAGTAGTTCTTGAATTTTGTCAGCAATAGCAAGATTCTTTTCTACAAGTTTTGCTATTTCAGGGCTTCCATTTTCATCAAGCCAAGTGTCAATACTATTATTTTTGGGAAATTTCATAATTTTTTAGAATTGTAGTTTAAAATCATCTTCACAATCGATTTCTGTACAATCATCGTTCCAAACGATGTCTTTATTTGCAAAAGCACTGTCAATCGCTTTTGTAAGTTTGTTTGCTAATTTGAAATGTTTTCGGACATTTAGACAATCTTGTGCATAATGGGCAGTTTTAATATCGCCATTAAATAAAAACACTACATTTTCATTGGCTCTTAAGCAATACAGACGGATATTGTTTGCTTTCTTTTTGCCGTACTCGGTGTAATGAGGTTTTCTCTCGATACCTTTGGGAGGTAATGCCGAAGCATCAGCAGTTTCTCCTTCGGATCTAAATAAATGAGACTGTGCGCCATATTTATTTCCTATTAGTTTAATCCAATCCAACACATGGTTTAATTTCTCTTTGTTAGTGCTAGTATGATGCGTTATAAACTCCTCAAAAAGAGAAATTTCATTACCTTCTATACAAACAGAATAATAAGAAACCTTATTATATTGTGCTATTGGTTTTATATGTGCAAAAGTATTCACTTATAAGTTATTTTCCAAATTATTATTCACTTTTAAGTTAATTTTTTAAGTTAGCTTGTTATATATACTGTTTAATTAGAGTAGCTATCTGTATTTTCATAGTTTTCATTTAAATTTCACCATGACTGATTAGGTTTCTGCCAATTTATCAATGTAAGGGCTAACTCTCTCAGCAGTTCAAAATCGTTAGAGATTGAAAAGCTGGTTGCTGTATTATTCTGACTTATCCTGAAAATATATCTGAAATATAACAATTCATTTTACCTACAATTCAAATATAGAAAAAAAACTACAAAATAATAGGTCGTTTACTTTGTAGTTTTTTATAATTATTTGAAAAACATTCAATTATAAAGCTATTTTCGGAAAAAGTCAGGAGACTTTTATTGCGTTTAGGTCTTTTAAGAATTTAAAAAAAAGCGCAAAGTCATGAGACTTTGCGGAGCGGGGCACCATAGGGGGAAGATAACACTGTTTTTTTGTAATGTAAATATCGAACCTTTATGGTAATCTCATTATAAAAACCGCGTTGCAAACGCTTTATTTAATTTGAACAAGTAAGTAGGTGAGCAGGGAGCACCAGAGGGGGGGGAAGATAACACTGTTTTTTTAATGTAAATATCGAACCTTTATGGTAATCTCATTATAAAAACCGCGTTGCAAACGCTTTATTTAATTCGCACAAGTAAGTAGGTGAGCAGGGGGCGGGGCACCAGAGGGGGAAGATAACACTGTTTTTTTAATGTAAATATCGAACCTTTATGGTAATCTCATTATAAAAACCGCGTTGCAAACGCTTTGTTTAATTTGAACAAGTAAGTAGGTACTCGTTGCAAACGAGCACCAGAGGGGGAAGAAGATAACACTGTTTTTTGTAATGTAAATATCGAACTTTTATGGTAATCTCATTATAAGAGCTGCGTTGCAAACGCTTTGTTTAATTTGAACAAGTAAGTAGGTACTCGTTGCAAACGAGCACCAGAGGGGTCTCGAAAAGCTGGTTGCTGTATTATTCTGACTTATCCTGAAAATATATTTGAAATATAACAATTCATTTTACCTACAATTCAAATATAGAAAAAAAACTACAAAATAATAGGTCTGTTACTTTGTGGTTTTTTATAATTATTTGAAAAACATTCAATTATAAAGCTATTTTCGGAAAAAGTCAGGAGACTTTTATTGCGTTTAGGTTTTTTAAGAATTTAAAAAAAAGCGCAAAGTCATGAGACTTTGCGGAGCGGGGCACCATAGGGGGAAGATAACACTGTTTTTTTTAATGTAAATATCGAACCTTTATAGTAATCTCATTATAAAAACCGCGTTGCAAACGCTTTATTTAATTTGAACAAGTAAGTAGGTACTCGTTGCAAACGAGCACCAGAGGGGGGAAGCCTTGATTAATATGCATAAAAAAAGATGCTCCAGCATCTTTTTTATTTCACACTTTATAAAAACTTATTTTTCATTCCGTGTCCTCCCACTATCATTATAATGCCTATTCCTCAAATACTCATAAAACTTCCGTGTCACATAAAGACCTAAAAACCATATCACAATTAGTCCTATAATTTCGTACCATTTCATATCTTGAATTTTTAATTGAATTCAAAATAGGTGTTTAATTTTTTTATATGATATGCAATTTGGAAAATTCGATATGCATTTTGGGAGAGTTTCTATAAATAATAAGAAGATGCCATTAAGCATCTTCTTATTAAAGAGGTTTATTTGGCCAAAATTCTTTGGGAGAACAACCAAATATTTTCGCAATGTCATTTAAATGTTTGACATTATATTTTGCTTTTTTTGAAGGGGCTTCAATGTCGCCAATAAAACCAACACCTTTGCCAAGTCTAAGAGATAGATCCATTTGGGTTAACCCTTGTGACTCTCTAATCTCTCTAACGCGCTGAATAATATATCTATCTATTTCACTTATCATACTTACAAATAGCCATATAATTATTATTTTTATCAATGGACTATAGTCCATATTAAATATGTTTTTACTATATTTGCTTTTGAATACATATATTTGCGATTCTTCATATAAAACATTTGAAGCATTCGCTTAGAATCTCGACTTTGAAAACTGGTAATTTTGCAACGAGAAGATAAGTATGATGCTCACGTCCCATGGCGTGGGCTCACTTATTGTTGCCGGGTATACCAGTGCCTCAAAGTCAATAAGCTGAGTTCCATGCCATTTTTTATGGCTATACCTCAGCTTGTTCTAAGCAATACTTCTTCATTTTAATAGTCTCGCATTCATTTGTTACCTAGTCTAACCACTAAAACCCATGAGCCTATGATTTAAAAACTATTCTTATTTAAGCCTTTCGTCTGAACCTCGACTTCGCTCAGTATGGACTTATCAGGGTGACAAAACTATAATGCCTAGAAAACTCCTGCACCGAAAAACCTTTTGAATAAAATGGACATAATTTAATTTGAGTTAGTTATCACAAGGTGCAGGTTGTTTTTTAGTCGCTAACAAAAAAAGCACTTAACCTTTTAAACAAGTAAATATTAATATGAAGTACTACAAACAAATAATAGCTACATTAATAATAGCATTCATAACACTTATATGTCTTTGGTTTTATGGTTGCGACTGTTTTAACTAAAATAGGTTATTTAGTATTTCATAACAACCAACTACCATAAATAAAACCGCTTGCCTATGATAAAATAAATAATAGTGCGATTAGCTAACGCTCCGTTCGCTTCGCTCGGGTGCTTCGTGCCTCGCAACGACAAAAAAAAAGGCCCTCCAACCGTCTGGACAACTGAAAAGAGGACCAATGCTAACAAAACTAACGTTTCATTTAACTAAACCAAAATTATGAATAAATTTTCATTATTTAAGGGTAAATGGTGGATTCCTTTACTTTTAGGGATTTACTGCTTCCTTTATACTACTAAGTCATTAGCCCGAGAAAAGAGTGGCATACCTGACAGCCACTGGCTGTCCTCCTCTCCATATCACATGCTCGGGATGACACAATCTATTGTAATTACCGGAACTGTAAGTGACAGTCAGGGTGTACTGCCCGGCGTTACTGTATCAGTTCAGGGAAAATCAACAGCCACCATTACCGATTTTCAAGGTAAATATGGCATAACGGCCACGCCCACTGATATTCTTGTATTTTCTTTCGTAGGTTATACCACCTTAAGTATTCCAATAGCGGGACGCACTATAGTTACTGTACACCTACAGGAAGATGCTACCCAACTGCAGGAAGTGAAAATTAATGCGGGTTATTATACTGTAAAAGAAAGTGAACGTACGGGAAGTATTGCAAAAATCACGTCAAAAGATATTGAAAACCAACCAGTAACCAATGTTCTTGCTGCGATGCAAGGGAGGATGGCGGGGGTGAATATTACCCAGACTACCGGAACTCCTGGAGGAGGATTCTCGGTACAGATTAGAGGATTAAACAGTGTTCGTGCCGCTGGTAATAATCCGCTGTATATTATAGACGGTATACCGTATTCCACGGATGCTATAGGCAGTGGGCAAAATGCTACCGGTTTTCCCAGCAGGCTTAGTCCGTTGAATAGTATCAATCCAGACCAAATAGACAGTATTGAAGTATTAAAAGATGCGGATGCTACAGCAATTTACGGCTCAAGAGGTGCGAACGGCGTTGTACTGATTACCACCAAAAAAGGCAAGCAAGGCAAAACGAAATTTACTACCAACCTATCTACAGGTGCTGGAACCGTTACCCGTTTTATAGACCTTGTCAATACCGAACAATACCTTGCCATGCGCAAGGAAGCATTCGTTAATGACGGGATTACCCAATATCCAGAAGCGGCCTATGATATCAATGGGACATGGGACCAAACCCGTTATACCAACTGGCAGAAAGCATTGCTTGGCGGAACATCGCTGATTAGTGAACTGCAATCTTCTGTTTCTGGCGGCAGTGCCCAAACACAATTTTTGATGAGTGGTAATTTTAATAAACAAACCACCATCTATCCCCGCGATTTCGTTTATAAGAAAGCCAATGTGCATTTGAATATTAACCACGAATCAGAAGATAAAAAATTCAGGACTAGTTTTAGTGGAGGTTATACTTTGCAGGACAACAACCAATCGCGAATTGACCTGAACACAACTGCCTTGCAACTTGCTCCCAATGCACCGGCACTTTATGGTGAAAACGGCGAACTGAATTGGGAAAACAGCACTTTTAATAATCCGCTTGCTAATTTCGCTGGAAGTTATAATGCCAAGACCCATGACCTTTTAGCTAGTTCATTATTGTCTTACAGGATTTGCGATTCTTTTGAAATCAGATCTAATTTTGGATATTCGACTATTTACAACGATGAGGTGAACGGTTTGCCATCCACCATGTTTGATCCTGCATCGGACACAGGGCCAGAATTTTCGACTTTGATAGTGGGACGTAATACAAGGAAAACCTTGATTGCAGAGCCACAGATGAACTGGAAAAGACAGTTCAAAAATATTGCTGTGGATGTACTGGCAGGAAGCACATTCCAGTCCCAAACCAGTACACAGCTGGTACAAGTTGGACAAGGGTTTTCAAGCAATAGTCTGCTGTATAACATTGCATCAGCAACGACTGTAACCATTCCCGCAAATGATGAAACGCAATACAAATACCAAGCATTATTTGGCAGAATCAACCTGAACTGGAAGGAAAAGTATATTGTGAACCTTACCGGCAGGCGTGACGGATCAAGCCGTTTTGGTCCTGGAAAGCAATATGCCAACTTTGGTGCTGTAGGTGCGGCATGGCTCTTTTCGAAAGAACGTTTTACGGAGTTAATTCCTGTACTCAGCTTTGGAAAAATCAGGGCTAGTTATGGTGTAACGGGAAATGACCAAATAGGGGATTATCAATTTCTTGACACTTATGGCTCTACAGGAGTTAACTATGGAGGAACGATAGGACTACAACCGACACGCCTTTACAACCCTGCCTTTGGGTGGGAGACCAATACAAAGTTTGAGGTTGCACTTGAAGTCGGTTTTTTTAAAGATCGGGTCTTTTTAACGGCAGGATGGTACAACAACCGTTCTTCGAATCAACTGACCGGAATACCATTACCCGGAACCACCGGATTTACGGTATTGCAGTCAAACCTTGATGCACTGGTAGAAAATAAAGGGACAGAGTTTACCTTGCGTACAGTTAATCTCGAGAATAACGTACTTACTTGGTCTACAAATTTGAATCTGACGTTTGAGAGAAATACTTTATTGGAATATCCAGATTTGGATACTTCTACATTCCGAAACACCTACGTAATTGGGGAACCGCTTAACATCAAGAAGGTATATCATTTTACGGGAGTTGATCCGCAAACTGGGATCTACACTTTTGAGGACAAGAATGGTGATGGTCTTTATACTACAAAGGACGACAAAACCGAAGTTCGGGACTTTAATCCTGAATTTTATGGTGGGTTACAAAATACTGTAAAGTATAAGCACTGGCAGCTTGATTTTCTATTCCAGTTTGTAAAACAGTTGAACTATAATGGTGACGCGGCGTATACCTTGCCAGGGAGCATGTTTAATCAGCCCGTCAGCGCATTAGACCACTGGAAGCAACCGGGCGACATCGCCTCGCACCAAATTTATACTGATGGAAGCAATGCCGCTGCTGTAGCAGCTTATGACCGATATCTCGCTAGTGATGCTGTGATTTCGGATGCCTCTTATATAAGATTGAAGAACATTTCGATTTCTTATGACCTGCCGGAAAAGATTCTAAAGAATATGCGATGCAGGATTTTTATGGAAGGGCAGAATGTGCTGACTTTTACAAAATACCAAGGGGCTGACCCTGAGTTTAAGTCGGTTGGTTATTTGCCACCGCTTCGAATTCTTAGTGCCGGACTACAATTTACATTTTAATACTATGACTATGAAATACAATACCAGAAGTACTATACCTATGCGGTGTACTAAAAGAACCATGTGTCTTCGTTTTTATTCGGCTATTTACATGATAGCCCTAGCACTGTTTTTTCAGGCCTGTGATGAATTTGTTGCGGTCGATGTACCCAAGAATCAGCTTATTGCCAGTGGTGTTTTTGAAGAAAAGGCAACCGCCAATGCTGCCATGACTGATATCTATTCGAAAATCAGGGATTTTGGTATGCTTACCGGAACACAGGCAGGATTGACTCATACCTTAGGCCTTTATGCCGATGAACTGGTATTTTACGGCACTGCCCAAAACGGGAATACGGCATTTTATACTAATACACTAGTCGCCTCTAGTGTTGAAATCAGGAACATCTGGAATTTGAGTTATAACCAAATTTATGCTGCTAATTCAGTTATTGCAGGCGTTGACGGAGCTGTTAAACTGCCACAATCTGACAAAGACGTATTAAAAGGAGAAGCTTTGTTTGTTCGAGCGATGCTACATTTTTATCTCATGAACATTTATGGAGGCATTCCCTATATAACCACCACAGACTACGAGCAGAACAGAAAGGTATCAAGAACCTCTGTGAGCGCCGTTTATGATATGGCGAAAGCTGATTTGAATGCAGCAATAGCTTTATTACCAGATACCTATATTGGAGCAGGTCGCACTCGTCCCAATAAATTTGCAGCTTATGCCTTGCTTGCAAGAGTTTGTCTTTACGCTGGTGCGTGGGACGAATCGTCAAATGCTGCCTCGGCGGTACTTAACAATACGATACTCTATCCCTTTGAGACCGATCTTAATAAAATTTTCCTAAAGGAAAGCACCAGTACGATTTGGCAGTTAAGCCCAAAATCAGCGACCGGCAACACTAATGAAGCCGCCACGTTTATCTTTACCAGTACACCTCCAGCATTGTCTGCTATGAAGGAAGATTTGGTTTTGGCTTTTGAGGCTGGAGATCAACGAGCTGTCAAATGGGTGAAGGCAGTAACCAGTGGGGGATCAAGATGGTACCATCCGTTCAAGTATAAAAAGAAAACCAATACGGGAACTGTTGAAAACAGTATTATTTTTAGGCTTGGCGAATTGTATCTAATTCGTGCCGAAGCTAGGGCTAGAGCAGGAGAACTCATAGGAGCAAAAGAGGATTTAAATGTTATCCGTACTACTGCAGGTCTCGGAAATACGACAGCGGTTACACAGGCAGCACTTTTAACGGCTATTTTAAAGGAGCGAAGAGTTGAACTGTTTACCGAATTCGGGCATCGATTTTTTGATCTTAAGCGATTTAACCAAATCAATGAAGTGTTGTCTGCCAGTAAAAGCGGTTGGGATGCCAACGATGTTTTGTTTCCCATTCCAGAGACGGAAATTGATCTTAACGGTACTCTTGCACCTCAAAATACTGGTTACTAATGAAAACGATACTCCAATATAATTTTTTTATTTGCTTTCGTTTATTTTGCATTATTGTAACCGTTCCGATTTTCGGACAGGTTTCAAAAGGCCGCCAATTGACTGTTGCAGATTATCCTTTGTGGCATACGCTGCGACAACATCAGCTTTCAGATAATGGAAACTGGCTGAGTTATAAACTAGACTATGACGGTTTACCCGATACTCTTTTTGTGAAGCATACAAAAAGTGCCAAGAGTTACACTTTTCCGAAAGGGTATAGCGATAGTTTTATAGGGAATAATGCATTTGGCTGTTTGGACAATAGCAAAACTTTTCATCTTTTAAATCTTACCAATGGTGTTGTCCTTAGGAAAAGCAATATCGCATCATATGAATCTTTAAATGGAACTATGCTATTGTTTAGTGATTTAGAAGGAATTAAAGGAAATTTGACTTTAACGGATTTAGATCTTAAAGTACTTCAGACTTACAAGGATGTTCACAGTTATGCTATAAGCCATGATCGAAAATCGGTGGTATTCACTACTAGTTCCAATACTAAAAATGCTGTTTATGTCATTAATTTGGATCGGGGAACGGAAAAAAAGTTAGTGGTCGAAAGTAGTACCCATTCCTTTACTAGTTTGACGTGGAGCGGGACTAAAGATTCGTTTGCCTTTATCAGTAATCCCACGGGTGTATTAAATCTGGCCGATGCCATACTTTATCATTACAATGAAAAGGAAGCGTTGCAAAGTGTTACCAGGGCAGAGGGAAACTGGACTAAAAATTTTGAAATTGCATCTACTGACCTCTCCGGGATTCATGTATCGGATGACGGTGAACGTGTTTTGTTTATCCTGAAAGAGAAGTTAGAAAGTAGTGGAAAAATGGCAGTATCAGCAGTGCAGGTGTGGAATGGTGATGATGAAACATTGTATCCTTATGCTAAAGTGAGCAGGAAGTCTCCGGGCCACTTGGGAATATGGTGGCCTGCCGAGCATCGAATGATAGTAACCGGCAGTACCGATAAAGCGATTGCCATGGTAGGCGGAGCACAAAAGTTTGTGCTTGCAAAATCATTTTCTAAATTACAGCCCTCGATAAAATACGACGCAGACAGCGATTATACGTTTACTGATTTTGAAACAGGAAAAGAACACCCCTTTTTGAATCAGCATCCAGGAGAGTCTGATTATTTCTATAATTCACCCAACAATAGGTTTATTGTTTACTTTAGGCTTGATCACTGGTGGGTGTATGATATTAAGAAAGGAACACATTTGAATCTTACCAAAAATCTAACAGTACAATTCTCCGAGGAAGACTATGACAAACCGGACGCTCCGCCACCCTATGGTATTGGTGGGTTTACCAAGGATGATAGGGCATTGCTGCTTTATGATAAACATGATATTTGGGAAATAAATAGCGATGGCTCAGGTGCAAAAAAACTTACCAATGGACGCAGCTCTCAAATAGTGTACAGACTGTCTGGAATATACGATGCTACTACTGCGATAAAATCATGGATGATGCCGCAGGTTCCTATTGTTGATAATGATAGTATGCTAGTGGAGGGCATTGCTTCTGATTTCAGTACTTCGGGCTATTATAAATTGAGTAAATTCAAAATTCAGAATATGACCACTGTCGCAAAGCGGTTGAAGCATCTTCTAAAAGCAAAGAATTGCGATTATTACACTTTTACGCAGGACGATTACAACAGCCCCCTAGAAATAGTTGGAATGGAGGGAAATGGGAAAACAAGCAGTATATTTAAGAGCAATAAGCATCACTATCAGTATAATTGGGGAAAATCTGATCTGATATCATATCAAAATAAGAAGGGCAAAGCACTTAAAGGTATCTTGTTTTATCCGTTTGACTTTGATGCTACTAAAAAGTATCCTATGGTGGTGCAGATCTATCAAAAACAAAGCCAACTGTTGCATGCTTATACTAACCCCGGACTTCATAACGGAAGTGGATTTAATAAAACAAACCTCACCAGTACTGGTTATTTTGTACTCTATCCTGATATTGTCTATGAAATAGGAAATCCCGGTTTTTCAGCGCTAGATTGCGTGGTAGCCGCAACAAAAGCTGCAATTGCATCCGGATTTATTGATAAAGAAAATATTGGGTTGACCGGGCATTCCTTTGGAGGATACGAAACCGACTTTATTATTACGCAGACTAATATGTTTAAAACAGCAATAGCAGGAGCGGGTGTCTCTGATTTTATAAGCGGTTATCTTTCTTATGGGGTAAGTTATAAAAGACATGATGCTTGGCGGTTTGAAAATGACCAATTTCGAATGAAAAAATCGCTATTTGAAGATTGGGAAGGGTATAGGAATAACTCCCCTATAACATTTGCAGAACAGGTAAAAACTCCTCTGCTTTCATGGGCAGGCGAAATAGACGCACAAGTAAACAAAGACCAGACTATGGCGTTTTACTTTGCTTTGCGAAAACTGAATAAGTCGCATGTAATGCTGTTGTATCCCGGAGAGGGACACGTACTACTGGACAGGAAGAACCAAGAGGATCTTTCCAATAAATTAGTTGAGTGGTTTGATTATTATCTGAAAGGAAAAGAAAGAAAGCCTGATTGGCTGAACCCTTAACACTCCCCTTAAATTAGAAATGCAGTTCCAAAAGGAACTGCATTTCATTTTGAATTATTCTTCAATGCGGTACAGTTCCACCGGACAATCTGCGTCCAAAGGGTTTACTTTACCCCACAGTCGCGCACCGGCATTCGTACAGATCGTTCCCGTGTCATCAGTGTCACACATTGTGCTTGACTGACATTTGTTTTGTGCGGAAATGAATTTGTACCCTGTTACATGCGAAAGGGCTTCTGTGCTGCTCATTGATGTTGTAGTGAATGCACCACCAACTCCCAGAACCATTACTGCCAAAGGCATCATCATTTTTTTTAAAAAAATTGTTCTCATAATAAAAATATTTAATGGTTATGATTTACTCTTTTACAGGTTTTCAATCTTACCCCTGAATACTGGCCAGTATATATTGTTGTTTAATTTTTAGGAATGAGGTCATCGAGAAATTCGTAGCATACCAAATGATTGTTAATTAATGCATATAAGTGATTGTCGAACACAATGAAACTTCTCATTTTTTTGTTTTTGATATGATACACGTAAAAACTAGATTGGTAGCTTTTCTTTGTCAGGTCGTATATGTCTATTATACTTGCGTTTTTCCAAACGCTTGCAGCATCATACTGACCAGGAAGAAGTGAGTTGATATACAGGTAATTGCCACTGACGGCACTGCTTTTATTTACAACAAGTGCCCGTTTTGCTAATTTAGTGACCTTGCTTTTCCCGACTTCGGCAATTTCTAATTGAGCTCTTGAAATGGTATCTATGGTATTACCACGGTATTGCAATACCAGATTTCTGTCTGTAACGTTATATTGATTCCGATATCGATAAACATATACTATTTTATCCAGATTGGTATTAAAATGGAGGCTGCCATCGGTATCAAATACACCATCAATTTGTTTCTGCAGCATATCTGGTGCATATCTAACTGCCAAACTATCTGATGTGTTAAGAATACCAATTAGGTTTTCTCCTGATTGAGGCGATTTATATCGAACCGTTAGATTTATAGAATCTGTCGGTTCTGCCTGTGAGAAACGAGCACCGGAATTAATAGTTAATGTCGCGATCCAATTAGAAATACTTCCTTTAAATACATAAGGAACCGTTCCCTCAAACACAAAGAAGTTCTGATTGAAAACACGGATTTTCGGAACCCGAAAAGGTAGGTCAGTTTGGTTTAAAATGATTTTGTGAGAGGTTGTAGTTTTGGTTTTTAAGTCCAATATTGTAATTAGAAGTGGGGCAGTACGATTTCCCAAATATATTTTTCCGTTTCCTGTTCCGGCAAAATAGTAAGAGTTGTATGAAAGATTGATTTTATATCGTTCCTGTGCGGCATGTTGCGGAAAGCGACGGGTGAAATTATTGTGATATTGAATGATGTTTTCTGATAGTAGGAATAGTATCACTACTATAGTGCTTCCTACAGCAGCAGTTATTATCAAGACCCAAATTTTTCTTTTAGTGTTTATTCTCGAATTAAGTCCTCTGTTTTTGTAATTTATAGGTTCGTAAATAACCACTACAGCCAATAGTATGACGAATATTAAATTAAAAATCAGATGTTGGTTCCATGTCATTTTTTCAAGGATGCCACCGCAAGAGCATGGAATGTAGGCGCTGAAATTTAAAATTATGTAGATATAAGCTGTAAACATCATCATTAATGCAAAAGCAGACAGCAGTCCAAAAAATCTAAATTTAGGAATGAATAGTACAATTGCAATTAGGATTTCAATTACAGGTACCAGAATTGCAACCCAAGCTGCAAATGCACTTAGCAGTGGCGATTGTCCAAGTTGGATTCGGAAGTTCTCAAAATTGATTAGTTTGCTGCTTGAAGCATACATGAAAAGAAGCGCTGTAAGGACGCTAATAATGAGAACGAAATTGCTTTTAAAGTTTTGGATCTTGCTCATTTTAGTAATTTTGATATTGTAAAGTTGCAACTGTTATTTTGGTTGACTTATGCAAATCAGGCTTTTCGTTATACTAAAAAGAACGTTCCATAAAACAGGGTTTCTTTACTCAGATGGACGGTTGAGGTCGCTAGGAGCATAGCCATACTGCTTTTTGAACGCCTTATAAAAGTTTAAGTAGGCGCTAAAACCACATATAAATGCAATTTCCTTCAAAGGGATTTCAGTCTTCTGAATGAGTAGATGGGATTTTTTAAGGCGTTCCAAATGATAAAAATTGTAGACGCTAGTATTGAAATACTTTCGGAAACCTATCTTTAGCTTGTGCTCTTCAGAGGCAAACATAGCCGCCAATTTTTTTAGTGTAGGTAGGGGCTCTTCCAGGTGATTTAATATGTAATCATAAAGATTTTGCATAATCACTGCTTCGGATTGTTTTTCTGACGCTGTTTTTATTACATATTTTTCGTCTGACAGTAATTCTTGCAAGATGGTAGTAATTGAGTTTACGATTATTTTGTTACTATAGCGCAGCCGTGATATGGTGCAAAAAGTAGGTGACAATTTATTATTACCCGTTATGAAAATTAGCTGAACTGTGCTGTGGTAATTATCATCAAGTGAGGCTTCCATCTTTTTTTTATTCCAAATATTGAAGGACTGCGGGGCAATAAATTTTCCAAAGTCAACCTGAAATAATTCTTCCGATTTGTAGTATAGTGCGTCTGGTACGTGGGCATTAAAATTGCTTATAATAAAGTTATCGTCTAAAATAAATGTTGTTTGTACTACGTTTTGATAACTGTAATGCGGATTAACATAACCTGATCGGAGTATAATATCATGCATTTGTTCAGCAAGCTTATTAAGTATTTCAGAGAGTTTATCAATTTCGTCGTTTTGGTCTGTTTTGGTAATTCTGAATGAGAGGTTGCCGGTTGCCATTTCAAAAAGCATTTGGTGAATTGCTTTGATGCGTTGTTGTGTTGTTTGATTTTCCATTAAATTATATAGTGAGGAATTGATTGCGGTAGAGCAAGACAAGTGCTTGAAAAGACAGGCAAAACTATATAATGTAATTTTTATTTGCTAAAAGTATAGTGTTCAATTCGGGAATTGAATAGGGGGATTTATGTGTTTTCGTTGTTTTTTGACGTTTTTAATTTAAGGGCGGGTTTGCGAATCGTGGTTATTGATGGCGAGTAGTTTTCATGAAGATGTTCTTTTCTTTTTTGCTTGATACATCCTTCGACTGAGCTCAGGAGGACGGAAACAAAAAAATCAAGCCTGAAAATTTAAAACTTAAAAACTACCTCAAAACTCTGTTCCACAGCCCGAGCCGTTCGCCTTATAGGCTCAACTCGCGGACTGCTGCCACTCCGTTTTTTCATTGTTTTTTTACGTTTTTAATTTAAGGGCGGGTTTGCGAATCGTGGTTATTGATGGCGAGTAGTTTTCATGAAGACAGTCTTTTCTTTTGTCTTGATACATCCTTCGACTGCGCTCAGGAGGACGGAAACAAAAGATCAAGCCTGAAAATTTAAAACTTACGAAATTGTCTTTTACAATTTACCTGACAGCCACTGGCTGTCCTCCTTTTAATTTCAAATGTTGTTTTTTGACGTTTTTAATTTAAGGGCGGGTTTTGGAATCGTAGATATTGATAGCGAGTAGTTTTCATGAAGATGTTCTTTTCTTTTTTGCTTGATACATCCTTCGACTGAGCTCAGGAGGACGGAAACAAAAGATCAAGCCTGAAAATTTAAAACTTAAAAACTACCTCAAAACTCTGTTCCACAGCCCGAGCCGTTCGCCTTATAGGCTCAACTCGCGGACTGCTGCCACTCCGTTTTTTCATTGTTTTTTTACGTTTTTAATTTAAGGGCGGGTTTGCGAATCGTGGTTATTGATGGCGAGTAGTTTTCATGAAGACAGTCTTTTCTTTTGTCTTGATACATCCTTCGACTGCGCTCAGGAGGACGGAAACAAAAGATCAAGCCTGAAAATTTAAAACTTACGAATTAATTTCAAATGTTGTTTTTTGACGTTTTTAATTTAAGGGCGGGTTTTGGAATCGTAGATATTGATAGCGAGTAGTTTTCATGAAGATGTTCTTTTCTTTTTTGCTTGATCAAAAAAGAAACAAAAAAATCAAGCCTGAAAATTTAAAACTTAAAAACTACCTCAAAACTCTGTTCCACAGCCCGAGCCGTTCGCCTTATAGGCTCAACTCGCGGACTGCTGCCACTCCGTTTTTTCATTGTTTTTTTACGTTTTTAATTTAAGGGCGGGTTTGCGAATCGTGGTTATTGATGGCGAGTAGTTTTCATGAAGATGTTCTTTTCTTTTTTGCTTGATCAAAAAAGAAACAAAAAAATCAAGCCTGAAAATTTGAAACTTAAAAACTACCTCAAAACTCTGTTCCACAGCCCGAGCCGTTCGCCTTATAGGCTCAACTCGCGGACTGCTGCCACTCCGTTTTTTCATTGTTTTTTTACGTTTTTAATTTAAGGGCGGGTTTGCGAATCGTGGTTATTGATGGCGAGTAGTTTTCATGAAGATGTTCTTTTCTTTTTGCTTACTATAATTTTATTTAGTGTGTGCTCCGCCTGTTCACTTCGCTCGGGTTTCAAAGCTACGATTAGCCTTGATGAGGAAATTAGTGCTAATTGTGTACTCAAAAGGTTTGGTAAATAGTTTGTGCTGTTCTTTAATCTTATGATTTGAATTAATTCATTTAGTAGCGAGTGCATTATTTGAACCTGTTGTTGAACCGGTATTGCTGAAGTATGAAAGTAGTGCTGACTCTTTTAATTGCCTCAAACTCTTATCCGACTATACAACGTATAACATGTTCCATTTGAAGCCCTGAATACGCACAAAATTCCTCAATAGAGATGAGTTGATGTGGTTCTTTATTCAAGTTGGTTTTAATCTTATTCAGATATAGCCTTGCTTGTCGGTACGTTTTACCTGTAATCCGTTGTACATCTTTGGGATAAATACATACCCTGATGTTACTTGCAATCACACTTCTTGTTTTAATGTATTAGCTACCCTTAATGCTTAATTAGTCTCAAAAGCAGTTTTTGATGTGTAAAGTTATGAAAATTAATGGTTTAATAAGTGACTAAAGTAGGTAATTATGTACCTTTTTGTACCGTTATTGACTTCTGTTTTTTGAAATGTGAATTAATTAATGAAAACTTTGTTTGAAATCATTCAAGATTTAGTTGCAACGAATATTTGAAATGAAAGGGAGTAATTGGATTATTTTAAACTTAAATTTTTAGAAATTATGGCAAGACAGAAAGGCATTATTAAATTAAAAGGGACTATCGGGGATATTACTTTTTACAAAACAAAGGATGGTCATCTGGCTCGGGAGAAAGGTGGAATTGATGCTAGTAGGATTGCGAACGATCCTGCATTTCAACGCACGCGAGAGAATGGTGCTGAATTTGGCAGGGCTGGTAAGGCTGGAAAAACATTGAGAACGGCCTTTAGAACATTACTTTTAAATTCTGCTGATAATAGAATGGTGAGTCGATTGACGCAGGCCATGATCAAAGTAATTCAAGCAGATTTAGTGAACGAACGTGGTTTACGTAATGTAATTGATGGTGAGGCAGAATTACTTGTTGGTTTTGAGTTCAATATCGGGGGGAAATTGGGAACTAGTTTATTTGCTCCTTTTGTTGGGACTATTGATCGAGTAACAGGTGACATTGCGGTTGATTTGGCATCATTTGTTCCTGCTAATATGATTGCAGCTCCGGGAGGAACCACCCATTTTAAAATTATTTCGGCAGGTGCCGCGATTAATTTCGAAACGGAAAATTTTGTTGTTGCGAGTTCAGAAACGGCAATTATTCCATGGGACACTACTCCAACAGCTGTTATTCAACAACTCAATACTGTTGACCCAAACAGTGTAAGTCCACTTTTTTTAGCACTTGGTATAGCGTATTATCAAGAGGTGAATGGTAGAATGTATCCTTTAAAAAATGGAGCTTATAATCCATTAGCTTTAGTTTTAGTAAACGGATTGTAGATGGTTTTAGAGCTATCCAGAACTTATTTCCCTGATGGAACAAACGGTAAACTTGAATGCGAGGGCACATTTATTTGTAATACCATTGAATTGCCTTGGAAGAAAAATGAAATTGCTATTTCTTGTATTCCGGAGGGGAAATATTTTATCAGAAAGCGGTATAGTGAGAAATTTAAGTGGCACTTGGAAGTTCTGCATGTTGAAAACAGGAAAAATATCCTGATTCATCCTGCAAACAATGCTGCTGCAGAGCTCAAAGGCTGTATCGCCCCAGTTACGAAAATTTCGGGACCGGGATTAGGTTTGATGTCACGGAGAGCCTTTTATAAATTGAAAGATATCGTTTATAAAGCTTTAGACCGTGAGGAAGAAGTGTGTTTAATTGTTCAATCTTTATTCCTAGAAGGGAATAAATAAAATAAAAAAGTATGAATATAGTACAAAGAGCAAAAGCTCCAACACCAAAATTTTTCAAAGTGCTTCGAAATATAGGCTTAGCATTGGCTACAGTCGGGGGAACCATTTTGGCCGCCCCCATTGCTTTACCAGTTGTAGTAAGTTCGATTGGAGGTTATATGGCTATTGTTGGCGGTGTACTTTCGGCAGTAAGTCAGATTACTACAAGCGATGATGATTCCTTTGGTCGTTCGACTGGAATTAGAGCCAAAAAAGCTAAAATATAAAAGCAATGCAGGTTGATATTTCTACAAAAATAAATACCGCTGGCGGTGTCTTTTTGAGTGTGGTGCCGAATTTAAATTCGGAAGATATTTTGAAAACTGTTGTATTGGCTGCAATTGGAGCAATAGTCAGTTTCATACTATCGATGCTACTCCGATTGTTAATAAAGAAGCGCAAACCCTAGTTCGACTTGAGTTTTTAGGAATTTGTGTGGAGCGAAACTAAAGCCCAAACCTTATGGTTCGGGCTTTTTTTGTTTAATTTACAAATAAAAAATAGTTTTAATTGTACGGAAAAAGCATGGATGCCTTTCCATAAAATTAACCAATTCCCATAAAAAGAGTTGGATGACTTGGTCACAAGATTCTTAATTAGGATGTACAATATTGTTATCTAATAACATATAAGTCCTATCAGTTTTTGTTTAAAATTACAGGGTTTCGTTTCATTAAAATAAGTTCACATGAAGCTTTTAATAAACAAATCCTTTTGTAGATTTTAAGTAATTAGAATGCAATATGAATTCCATATAACAAGTTACTGCTAAATACTAGCCAGGTGTTCCTTTTATTTCTTAGAGAAATAGGGTTTGTTATCAGGAAGAGCCATCAAGAATAAAAACAATACACTTAGTGTGCGACTTAGATACATTCATAGCCAAAATTGTTATATTTGTCACCTTGCTATACCACAAACGATTAAAAAAGATTAAACTCAAGAAGATCCGCTTAGCGAAAAATATGAACCACCCAAAAAATACAAATACCACGTGGCTGTTTGAAATAACACCAAAAAATAAATTCTTCTCGCTAAACCTCAAGGAAGTTTGGCAATACCGGGATTTGTTGCTACTTTTTGTAAAAAGAGATGTGGTGACGGTTTACAAGCAAACGGTTTTAGGGCCACTTTGGTACTTGATGCAGCCCTTGTTTACTTCCATTACGTTTACTATTATTTTTAATAATGTAGCTGGTATTGATACTGGTACTGTTCCTCCGTTTCTATTTAATTTAGCGGGAATAACGATTTGGAATTATTTCACGGCATGTCTCAATGATACTTCTGATACTTTCAAAAAAAATGCGGCTATATTTGGAAAGGTTTATTTTCCGAGGATAATTATGCCTTTATCGGTGGTAATTTCCAATTTATTGAAATTTGGAATTCAGTTCCTGATTTTTGTTGTTTTTTATCTGTATTATTACCTACAGGGGGCAACGGTTAGTTTGAATGAATCGGTTGTATTCTTTCCACTATTAATTGTTGTAATGGGTGTTTTAGGATTGGGATTGGGGATGATTATTTCATCTTTGGTTACAAAATATAGAGATTTTACCTATTTGATCAGTTTTGGAGTGCAGTTATTGATGTATGTATCGGCGGTAATGTATCCTTTGGCATTAATCAAAGAAAAAATACCCAATTATGCTTGGCTGGTGCAATACAATCCACTCGCGTATATTATAGAAACGACCCGGTATATGTTGTTAAATGTTGGGCAAGTTTCTGTTTTAGGGTTGGCTTACACTGCTGGAGTCACTATAGCTGTGCTATTGGCAGGAGTATTGATTTTTAATAAGACGGAGAAGAGTTTTATAGATACGGTGTAGGTGCCAGTGATTAGGTCAAAAATTTTTATTATTATTATTATTATTATTATTATCAAGTAACTTATTTTACGATTAACCAAATAAACAGTTAACCAATTAAACCTCCATTGAAAGACATTATATTAAAAGCCGAAAATATCTCAAAGCAATACCGCTTGGGTCAAGTAGGTACAGGTACTTTGGCGCATGACTTGAACCGTTGGTGGCATCAAGTGCGTGGTAAAGAAAACCCGTATTTGAAAATTGGCGATACCAATGATCGAAGCACTAAGGGTGAAAGCGATTATGTATGGGCATTGCAAGACATAAATTTTGAAGTGGAACGTGGCGAAGTTTTAGGGATTATTGGCAAAAACGGTGCAGGAAAATCTACTCTGTTAAAAATATTATCCCGCGTTACAGCGCCTACTACTGGAAATATTAAGTTTGGCGGTCGCGTGGCTTCTTTGTTGGAAGTGGGCACGGGCTTTAACGGAGAAATGACGGGTCGAGAAAATGTGTATTTGAATGGCGCCATTTTAGGGATGACTAAAAAAGAAATTACTTCTAAAATAGATGAAATTATTGATTTTTCAGGTTGTGAACGATATATTGATACACCTGTAAAACGTTACAGCTCCGGAATGACGGTGCGTTTGGCCTTTGCTGTGGCTGCTTTTTTGGAGCCTGAAATTTTGATTATCGATGAGGTTTTGGCCGTGGGTGATGCGGAGTTCCAGAAAAAAGCTATTGGTAAGATGCGGGATATTTCACAAAAAGGGGGTAGAACGGTATTGTTTGTGAGTCATAATATGGCGGCTGTGGAACAGCTGTGTACTAGAGGATTATTGTTAAATAATGGCGGTATTATATTTGACGGTGATGTTTCTAAAACTGTACAACAATATTTAAACATTGATAAAAAGTTAAATAATTTTTATTTTGAAAATATACAGTTTATATGCAACTACATTCATTTGGAAGATAATAATTACAACGTAAAGACCTCATTTAAAAATGGAGAAGATATTTTTGTAAATATTAAATTTTATGTAAAATCTGACTATCCTGATTTAGGTTTTTGTGTTGCTATATATGATGCGTATGATGAAATTATAACTGCGATAAATACATATCATATTAATAAAGAAATAAATATACTTAAGGCAGGAAATTATACAATGAAAATAAAAATACCGAAATACATATTAAATATTGGTGAGTATAAAATAAATTTACATTTCAATGACAAATTCGGAAATCTATTTGATATTTCAAAAAATTGTTGCCAATTTATAGTGAGTGATGATGGTTTTCGAAAAGGAGATTTTTTTATGGGAAGATTTCCTGGGCCAATTTCAATTGTCCCAAATATTATAATGATTAAAAGTTAATTAATGATACCAAAAATTATTCATTATTGTTGGTTTGGCCAAAACCCAAAGTCGTTATTAATTGAACAATGTATTAATTCATGGAAAGTTAATTTACCAGATTATGAGATTGTAGAATGGAATGAAAATAATTTTGATATTCAGGTTAATGTTTTTGTAAGAGAAGCTTATAATAATAAAAAATGGGCTTTTGTAACTGATTATGTAAGAGCATTTGCTTTGTATACTGTAGGAGGAATTTATCTAGATACCGATGTCGAAATAAGACATAATTTAGACATTTTTTTACATCATGAAGCTTTTACTGGATTTGAAGAATTTGGATTTCCTTTTACTGCTTTATGGGGTGCAAAAAAAAAACATAACTGGCCTAAAAAAATTCTAGATTATTATGATGGTTTAGAGTCTTTTACAGACAGAACAAATACAAGAATAGTGTCTGATTTTTTAATTAATTTTTATAAAGTTGATCCAAATAAAGATGAAATTCAAAATCTTCAAGATGGGATTTGTATATACCCTTCTAATTACTTCTGTTTAGACATTGAAAAAAATTATGCTGTTCATCATTTTGAAGGGTCTTGGCTTGAGGTAAATGATCTAAATTATGATAAATATCTTTTGAAGAATTATTATAAAAACAAGTTTTTAAATTATTTTGAAAAAAAACAAATCATTGAAAATTTATATAATGAACAATTTTTTTCATTAAAAGATTTAGTATATTTTATTTTAAAAAAAGTGAAACAAAAATATGTTAAATAGGTTAGTCTCCATCATAGTTCCTTGTTACAATCAAGCCCAATTCTTGGATGATGCATTACAATCTGTGTTGCATCAAACTTACACCAATTGGGAATGTATCATTGTCAATGATGGTAGTCCTGACCATACAGCAGAACTGTCCAAAAAGTGGGTGGAGAAAGATAGGAGGTTTATTTATTTGGAAAAAGAAAATGGGGGGTTGAGTAGTGCGAGGAATGCTGGCTTGGCTGTATCAAAAGGTGATTTTATCCAGTTTTTGGATTCGGATGATTTGCTTAATAAATATAAATTGGAGAAACAGTTGGCTTGTTTTAGTAATAATATTGATGTTGTTATATGTGATTATTTTCCTTTTGATGAGGAGACTGGTGCTTTTTTGAGCAGAAGATATATGAATCCCTTTCCTGATTTAGTAACTTATAAAAAAGATATTATTAATAAATGGGAATTAGAACTGTCCATACCATGTCATTGTGTTTTATTTAAGTCTAAATTATTGAATCAAAAGACAGTGAAATTTGATGAATCACTTCCCAATCATGAAGATTGGGTTTTTTGGGTACAATTATTTTATTCTTCTTCTGGTATTTTTAATTTGACTCAGACATTAGTTAGTTATCGAATTCATAATGAGGCAATGTGTGCGGACAATAAAAAAATGACTAAGGGATTTATACTTGCCTGTAAAATGAATAAAAACTTTTTTGAAAGTATCGGAGACAAGAAGGCTTTGGAACTTAGCTTGAAGAAATTGAAACTTTTAGAAAATAAAAAAGATCTTAATCTCACAAAGGTTTTTAAGTTATTTGTTCCGCCAATATTTTTAATATTACGCAAGAAATTATTTAAGTTATGTTTCAAATGAAAATAAAAGCCATAGCGATATATCTACCGCAATTCCACCCCATTCCTGAAAATGATCAGTGGTGGGGGAAAGGCTTTACGGAATGGACTAATGTAACGAAAGCTAAGCCACTGTTCGAGGGACATTATCAGCCTCATTTGCCTGCTGATTTGGGCTTTTATGATTTGCGTCTAGAAGAATCTAGACAGGCTCAGGAGACTCAAGCCAAAGAATATGGTATTTATGGCTTTTGTTATTATCATTATTGGTTTAATGGTAAAAAAATGTTGTATGAACCCTTAGATAGAAAACTCAAGAATCCTCAGGAGAATCTGCCTTTTATGATGTGTTGGGCAAATGAAAACTGGACTAGAACATGGGATGGCCTAGATAAGGAAGTATTGCTACATCAAGAATATGATTTTGAAGATGATGCTATCCATATTCAACATTTGATTTCTTATTTCAAGGACGATAGATATATCAAAGTAGATGGGAAACCCATGTTTATTATTTACAGACCAGGTGTTTTTCCAGACATACAAAAAACGATTGCAATTTGGCGAACCGCAGTTAAAGAGGCCGGTTTTCCTGATTTGTATATAGGGTATGCTCAAAATGGAGCGGTTCAGTATGAACCCAAAAGTGATGTCTTCGATTTTGCATTTGAGTTTCAACCTAATTTTTTGAATTTGCCCGCTTTGGTATCGCCTCCAAGAACCTTTGTGGAGAAAGCTATAAGAAGAATAAAAAAGAAAATGAAAGTTAAAGTAGCGAACTTACATTATTACATTGATTATTCTATTTTTATGTCCCGTCAGATAGAGAAAGGTTTTAGAAAAAATGTTTATCCCGGAATTACACCTATGTGGGACAATTCGGCAAGGCGTAAATTAAATCCTTTTATACTACATAATTCGACACCTGAAAAATATAAATTATGGTTAAGTCACATTAAAGAAAATTATCCTTGGGAGTCGGTTCCTGAGAATTTTTTATTTATAAATGCTTGGAATGAATGGGCGGAAGGAAATCATTTAGAATCTTGTCAAAAATGGGGAACTTCCTATTTGGAATCTACCAAAGAAATATTAAAATAGATTAAAGTATTTTATATATTGATTTAAGTAAATTATCTGATAAAAAATGGGCTATTGGTTTCGATTGAAATTAGCCCCTAAGAATCGACCTTGTAATTTTAGAAACAGTATTTATAAAGAATAATAATTGGATATTTGGAGGCATCGTCAAAATGCCAAATGCCTCAACTGGTGAAATAGCATAATTGCAACAAATGCAACAGTTACTAAAAATATCACTAAATTGTGTGATGGCAGATGTGTCATCAGTAGAATTAAAGTTTATTAATTAATTTATGAAATTAGCCTTTACTATTTGTTCCAATAATTATTTAGCACAGGCTAAAACTTTGGGAGATTCTTTGTTTGAAAAAAATCCAAATTATAAGTTTATCATTGGTTTGTGTGATGAACTATCGAATGAGATTGACTATTCTTTTTTTGGAAATATAGAGATTCTTCCTGTTTCTCAAATTAACATTTATTGTTTTGATGAAATAATAAAAAAATATGATATAATTGAACTGAATACCTCAATTAAACCCTCTTTTTTTAAGTATTTCATTAATAAGTATGAAGACTTAGAAACTATTATTTATTTTGATCCTGATATTCAGATATTTGATAATTTATTGTTATTGGAGGAACATTTGAAGGAGAATGATGTTTTGTTAACACCACATATTTTAAATCCAATAGGGGTTGATAATTTGTCTCCTTATGAAAATTTATTTTTAAATTTTGGTATCTATAATTTAGGTTTTTTGGGTTTAAATCCCAAAAGTCAAAACGCATTAAATTTACTAGATTGGTGGGAGGATAAAACATTAAAAATTGGTTTTAATAGAGTCGCTCAAGGTTTATTTGTTGACCAATTATGGCTTAATTTGGCTCCCATATTTTTCAAAAAAGTCAAGGTTCTTGAAGAATATGGTTTCAATGTTGCCCCTTGGAATTTACACGAAAGAAACACAATAGAGCTTGTTGATGATAAATGTATAATGGTAGATGGCTCTAGATTAGTGTTTTATCATTTTAGTTCTTATAATTTTACAAAGCCAGAGTTGTTTTCAAAATCATACAATAGATATAATTCAGTAATTTTATCAAAAGAAATTTATGATTTGTACACTCAATATCATAATAAATTATTACAAAACAAAATTGCTTTGTTTTCAGAAATTAAATGTATTTATATTAAAGTTGAGGAGAAGGTAGAGGCGAAGAGTTTGTTTAAAGTTATATTATATAATATTACCCCTCCACTCTTTAAAAAAATGGTAAAAAAAATTTTAAATTAATTCTTTTTTGAATAAAAAGCTCACCATAATAACAATCAATTACAACAACCTCGAAGGGTTGAAAAGAACTGTAGAGAGTGTTATGAATCAAACAATTCGAGAGTTTGAGTATGTCGTTATTGATGGTGGTTCCATCGATGGGAGTGCTGAATATTTAGAAACTCAAAGCAAGAACTTTGATTATTGGGTTAGCGAACCTGATAAAGGGATTTATAATGCAATGAACAAAGGGGTTGCAAAAGCTACTGGGGAATATTTGTTATTTTTGAATAGTGGGGATCGGTTAGTTGCGGACGATGCTGTTTTATATAAGTTAATCCCTAAATTGGTTTCTAAAGTGGTATATTATATGCCAATTTATAAAGAATATTCTAGCGAGATAATTTTAGAAAACTATCCAAATAAAATTGACAATAATTTTATCTTTAATAGGTCATTATGCCATCAAGCAATAATTTACAGTTTTAAGTGTTTTGTTGATTTTAATTTTGATGAGAAACTTAAATTTATCGCTGATTGGGAGTTTAATTATAAGGTCATAAAAAAAGGAATTAAGTTTGAAAAATTGCAAAATCCTTTGGTTATATATGATATGTTTGGGCTAACAAGCATAAAAGAAACACAAAAATTAGCTTTTGAAGAAAAGTATTTTCTGAAAATTAACCAATATTATAAAGAATATGTTTTCTATAAATATAAAAGAAAAATAGAAAGTTTATTTTTTAAAATAATTCGTAAAGTTATAAAATAAAAAATGAAAGAAAAGAAGGTCGCCATTTATTCAAACTCTTGGGATACAACTGGCGGAGGTGGTATAGTTTATGTTCTGTCAATGGCAAAAATGCTTTCCAAGAACCGATTTGATGTTACTGTTTTTTTTTACGAGACCATTCAATTAGAAGAATTGCACCGTCGTTATGAGACCAAGGGGCTGAAAGTAGCCATTCAGAAAAGAACTCCTATGCCTTTTTTCTCACAGCTCTATTTTGCCTTCAAAGAGAGAAAGGCTTTTGATATAGTAATACTACAATCTATAGTTTTTCCTAGACTAACTTTTGTAAAGAAATCCTTTGTTCTATGTGATTTTCCCACCGTAAAAATGGAGCGTTTGAGCGAAAAAATTCGTTTAAATTCCTGGAAAAATATTATTGTTAATTCAGAATATACAAAGTGTTGGTTACAAAATTACTGGAAACGTGAGGGTGCCGTTTTTTATCCACCAATTGATGTGCCAAGCACATATAATCAGGCCAGAAATTTAGATTTGGTTTGTGTTGGAAGGTTTAATAAAGGAAAGCGTTCCAAGCGCCAGGATGTTGTAATTGACGTTTTCAAGGATTTAATTGGAATGGGTTATACAGAGGTGAATTTGCATTTAATAGGGTATAACCAGGACGATGATTATGTAAGCCAATTGAAAGAATCGGCAACCGGTTTTCCTGTATTTTTTCACGAAAATTGTTCTACCGAAAAAAGGATTGTCCTTTTAAGTGAATCGGCCTTTTACATCAGTGCGTGTGGTTATGAAAACAATGAAAAGGAGGAACCTATGCTTGTGGAACATTATGGAATTTCGGTTGTGGAAGCCATGTCTCATGGATGTATTCCAGTTGTTATTGGCAAAGGGGGGCATAAAGAAACTGTGGATGATGAAATAAATGGTTATCATTGGAATACCAAGGAAGAGTTACAATTGGTTTTGATAAATTTATTGGAACACAAAGAATTGAGAATAGAAATGAGTGCAGCAGCCCATATAAAGTCTGAACAATATTCATTTAATACGTTGGAAGAAAATTTACTGCAAATATTTACTAAAAAAAATAAATACTAATTGTTTTATTAGTAGATCTAAATTATGGAAATTTAAAAAAGTAGCATATGAAAAATAAGGATTCCATCAATACAATGCCTTATTTGAAAGCATTATATAAACAAAAATTTAAATACTTTTCTTAATTTATATTCGAAAACTGAATGACATATTCCCAAAAAATATTGCTCTGTTTTGGCACGCGTCCCGAAGCCATCAAAATGGCGCCGCTATATCATGAACTACTTAACTCGACACTTCGACAAGCTCAGCGTGACGTAGTCGAAGACCAAAAAAGCAGGTTTGAGGTAAAGATATGTGTCACGGCTCAACATCGCGAAATGCTGGATCAGGTGTTGGATTTTTTTGAAATTGTTCCGGATCACGACCTTGATTTGATGCAAGCCAACCAAACCCTGAATGGATTAAGTGCCAAGATTCTCTATAAGATAGATGAAGTCTTGACGATGGAACAACCTGATTTGGTTTTGGTGCATGGTGACACGACCACTTCATCTTTGGTGGCTTTGGCAGCCTTTCATTTGGGTATAAAAGTGGGTCACGTGGAAGCGGGTTTGAGAACCTACAAAAAGCAAGCTCCATTTCCGGAAGAAATCAACCGACAAATTACCAGCCGAATTGCCGATATTCATTTCACGCCAACTCCACAAGCCACACAGCATTTGTTGAAGGAGGGAATTCCGCAAGATACTATTGTAGAAACAGGAAACACGGTTATAGATGCCTTGTTCTGGACGCTTCATAAAATAGAAAAGGAGCATTACAGTCATCCGGAAATTGAGGAGTTAAAAATGATCCTTCCAGCTGAAAAAAAAATAGTATTGGTAACGGGACATCGCCGAGAAAATATCGGAGAAGGGTTTCGGAATCTTTGTGAAGCACTGCTGAAAGTGTCAGAAAGAGAAGATGTCGTTATTGTTTATCCAGTGCATTTGAATCCCAAAGTGAAGGATGTCGTGCATGAATTGTTGTCCAATAAAAAAAACATTCAGCTCATTGCACCGGTCTCTTATCCCGCATTTGTTTGGTTGATGCAACAATCCTACTTGATCGTGACTGATTCTGGCGGTATCCAGGAAGAAGCACCTTCATTGGGAAAGCCTGTAATTGTTACTCGTACCGTTTCGGAAAGGCCAGAAGGAGTGCAGGCAGGATTCTCGACCTTGGTAGGTACTAACGCAACTAAAATAATAAATACAATTCAAGATATTTTAGACAATTTCAAAGGATTTGAAAATAGGCAAAATCCTTATGGAAATGGGGATGCCAGCAATAAAATAGTAAATTATTTGTTGAAGTAAGAAAGTCTTCGACAGGCTCAGATTGACAAATTTTGGTTTTAGAATATAATTTTGCACATTTGATTAATTAAAGTAAAATGAAAATACTCGTAGTAGTCGATTCTATTAATATTGAAGACAGTAGCGGTTCCAAAGCCAATGTAGCTCTAATCCATAATTTGGTTGAAGCTGGATTTGAGGTTCTGGTGTATCATTATACCTTGATAAACATTCAGTTAGAAGGGGTTAATTGTATTGCTATCCCTGAAATTAAATACAGTCCTTTGTATTTTTTAAGCCGCTTTCAACGGGTTTTTCAACGAAATTTTAAGATAAATCCAGCTCCGTTCTTGGAGAAGTTATTTGGATTTTCTTTTACTTTTTTCAATGATACCAACAGTATTGTAAAATCTTTGAAAAAGAGTACATTTCAACCCGATTTAGTGTTGACTTTGAGCAAAGGGGCTAGTTTTAGACCTCATTATGCCGTTTTAAAAGTACCGAAATTCCATAATGCGTGGATGGCTTATGTACATGATCCTTATCCGTTTCATTATTATCCACAACCTTATGTATGGGTAGAGTCGGGTTATGAATTTAAGGATGCTTTTTTTGTTCAAGTTTCAGAAAAAGCAAGATTTAGTGCTTTTCCAAGTCAATTATTAATGGAATGGATGGGGAGTCATTTTCCAAACTTCATCAAAACAGGCATGATTATTCCACATCAAAATGCCAAGTATGAAGTTGAAAACAATGAGTTTCCTTCCTATTTCGATAAATCGAAATTTAATCTGTTGCATGCTGGGAATCTCTTGGCGCAGCGTTCTCCTGCTGGATTGATTGAAGGATTTAAATTGTTTTTACAACAAAATTCGCAAGCTAGAATCGATGCAAAACTTTTTGTTTTAGGAAACGCTTTTGACCATACTAAAATGCTCGAAGAGTATCAAAAAAACAATCCCGAAATTTATATTCATAATGGAAATTTAGCTTTTGATCTTGTATATAATTTACAAAAAAATGTGTCTGTAAATATTATTTTAGAAGCAAAATCAGAAATTAGCCCTTTTCTTCCAGCCAAATTTCCTCATTGTGTTGAAGCCAATAAATTGATTTTGTCCTTAGCTCCATATCATAGTGAAACCAGAAGATTGTTGGGTAATGACTACCTTTATTGGTCAGAAGTGGATGATATAGAAAAAATTGCTACCTTGATTGGAAAGACGTATCAGTTGTGGAAACAGAATCCGGATAATATGCTTTTAAATAGAAGAGATTTAGAAGACTATTTGTCGACTGATTATTTGAAAAAAGTAATCGTTGGTTTAAAAATAATTAGTTAGCGATGTCAGATCCAACTTTTTCCATCCTTATCACCACCAAAAATCGCATAACCGATTTAGCTTTTACTTTGGAGAAAATCAAGTATTTGCTAAAGGAAGATGGTGTGGAATGCGTGGTTTTTGAAGATGGTTCCACCGATGGCACTTATGAGTATGTAAAAGAAAACTTTCCGGAAGTAAAACTCCTCAGCAATCCGGTTTCCAAAGGCTATATTTTTTGCAGGAACAAAATGCTGAACGAGACAAAGGCTGATTATGCCATTTCATTAGACGATGATGCTCATTTTGTTACTGAAAATACCTTAGAATTGATTCGCAGACATTTTGAAGAAAACCCTGCTTGTGGTTTACTGGCTTTGCGTATTTTTTGGGGATTGCAAGAGCCTGAAATAATATTTTCAAATGAGAGATTCCAACGAGTACAAGGTTTTGTAGGTTGTGCCCATGTCTGGCGCATGAAAGCTTGGCGTGATATTCCTCAATATCCTGAATGGTTTGTTTTTTATGGAGAAGAAAATTTTGCCTCTTATCAATTGTTTAAAAAAAAATGGGAAGTCCATTATTTCCCAGAGGTGTTGGTGCAGCATAGAGTCGATGTAAAAGGAAGACGAGTTAATGATGATTATACGATTCGTTTGCGGCGTTCTTTGCGTTCGGGTTGGTATTTATTTTTCTTGTTTTACCCATTGGAGAAAGTCCCACGAAAAATGGCCTATTCGCTTTGGATGCAGTTCAAACTGAAAGTATTCAAAGGCGATTTCAAAGCCTTGCAAGCTATCTTTTTGGCTGTGTTTGATTTGGTTTGGAATATGCCTAAAGTGTTACAAAATGCCAATCGTTTGACGATGAAAGAATATGAAGAGTATAACAAACTACCAGAAACTAAAATCTATTGGCAACCAGAAAAATAAGTGTTTTTGTTCAACATTAGATAAGAAATTTAGAATATGCTATCAAAAAAAACATCCCCTTACATCATGGCCGAAATTGGTCAGGCCCACGATGGCAGTTTAGGAATATTATATTCTTACATCGATGCCATTGCACAAACTGGCGTTGATGCTGTTAAGTTTCAAATGCACCTTGCCGAAGCCGAAAGCAGCCAGCAAGAACCTTTTAGGGTAAATTTCTCTTTAGAAGATGCCACAAGATTCGATTATTGGAAGCGAATGGGTTTTACTTTGGAGCAATGGAAAGGCGTCAAAACACATTGCGATGCTGTGGGATTGGATTTCATCTGTTCTCCTTTTAGTAATTTAGCCGTCGATTGGCTCGAAGAGATAGGAGTAGAACAATATAAAATAGGTTCTGGAGAAGTCAATAATTTCTTAATTTTAGAAAAAATTGCCCAAACTGGCAAGCCTGTAATTTTGTCTTCGGGAATGAGTTCTTATGAAGAATTAGATCAGACGGTAGCCTTTTTGAAAGAAAGAAATGTTGATTTTTCTATTTTACAATGTACCACAGCATATCCTACTCAACCTGAACAATATGGTTTGAATGTGATTCCAGAATTGCAAAAAAGATATCTTGTGCCAGTCGGTTTTTCAGATCATTCTGCAAAAATGGAAACTTGTATTGCAGCTACTGCTCTAGGGGCTGAAATACTTGAATTCCATGTGGTTTTTGATAGGCAAATGTTTGGTCCTGATTCAAAGTCGTCTTTGACTATTGCTGAAACTAAAGATTTGGTTCTTGCGGTTCGAAATATTGCTACGGCCATGTCTCATCCTATTGATAAAAAAAATACGGCTGCTTTTACAGAACTCAAGCAAATTTTTGAAAAATCATTAGCTGTCAACAAGGATTTACCTCAAAATCATCTCCTGACTTTTTATGATTTAGAATCTAAAAAGCCAAAAGGTTTTGGAATCGATGCGGCTCGTTTTCAAGAAATAATTGGAAAAACCTTAAATAAGGATTTAAAACAATGGGATTTTTTGAATGAATCTGATTTGTTATAACATGTCACGCTGAGCCTGTCGAAGCGCTTTTGTTTAGAATGATTGTTCGCTTCGTTGATAGCGTATAGCTCAAATGGTCTTCGACAGGCTCAGACTGACAGTTGTAGTTGAGGCTTAGCTCAAACGGACTTCGACAGGCTCAGTCTGACAGTTGAGGCTTAGTTCAAATGGACTTCGACAGGCTCAGTCTGACAGTTGTATGGATATTTACAATGAATAGCACTATGTCACGCAGAGCCTGTCGAAGCGCTTTTGTTTAGAATGATTTTTCGCTTCGTTGATAGGGTATAGCTCAAATGGTCTTCGACAAGCTCAGACTGACAATAGGAGTTAAGGCTTAGCTCAAACGGACTTCGACAGGCTCAGTCTGACAGTCGTAGGGATATTTACAATTAATAGCACTATGTCACGCAGAGCTTGTCGAAGCGTTTTTGTTTATAATGATTGTTCGCTTCGTTGATGGCGTATAGCTCAAATGGTCTTCGATAGGCTCAGTCTGACAATAGGAGCTAAGGTTTAGTTCAAACGGACTTCGACAGGCTCAGTCTGACAGTTGAGGCTTAGTTCAAATGGACTTCGACAGGCTCAGTCTGACAGTCGTAGGGATATTTACAATTAATAGCACTATGTCACGCAGAGCTTGTCGAAGCGCTTTTGTTTATAATGATTGTTCGCTTCGTTGATAGCATATAGTTCAAATGGTCTTCGACAGGCTCAGACTGACAGTTGTAGTTGAGGCTTAGCTCAAACGGACTTCGACAGGCTCAGACTGACAATAGGAGTTGAGGCTTAGTTCAAATGGACTTCGACAGGCTCAGACTGACAGTTGTAGTTGAGGCTTAGCTCAAACGGACTTCGACAGGCTCAGTCTGACAATGGTAGAGATATTTACAATGAATAGCACTATGTCACGCAGAGCTTGTCGAAGCGTTTTTACTGATAATCGTAAAAATAATCAAAATTGAGGATATGAAATTTTATTATGTCTATATCGTTAAGTGTTCCGATAATTCCTATTACACTGGAATGACAAACAGCATCGACAGAAGATTGTTTGAACACAATTCTGGTAAGAGTCCAGATTCCTATACTTTTATTAGAAGACCAGTTGTATTAGTATGGTTCGAATCTTTTTCTGACCCTACTCAAGCAATTTTGATAGAGAAAAAGATAAAAGGTTGGAGTAGAAGAAAAAAAGAAGCTTTAATAAATGAAGATTGGGATAAACTAGTTCAGTATTCAAAAAATTATACTGAGTATGGTGAAAATGGAGATGGGTCTTCCCTTCGATAAAAACTCAGGGCAGGCTGGCTCAGACTGACAATAGGAGTTAAGGCTTAGTTCAAATGGACTTCGACAGGCTCAGTCTGACAGTCGTAGTTGAGGCTTAGTTCAAATTGACTTCGACAAGCTCAGTCTGACAGTTGTAGTTGAGGCTTAGTTCAAATGGACTTCGACAGGCTCAGACTGACAATAGGAGTTGAGGCATAGTTCAAATGGACTTCGACAGGCTCAGACTGACAATAGGAGTTGAGGCTTAGTTCAAATGGACTTCGACAGGCTCAGACTGACAGTTGAGGCTTAGTTCAAATGGACTTCGACAAGCTCAGTCTGACAGTTGTAGGGACATTTACAATTAACAGCACTTGTCGTAACAGATTATCAAAGTACCTAGGTTAGGTAAAAATATCTTTTCCTCTTTCTTCTTTTTTATCTATATTTATCCCAAAAGTTTAATAAAATCAAAATGCCAAAAAGAAAAATAGCTGTAGTTATTACCGCACGTCCTTCTTACAGTCGCGTAAAAACAGTATTGGCTGCCATTCAAAAACACCCAGATTTGGAACTACAATTGGTTGTTGCAGCTTCGGCTTTATTGGATCGATACGGATCGGCCGTTAATTATATAGAGAAGGATGGTTTTGACATTGCAGCGAAGGTGTTTAATGTATTAGAAGGTGAAAATTTAACGGCTGCAGCCAAAACAACAGGAATTGGAATTTTGGAATTATCCACGGTTTTTGACAATTTAAAACCCGATGTAGTTGTGACCGTTGCTGATCGATTTGAAACTATGGCTACTGCTATTTCTGCATCGTATATGAATATTCCATTGGCACACATTCAAGGAGGAGAAGTTACGGGAAATATCGATGAAAAAGTACGTCATGCTATCACTAAATTGGCTGATTATCATTTTGTAGCTTCTGAGAATGCGAAAGAAAGAGTTATTAAATTAGGTGAAAATCCTGATTTTGTTTTTAATACAGGATGTCCATCCATAGATATTGCATCTGAAATTAGTAAAGTAGAGGGTTTAAGTTTTAATCCGTATCAAAAATATGGAGGGGTTGGGGCTGAACCTGATTTATCTGATGGTTATTTAGTAGTGATGCAACATCCAGTGACGAACGAATATCAAAATTCCAGAAAGCATATTGAAGAGACACTTGAAGCGGTAAAGGAATTAAATATGCCAACCTTATGGTTTTGGCCTAATGTGGATGCTGGTGCCGATGGGACTTCTACAGGAATTAGAAGTTTTAGAGAGAAAAACAAACTAGAAAAGGTTCATTTTTTTAAAAATATGGAAGGGGATGATTTTCTTGTTTTGTTACATAATGCTAAAGTATTAATAGGGAACTCAAGTGTTGGGATTCGAGAATGTGCGTATCTAGGTGTCCCAGTTATTAATATTGGTTCCCGACAAAATAAACGGGATCGTGGACATAACGTTGTGGATGTAGATTATAATAAATCCGAAATTAGTGAAGCGATTCAAACTAGTATAAAAAATGGAAAATCGAAAACTTCGGCTGTGTATGGAGGAGGGAATGCGGGTGCTATTATAGCTGATTTATTAGTGGAATTGCCCTTGCAATTTCATAAAACGATAATGTATTAAGATGAAAATTCTAGCTATAATACCAGCGCGTGGTGGTTCTAAGGGGGTTCCGGGTAAAAACACTAAGCTGTTAGGCGAGAAACCTTTAATAGCCTATTCTATTGAACAAGCTATTGCTAGTCAATCTTTTACAAAAATTATAGTCTCAACAGATGATGAAGTGATTGCTCAAATAGGTCTCGATTATGGTGCCGAAGTTCCCTTTATTAGACCCTCAGAATTAGCCAATGATGGTGCTTCCAGTATTGCCGTAGTGCAACATGCTGTAGCTTTTTTAGAGTCTGAAAATGAGTTTTATGATGCCATTTGTTTGCTGCAGCCCACATCTCCCTTTCGGGAAAAGGGTTTTATCAGCAAGGCCATTGCAAAATTTTCAACTGCTAATTCAGATGCTTTAGTTTCTGTTTTGCCAGTGCCACACGAATACAATCCGCATTGGGTTTTTGAAGCGGATGATAACGGAAGCTTGCAGATTGCCACAGGAGAAAAAGAAATCATTAAGAGAAGACAAGAATTGCCTCAAGCCTTTTTTAGAGATGGCGCTATTTATTTAACCAAAATTGAATCGATTAAAAACGGAACTTTCTATGGCGAAAAATTAAGTTATATAGAAAACAATCCTAGTTTGTATGTGAATATTGATACTATGGAGGATTGGGTACAAGCAGAACAAATAGTACCAACTATTTTATCTTTAATTTAATTTTTTTAAGCCTGTCAGAGTTCAAAACTCTGACAGGCTTAAAATACACAACACTCATATCTATGTGCGGAATAGCAGGTATTTTAGGAACGAATCTTAAAAACGGTTCAACAATCCAATTGATGCTTGAAGCTCAAAAGCATCGGGGACCAGATGCTATGCATTTTTGGAACGGTGGCAAAGTAGTTTTGGGGCATAATCGATTGAGTATATTGGATTTGTCTGAAGCCGCTAACCAGCCTATGACTAGCCATTGTGGTAATTATGTCATTGTTTTTAATGGTGAAATCTATAATTACGTTGAACTCAAAAAAGAATTAGCATCCTATTCCTTTTCCACTACTTCGGACACAGAGGTTTTGCTGGCGGCTTATATGCATTGGGATGCCAAAATGTTAGACAAACTCAATGGCATGTTTAGTTTTGCTATTTGGAATAAAAAAGAGCATACTTTTTTTGCTGCTCGCGACCGATTTGGCGTTAAGCCTTTTTATTATACTTTTTTTGAAAATCAGTTCTATTTTTCAAGTGAAATTAAAGCACTTTTTGCTGCTGGAATTCCTAAAAGTAAAAATCAAAAAGTTTGGGCCAACTATTTTACTTTTGGAACGTATGGCTTGCCAAATGAAACTTTTTTTGAAGGTGTCCAGCAATTAAAAGCAGGACATTTTGTGAAAATTAATTTTTCGGATCATGGAGATTTTAATAGGGTTCAACCTCAAATGTGGTATGATTTTCCTGAGCGAATTTTAAAAATGAAGCAACTTCCAAAAGAAGTATTAAAACAACAGTATGAAGAATTGTTGGAAGATGCTATTCAACTTCGCTTTAGAGCAGATGTCCCTTTAGGAATGAATGTTAGCGGTGGCTTGGATTCCTCTACTTTAATCAATGTAGTGCAGCGAAAGCTGCCCTCTCAAAAAAATATGGAAGCCTTTACGTTTTACTGTAATAATGCAACGTATGATGAATTGCCTTGGGTTAACGAATTGATGCGAACAACATCTTATTCTCTTCATAAAGTACTTTTAGAGTACAAAGAAATTCCAGCATTAATAGAGAAAGTAAGTTATTATCAAGAGGAGCCTTTTGGCGGTTTTCCCACCTTAGCTTATAGCTTATTATTTCAAGCGGCTAGTCAAAAAGGGATTAAAGTTATTCTTGACGGACAAGGCATGGACGAGGCTTGGGCAGGATATGATTACTACCACAATAAGAGTAATAGTGTTATTCAAGGTGTTGCATCAAGTCCTGTACGACCAGAAGTGTTGGTGTCTGAGTTTCGGGATTTGGCTATGGAAGAAGTGTATGAACGTCCTTTCGATAATGACTTACAAAACCTACAATACCGTGATTTGTTTTATACTAAAATACCGAGAGCCTTACGCTTTAATGACAGAATTAGTATGATGCACAGTACAGAATTGCGCGAACCGTTTTTAGATTATCGATTGGTAGAGCTGGCTTTTGCACAAAAAGAAGAAATGAAATTTAAAAACGGACAAACCAAATGGCTGTTGCGAGATTTGGTAAAAGACTATTTGGGTGATACGGTTGCGTTAGCTCCTAAAAGAGCTTTGCAAACACCCCAAAGAGAATGGATTGCACAAGAGTTGAAGCCGTATTTCTCTGAAAAAATAGCGCAATTCTCAAAAATGGATTTTGTAGATAAAAAGCAAGTTGACGCAATTTGGAATGATTATTTGAACGGAAACCAGGATAATAGTTTTTATCTTTGGCAATGGGTGAATTTTTCAACCCTGTCAGAGTTTTGAACTCTGACAGGGTTAAATAAAAAAGTATAATCAATGAAAAAATTAGGAATAGTTATAACTGACGGTGTAGGGTATCGCAACTTTATATTAAGTGACTTTATGACCGAAGCTAAACAGCAGTTTGATTCGGTTGTTCTTTTTTCTTGTTTGCCTAAAAGTGTTTATGACACTTTAGATTTGAATTGTACTATAGTAGAGTTAGACGTTTTTAATGAACATTTTTTTACTTGGTTTTTTCGAAAAGCCAAAGAAGTTTCTCATTTGCAATTGCATACCAAAGGAAATTTTGGGATCAACGATAATTTAAAAGCCTCAAAAACCAAAGCAAGAAATCCACGAGGATTTGCAACACGTTTTATCCATGTTTGGTCAAGAATTATTCATTCCGAAAAATGGATACAACGGTATAACCACTATCAGCAAAAGACCTTTAGCTCTCATCAAATAACAAAAAAATATAGCGCCCTTCTTCAAGAACAGGGCGTTTCAAATTTGTTTTTTACGCATCAACGACCTCCTTTTATTGCTCCTCTGATTTATGCAGCTGAACAATTGCAAATTAAGACCGGTTCTTTTATTTTTAGTTGGGATAATTTGGCCTCCAAAGGAAGAATGGCTGGTGATTTTGATTATTACTTAGTTTGGAGTGAATTAATGAAAAAAGAACTGTTGCAGTTTTATACGGCGGTACATCCTGAAAATGTAGTAGTGGTAGGTACTCCACAATTTGAACCCTACGTTCTAGATCGGTATGCTTCTGACAAAGAGGTCTTTTATGCTGCCTTTAATTTAGATAATACTAAGAAAACAGTTTGCTTTAGTTGTGGTGATATTGCTACCAGCAGAAATGATGAATTGTATATTGAGACAATAGGTAAGGCTCTACTAGAAAAAAAGATTCCAGATGTTAACCTGATCGTTCGTACTTCTCCTGCAGAAGACCCTATTCGTTTTAAAAGCATAGTCGAGCAATATCCCTTTATAAAATGGAATTATCCTAAGTGGGTTCAAAGTAGGGAAAATCATCAGGAAGCTTGGTCTCAGCGTATTCCCACAATCGCAGATGTTTGTGATTTGAGAAGTTTATTGGAATTTGCGGATATTAATATCAATATGTTGTCTACGATGAGTTTAGATTTTATGCAGTTTGATAAACCCGTTATTAATCCAGTTTTTGGGAACGGGGTAAATGGCTTGTATGATGACCAGCGTTTTTTGAATTATGCACATATTGTAAATGTCGTTAAAAGTGGTGCTACCAGAATTGCAAAAAATGATCAAGAACTTATTGATGCTATTAATTTGTATTATTTGTATCCAGAAACGGATCAATCAAACAGAAAAAAATTGATGGGACTTCAAGTTAGTAAACCCCTAGAAGGTACCAGTAAAAGAATTGTAGCCGCCTTATTCAAATGGACATGAATTCAAAAAAAATAGCGGTCCTCTGTAACTATGAACTTTTAACGGAACGGGTTGGCGGTATGGATCATTTTTTCTGGATGTTTGATGCAACATGCAAAGAAAATGGCATTCAGGTTGATTGGTTTTTCCCGAATCAATCTCTACATGGGGACTATTCTAAGCTTACTGTTTTTAGTAGTAACCATCAAAACGTAGAAAACTATTTTCTGGGATTTTGTACCCAAAACCCAAGCGATTATTCTTATGTTATTACCCATTTTATTGAATTGTGTACTCCTTTTTTTAAAAAAATAAAAAAAATTAGTACAGCTAAAATCATTGCTGTTGATCATAATCCGCGTCCCATACATGGGTATCCTTTTAAGAAAAAAATAGAAAAAAAAATCAAAGGGTTTTTGTTTTCCAAGTATATCAATCAGTTTATTGGCGTTTCTGATTATACGGTAAAAGAGTTAATCAAAGATTTTGGATTTCAAATTAAAACTAAGACTCATATTATTCATAACGGTATTGCTTTAGAGGATATTCAAGTTAGACAAAAACGAAACGCAACAAAACCTAGTTTTTTAACCGCTTCGCATTTGCGTGAATCAAAAGGAATACAAGATTTAATTCAGGCAGTTTTTATATTACCTGAGGAGATTAAAAAAGAAATAGTCATTGCTGTTTACGGTGATGGTCCTTATAAAAAAGAATTAGAGAATAAGATAGCTGGTTTGTCATTGCAAAGATGTTTTAATTTTATGGGGAGTCATTCAGATCTCAAATCTATTTATTGCGAATATGATTACTTAATTCACCCATCGTATGAAGAAACTTTTTGTTATGCTGTAGTGGAATCTTTGGCAGCAAATACGACTGTAATAACAACAAAAGAGGGTGGGAATGTTCTGGGTATAATTACCCATTTAGATAATGGTTTCTTGTATGAGGCAAAAAAAATAAAGGAATTATCGGATTTAATTATTCAAATTTGGATAGGTGAATTTAAAATTGAAAAAAATACCAGAAGCGATATCGAAAATCATTTTTCACTGGATCGAATGGTCGAAAATCATTTGGCTTTGTTGTTTACTAATAAATTTTAATTTTGCATCCTTAATTACACCAGTCTATGTTTTTTAATTCGTTTTCTTTTGCTCTTTTTCTGCCTATCGTATTCGTTTTGTATTGGTTTGTTTTTAATAAGACCAAAAGCAGTCAAAATGCGTTGCTTATTATAGCGAGTTATTATTTTTATTCCTGTTGGGATTGGCGATTTTTGTTCTTATTGGTTTTCTCTACTTTTTTAGATTATTATACCGGTATTCGAATAGAAAAGGCAAAGACAGAAGCCAGTCGAAAATTTTGGTTTTGGTTGAGTATTAGTGTCAATCTGGGGTTTTTAGGGATTTTTAAATATTATAATTTTTTTGCTGATTCCTTCTCTCAATTGTTGAACGGTATTGGTTTACAAACGAGTCCACTTTTACTGAATGTAGTACTTCCCGTTGGGATTTCTTTTTATACTTTTCACGGATTATCGTATGTAATTGATATTTACCACAAACGAATCAAAGCGGAGTATAACTTCGTCGATTATTCTTTATTTGTCAGTTATTTTCCTTTATTGGTAGCGGGGCCTATTGAAAGAGCGACACACCTATTGCCACAGGTCAAAGTAAAACGCAGTTTTGATTTTGATAAAGCCAAAGAAGGGGTACATCAATTCATTTGGGGATTGGTCAAAAAAGTGGTTGTTGCAGATACCTGTGCTACATATGCCAATGCTATTTTTGATAATTATGAATCAATGAATTCTCTGTCACTACTATTGGGTGCTGTTTATTTTGCCTTTCAGATTTATGGGGATTTTTCAGGCTATTCAGATATGGCTTTAGGAATGTCTAAATTGTTTGGGATTGATTTGTTGCGTAATTTTAATTATCCCTATTTTTCTCGAGACATAGCCGAGTTCTGGCGCAGATGGCATATTTCGTTATCCTCTTGGTTTCGGGATTATTTATACATTCCATTGGGAGGCAGTAGTGGAGGAATGGCGATGAAAATTCGGAATACGTTTATTATATTTTTGGTCAGTGGTTTTTGGCATGGTGCCAATTGGACTTTTATAGCTTGGGGATTTATTAATGCGTTGTATTTTTTACCTTTATTGCTGTTAAAAAGAAATCGGTCTAACATGGAAATGGTTTCATTGCGCTGGGATTTCAATTCAGTTAGTGTGTTTTTTAGTATGTTGAGCACTTTTGCTATAACGTGTTTGGCTTGGGTATTTTTTAGGGCTAAATCGATAGGTGATGCGTTTGACTATATCAGTAGAATTTTTACGAATGGAATCTTTCAAGGTCAATATTTGGAGCACGAACGGTACAATTATGAGAACCTTTTATTAGTTTTTGTTTTTATTGTAGTAGAATGGAACAGTCGCAGACAAGTAGAGCCTATTTCAGGTAAGTACAGCATGCTGAAATTAGCTTTATGTATGTTGGCTATCATTGCTTTGGGAACGTATTCGGATTATAAAGAATTTATTTATTTTCAGTTTTAGTAGATGTTTCAGTTTTACCACAACCCCAAAGAGAGTCAGGAATTTAGGAACTTCTTGAATATTAGGTCGTAATCGTTCTTTTTCACACCCTTTAGTCCCGAGATTTCGGGAGGGGAAGAAAAAAGGAAGTTGAGGAGATGAATTTTCGTTTTACCCCGGCCCTAAAGGGAGCCGAAAATCAGATAAGAGTAGTTCGTTTTTTTCTTTTCACCCTTTAGGGCAGGGGCAAAAAAAGAAAAAATTATATGATTTATTTTTAGGGCTGGATAAAAAAGTTATAAGGTATAAATTTTCGTTTTACCCCGACCCTAAAGGGAGCCGAAAATCAGATAAGAATAGTTCGTTTTTTTCTTTTCACCCTTTAGGGCAGGGGCAAAAAAAGAAAAAATGGTATGGTTTATTTTTAGGGCTGGATAAAAAAGTTATAAGGTATAAATTTTCGTTTTACCCCGACCCTGAAGGGAGCCAAAAATCAGAAAAAATTATAAAAGCGTTATGTGTTTTCTTTTCACTCTTTAGGGCAGGGGCAAAAAAAGAAAAAATGGTATGATTTATTTTTAGGGCTGGATAAAAAGTTATAAGGTATAAATTTTCGTTTTACCCCGACCCTAAAGGGAGCCGAAAATCAGAAAAAATTATAAAAGAGTTATGTGTTTTCTTTTCACTCTTTAGAGCAGGGGTAAAAAAAGAAAAAATGGTATGATTTATTTTTAGGGCTAGATAAAAAAGTTATAAGGTATAAATTTTCGTTTTACCCCGACCCTAAAGGGAGCCGAAAATTAGATAAGAGTAGTTCGTTTTTTTCTTTTCACCCTTTAGGGCAGGGGCAAAAAAAGGAAAAATTGTATGATTTATTTTTAGGGCCGGATAAAAAAGTTATAAGGTATAAATTTTCGTTTTACCCCGACCCTGAAGGGAGCCGAAAATTAGATAAGAGTAGTTCGTTTTTTTCTTTTCACCCTTTAGGGCAGGGGCAAAAAAAGGAAAAATTGTATGATTTATTTTTAGGGCCGGATAAAAAAGTTATAAGGTATAAATTTTCGTTTTACCCCGACCCTGAAGGGAGCCGAAAATCAGAAAAAATTATAAAAGCGTTATGTGTTTTCTTTTCACTCTTTAGGGCAGGGGCAAAAAAAGAAAAAATGGTATGATTTATTTTTAGGGCTGGATAAAAAGTTATAAGGTATAAATTTTCGTTTTACCCCGACCCTAAAGGGAGCCGAAAATCAGAAAAAATTATAAAAGAGTTATGTGTTTTCTTTTCACTCTTTAGAGCAGGGGTAAAAAAAGAAAAAATGGTATGATTTATTTTTAGGGCTAGATAAAAAGTTATAAGGTATAAATTTTCGTTTTACCCCGACCCTGAAGGGAGCCGAAAATCAGAAAAAATTATAAAAGCGTTATGTGTTTTCTTTTCACTCTTTAGTCCCGAGATTTCGGGAGGGGTTAAAAAACGAAGAATAGGAACATCTTTAGAACTAAAAAAAAATTAAAAGAACAATACAAAAAGAGAATAAATAATAATGAAAAAGTTTCTACTGTTTGCTTTAAAAACGTTACTGATGGTACTTATACTTGCAGTTGTTTTAGACTATTGCTATACTGCTATTTATTTGCATTCTTCAAAAAGAAGTAAAGTAGAGCAGATTTATAATTCCAAGAATGAGAATTATGATGTTATTATTTTAGGTTCTTCCCGTGCTAATAATCATTTTGTAGCGCCATTGTTTGAGCAAAAAGGCTTGAAAACCTTTAATTACGGGTTGAGTGGCGGGCATTTATTTGAAGCTTCTTTGTTACTTAAGTTGATGGTAGAGCGCCATTATAAAATAAAAAATGTGCTACTGGAGGCGGATTTGAATTTGTCTAATGAGCAAAGGGCTGAAGGCGTTTCTGCGCGATTCTTACCGTATTTGCATCAATCCAAAACCATTCGGGATCATTTTTCGAAAGAGAAAGATTTTCGACAACTGTATTATATTCCTTTTTACCGATACATCGCATTTGATACCCGCATTGGTTTTCGGGAGACATATAAGACAGTATTACAAGAACCTACCAATAGTTTAGATCATTTTGGCTATTATCCCTTAGGAAACAAAAAAGGCAATATGAAAAATAATATTACCAATTTAAAGCCTTTGCATAACCTCTATTACGAAGAAATTAAGCAAATTTGTAAAAGGAATCAGATTAATTTGATTGTGGTTACAACCCCAATGTGCAGTGCGGTAACTGGGATGGATTATTTTGAAAAAGTAATCAAGATCCATCCTGAAATTCATAATTATGAAAATGCAGTTGAAGGGGACCAGTATTTTTCATCTTGCGGACACCTGAATGATACAGGAGCAAGATTGTTTACAAAAAGAATCATAAGAGATCTTTTTCCTCTTCCCTCCAGCCGTATTGGGACTGTCCAAAGAGGAAAGCCCTCGATGGAATATAAATAGAATCACAAAATAAATAGGAATAAGAACAGTGCTCCATTTCCATGATCAAATACAATGAAAGAAGATAAAAATGTTTCGGTCTTGGCTCCCCTTTCCTTAAGGGAGGGGTCTGGGGGGATGAAAATAGCTTTCCTGACTCCCGAATATCCACATTTGAAAACGGGAAGCTCTGGAGGTATTGGCACTAGTATCAAAAACTTGGCAATGGGACTTTTGGCAGAAGGATGCGCTGTTCGGGTTTTGGTTTATGGACAAAAAGAAGAGGGGGTATTTGATGATAATGGGATTTGTATTCAACAGATAAAGAATGTGAAATTCAAAGGATTATCTTGGTACCTCACTAGGAAAAAACTGGAGAAAATAATTGATGGTTTGTTTGAGAGTAAAGAAATTGATTTGGTTGAAGCACCCGATTGGACTGGAATTACTTCTTTTATATCTCCAAAAAAATGCCCTATTATCATTCGATTGAACGGTTCTGATACTTATTTCTGCCAATTGGATCAACGCCCCGTAAAATGGAACAATAAATTCCACGAGAAAAGAGCCCTAAAAAAAGCGGATGGATTACTCTCGGTGAGTCAGTTTACAGCCGATTTGACTAATGAAGTATTTGGATTGGATAAAAAATTCACCATTATCCCGAATTCGATTGACACTAGTTTGTTCAATAACAACCCGAATAATAATGCTTCTACTCTTATACCCCCTTTAGGAGTTGGGGAGGCAAGTGGGCTCCTGTATTTTGGCACCTTGATTCGAAAAAAAGGATTGTTAGAGTTGCCTTTGATTTTTAATGAGGTGATTAAAAAAAATCCAAATGCAACATTAGTATTGGTAGGAAGAGATGCCTCCGATATTGTTTCTGGAGCCGCATCAACCTGGGGACTTATGCAAGAACTCTTTTCGCTTGAAGCAATTGCTAATGTAACCTATTTAGGAAGTGTTCCTTATAGTGAAATAAAAAAGAAAATAGAACAAGCAAATGTATGTGTGTTTCCTACATTTGCAGAAGCGCTTCCTGTTTCATGGATCGAAGCTATGGCTTTAGAAAAACCTATTGTAGCCTCTAATATAGGGTGGGCAAAAGAGGTTCTTGATGATGGAGTAAGTGGATTTCTAGAACATCCAACAGCGCATAAGGCGTATGCAAATAAAATCATCACCTTGCTTGGGGATCTAAATTTACAAAGGGAATTTGGTATTCAAGCCCGTAAAAAAGTAGAAGAAACCTTTAGTATATCAGTAGTGGCTAAGCAAAGTTTATTGTTTTATAAAAGTAGTATTGTATCAAAATGAAGAAAAAGATAAAAAAAATCATTAGTGCCATTTTTCCTAATGGAGGTATAAAAGAGAAAATTAAGCTAGCCTATTATAGCATTAATAAACCGAAAGATACTTTTTATTCCGTAGTACAAGGAAGCGGGAATTTTATTGCTTATAAAACTGTTTTTCAGGATTTAACAATGATAACGAATGAAGCATTATATTTTATAGCACCGGATTTTAATTATTACCAGCATTTTTATAAAGTAAAAGAAAGCGATGTTGTTCTTGATGCTGGAGCCAATTGTGGGCATTTGTCGATTTTGTTTTCTAAATTGACCGGTTCAGGAGGGGTTGTTTATGCTTTTGAACCAGACGGTTATAATGTAAAGCGGATAGACCATAATATCAGTTTAAACAAAGACCTTCCAGGAAATATAAAAATTGAAAATTTGTTGCTTTGGGATGAAAACAAATGGATTGATTTTTATGAAGCAGGTACGGTAGGCTCCTCTGCAGTTTGGATTCCAGATAGTGATAAATGTGTTAAAAAAGAAGCCGTGCGTATTGATGATTGGGTTACAAACAATACCATTAAAAAATTAGATTTTATAAAAATGGATATCGAAGGTGCTGAAATAGAAGCTTTGGCTGGTTGTGAGGAAACGATACGAAATCTAAGCCCTAATTTTGCTATTGCCTCCTATCATATAGTAGATGGAGAAGCTACATTTATCAAAGTAGAGGAATTTTTTAAAAAAATGAATTATCCCTATCAAACGATTCGATTTAGGAAAAATGAAATCATAACGTTTGCAGGTCCCTGCTTAAAAAATTAGCGGTATGATAATTCTGTATCATGCTGATGCTAAGGTAGTCGAACTAATAAATGCGGATGCAATTGAAATCGGAAAGCACGCGCATTTGTCTATCGCTTCGTTTATCGCTTTATTGTCTCAAGAATTTCCAGATGAGATTTTGGTTTGGTGTCATTTGAGTCTAAAAGAACAATTGAATCTTTCTGGAATGGAACAATTATTCCACCATAAAAAACTCTTGTTTTCCTATAATCCTTTTGGAAGTTTCTATATTGATAGGACTATTGGTTATATTGATGAATCTCCTTTTACAAATGTAAATAGTAATGTAACTTTTCCGACTTGGCAAATGAGTAGCTGGGTTGGAGGTGTTTATTTGTCCGTTTTTTTAGCTTTAAAAGATGAAATTTCCAGTGAGAAAAATTTTGATTATTTTTTATGTTCTGTAGCAAAATTAGCTATGCCAAAAGGCTTGTTGTGTTATTCAGAACCCCTACTTTTAAAACAACAAGCGCACACTATTTATCCTATCAAGAGAAATACGTTTGTTCTTTTTCGATTTGTGAAACAGCATTACAAAACACGATGGGTATTTTTATTGCTTCTGAACTTCTTGCTTTACGAAAGAAAATTTCCAGTATTTCCGATGTTAGTATCTCTTTTTTACAAGAATAGAAATGCCAATACCATGAATCTTGATGGTATTGTAGTGCAATCCTCCAGAGTATTTAGTACTGCGGAAACGATTGATGTTATTATTCCAACTATTGGAAGGAGCACCTATTTATATGATGTATTGAAAGATTTTGCTAAGCAAGTCAAGTTGCCTAATCAGATTATTATTGTGGAACAAAATCCATTAGCAGGGAGTACGACTGAATTAGATTATATTACTTCAGAAAAATGGCCTTTTCCTATTCAGCATTTTTTTACGCATCAGGCGGGTGCTTGTAACGCCAGAAATGTAGCTTTGAGTCACATCCAAAGTGAATGGATATTTCTAGCAGATGATGATAATCGCTTTTCACCTAATTTATTGGTTGATGTTTTTAAATTAATACAACAATTTGGAAGTCCGGTTGTGACGGTTTCTTACCCTCAAAAGAATGAAATAAAAAAATACTTTAATGTAATTCAATGGCCTACTTTTGGTGCTGGTAACAGTATTATTAAAAGAGATTTTCTGGAAAAAGTAAAATTTAATAAGGCATTGGAATTTGGTTATGGTGAGGATGGTGATTTTGGAATGCAGTTGCGAAATACTGGTGCTGATATTTTGTATTTGCCTGAACCCGAAATACTCCATTTAAAAGCGCCTGTTGGTGGTTTTAGAACAAAGCCTATTTTGCAATGGCAAAATGATAAAATTCAGCCAAAGCCTTCACCTACAATAATGTTGTATAAAATTTTGCATACTACAATTGAGCAACAGTTGGGTTATAAAACCATTTTGTTCTTCAAGTATTATAAATTACAAAAGATCAAAAATCCGTTGCAGTATTATAGTAATTTTCAAAAGCAATGGAAAAGAAGTGTATTTTGGGCTACTGAATTAAATAAAAAATAACATGAAGTTTTCGTTAATCATCTGTACTTACATGCGCCCTGAGTCGTTGTTGCAATTGTTACAATCGGTTCGCGAACAAACGTTATATCCAGACGAAATTCTGATTATTGATGGTTCAGTAAATCAGGATACAGAGTGGGTTCTAAATAAGAATCAATTTAAGAATTTAAACTATTTCTGCGTGCCAATTAAGGATCGTGGATTAACGAGACAACGTAATTTTGGAATTGAGAGAGTAGAAAAGGATATTGATGTAATTTGTTTTCTAGATGATGATACGGTTTTAGAAGTGGATTATTTTAAACAATTATTAAAAACCTATGAGCTCTATCCAGAAGCTCTTGGAGCAGGAGGTTATATTCTTGACGAAACTAAATGTGAATTCGTAGGCTATGATTACCTGCCTACAAAAGATGAGTTTTATTTTGACGGATGGAAAAGAAAAGATGGAAGTCGCTTTGTATTGAGAAAGAAATTAGGACTGGATAGCAATTGCCCGCCGGGATATTCTTCTTTATATTCGCACGGAAGAAGCGTTGGTTTTTTGCCTCCTAGTGGTAAAACCTATGAAGTCGAAATGCTTATGGGAGGTGTTTCTTCTTTTAGAAAAGAAGTCTTCAATACATTGCAATTCTCGACTTATTTTGAAGGGTATGGCTTGTATGAAGATGCTGATTTTACCTTGAGAGTTGCTAAAATTGGAAAATTGTATCTGAATACTGCTGCTCAATTATATCACTATCACGATGCCTCGGGCAGACCCAATCAATATTTATACGGAAAAATGGTGGTGCGAAATGGTTGGTATGTTTGGCGTACTAAAAATCCTAAACCGTTTTTAGAAGCAAAACTAAAATGGCATTCTATCACAATACTTTTGACATTGATACGATTTAGCAATACATTTACAACAAACAAAAAGAAAGAGGCCTTTACGGAGGCTTTAGGTAGAACTGTGGGATGGTGGAGTTTGTTATTTAATAAGCCTCAATAATATTTTTAACTCAATTGGATTAACTTTTCTTAAATGTTTTTTTTAACCTGATTTTAAATTCTACTACGTATGCATAAAATGGATTTTTCGATTCAAAGGATTAATGTTATTATCGTATTGTTATCATCTGTGATGATGATGGTGGTTTTAAATCTTCCTTTTAAAGCGAAGCCATTTGGCGATATTACCTTTCATGAAGAATCTAAAAACCTAGCTTTGTTTATTAAGGGAGCCGTTCCCTATGATAAGGTTGTAATAACAAGAGCTCCCGGCCCCATACTTTTTTATGCACCCGTTTATACATTAGCGCCTGTTGATGCTACAGATGACAAGCTTTGGGTATATGCTGTAGTTTTTACTTCAATTATTATTACGATAAGTTTGTTACTGATATTTAGAATTGGAAGCGCTTTTTTTTCTAAAGAAGTTGGTTTCTTAAGTGTGTTACTTTTTTTCCTTTTTCCTATACATTGTTATTATTCCTTGGGGATATTAGCTGAAGTTCCTGCTTTTTTCTCATTGACGTTAGCTATTTATGGTTGGTCAATTGCCTTTCATCAACCGGAAAAAAAATCAGGTTGGATTTTTCTTATATTGGGTATCTGGTTTTTAATTTTGAACAGACCTAATGCAGTATTGCTTTTAGGATTGGGTTTCTTAGTGGTATTGTATTCCTTTTTTAAGAATAAATCCTTCTTTCGGGGTTATGGAAGAAAAATGATAGTCTCTTTTTTTTGTGTTGGATTATTAGGTTTTGGTGTTTTACAACTTTCAAAAATAATTACAGGAAATAAATCGGGAGGGAGCCAAGAAGGGTTACTTTATTATGTTGCACACCAAGGAAGATTTCAATTTCGGGAAGAACCTACTGATTTTCGTTTTTGGGAAAGTGATATTCGACCAGACAGCAAAGATTATCAGAACTGGCATAAAAGTGGTGTTGCCCTTTCTGTAGTTATGGAGCAAACACATCAATCGTATGCTGAGGTTTACAAAAAATTCCTAATTGATGATGCATTGGAACACCCCGGTTTATTTATCAGACAGTTTTTTGTAAAATGTTTTTACGGTCACGTTTATTTTATTAATAGTGTTCAACCGGATAAATTTGCTTTGGGGCCGTTGAAAGGACCTATTGGTTACTGGACTTTTATTTTTCTTATTAATGCTGTTAATTTAATTATTGTAGTGGGTGCTCTATTATTTTTATTCCGAGAGAAAAATTTAATTCAATATTGGCTTTTTTGGGGTATAATTGTTTCTTTACTTATCTTTCACGGATTAACTTATATGGAACCAAGATATATTTTCCCTTCGAGAGTAGCCTTGTACCTTATGAGTGCAGCTGGATTGTACAGGGTTTCTTGGATTCAAAAAATAATTCAAAAAATGACGGTTCATATTTTTCCAATTTCTAACATCAAATCATGAAGCCAGTTATTCTTAAGCCTATTATTGGAATCGTTTCTCCCTGTTATAATGAAGAACAGGTATTAGAAGAGACTGAAAAACAACTCCGCAATTTAATTCTTGATTTAGTTGAGCGTGAATTGGTTTCAGATAAAAGTTTTGTTGTTTTTATTGATGATGGAAGCAGTGATGCAACTTGGACCATTATTGAGCAAAAAGCAAGTGAAAGTAGTATTGTAAAAGGATTGAAATTAGCGGGAAATGTTGGGCATCAGAATGCATTGTTAGCAGGTTTGCTAACCTATAATCCCGATGCGGACGCATTAATTTCTATTGATGCCGATTTACAAGATGATGTTCGAATTATAGAAACAATGATTCAGAAATATAAATTGGGGATAGATGTGGTGTATGGTGTTAGGAAAGAACGCACAACAGATACTTTTTTTAAAAAAAATTCAGCCTTGCTGTTTTATTTTTTGATAAAGAAAATGAAATCGAATATGATTCCCAATCATGCAGATTATAGATTGTGCAGCAACCGAGTTATTAAGGCTCTTTCTGATTTTAATGAGGTCAATCTATTTCTTAGAGGGATCATCCCATTAATTGGATTTAAAAAAGAAGTCATTTACTATGACCGATTAGAGCGCTTTGCTGGAAAATCTAAATTTCCTTTACGCAAAATGCTATCTTTTGCTTGGAATGGTATTACTTCTTTTAGTAATTTTCCTTTGAAATTAGTAACGGCATTAGGCTTTATTATTTTTATCGTTTGTTTGATTATGAGTGGCTATGCATTTATGGCTGTTTTTACTGGAGATACTGTACCTGGTTGGTTGTCAACTGTTCTACCGATGTACTTTTTAGGAGGCATTCAATTGTTTTCCATTGGTATTATAGGAGAATATATAGGTAAAATATATGCAGAGGTCAAACAAAGACCGCGTTACATTGTAGAGGAAAGGATAGATTAGAGACCTAAACAATTTATAGTATTTGGTATGGAAGTAGATTTCGAAAAAAAGTATCATGAAGTTGAAATAGAAAATTGGTGGTTTAAATCTAGAAGGAAGTATTTACTGGACTTATTGGGCGACGTATCAAAAGACAGTAAGATATTGGATATTGGGTGTTCATCAGGTGTTTTTTTAAAAGATTTGGAAGTTTTGGGGTTTAAAACAGAATATCTTTTTGGGGTTGATATTAGTGAAAATGCGATAGCGAATTGTAAAGCCAATGGAATTCAAAATGCATTTGTAATGGACGCCCAGGATATTTCACTAGATGAAGAGTTTGATATCATTATAGCGTCTGATTGTCTTGAACATTTGGAAGATGACAAAAAGGCTATTAGCAATTGGTCCAGGATATTGAAAACTGGAGGGACGATGTATGTTTTTGTTCCGGCTTTTCAATCTTTATGGAGCCATCATGATGTGGTTAATATGCATTTTAGAAGGTATACTAATCAAGAATTAAAAACCAAATTAGTCCATGAAAACTTGACTGTTGTTAAATCAAGTTATTGGAATTTTTCTTTATTTGTACCTGTTTATATTTTTAGAAAATTAAGTGTTTTTTTGTCTGAAGACAAAAAGGAAAAGGGGCAGATTATCGGTAATACAACCGTAAATTATATATTATTGAAGTTGTTGTTATTAGAGAACAGCTTGCTAAAGTATATTAGCTTTCCTTTTGGAATCAGTACTTTTTGTATTGCAAAAAAAATATGATTTAAAAAAGAGTTTGCATTATAAATTAAAGAAGTAAAAAAAAAATTAAATTTTACCTGTAAATGAAATTTGCAATCATTACTCATGTTCCTCACATAGTAACAAAAGAGAGTTACTACGCTTATGCGCCTTACGTTCGCGAAATGAATATTTGGATAAAAGAAGTAGATACGGTAATGTTGCTAGCCCCAAAATCTGGGTCAACAAAGACAGCTATTGATCTTGTATATGTGCATGAAAATATTGAGTTTGTTGCAATCGATAGTTTTGATTTACTTAGTTTAAAAGGGATTTTCAAAACGATATTTACAATTCCAAAAATTTGTTGGCAGCTCTACACGTCTATACAGAAAGCTGATCATATTCATTTGCGTTGTCCCGGAAATATTGGATTGTTGGGTTGTTTTATCCAAATTTTTTTCCCCAATACACCTAAAACCGCCAAATATGCTGGGAATTGGGATTCAAAATCGAAACAACCTTTAACCTATAAAGTGCAGCGTTGGATTTTAGGAAATTCGCTCCTAACTAGAAATATGAAGGTTTTGGTCTATGGAGAATGGGAAGGTAGCTCCAAAAATATAAAGCCTTTTTTTACGGCTACGTATTCAGAATCAGATAAATTACCCTTGCATAACAAAAATTTAAAAGGTAGGATTGATTTTGTTTTTGTAGGGACTTTGGCCAATGGAAAAAATCCCTTATATGCCATTCAGTTGGTAGAAACGGTATTGAAAAAAGGGCATAATGTAGTATTAAAGCTGTATGGGGAAGGTGTAGAGCGAAAGAATTTGGAACGCTATGTGGAACAAAATAATTTGAGCCACATCATTTCATTGGAAGGAAATCAAAATCAGCAAACGCTGGAAAAAGCCTATCAAGACAGTCATTTTGTTATTTTACCTTCCGCCAGTGAAGGTTGGCCCAAAGCCATTGCAGAGGGCATGTTTTGGGGATGCGTTCCAGTAGCTACTGCTGTTTCTTGCGTTCCATTGATGTTGGATTATGGAGAACGGGGTGTTTTACTGACAATGAATTTAGAAGCAGATTGTAGGCAAATACAGACTGTTATTAGCAGTGAAGAGGATTTCAAGGCTATTCGGACAAAAGCTTCAGACTGGTCTAGACAATACACCTTGGATGTTTTTGAGGAAGGAATAAAGGAGTTGTTATTTTTAGAAGTAAGATGAAAGAGGCAAGATGGAAGGTTATTGTATTTAAGAATTACAAATTAAGAAAATATAAGTAAAAAATGCGCATCATTCAAATCATAGATTCTCTTGAGGCTGGAGGTGCAGAGCGAATGGCTGTAAACTATGCTAATGCTTTGACAACAGAGATTTCGTTTTCAGGATTAGTTGCTACTCGAAAAGAAGGTAGTTTGAAAAGACAATTGAAAGACGAAGTTTCCTATTTGTTCTTAGATAAGCAACGTGCTTTAGATTTCAAGGCTTTGTTTCGTTTGCGAAATTATGTGATACAGCATAAAGTGACTATTATTCATGCACATAGCACTTCTTTTTTTCTAGTTTTTCTGTTGAAATTGCTATGTCCGTCTGTAAGATTAATTTGGCATGATCATTACGGAGACAGTGAGTTTTTATCCAAGAGACCGATTCGTGCTTTGCAGTTAACACTTCCTTTTTTTAGTGGTATCATTAGTGTTAATCAAAAACTAAAGCTATGGGCAGAAGAGCAATTAAAGTTTAAAAAAGTACTTTTTCTGCCTAATTTTCCGTCAGAAGATTTGGTAGTTATACAGCAGACTGTTTTACAAGGAGTCGATGGCAAACGCATTGTATGTTTAGCAAATTTGAGAGTTCAAAAAGACCATTTTTTATTGTTGGAAGTTGCCAAAAAACTACAAAAATCACATCCTGATTGGACTTTCCATTTGGTTGGAAAAGATTTTCAAGATGGGTATTCCCAACAAATTAAGGATTTGATTGTAGCGCATCATTTAGAAAAAAATGTGTTTCTTTACGGCAGTAAAGACGATGTGAAAAATATATTGCATCAATCAACTCTTGCCGTTTTAACTTCCCAATCAGAGGGTTTGCCTGTGGCATTATTAGAATATGGTTGGAATAGAAAAGCTGTTGTAGTGACGCATGTAGGAGAAATAGCTTCTTTGGTACAAAATGGTAAGAATGGTTTTGTTGTTCCCTCTAAAGAAAAACAGCTGTTCTATGACGCAATAGTGGCGTTAATAGAAAATGAACTGTTACAGAAAGAGTTTGGTCTTGCTCTTTATGCGAAGATACAAGCTACTAATTCAGAAGGAGTCATTATTAAAGAGTATTTAAATTGGTTGCAAAATAGTCACAAATGAAAAAAGAGGATCAATCCTATCTTTATATAATTCTTTTCCATGTTCTTATTGGGGTATTAGGCTATGTATTACCCTTTACCGCTAAAATTTATGGGTATTCTATTTTTATTTTGGGATTGTATTACATCATTAAAAATCAAAATAGGAATAATGAAGCGCTTGTGGTTGCCGCTTATGTGGTAGGTAGCGAAGTTTTTTTGCGAATGACCGGCGGAAATCCTTTGTATGAGATTTCGAAGTATGGTGTAATAGTCTTTATTCTTTTTGGGATGTACTACAGTGGTTTTTCTAAAGGAGCTGCGCCCTACTGGATTTTCTTGCTTTTATTGGTTCCTGGTGTTGTTATTTCGACTTTTACTTTGAATTTTGATACGGATCTTCGGACTACTATTGCTTTCAATATTTCGGGGCCCGTTTGTTTAGGAATGGCTTCTTTGTACACTTTTAGGCGTAAGATTCTATTAACAGAAATGAATAGAATCTTGTTTAGTATGGGTTTGCCGATTCTAAGTTGCATGGTTTATCTCACCTTGTACACGCCAAATGTACGGGATGTTGTTACTAGTACACAATCTAATTTTGAAACTTCAGGGGGTTATGGACCGAATCAAGTGGCTACAGTTCTAGGACTGGGAATGTTTATTTTTTTTTCCAGAGTCATATTGGATTCTAAAACAAAATTGCAAATTGTCATTAACCTTATTATCGCTTTAAATATCACTTATCGAGGCATGCTTACCTTTTCTCGAGGTGGTGTTATCACTGGTTTTTTGATGATTGTTTTATTAGTATTGTTTTTGTATTTTAAATCAAATTTTGGTGGCAGGGTAAAACTAAATTATATTATTGTACTGTTGGTATTGGCCAGTTTTGCTACTTGGACCTATACTTCGTTTCAGACGGGAGGCCTTATCAATAAACGATATGCGAATCAAGATGCTGCGGGTAGGGTTAAGGAGAGTCAATTTACAGGAAGAGAGGATATCGCTCAAGAAGAGATTAATATCTTCTTGAAAAATCCAATTTTTGGAGTGGGGGTTGGTAAAGGTGCCGAAGTCAGGGAGATTGATACCGGTATGAAAGTGTTGTCTCATGATGAGATTACTAGGACACTTGCAGAACATGGATCTTTAGGGATATTGGCTTTGTTAATTCTATTTTTTACACCTTTGGTTTTGTATTTAGAAAATAAGTTCAACATGTTTTTATTGTGCTTTGTAGTTTTTTGGTTTTTAACGATTAATCACGCTGCTATGCGGACTGCTGCTCCTGCCTTTGTGTATTCTTTGTCTTTGTTGAATGTGCAGTTGGGGAGTCCTAGGAAGGTTAAGAATGAAGAAGAATGATTAGTTTTTTTAGTGGTCAGTGTTCAGTGTTCAGAAGTTAGTGTTCGGTGGTCGTTGAGTTATTATTATTATTATTATCATTATTATCATTATTATCATTATTATTTAGATGTGTTCCATATCAGTTTTGGACACATTTTAGTACTTGAAAAGATGCTTAATTACTTTGTGAAGGAATCTTATTAGTATTCGTGTTGTATTAAATCGTTATCTATTAAAATTTTGTTAAAAAATTTAACATTTCTGTCATTTACTTCAAAGCAAAAGTGCTAAATTGCGGGCTTAAACATAAATACCACTCATGTTTTCAGTCGATAAAATACATTTTGAAATATCAGAACGAAAGATGATTCTTCGTGTTTTTGATGTGTTTTTTGTTTTTGGTTCTTTGTTTTTTATAGGGAATATATTTGATTTTGACTACTTTATAAAGTCAACCGATACTCTATCTTGGATGCTGATTTTGGGTATTTATATCAATTTTTTCGGTACTATTTTCGAAATGTATAATCTTCAGGTTGCAAGTAATCAATTTCAGGTACTAAAGAGTTCGATTCTTACGGTTTCAACCACTGTTTTAGTGTATTTATTGACACCGATTTATTCTCCAGAACTTCCTTCAAACAGAATTCAGATTGTATTGTTTTATGTGGTGGTGTTTCTGGCTTTGTTTTTATGGCGCATGTTTTATGTTTCGTTTTTAGCTTCTACTCGATTTTTACAAAATGCAGTTTTAATCTGTGATAAGGAGCAGGTGGTAGAGTTGATATCTGGATTAGAAAATATCGATCCCCATTATAAAATAATTGCATTTGTAAATGCTGATGCCGCTGAAGATGAGACAGTCGAATATCCCTACGTTAAAAATATAAAGAGAGAGGCGTTGTTTTCTTTTGTCAAACAAAACAGTATATCCGAAATTGTAATTGCTTCCCAAAAGACAGAAGGAATTACAACTGAGTTATATCAGCAACTACTTCATTTATTAGAATCTGGTACTATAATTAGGGAGTATACGCAAGTATATGAAAGCAAAACACAACGCATACCAGTGCATTATATGTCTAGGGATTTTTATCGGTTTTTCCCTTTTAGCAGAAGCAATCACAATAAGTTGTATTTAATTGGTGCCCGTATTTTTGAAATCAGTGCTTCGGTACTTGGATTGTGTATCGGTTTGGTGTTATTCCCATTGATAGTACTTGGAAACGCTATAGGAAACCGGGGAAAGCTATTTTATACGCAAGAACGTGTAGGTAAAGATGGTGTGGTATTCGAAATTTTAAAATTTAGAACCATGGTTAGTAATGCCGAATCTAATGGTGCCGTTTTTGCCACTGCAAATGATTCTCGCGTGACAGCCTTTGGTAAGTTTTTACGAAAAACCAGAATTGATGAATTTCCACAATTCATTAATGTTTTAAAAGGTGATATGGCTGTTATTGGCCCTCGCCCAGAGCGTCCTTTTTTTGTAAAGGAAATTGCTGAAGTCATGCCTTTTTATGAAACAAGACATATTATAAAGCCGGGTCTTACGGGATGGGCACAAGTAAATTACGCCTACGGAGCGACAATTAATGATAGTTTGATCAAATTGCAATACGACTTATATTATATCAAACACCGAAGTATTTTTCTGGATTTAAATATTGCTTTTAAAACAATTACCACCGTTTTATTTTATAGAGGGCAATAATATTATTTATTATTAATAATATTATTATTTATTATTATTTAAAAAAATTAAATGATAATTGGAATACGTTTTTTATTTTGGATAACCAGTCTGATTAAAAGAATTCCACTTGTGATTATTAAAGGTAGTACCAGCACAAAGTGAGCTTTGTTGATTAGTATAAAAAAATACAGTACTAAAAAGAGTAGGTTTACTATCGCCAGATTGTAAATTGCTTTTTTGTTTTTAGTCCAATAAAAATATAAAAAACCTAATAAAGTTGGATTAAAAAGTAACATATTATAGTTGTATTCCAATTCTAAATGCAAGGAATAAAACCACGAAAATGAAAAGAATATTCCAATTATACCCATTACACTAAGGTAGAATAAATGCACACTTTTTTTGTTTAGCAACACAATAAATGCGAGGAAAAGAATATAGGTATAGGGATTGTTCCACCATGAAACTGGAACTTCATTTTTAAATTCGATTAGCGTTTTGTTTTCTTTTACTAGTGGATGGTTTTGGAAAGAAACTTTTTTTAGACTTTTTAAAAGTTCAAAAGGTAAAAATATTTTTGTTCCTAATTGGTCTACTTTTCTCCCGAAAATAATACTAGTTCCCAATTTCTCATAAAAGTGATTGTCAAAATACGGATATAAGATGCTTCTATAAGTAATGTTGGTGTCTGTATTTTTCACAATAGCGGTAGTGTCTAGGGTTTTATTAATGATATCAACAACCATTGAAGTACAGTTTTTATCAATAAACTTATAGGTGTAATGACTTTCGCCTGAGGCCAAAGACGTATTCAAATTATCAAATAATTTTTGTTTTAAGTCCAGCGGAATATTTAGTTCTTGCTCATAAACGGACCGCTGTTCGTATTGATATTGATTAATAAAATCAGGATAGGAGTGTGCTACAGCAAAATATTGTAAATCCCCTTTTATAAATTTCATAACAAAATTTGGGGTATTAAAATCAAAAGCTCCATAATTGTAGACTACATCAATAGCGTTGTCTGCATCGTGTACCCGAATTGCGGTGTGTCCAAAAAGCGAATAAGATTCATTTCCTGTTCCACAAGTGATTACGCTGACTTGAGTGTTTTTTGATACTGTAATGCTTTGTCCAAAACTAGTATTCGCAGTTAAAAGCAAAACTATGAAAAGAACTATTTTTTTTAAAGAAGCGGTATTCATATGTTATGATAGTGTTGTTTTTTAATTAATTTCTAAACATTCCCAAATCTACTTTGACCGAAAAAATATTGGAGTACAAAGCGGCACTTTGGTCGCCTAAATCAGTCAACGCATAATCGATCTGTATGCCTTTGTATTTGAATCCCAAACCAATATTAGGCTGAAATCCTACTCTTTGGGTATTGTCAAGTTGTTGTACATTTTGAAAATTACCTACACCTGCCCGTACAAATACTAAATCGGTATAGCCAAATTCTAATCCTATCGCGGGGTCGATACTAACAAAATCGGTCGAGATAAGATCGTTTGTTTTGGCAAATCGCATATTCATATTGGCTGCAGCCAAAATGCTATAGTCGTATCGAATGATGAATTTTTTAGCGATTCCCAATTGTGCTTTTGGAGCTGTAATCTCTGTGCTTTCCGGTAATTCCTGATTTTCTCCAGGGATGGAATTGGCAATTTTTTGATATTCGTCTTCATCAATATTCCATACGTTGTAGGTGGTGGTTATATCCCGAAGCATTAATCCAAATTGCCAGTTGTTTTTTTCGAATTGTAAACCAACATCAAAACCAAAACCCCAAGAATTAGCAAATTCCCCAATAATTCGTCGGATTACTTTGGCGTTTACACCATATTGAAATCCAGGTACAGGTAGTTTTCGAGCATAGGAAAAAGTAAAACCATAATCGGCCGTTGAAAAAAGACTGATTCTGTTGTAATCAATATTGCCTTGGCTGTCTATCAGTTCAGTAGTGTTTAAAATGTCGTCGACGCCAAAACGAATTAATGAAATTCCCCAAGCGCTTCTATCGTCTATGGGGCTTGCATAAGCTAGGTAATCGTATTGGGCAATATTAGCAAAATAATTAGCATGCATTACAGCAACTTGATGGTCCTCCAGATGTAGTAGTCCTGCTGGATTCCAATATCCAGAATTTACATCAGCAGTAGCTGCTACGACAGCATTTGACATACCAAGTGCAGCCGCATCAACGCCGATATTCATAAACTCATTCGAGTATTTCCGAACGGCTTGGCTGTAATTTAGCGTACTAATCAAAACCGCTGCTAATAGGAAGCTTTTTTTCAATGGGGTTGTTTTTACAAACTAAAAGTTTGTTTAATTTTTATCAAAAATATAATTTTTTACTGAGCTTATTTCTTCCTTTGGGTAAATATATACAAACATGAAATCACTGTTGAAAAAACTCTAGTTAAAAACGTACTTCTCCTTGACTTATTATACTAAATTTGCCAACTGTGGTTTACTAAAATTTATAACTATGACTATTAAAAAACACATCCCTAATCTGATTACTTTATTAAATCTTTTTTGTGGTTGCATCGCATTGATTTTTGCCTTTAACCAAGATTTTGAAATGGCCTTTTATTTTGTTTGTTTAGGTATATTTTTAGACTTTTTTGATGGTTTTTTTGCCCGATTATTCCATGTTTCCAGTCCGCTTGGCTTGCAGTTGGATTCTTTAGCAGACATGGTTACGAGCGGTGTTGTGCCGGGTTTAGTGATGTCTCAAATGATGATTGACCATTCCTCAACTGCGGCGGTTGCTCATTTACAACTTTTTCCTTATTTAGGGTTTTTAATTGCTTTAGGGTCTTGTTACCGATTGGCAAATTTTAATATTGATACGCGTCAAACAGATTCTTTTATTGGTTTGCCAACGCCTGCTAATGCACTGTTTATTTTAAGTTTGCCTTTGGTATTGAAATATACTGATTCTTTGATTATAATTGAATTATTGACTAATCCTTGGTTTTTATTATTCATTACAGTATTGAGTGCCTATATGTTGAATGCTGAAATTCCATTGTTCTCTTTAAAAATTAAAAAATTTAGTTTTAAAGAAAATACACTTCAAGTTGTCTTTTTGACTTTGTCTCTGCTACTATTGATTTTCTTGCAATATTTAGGCATTCCTTTGGTCATTCTTTTCTATGTTTTGCTTTCAGTAGTGAATAATAAAGTGCTTAAAAAGTAATTTTTTTGGATGAAAAGGAAAACGGTCAGAAGGAAAACTTCGGTAGTTCGTGCTTCAAAGAAGAAAGCAACTGTTTTTTCTGGAGTTATTTTGCGTTACTCTATTATTGCTGTTTTTGTTTTGCTCATTGCGGTGACTGCTTATCATTATCGTGATGGTTTAGCGTATTATTTTAGTTTTAAATCAGACAAAATACTTAAAGCAGAAACAGAAGCTAAGCGCATTTCCGATGTTCGCAATTTTCAGGTTTTAGAAAAACACGAAGGAAAAAGTGTGGGTATTGATGTTTCTGAATATCAAGGAAAAATCCGATGGACTTATGTAGATACGTTAGAACAAAAATATCCGTTGCATTTTGTATTTATTCGAGCTACTGTTGGAAAAGATAGAAAAGACCGTCAGTTTGATAGGAATTGGCTTGGCGCCAAAGAGAATATGATGATTCGTGGAGCCTATCATTACTATCGTCCCAACGAAAATTCAATGGAGCAAGCCGAACTTTTTATTAAAACTGTAACGTTACAAAAAGGAGATTTACCACCCGTTTTAGATATTGAAAAATTACCTAAAAATCAGTCGATAGATAATTTGAAAATAGGCTTAAAAAGATGGTTGAATGCTGTAGAATCCCATTATGGCGTAAAACCAATCATTTATACCGGTGAGCGGTACTATGATGATTTTTTAAAAGAAGAATTTAGCGATTATCTTTTTTGGATTGCCAATTATAATTTTTACAGAGAAGAAATAGCTGAGGATTGGTTGTTTTGGCAATTCACTGAAAAAGCATCAGCTCCTGGAATTAAAGGTAATGTAGATGTTAATATTTACAATGGAGATTTGCAACAGTTGCGGTATATTACTGTGGAGTAGTTTAGTGTTCAGTATTCAGTGGGTCAGTGTTCAGTGTTCGGTTTTTAAGTGATCAGTAATCAGTGATTAGTGTTCAGTAATTAGTTGATACTCCTAAACGGTTACTCCGAACTTTTGAGGATTTAAAATTATGTAATTTATTAGTGTACCAACTTCATTGCTTTTATTTAATAATTCCTTGTAAACACTTTCATTTATATAGTTGCATTTAAGTGAAAACTCTATCCAAACTTGAGTTTCTGAGTTTTTAGCATCGGAATCATTTAGTTTACTATGAAAATGTTTAGGATAAACGCTTTTTCAATACGCTTATACAATATTAGCTGGAACGCTTCTAGAAGAGCCGTCTGATTAGGTCGTTTGAAGAATACATTTCTTCTTTTGGGAAAGATTTTGTTGTTTCAAAGATTTCCATGGCTAATTAGGATGATTTCTGATACGCTAATAGGTCTTGGAATTTGATATTGTATTTATTTATAAATGATTCACTGCTAGTAAATACAGACCACTTTTTTAAAACTCCAATTTCTTCTTTCTCAACTCAAAATTTTGCCCTAGATAGACGCGACGTACCATTTCATCTTCTACTAATTCTTCTGGAATCCCCGCTTTTAGGATTCCACCCTCAAACATCAAGTATGTTTTATCTGTAATTGCTAAGGTTTCCTGTACGTTATGATCGGTAATTAAAATACCGATATTTTTATTTTTTAGCTGAGCTACAATTCTTTGAATATCTTCTACGGCAACAGGGTCGACACCCGCGAAAGGTTCATCCAATAAAATGAATTTTGGATCTGTGGCTAAACAGCGTGCAATTTCGGTACGACGGCGTTCACCACCCGAAAGTAAATCCCCACGATTGGTTCGAATATGTTCTAAGCTGAATTCTTCGATTAAACTTTCCATTTTAGCCTCTTGTTCCGCTTTGGTAAGTTTTGTCAATTGAAGTACGCTTAATATGTTGTCTTCAATGCTTAATTTTCTAAAAACAGAAGCTTCCTGCGCTAAATAACCAATTCCCTGTTGTGCTCTTTTGTACATAGGGTAATCAGTAATATTCAAATCATCTAGAAATATATTGCCTGAATTTGGTTTAACCAATCCCACAATCATATAAAAAGAAGTTGTTTTTCCAGCACCGTTAGGGCCAAGTAGCCCAACGATTTCTCCTTGATTCACTTCTACTGAAATGCCTTTTACAACACTTCTTCCCTTGTAGGTTTTGATTAAATTTTCGGCTCTTAATTTCATATTCTTGGGTTTAATCGATTATCCGTTTAATTGTGTAAACGTCAAATAAACGAATAAACAATTAAACGGTTTCAGTTCTTAACAATTTATTTGGTTGCAGTTTCTTCTAATGCTTCCCAGAATTCATACGCACGTCTTAAATGTGGTACTACGATAGTTCCGCCAACTAGGGTTGCAATTCCCATAGCTTCCATCATTTCTTCTTTGGTAACGCCTTCTTTATGGCTGGTTTCCAAGTGGTATTTTACGCAGTCATCGCAACGTAAAACCGCTGAAGCTACTAATCCTAAAAGCTCTTTGGTTTTCACGTCTAAAGCTCCTGCTGCATATGCATTAGTGTCTAGATTGAAAATTCTTTTTACAATTTTATTATTGTCTGCCAATAATTTTTCGTTCATTTTAGAACGGTACTCGTTGAATTCTTCTATAATATCAGCCATTTACTTTTTTTTGATTTTTTACTACTATTTTTGAAATTAAGATGCTTGCTTCATAGATTAACAGCATAGGGATAGTCACAATTATTTGACTCACTACGTCTGGTGGAGTAACAATTGCTGCCACTATAAGAATGATGATTACGGCATATTTCCAGTATTTTCTCAAGAAAACCGGGGTTACTAAACCTAATTTGGTCAGGAAATAAATGATTATGGGTAATTCAAAAAACAATCCACAAGCGATAACACTTGTTTTTACCATCCCAATGTACGAATCAATACTAAATTGGTTTTTTACTACAGGACTGATGGTAAAAGTGGCAAAGAAGTTGACAGACATAGGTACAATTACAAAATAACCAAACAATACGCCCAAAAAGAAAAGTAATGAGGATGAAAAAATGAAAAGTTTCGCGTGTTTTTTCTCCGTATCATATAATGCAGGACTGATAAATTTCCAAACTTCCCATAGGATAAATGGAAAACCAAGAATAAATCCGGCAGTTATACACGTCCAAATCAAGACATTAATTTGTCCCTCCATATTCGTATTTTGGATAATGAAAGGCATTTCGGTCACGCATATAGTTTCAGCAAAACCCAATTGATTGGAGAGGTCACAAAAAAAGCGATAGGTTATAAAATTAGCATTTGTGGGGCCAAAAATGATCTCATCAAAAATATAATCACTGATAAAAAAAGTGACAGTAGCCAAAATTAATATTGCAATTGTGCTTCGAACCAATAGCCATCTTAATTCTTCAAGATGATCTAAAAACGACATTTCGTTTAAGTTTTTTTTAGCCATTATAGTATTCCTTCTTTTAAAATATCGTGTAAATGTAATACTCCTTTGTATGCTCCATTATCAACCACTACTAATTGCGTGATGGAGAAATCTTCTAAAATGTTTAATGCATCTACAACCATAGCGGTAGATGGTATTAATTTTGGGTTTTTTGTCATGATGTCTTTGGCGGTCAAATCAGCAAAAGAATCTCTCTCATTTAGCATGCGTCGAATATCACCATCAGTAATAATACCAATAACTTTATCTTGATCGATAACCGCAGTTACACCGAGACGTTTTTCAGAAATTTCGAAAATTACTTTTTTTATTGGTGCATCTGGAGATACCATAGGTTTTAAGGTGTGTTCTAAAATATCTTGTACACGCAATAATAATTTCTTGCCTAATGCACCACCTGGATGGTAAACGGCAAAATCTTCTGGTTTGAAATCACGCATTTCCATGAGGCAAACGGCAATTGCATCACCCATAACTAATTGCGCAGTGGTACTGTTAGTAGGGGCAAGATTATTAGGGCAAGCTTCGTTATCTACAGTGGTGTTCAAAACAAAATCGGCGCCTTTAGCCAGAAAAGAAGCCGTATTTCCTGTTATTGCTATCAATGTGTTTCCAAAACGTTTTAATAGCGGTACTAAAACCTTTATTTCAGGACTATTGCCACTTTTTGAAATACAAATGATAGTATCTTCATTTTGGATCATTCCTAAATCACCGTGAATCGCCTCTGAGGCATGAAGAAATAGGGATGGAGTTCCAGTAGAATTAAAAGTAGCAACCATTTTTTGGGCGATAATAGCACTTTTTCCTATTCCTGTAACAACTACTCTTCCTTTAGAATTATAGATGTTTTGTGTCGCTTCAATGAAGTTTTCATCAAGAAAATCAGTTAGTTTGGCAATAGATTCGCTTTCCGATAAAATAGTTTTTTTGGCGCTAGCCAATATATTTTCTTTAGATATCAAAACAGAATGATTAAAATTTGTATGTGTAAAAGAAATTTGTACCTTTAGGTGTTGCAAATTTATACAAAATACCACATAATAAAGAATGAATTCAAACGAAATTGACATACACAAAGAATTAAAGAAATATTTTGGCTTCAGCCAATTTAAGGGGTTGCAGGAACAAGTCATAAAAAGTATCCTAAATCAACAGAATACATTTGTGATAATGCCCACAGGAGGAGGAAAATCACTTTGTTATCAATTACCCGCTTTGATTCAAGAGGGAACTGCTATAGTAGTTTCGCCTCTTATTGCTTTAATGAAAAATCAAGTTGATGCCATCAGGAGTTTGTCTTCTGAAAATGGTGTGGCCCATGTTTTAAATTCTTCACTTACCAAAACCGAAATTGCCCAGGTAAAAAAAGATATTACGTCAGGATTAACAAAGTTGTTGTATGTAGCACCGGAGTCCTTGACTAAGGAAGAGTACGTCAGCTTTCTTAAAAATGTCACTATCTCATTTGTGGCTATCGATGAAGCACATTGTATTTCGGAATGGGGACATGATTTTAGACCGGAATATCGGAATTTGAAACATATTATTAAGCAATTAGGTAATGTTCCTATTATTGGACTCACAGCAACAGCTACACCAAAAGTACAGGAAGATATTCTGAAAAACCTAGATATGTCTGATGCGATCACATTTAAAGCATCATTTAACAGACCCAATCTGTATTACGAAGTACGTACTAAAACGAAAAATATAGAATCGGATATTATTCGTTTTATCAAACAGCACAAAGGGAAATCAGGAATTATTTATTGCTTGAGCCGTAAAAAAGTGGAGGCTATTGCCGAAGTTTTACAGGTAAACGGAATCAGTGCGGTGCCTTATCACGCTGGATTAGATGCTAAAACCCGTGCCAAACATCAGGATATGTTCCTGATGGAAGATGTAGATGTAGTGGTGGCGACCATCGCTTTTGGGATGGGAATTGACAAACCAGATGTGCGTTTTGTAATTCATCATGACATTCCTAAATCACTGGAAAGTTACTATCAGGAAACGGGTCGTGCCGGTCGTGATGGAGGTGAAGGACATTGTTTAGCGTACTACTCTTATAAAGATGTAGAGAAATTAGAAAAATTCATGTCGGGTAAACCCGTAGCGGAACAGGAAATTGGATTTGCTTTGTTGCAGGAAGTTGTGGCTTACGCCGAAACATCTATGTCAAGAAGGAGATTCTTACTTCATTATTTCGGAGAAGAATTTGATGATGTTAATGGAGATGGAGCTGACATGGATGATAACATTAGAAATCCAAAAACAAAGGTAGAAGCCATTGATCAAGTTGTGAAATTACTCGAAGTAGTTCGCGATACCAAACATTTATACAAATCAAAAGAAGTTGTTTTTACCTTGATTGGTCGTGTCAATGCAGTTATAAAAGCCCATAGAACAGATACCCAATCCTTTTTTGGATGTGGTGCTGATCATGATGAAAAATACTGGATGGCCTTGTTGCGACAAGTTCTCGTTGCAGGATTTTTATCGAAAGATATTGAAACCTATGGTATTGTAAAAATCACTGAGAAAGGATTAAATTTTATAAAAAACCGAGAATCCTTTATGATGTCCGAAGATCATGAATACAATGAATCTGAGGATGAAGCTATAGTTACCGCTTCTAAATCTACTGGAACTGCCGACGAATTATTGATGGGTATGTTGCGTGATTTGCGTAAAAAAGTGGCTAAGAAATTAAGCGTTCCTCCATTTGTGGTTTTTCAAGACCCATCACTAGAAGATATGGCTTTGAAATATCCTATTTCTCAAGAAGAATTGATTAATATTCATGGTGTTGGAGAAGGAAAAGCTAAAAAATACGGAAAAGAATTCTTAGAATTAATCAGCCGATATGTTGCCGATAATGACATCATCCGTCCTGAGGACTTAGTGGTGAAGTCGACTGGAGTAAACTCTGTCAATAAATTGTATATTATTCAAAATATCGATAGAAAATTATCACTTGATGATATCGCTTCAGCAAAAGGATTGAAGATGGATGATTTGATCAAAGAAATGGAGCAAATAGTCTATTCTGGAACTAAGTTAAATATTAAATATTGGATTGACGATATGCTTGATGATGATCAGCAAGAAGAAATCCATGAGTATTTTATGGAATCCGAATCAGATAATATAGAAAATGCACTCAAAGAATTTGATGGCGATTATGATATTGATGAATTGCGCTTGATGCGAATTAAATTCATCAGCGAAGTAGCGAACTAAAGAAGTGTTCAGTGTTCAGTTTTTTAGTATTCAGTTATTTCGAGACAATAGCATTGATCACTAAAAGCTGACTACTGACCACTAAAAATTTCCCCTCGATGCGGTTTCAAAGCATCTCTTACCTGAATCATGTTTTCATCCGTGACTACCATAAAAGCAATTGCCTGCATTTCGCCTTGAATTTCAAAACCGGTTATATTCAACGGTAATTTCTCAATAGCGATGTATTCTTTCAAATGAATTTCGTGATGTTCTGCTGTTTTTGCGGAAGCAGGTCCACGAAAATCCCATATTAGTTTTATTTGTCTAGACATTTTTCTTCAAGATTAATAGCTTAACCGTTTAAAGGATTAACTGTTTTGAAGGGACAAAGTTACAAAGTCTTATTCGAAATAAGCCAATTTGAAAAGTTGAAAAGGGAATCTTCTTTCAATAACAAGAAGTCAGTTCAAAATACTACTTTTGTACCTTGATTATTTTAAGCTTTTATTAAAGCCGAATAATCTAAAATCGAATAATCTAAAAAAATGCCTCAAGAACTCTTATTACAAGTATCTCCAGAAATTGCAGCAAATGATTTGTTGTTGAAAAATCATTTGTCAAAACAAATTACCGTTTCTGTATCTGAAATTCAGCACGTTTCTGTTCTGAAAAGATCTATTGATGCCCGTCAAAAAGCAATAAAAATCAATCTTAAGGTTTTGATTTTCATGAAAGGAGAACCTTTTCAAGAACAAAAAATACAACTCCCAGATTATGGTAATGTGGCTGGAGCTCAGGAAGTAATTGTGGTTGGTGCTGGACCTGCAGGTCTTTTTGCGGCTTTGCAATTGATAGAATTGGGGTTGAAACCAATAGTTGTTGAACGTGGAAAAGACGTTCGTGGTAGAAGAAGAGATTTGAAAGCCATCAACGTAGATCATCTTGTCAATGAAGATTCCAATTATTGTTTTGGCGAAGGTGGCGCAGGAACCTACTCAGATGGGAAGTTATACACGCGTTCTAAAAAAAGAGGCGATGTAACCCGCGTGTTAGAATTGTTTGTCGCTTTTGGAGCTTCAGCTGATATTCTAATTGAGGCACATCCACATATTGGAACGAATAAATTACCTCAAATCATTCAGGATATTAGGGAAAAAATCATCGAATGTGGTGGACAGGTTTTGTTTGAAACCCGTGTGACTGATATTTTAGTGAAAAATAATGAAGTACAAGGGATTGTTACTCAAAAAGGAGAAACGATTCTTGCCAATAAACTTATTTTGGCCACAGGGCATTCGGCTCGTGATATTTTCGAATTATTAGATAGAAAGAAAATTTTTATCGAGGCTAAGCCTTTTGCCTTAGGCGTACGAGCAGAACATCCACAATCTTTGATAGACAGTATTCAATACAGTTGTGATTACCGTGGCGATTATTTGCCTCCGGCTCCTTATTCGATCGTGAAACAAGTTGGTGGTCGTGGGATGTATTCCTTTTGTATGTGCCCAGGTGGCGTAATTGCTCCTTGCGCAACAAGTCCTGGTGAAGTGGTTACAAATGGTTGGTCGCCATCCAAAAGGGATCAGGCTACTGCCAATTCTGGAATTGTAATTGAATTACAACTAGCCGATTTTAAGCCTTTTGCTAAATTTGGTGCTTTGGCTGGAATGGAATTCCAAAAAAGTATTGAGCAACGCGCTTGGCATTTAGCAGGGGAAAGTCAAAAGGTTCCTGCACAACGCATGATTGATTTTACACAAAACAAAGTTTCATCGGATATCCCTAAAACATCTTATGTTCCTGGAACGACATCAGTAGAAATGGGACAGGTTTTTCCTGGATTCTTAACACAAATACTGCGAGAAGGATTTACCGAATTTGGGAAATCTATGCGAGGATATTTGACCAATGAAGCCATTCTTCATGCACCAGAATCGAGAACATCTTCGCCAGTTCGAATTCCTAGAGATCCTTTGACCTACGAACATGTTCAAATAAAAGGATTGTATCCTTGTGGAGAAGGTGCAGGTTATGCTGGCGGAATTATATCTGCCGCTATTGATGGAGAAAAATGTGCGTTGATGATTGGTGCAATTTTGAATAAATAGAAAGGATCAGTTGACTTTTTTTGTGATCCAATAAACATCAAGAAAATCCATTTTTATAGCAGTTCGTTTTACCTTCAAAAAAATTATACGCAGATTTGCAGATTTTCATAATATTTATAAATAGAGTAATTTGTGAATCTGCAGATAATAAAGCTATACAACTTTGCTGACTTTCAGTCGATTGGGTTGGATCTTTTTTTTAAAGTAATAACAAGCTGCGCTTTGAGTTAATGATCATAACTGATAACTCTTGCTATTTTCCATTGATTGTCTTTTTTCTGCCAAATCATAAGAAATTTAAAGGTTCCAATTTCTTCTTTTCCGTTTTCTATATGTCGGAATTCATGTACGCCAATTTCAATCGCGCCATAGTCTTTGATGGGATGTACTTCCAGCGTTCCGTTGACCAGTTTTCGGGTTAGTTTATTTTCGTTTTTAAACATATTCGAAAAATTGGTAAAAACGGTCTCATAGGACAGCAATCCGCCATTGTCTTGAAACCATTCTAAATCGTCAGTAAATAAGGATTTAAATTTTTGAAAATCTTTTTTGTTGAACGCTTCGAACATAATCTCGTCCATTTGTTCGATTTCCTTATATAGTGCTGCTGATGTTGGTGCTACTTTTTTTTCTTGCGCATTTGCAGTATTGAAAAAAGCTAAAGCAAGAATTAGAATTAAATTAAAATGAAATTTGAAGCTATTTTGTGTCATAAAAATTATATTAAAATGGTCATTTTTTCCTTGGTTTTGGTCGAATAGCGAATGCTTATTGTATCATTATTTTTTAACTGCTACAGCAATTTTTGAATCGGCAGTACCATAATATAAAAACCATTGTTTTTTAAAATAAACCAATCCTTCTACAAAGCAAACTTCATTTACCTCGCCTGTTTTTTCATAAGGTTTGTTCGGATGAATAAAATAATCCTCCATTCGGTCTATTAATTTATAGGGTTGTTCTTTGTCAAATAACGCTTGACTTGCTGCATAGGTGAATTTAGGCAAACTCGAATCATTATAATTGGCGGCATTACTTCCGTTATAAATTAGTACAATACCTTCTTTTTGGACTAAAGCAAAAGGGCCGGGTTCAACTAAACGACTATCAAAATAACCCATTCGAGGATGTAAAACGGTAATCATTTTTTTGCTTTCTTCGTTTTCGGCCACTTTCCAATGGATGAGATCTTCAGAAGTTGCGATGTACAAATTAGTATCTCCAAAATACATCCAATATTTACCTTTGATTTTTGTAGCTGTAATTTTATCGCCGTCTAATTTACAAACGATAGCTCCAGATTTTGACCACAAATCTTTGTACTTTTCTTCCTTTAAAACTAAACCGTGTTTTGTCCACGTTTTTAAATCTTTTGAGCTGGCTAAACAAAGGCGTGCTGTTTTGCCATCATAGGAAGTATAGGTCATGATGTAAGTTCCATTCTCACTTTCTATAATTCTTGGGTCCTCAACGCCGCCTTTCCATTCGTATTGTTTCATACTATCGTTGTCCGGATAAAATATTGGCGTGGGTTGTTTTTTAAAGTGCAATCCGTCTTCGCTGATGGCCAGTCCTAATCTTGACGTCATGTCTTTGTCCTGTGCTCTGTAGATGAAATATACTTTTCCGTCTTTGACAATCGCTGATGGATTAAGGACATTTCGTTCTTCCCAGTGTACTTCTTTGTTGCTTATTGGAGATTGAAAAACTTGATTTAATTGCGGTTCTAAAATCGGGTTAAGGCTGTCTACTTTTACAAAGTTGAGCATCGCCCAATCTTTGCTTTTCGTTTCGGATTTATAAGTAGAATTACTGCCACAACTGATTAGTGTAAATAAGAATAATAGCGTAATGGTTTGTTTCATAATGTTCATAATGTTTTATAAGGAATACCCTATTCCTATAGTTATTTAGTATGATTTTTGATTTTTATTTGTCTCAAATATTTATAAAAGAGTCTGATAGGGTAAAGTTGCATTTATTTTATCGAATAACAATTCTCTTTTTGAAGTTAATAATGCTTTAGTTACTTGGAGTTGTTTTGTTTGGCTTGGAATTGTATCATTTGACTTGATGGCTTTTTTTAAATGATTGATGACAACCTCGTAATCATGCCACTCTCCAAGCAAGTCAGATACACTATTTTTGTTTTGCAATGATTGGTTTTGTGATTCGCAGCTTAGGATTTTTTCATTGTATTGGTATGTTTTTAATCGTTTGCGAAAAGTGTGCATTTGCGTTTTTTTAAACTTGGTTTTGCACATTAATTTTTTAATTTCCCTTCTCATTTTATCCATATAGCGGTTAACCTTTTTTTTATTTGCTTGAGTAAGTAAGGGAATTATTTTGAGGTACTTTTTTTTAAATTTAACAACGAAGCTCTTATTCGCAATTGCGAAAAAACGTTTCAGTTCTTTGGTTTCGAGTTTTTTTAAATGACTGTAGTAAGCTTGCAGCAAATGAGAATTAGGCTGTTCAGCAAGTAAGGATTGTTCTATTTGCAGTTCTCTGATTTTTCCAGCCTGTTTAAAAATAAGTTTAAAAGGGGAGTAGTTTTTTTTGCGTTTAAATTTTTTTGAGCAATAGTTTAATAAATCAAATAAAGCATTCATTTTCTTAATTTCTACTCGAAGGCTATGAAAGGTCCCCGGAATATAGGATTTTGGAGATTTTTCTAAAATAAGGTTTATGGCACTTTTTCGTTTACTAAAATATGTTTTAAGTGCTTTCATTTTTTATAAAATATTATTTTAGAATAAAAAGGGATGATACTTGTAACAATGGATGTGTTTAAAAAGGCATAAAGAAGTTTGTTTTTGTTTTAATTATCGTCCAGAAATTTCTTTTTTTCTTCAAACTCTTCTTTTGTAATTTCTCCTTTGGCAAATCTTTTTTTCAGAATATCCAATGAAGTTTCCTTTTTTGTTCGCTGACCAAGAAAGTTATAAGGCGATGCAAATACCCAAATGAGGATGATGATCCAAAAAATCCACCAGAAAAAATGCATTCCACCGAAATGATGTCCGTTATACATGGTGTTGTTTTTAAGTTCTTGAAAATCAATATAAATATATGAATTTCAGCACGGTAATTCAAGTAATTCCATTAAAAAAACGCCTCATTGTAGTGAGGCGTTTTTTGTATTTTTCTTGTTTTGTTATTGCTTATCAATTGGCATTACTTCGTTAATGCATTTGCGGATATAATTACTTATTTTTTTTAGTATTCATTTCCATATAATCTATAGTCAAGTCAGACATTGCTTTCATTCCTAACACAAAACCGCTTTCATCAATATAAAAATCAGGAGTATGATGTGGAGCAGTTTCTGATGTTGGCTTGCCTTTAGGAGCACCTCCCAAAAAGAAGTATAGACCTGGTATTTTTTCCTGATAAAATGAAAAATCTTCGGCACCTGTAACCGCAGGAGTCAGTAGAACATTCTCTTTGCCCGCAACAGCTTCTAATGTTGGAATCATTTTTTCAGTCAATGATGGGTCGTTGTAGGTAATAGCAGTTTTGTTGGTTATACTCACATCGGCAGTGGCACCGGCACTTTCTGCTATTGCCGTTGCAATTTGTTTTATTCTGGAATGAACCATTTGCTGTACTTTGCTGTCCAGAGAACGAATGGTGCCATTCATTGTAAGTTCCTCTGGAATGACATTGCTTCGTACCCCTGCATTTATTTGTCCAACACTTACAACTGCAGGAGATTCTGTTATATTTACATTTCGGCTAACAATGGTTTGCAATCCCATTACAATCTGAGAAGCGGTAACAATTGGGTCAATACCAAGCCATGGATAAGCACCATGCGTTTGTTTGCCCATTATTTTTATTTTAAACCAATCGGATGCTGCCATTGTACCTTTTGGACGGTACTTTATTGTGCCAACTTCTGTCTGTGCATTAATATGTAATCCAAAAATAACATCTACTGTGGGATTAGTAAGGACACCTTCTTTTATCATCAATTCCGCCCCTCCTTCTTCGCCTTCAGGCGGACCTTCTTCAGCAGGCTGAAAAATAAATTTAACAGTTCCTTTTAGGTCATTTTTTACAGATGCTAAAATTTCGGCAGTTCCCATTAAAATTGCAATATGTGTATCGTGTCCGCAAGCGTGCATGATAGGAACTACTTGACCGTTGTATTCTCCTTCTGCTTTGGAGGCAAATGGAATGTCTACTCGTTCTTTTACGGGAAGTGCATCAATATCTGCTCTTAGGGCGACAACCGGACCTGGTTTTCCTCCTTTTAGAATACCAACAACTCCAGTTTTTCCCACTCCAGTTTGTACCTCAATCCCTAAAGAACGCAGGTGTGCAGCAATTTTATCAGCCGTTTTGAATTCTCTGTTTCCTAATTCCGGGTTTTGGTGAAAATCTCTTCGCCACGTAATAACTTTGGATTCTAAAGAAGCTGCCTTTTGAGCAATGGTAGCTTTTAGTGCTGTATTTTGCGCAGAAGTAAAAAGAGAGAAAGTGAATAATCCTGCAAAAAGAATAATTTTTTTCATTGGTTGTGGTGTAAATTTTGGTTTCATAGTAGCAATTATTTCAAATGAAATTCAAGCTATTTTAGAGGTAAATATGGTCAGTCAAAACAAATATAGCAAAAATATTTTGCCTTGCAGTACTTTTAAAATAGTGTGCAAAGTATCTTACTTTAAGTTAGATGTAAAAAAAAATCGCCTTGTTTGCAGTAACAAGGCGATAGTTTGATAATTTATTTTTTATTCTTTAATCTACTTTTAAAAAGCTTTTCAAATTTTTCTATTTTGGGTTGAATTACCATTTGACAATACGGTTGGCTTTTATTGTTGGAGTAATAATTCTGATGGTAGTCTTCGGCTTTGTAAAATTTAGTCAACGGTTCCAATGTTGTAACTATCGGACTGTCATAAATTCCAGCTTTTTTAATTGCAGCGATAATTGTTTGCGCCGCTTTTTTCTGTGCTTCATTTTTATAAAAGATAGCAGAACGATATTGTGTTCCTACATCGGCACCTTGTCGGTTTAGCGTAGTGGGATCATGGACTGTAAAGAAAACTTTGAAAATCTCATCCAGATTTGTTACGTTTTTATCGTAGGTAATCTGAACCACCTCGGCATAACCGGATCTTCCAGTAGAAACATCCTCATAAGTAGGATTTGCTACTTTTCCGCCTGCATATCCTGATATGGCCGATTTTACTCCTATGAGATTCTCATAAATAGCCTCAACGCACCAGTAACAGCCACCAGCCAATGTGATGGTTTCGAAATTGGATTGTTTTTTGGTTTTGTCAACAGTGCTGTTTTGTCCAAACATACTAAAGGATGCCAATAGAACAATTAAAAATATATTTTTCATTTTATTTATTGTCAGGGATAAAGTCAAGTGCGATAGAATTCATACAATATCTTTTTCCGGTTGGTGCTGGTCCATCATCAAAAAGGTGTCCTAAATGACCATCACATCTACCGCAAAGGGCTTCAATTCTTTCCATTCCAAGAGAATTGTCGGTTTTGTAAATAACACTGTTCTTGTTGTCCTGCTCAAAAAAACTTGGCCAGCCACAATTGCTAGAAAATTTGGCTCCAGAACGGAATAGTTTGTTGCCACAAGCAGCACAATAGTAGGTTCCTTTTTCATCAGTGTCCCAATATTTTCCTGTAAATGGCCTTTCGGTGTCTGCATTACGGCTTACTTCATACACGTCTTCTGGTAAAACTTTTTTCCACTCGGCATCACTAACTTTTAATTTTGTTTGGTCGGTATTGGAATAATAAGGATTACCGGGTTTACTAATTGAATTTCCCATTGCGATTGTTTTTTTTATGGTATTTTTTTTATTTGTAGTCTGTCCGCAGGCAGTGAACATAAATAAAGGAAGCAAAAATAATAGGCTTAAAAAACGGGTTGTATTTTTCATAGTTTTCTTTTTTATAGTACAAATGTAAAGCGCTTTTCAGTGAAAAAATGTCGTCTACTTTGCAATTAATAGTTATTTAAGTAAGTTTTAACTATCGTTATTTACGGGTAAAAGACCTCTTTGGATTTAGAATTAACAAAACCTTATTAGTATGAAGTAAAAGTTTTCGTTTTTGATGCCAGCAATAATTTATCCTTATGAAAATCCTTTGAGTCGTTCGGTAAAAAGTAAATTTAGTTAGGGGATTTGATCCTCCAGTTATCCACTCATTCGCATATTGATAAGGTGTTTTTTGAAACCTACTTTCTCATACGCTTTAATTGCAGCGGAATTATCACTGTAAACATCCAATCTAATTTCGGATACGCCTTTCTGGTAACACCACTCTTTGAGCGCTTCAATAATCTTCGCGTTTACTCCTTTTCCTCTGTGGAGGGGTTTAGTGTACATAAATCCTAAATAGGCATAGTTTACATGATTCAAATAAGGCTTTGCGGTTTCAATTCGGGCATACCCTGAGGCGATGAGTTCTGAACCAATCTCGGCAACCAATACTTCTATATGTGGTGCTAAAATCATTTTTTCGATATCATAATATCGTATTTTATCAGCTTTTAAAGTTGGGTCAAAAGGACGTTCAGCAGTAATAATTCCTTGTTCAAATTCTAGAAGTTCTGCTAAATCGTTTGGAAGTGCTTTTCGGATGGTTATGGTCTGCATGATGCTATTTGTAATTTACCATAAAAATACAAAAGAATCTTAGAAAATGGGGCGTCAATTTTATTGGGTCGTATTGCAAATAATTCCGCTTCAACAAATCGAAACAGAACGTTAAAGCCCCCGTCCCTAATTATCTTTTTTGTATTTTTGACCAACAATAGAATTATATGGTAGAAGAAAATGTAATATTAGTTAACCAAAATGATGAGCAAATAGGATTGATGCCTAAGCTTGAAGCACATGAAAAAGCAGTTTTGCATCGTGCTTTTTCCGTTTTTGTTTTAAACAGCAAAAATGAAATCATGTTGCAACAGCGGGCGCATCAGAAATATCATTCTCCTTTGCTGTGGACCAATACGTGTTGCAGCCATCAACGTGAGGGAGAAACAAATATTCAAGCCGGAAGCCGCAGATTATTTGAAGAAATGGGTTTTAAAACAGAACTCAAAGAACTTTTTCATTTTATCTATAAAGCTCCTTTTGATAATGGTTTGACGGAGCACGAACTCGATCATGTAATGATTGGTTACTATGATGAAGCACCAAAAATAAATTTAGAAGAGGTAGAAGCTTGGAAATGGATGAAAATTGAGGATGTGAAAGAAGATATGGAAGTGCATCCACACTTGTACACTGTTTGGTTCAAGATTATCTTCGATGAGTTTTATCATTTTCTTGAAGAACATAAAATATAAAGCTGTAAGAACAGTACAAAAAATGTATTAACACAAAAGAATTTTGTTTCCGCAATTTTAGGGAATCTGAATTTGAAATCTGAAATTATGAAAGTTACTATTTCACGAAAAGCCCATTTTAATGCGGCTCATAGATTATACAGAAAAGATTGGACTTTTGAACAAAACGATGCTATTTTCGGGAAGTGTAACAATCCTAATTTTCATGGGCATAACTACGAATTGATAGTCAGTGTGACTGGCCAAATTGATCCAGAAACAGGTTATGTAATGGATGTGAAATTTTTGAGTGATATCATTAAAGAGGACGTTGAAGACCAATTTGATCATAAAAACCTAAATATTGACGTACCTGAATTTCAGGATTTGAATCCGACAGCCGAAAATATTGTAGTTGTAATTTGGAATAAAATTAGAAAAAGAATCAAGTCTGAATTTGAATTGGAGGTTGTTCTTTATGAAACTCCGCGGAATTTTGTAACCTATAAAGGCGAATAATGAGACTAAAAGTAGGAGATATTATACCCAGTTTTAAAGCAAAAGATGCAAACGGTAATGATTTTGACAGTCAGAGCGTTGTGGGGCGAAAACCTCTGGTAATTTATTTTTATCCAAAAGACAATACTCCAGGCTGCACCGCTGAGGCATGCAGTTTTAGAGATCAATATGAAGATTTCAAAGATTTGGGTGCTGAAGTAATTGGAATCAGTAGTGATAGCGTTAGTTCGCATCAAGAGTTCAGCAGGCAATTTAAATTGCCATTTATTCTTTTGTCAGACAATGATAAAAAAATCAAAAATCTTTTTGGAGTTCCTTCTGGATTGTTTGGGCTACTTCCTGGACGAGTTACTTATGTTACGGATAAAAATGGAGTCATTCAAATGATATTTGATAGTATGTTAGCAACCAAGCATATTCCTAAAGCACTTGAAGCAATCAAGGAATTAGTATCATAGATTCAAAGTTATAGTATATGTTTGTTCTATCTTTCTTCATATTAAGGTGCTATTTTGCTGTCATATTATTTTTAAGCTGAAGACATTAGGTAAGTGAATAAAAAAACATTTATCTTATATAGTTATAATTCGAAAAACACATTGATGAAATTTTATCCATTACAATTTAAACCCATTTTAAAAGAAAGAATTTGGGGCGGTGAAAAACTTAAAACGTTACTTAATAAATCAGTTACATCAACAATTACAGGTGAAAGTTGGGAGTTGTCTACTGTTGAAGGAGATGTGAGTGTTGTGGCAAACGGAGAATGGAAAGGGAAAACATTGACTGCCCTTATTAATAGTTCTCCTGATGAAATATTGGGGACAGCAGTTCATGCTAGATTTGGAGCACAATTTCCATTGCTTTTCAAGTATTTAGATGCACGTGAAGATTTATCTATTCAAGTGCATCCCAATGATGCGTTGGCTAAAAAGCGTCATAATTCTTTTGGTAAAACCGAAATGTGGTACATCATGCAAGCGGATGATGATGCTAGAATAATTGTGGGTTTCAAAGAAAAATCGAATGCTGATGACTTTTTAGAAAATCTAAAAAACAAAACGTTACTTTCTATTCTGGATGATGTAAAAGTACAATCGGGAGATGTTTTCTTTTTAGAAACAGGAACAGTTCACGCTATTGGTGCTGGACTTGTGGTAGCTGAGATTCAACAAACTTCGGATATAACATACCGTTTGTATGATTTTGATCGGGTAGATGCTAATGGAAATACGAGGGAATTGCATGTTGATTTGGCTTTGGATGCTATTAATTATAATAAAGTAGAAACCAAGAAAGAGTATACAAAGAACATAAATCAATCGAACGAAATTGTAAACTGCCCTTATTTTACGACTAATTTCATTCCGTTAGATGGGGAAATTTCAGTTTCTAAATCGGGTAAAACCTTTACCGTATATATGTGTACTGGAGGAACATTTGAATTGGAATACAACAATTCAAAATTCCAATATAAAAAAGGAGACACCGTTTTGATTCCTGCAGCAATGAATGCATTCATCCTCAATGGAAAAGCTTCAATTTTAGAAATTTACATTTCATAGTCGGTAATAGAAAGATTATGTGTACTTTTGCAGACGCAAATTAAAATTCAAATTTTAAAAAAATAAAAATGGCAAACGTTAAGAATTTAAAAAAAGACATCAACTACGTTTTAGGAGATATTATTGAAGCAGTTTACTTGTTCGAGATTTCTACAACAGGAAAACCAACAACTGAAACTAACAATTTAATCGATGAAGCTATTGCTGCTTTTGATGCATTAATCACTAAAGTGAATGCAAAAAATGTAGAAAATAAAAAAGCACACTTCAAACAAATCAATGTTGAATTGGAACAAACTGCTAATCAATTGATTGCTAAAATCAACGAATTGTAGTCAAAAAAAAGCAAAAAAAAGTTTGAATTTGTTTTGGAAAATAGAAATTCAGACTTATATTTGCACCCGTAATGAGTCGCCAGCGTAGCTCAGTTGGCTAGAGCAGCTGATTTGTAATCAGCAGGTCGTGGGTTCGAGTCCCTCCGCCGGCTCTTTAATAAAACCACTTAACTTTTGTTAAGTGGTTTTTTGTTTTTGGTAAATGTCAGAATTGAATCCTGTTTGATTTGAATGTCGTAATTTTTTTGTTAATTTGGTGTCTAACAAAAAAAAATAAATTATGGAAGAGCATTCAGTTATTGAGAATTTCGAAATGAAGCTAAATGAGTCTGCAAAAGACTTTTTGAAAGAAACCGCAAAATGGGCTTATTTTTTATCCATTCTTGGATATATAGGAATTGGTTTTATCATTTTTGCAGCTTTATTTGCAGGTACATTATTTTCTACTATGGGAAAAATGAATCCAGCGATGGGAGCTATGGGTTCCTCTTTTGGAATGATAATGGCTGTCGTTTATTTGCTTATTGCAGCACTTTATTTCTTTCCGGTGTATTACTTGAATAAATTTGCATCTAATGCCAAAGCAGCGTTTAAAAACAATGATGCTGAAACATTGACTACTTCATTACGATATTTAAAATCACATTATAAGTTTATAGGGATTATGACTCTTGTGATTTTCTCTCTCTATCTTTTAATGTTTGTGGGGATGATTATTAGCGGAATAGCTTTCAGTGCTTAAACAGTTTTTTCGGTCAAAGTAATAATCAGGTTTTTTAGTCATATTCTAATTACTCTGCTACTTTATAGAATAAAAAAAAAATCATCTTGTTGTGTAGCAAGATGATTTTTTATTTATACCGATGAAAATATGCTTTTTAAACTTTTATTTTTGGTTTTTAATGGTAGTAACATATTCTGTTAGTTTTTTACCATATAGCGATTGTGCTACGGTTGGAGACATTGATTTTTGAATCGTATCTAAATATTTGATGTTTATATCATAGATTTCGGATAGCGCGATATAAGGTGCTACTTCAAATTTTCTGTTGTTTAATGCAAAATTTGTAGCAAATAAGTATTTTCTTTTGATATTAGAATCTTGTTTTGCACTTAAACTATCTATTTTTTGTGTGTTTTGGCTTTTGATAGCATTGAATTTTTGCTCAATTAAGGAAAGATTTTCATCTGTGAAGCGCGTATTGATTTTTTTATACTCTTCAAATATTTCTTGATTTTTGGATCCTTTAATTTTGGCATCAGATAAATAACGATCTAAACTTGTTTCAATAGTTATGTTTCCGGGCTCAGCAAAGAATGGTATATTATTGTCTAGAGAATTAGTCACACCTCTGTCTAAGAATAAATAAAGCATTTCGGGAGATTTTAAATCCAGATTGCTTTCAAAAGAGGAGCTACCATCGATGTTAATCGTGTCAATAGCTACTAATGTAGTGTCAACAACTCGCTGGATATACAGAGTACCTTTTTTTAATCCTTTGATATTTCCAGTAATATGTAAATTAGTTTTTGATTCATTCTTGTTACAAGATACTAATAGGATAAGCGTAACGAATGCAATAATAGATTTTTTCATGTGAAGTTAAAATTTGTTTTTTTTTAGTACATGCTTCGTCATTTTTATGATTTCTCTAGTCACGATACTTCGGGATTAGGATTGAATCATGACGATTTCAATAGTGTTTATATTTTGGCGCAAAATAAAGAAAATTGTTGGAATGATTTTGCTAACGCATTCAAATTTCACAAAAAAAATCCCAATCTATTTCTAAATTGGGATTTCTGGAATTATTTTTGAAATTATGATTTCAACCACGCTTGTTTTAAAGTGTTTTTAGTTGCATCAGTAGCCTTTAGACCTTCTTTCTCTTCATAAGGAAATTTCACCTTTCCTTTGATTATTTGTTCTTTACCGTCGCGTTTTATTTTTATTGCGATGGCTTCGTCTTCTTTCCATTTTTGACTTTCAGTAATCATTTCGTAAATATTATCTAAGGAATACGGTTTGTCGTTAATAGCTACTATAATGTCACCTCCTTTTAAATCTAGGTTAGTATAGAATACATTCAATTCCATATTTGGAATCACAATGATTTCTTTGGTAGCTTGATTTACAGTGATGTAAGGCATTTGTCCTTTTAGGAATACATTTCCAGGTACTTTCTCCATGGATTTAGTAACTCCTACTTTGGCTAAATACGTATCATAAGGAATTGGTGTAGCACCTGACACATAAGTTGTCAAAAAAGCGCCTACTTCAGGATAAGTAAATGAGGTTATCTTAGCAAAAAGCTCAGTGTCATTAAATGGTTTTGAAGCACCATATTCATTAGATAATTTTTGCATCAAATCAAGAATTCCTCTTTCTCCATTGCTTTTTTCTCTAATTATGATATCTAAACACATTCCGATAAGTGCTCCTTTTTCATAAACATTAAGGTATTGTGCTTTGTATGGTTCGGTCAACACATTAGCACTCATGGTTGTGAATGGCATGGTATCATTCATTGCATTGGCATGCTCAATTTTTTCTGCCATACGTGTGTAGAACTCTTCTTCTGGGATTAAGCCTTGATTGATTTGAAAAAGATTGGCAAAATATTCTGTTACACCTTCATACATCCATAAATGTTCTGACATTTTAGGTGTGTTGTAATCAAAATAGTGAATCTCTTTAGAATGAATCGTAAGTGGCGTTACAATATGAAAAAATTCATGCGAAACCACATCTTTCATTGATTTAACCAATTCATCTTTTGGCATCATTTCAGGTAAAACAACTGTGGTAGCAGTTGGGTGTTCTAACGCTCCAAACCCTTTGGCGTCAGTAGGAGCCATGCTTGATAGGTATAGTAAAACACTATATTTTTTTGTAGCATTGATTTTTCCTAAAAAGGTTTTTTGAGCAATCATCATCGTTTTCATCTCTGGAGTGATGCTTTCTGCAGTCACTTTTCCACTAGGAGAATAAACGCCAATCAGTATTTCCATGCCATCAACCGTAAAAGTAGTATAGTCTGGCTTAGCATACATGATTGGATTTTCAACTAATTCAGCATAGCGAGGTGTGGTAAACACATCGTTCGTCGTACTAGCATCTTGATCTGTCATTGAAGTTGCACCCCAAAGCGTCTCTGGATGTGAAATACTCACACTGTACGGAAGGTCTTTTTTGTCTTGAAAGTAACCAGCAAAACCGTGCATGTTTAACATGAAGTTTTTTCCGGCGTCAATGTTTGTTCCTGCTGGAGAAAAAACATCATTTTGACCAAAGCCACTTCCTTTTTCAGTGTCAAATGTATCGTTTACCAAATAAGTTATTTTTACTAACGCTTTTGCATTTTTAATATTCCAAGTATTATCATCTGTTTTGGTAACAGTCAATGCATTTCCTTTGCTGTCAAATGCTTTAAAATCCTCAATATATTTACCATAATCATCTATAGAATAGGTTCCAGGAACAATTTTAGGAATACTATAGGTTACTTCATCTGTACTGATTTTTGGGGAAGTAATCGTGACCAATACTTTGTCCTCTTTTACATCATTCAAATTAATAGCAACTTTTACTATGTCAGTAACAGATTTTGAGTCATTAGTTGTAGTACTGGCAGTTTTACAGCTCAAAAGAACCGATGCAAATGCTAGTGTAAAAAATATTCTTTTCATTTTGTGTGATTTTATTTTATATTAGTCTTTCAAATTGTAAAATTGTTACAGTTAATAAGGACTAGAAAGTTTTTTAGTTCTTTAAAATAGATTTGGAAATAAAAATAAATTTTATTGATTGTTCAGTTGATTCATCACGAGGTCTGGATTTTCAACTTCGATAATTAGTTTATGGTAATACGAATCTTTGAGTTCTACAATAATGGCGTTTTTTTTATTGCAAACGTCCCAAAAATTGCGTTTTCCCTTCTTTATAAACGTTCCGGCTGTAATTACCCAAGGTACTTGGGTTCCGGGCATCTTCCAACCAATCCAAAAGGTAAATTCATCGTTGCTTTGATACGCTCGGATTATTTTATCTTTCGGTACTTTAATTTTATTTTCAAAAGCCCAAAATTTATGACTTCCTAGGATATCAAAAACAAATTCGTTTTCGTTTGATGTTACTGAAACCATTAGTGTTTTGTAAGAAGTGAGTGGTCATAAAAACAAAAACTCCCGAATATATCAGGAGTTTTATTTCTAATCTAGTTTGTTTTTTATATAATATTTACCATCCAAATCTTCATCAAAATCATCAATCTTAACTGGTTTTGGTTTTGGTTTATTTGCAGTTGCTTTCTTTTTCCACATTTCAAATTTTTCTGCGGGCATTTTCTTTTTCATGATTTCAAGAACTTCTTTTTCGGCTAAACCAAATTCTTTTTTTATGATTTCAAAAGGATTTTTTTCTTCTAAAGCCAATGTAACAAGTTTTTCTGTTTGCTCCCAGTTCAATTCTTTACGGTTACTCTTTTTCATCACGTGAAAATTAATTCAAATAAGTTGTTAATGATTAATAAATTGCATTTTTAATTACATCCAATATTAAGAAAAATAATAATTACTTTTTCTCAAAAAGTAAATTTTTTTATACTTTTTAACTATTTTCCTTTAAAGGTTGTTTTTGAAAGGGTATTTTTAATAAATTTTTTAATTCATTGTGTTCTTCGGGCTTCAAATGTGTGTCGATTCCATAAATGATTTCTTCTTTTGGAAGCATCATAAAAGTTCCAAAAAGTCTATCCCAAATAGAGAATATATTGCCATAATTACTATCCGTATATGGTAAAACATAATGATGGTGTACTTTGTGCATGTCTGGTGACACGATGAAATAACTCAAAATTGTATCTACTTTTTTCGGAAGTGAAATGTTAGCATGATTGAATTGTGTGGCAACAACAGATAATGTTTGGTACAGAAAAACCATCCACATCGGGCTTCCAACAATTAAAACACCAAGGGCCGTAAATGTAAACCGAATTACACTTTCACCTGGGTGATGTCTATTCGCTGTAGTGGTATCAATCCAAGTATCGGTATGATGAATCAAGTGAAAACGCCATAAAAATTTGGTTTTATGCTCTACTAAATGCACCAGATAAGCACCAATTAAATCCAATAATAGTAATCCAATAAGGGCATAGAGCCATAACGGCATTTCAGGTAGCCATTGTAAAATTCCAAAATTGTTGGCAATACTCCAATCAGCTGATTTCAATAATATAAACGCCAAACAAAAGTTGATTACAATAGTGGTTAAGGTCATAAAGATGTTGATGCCTGCATGATGCCATTTCTTGTACGTGAAATTAAATAATGGAAAAGCATTTTCGATTAGCCAAAAAAAAGTAATTCCACCCACAAGAATTAAGCTTCTATGAGATGAAGGAATGGTAGAAAAATAAGCAATAATATCATTCATAATTGGATTGTTTATTTCAAATTTAATACTTTTTATTGAAAATAATTATTTGATTATTCGGAAGGTACCATTTATTCTGGGTCCAATGGGTTTGGCAGTTTTCGGAATTTGGTGCTTCCAGTAATGCTGTGTGGTGCCTTTCATTAGTAATAAACTTCCGTGTTGCAGTACGATGCTTTTTTTTAGGTCTTTATTGGAATTGTGTTTCAGCTGAAACGTGCGTTCTGCGCCAAAACTCACTGAAGCAATTACAGGATTTACTCCTAATTCTTTTTCATTATCGGCGTGCCAGCCGTTGCTGTCTTTTCCGTCGCGGTACTGATTGAGTAAAACGGTTGTAAAATTGACTTCAGCTACCTTTTCGATTTGTGATTTTAGCTTTTGCAAAAGCAAATTCCAAGGATGGGGCTGCATGGTTATGTTTGAATAGGAATATGGTTTTCCTTCGTTTCCAAACAAAGCAGTCAAGCGAGGTTGCTGATGAATTTTTCCAAAGACTCTGATATCATCTTGCTGCCACGGAATTTCGTGTGTTAATTCGGCAAAAATAATATCGGCTTGCTTTTTGTCAAAAAACTGCGGATAATAGATAATTTCAGCGTCTGGCAATTGAAGAAATAGGGGTTCCGATGTGGATTCAAATAGCTGTTTCACAATTTTATGTATATTGGTAAGCCCAGAAAATAAGGACTAACTGTAAAGGCATTCGCAAAAGCAAAACCCATTTTGGTAAACCCATTCTTGCTTTTTCATCAAAATACATGTAAAGATGTGTTGGGAAAATAGCAACTAGCAAAGCAATTATTCCCCAAGCACCATAATGGGATAGCGTAGGAATGCACAGGGCAATGCCTAGAATTATTTCAGCTAAACCGCTGATGTAATTCAGTGCCTTTGGATTCGGGAAATAAGGCGGAATGATTTTTAGGTACAGTCTCGGGTTTCTGAAATGGTTTAATCCTGCAATAAAGTAAACAAAAGCCATCACATATAAATGCCAAGGTAAATTCATAATAAAGTTATTTATCACGAATTTATAAAAATTTAAATGAAATTAGCACAAATGTTTTAAATAGAAATTAAGCCTTTTTCTTAAAATTCACATTCATAATCACAATTGCCAAGATGATTAAAATAATTCCAACCCATTGAAGCAGAATTACTTTTTCACTCAAAATAAAATACGCCATTAGTACAGAAACAGGTAGTTCCAGTGCCGAAACAATACTTCCTAGCCCAATTCCTGTTAAAGGAAATCCTGCGTTTAAAAGCATTGGCGGAATAATAGTTCCAAATAGAGAAAGTATAATTCCCCATTTGAGGAAAATACTAAAATTAAAATCTTTTGCAGTAGAAAAAACTCCTAATGCATCAGCCATTGTTGGAAATTGATTTGGAATTATTTGTGTAAGTAGTGCGAAAATTAAAACTATTATTCCGCCACCAAAAAGCATGTAAAGACTTCTTTGCGCCGATGAAATTTCGGTTGCAATTCTATTTGCAGTAAACATTGTTGTGGTAAATGAAGTTGCAGCTAATAATCCAAAAAAGATTCCTAATGGATTTAATTTCACATCAGAATATAGTAAGTTAGTTGCTAAAACAGTACCAATTAACACAATTATTACAGATATAGTTTTAACTTTAGAAGGTGCTTTTTTCTCTAAAAACCATTCCAATAGAACGCCAATCCAAACTGTTTGCATTAAAAGAACAATAGCAATTGAAACAGGAATGTCGAATTTTACCGCTAAATAATAAAAAACGCTCGTTAGTCCAGTGGAAGTTCCAGCAAGCATTAATTGTGATTTGTTTTTTTTAGACGCTTTAACCGCTGTATTGTTGTTACGGTTTCTTTGAAAGGCATTAATTAATAAAATTCCAATAATTCCAAAAACAAATTGTGAAACAGTTACTTCTGCAGTTGTATAATTTTCATCATAAGCCATTCTTACAAATGTTGCCAGCATTCCATAACTTGTTGCACCAAGACCTACTAAGAAAACTCCTTTTAATACACTATTCTTTATCATTTTTTCAATTTTAAAAAGCGGGCAAAGATAGTTGAATTTATTTACTAGCGCATTGGTTTTTTTGTAATAAAATTATTGTAAAATCTGTAACAAATAATATCTTACAAAGTCTTATAACAAAATCAATTAAAATAGCTATGAAAAAATTAGGTCTAATCGCCTGTATTACTTTTGCTGGTGTTTTTGCAGTTTCTGCCCAAACTACTCCTGAAAAAGCTGCCGAAAAAACGACAGAGTTGAATGAGGTTACCATTGTAAAAACAAAAAAAGCGATAGAGCAAAAAGCAGATCGTACCATTTTTAATTTTGCGGACCAACCTAGTTTAAATACAGGTTCTGTTTTAGAAGGTATAAAAAAACTACCCGGCTTAATCGCTTCTGATATTGCTGGAATGATGTATCAGGGAAAACAACTGGATGTTTTTATGGATGGTAGACCACTGAATATTTCTACTACTGAACTCAACGCTTTCTTAGAAGGAATGCCTGCCAATGCAATTGAAAAAATCGAAATTATTACGCAACCTGGAGCTGAATTTCCTGCAACTTCTGGTGGAGCGATTTTGAATATTATTACCAATAAAAATGCGAAGAATTACCTAAGTGCTACCTATACTAACAGCACGAGTTTTACAAGTTACGATGCGGTGCGATGGAGGATGAATAATAGTATTTTATTGAGTGCCAAAAACAAGTATTTTGGATGGCAATTAAATTTGGGACAGAATTATAGAGAAAGTGCGGTTTGGACATCTTTAGAGAAACAGGAAAATGGCATGAATTCGTTACTTTCCAAAACCGATGCCGATCGTACGGGAAGAAATAATTTTGTAAAATCCGCTTTGACATTTGATATTGGGAAAGACCGTTTGTTGTTGAATTATGATATCACTCACAATAATAATGATAGTAAAACTTTAGGAACTGGACCTGGTTTTAGCACGAATGATGCCTCAATGAGTACCGGCTTGCGTCAAGATGCGGTGGTAACCTATCAGAAAAAATTTAAAGATGCTGCCAAAAAGCTTGAATTTAAATTCAATTATAATAACAATACCAATGATTTTGAATTAAGTCCGATAGCTAATTCGGCATTAACTTTGGCCAATTCTTCCAATCAAAATTTGTATAATGCTAAATTTGATTACTCGCAACCGATCAAATTTTCTGATGAGGGAAAAGTAAGCTTTGGTAGTTTGTATGAAGAATTACTTTTCGACGCAGCAAGTAAAGGAGTCACAAATTTAGAATATAAACGAAGAACTGCCGCCTCTTATATTGAACTTCAAACTAAATTTGATAAAGTCAATTTTATTCTTGGTGGTCGTGCCGAAGATTATAATATTACGGGTAAAACAGAAGAGACTGCATTAACGGCTTTCAAGCAATTCCGATTTTTTCCAAATGCAAGCGCACAGTACAATGTTAATAAAATGGTCTTTTTTAATGTAAATTACAATAAAAAAATTACGTTGCCGAGTACATCAGCATTGAACCCAAACAACACCAATTACCAAAATCCAAATGTAGATTATTCTGGTAATCCCAATTTACAACCTACTATTTTTGATAATTATGAGGTAAAATTAAGCGCTTTTGATTATGCTTTTATTAGTTACAATATCAGTTCAGCAAAGAACCAAGTAATCAACAGGGTGACGCTTGATAATGATTTAGTTATCAATACAAATGAGAATATTCCGGCAGTAAAGATTCATAATTTTAGCGTTGGAATGCCAATTCCGTATATGCTGTTTACCAAAGGGCTAGCTGAAACCATGAAAATGAATGTGAATCCTGATACGATGAACTTTTTGTATGTGTATACGGGCTACCAATACCACCAAATTCCAAATGTAGATACCAATGGATTCTGGATGTTTAACTTGATGTCGCAGTTAGTATTGCCTCAAAAGATAAAATTTGTGGCCAATTACAACTACGTTATTCCAAAAGGGAATTATTTTTATTTCATAGCCGTAGAGCCTATTAGAAATGCCCTAGATCTTACTTTTTCTAAAAAGTTTCTAAAAGACCAATTGACACTTTCTATTTATGCGGATGATGTTTTGAATACCAACAGGAATGCTTTCAATTCATTTGAAACGCCTTTATTGATTAGTAGTAAGCAAGATACGAGAAAATTTGGTTTTAGCCTGAATTATAAGATTCCAACAAAAAATAAGTTGGCTAAAGAAAACCCCAATTTATTGAACAAAGAGAAGAAGGAAGAAGACGGAATTTTAAATCAATAGCGTTTTCTGTAACTATAAAAAGAGCTGTAAAATCGATTTTACAGCTCTTTTTTTATGTCTTTTTTGAAACATTATTTCTGAATCAAATCGCTCAAATGCAATCGCAAAGCATTTACAGAAATACTGATTTCCCAAAATGATAATCCCAACGAAATCAATAGTCCCAATAAACTCAGCCCAAAAAGATAAATTCCAGCGGTTTGTTGTTCTAAGAACAATAGTAGCATTGCAAAAACAGATAGAAATAGACTCAAAACGCCTGCCATTTGCATATTTCGAATTAATGTTAAGCGCAAGTTCAGATTTTTGATTTCTAATAAAATCATGTTATTCTCTTTTTCCTTGTACGTTTTTTTAAGTCCTCTTACAATTGTGGCAATAGTCAAAAACCGATTGGTGTAGGCCAGAAGAATTAAGGAAGTAGCACCAAAAAGTAAGGCAGGAGTTTCTATTTGTAAAATCATAAATTTAAGATTGAATTGAGTTTCAAAGGTCGTTATCTTTTTTTATAACTTTGATTAGTAGCGGCAAAAAAACGGCAAACTTTTGTCTTTGGGTTTTAATACCAATCTGACTCGTTTAAGTGAGTACTTAGGGATTTTTTATTTATTCCAATGCTCGATTCTGTAATTTAATATAGTCGAGTCTTTTGTTAATTCTATTTTCAAAGTTTGCAATTGAACTGGATCTATATCTCATCCGATTACTATTAGTAACTGTATCCATTGTAATTAAGCATCAAAAACAAACCCAATAAAATCAATTCTAGCTCATTTTATAATGAGGCATAATTTCTAGCGAAACTAAAATAGTGATCTTCGGTTGTCTTGACTTTATACCTTGTAGACATTTTTATGTTACTTGTATTTTTTGCTCACTATTGTGGGCGCAGTTTGCAAAACTACGCTAACAACAGTGGAATATTGGCGCGGTCGGGACGATTTAAATTATTGTTTGTGAAAAGGTTTTAAAAAATAAGACTTAATATCAAATACTATTTATCCTTCAAACTGCTGATAATTGCCATCACATCTTGATCGCCCAATCCTTTTTGTTCTGCTGCGGCGTAACTATCATACAAAGGGTGAATGAGTGGCGAATCGAGTCCGGCTTCTTTGGCCAGTCTTAAATCTTTGACTAAATGTTTCAACGCAAATGCTGCCGGATAAGAATCGTTCAGAATGGAAGGCGTTTTGATATTCGTAATTCCGTTGCCACAAGCACCTTGGTTGATAATGTTGAGCATGTCTTCTTTGCTTACGCCGTTTTTCTCGGCAAATAGAACCGTTTCGGCTATGCCTTGAAGATTCAATCCCAATAAGTAATTGATGGCTAACTTAGCCGAACTTGCCACGCCAGGTTCGCCTACGTGAATCGCAATTTTACCCAAAACGTCAAATATGGGTTTCGCTACTTCGTAGTCTTCATTTGATGCACCTACAAGAATGACCAATGTTCCGTCTTGTGCCGGTTTTACACTTCCAGAAACGGGAGCATCTATAAAATGTATTTGATTTTGGTTGCAAATGGTGTTTAAATAACGCGAGGTTTCTGGAGCAACCGTACTCATATTGATGATGGTTTTGCCCGAATTGGATTTAGACAATAGACCTGTTGGTCCCTCAAAAACTTCTTTGACAGCTGCGTCATTGGATAACATCGTCAAAACGACGTCGCAAGTTTTCATTATTTCTTGCAAACTGCTTGCTGATTTTGCTCCTGCAGCCAGTAATGGCGCTTCTTTCTCTTTGGTACGATTGAAGACAGTTACTTCAAAACCCGCTTTGAGCAGGTTCATCACCATTGGATTTCCCATGTTGCCAAGACCTGTCCATCCTAATTTTAATTTACTCATAATTAGTGTATTATTTGTTCATTGTGGGCACAGTTTGCCAAACTGAACTAACTATTGTGGCATATTCGCGCGGTGGTACTGCAGTCATTGCGAGGAACGAAGCAATCGCATTTAGTTTATTAGTTATTTATTTACTCCTATTTGTGGGGAATGAATGCATAAAGATATAGTAATCGCGTTGCAAACGCTACGATTGTGCTCTAAATTAAAAAAGGCACTCGTTGCAAACGAGCGCCAGTGGGAGCTCCAGCTAGCTCAAAATGGCTGTTGGCAGATGTATTTATTTTTTCGTCCAATTTATAAACTCATTCATAACTTCTTTCCAATGTTCTTTTTCGTAATTTGCTCTTCCATTATCATTAACTTCAAAAAAGTTATGTTCTAAGTTTAAGTATCTTTTATATGTTAAATTATCTTTTGCGTTTTGGATATAAAATAAAGGAACTAAATCACATAAATCAGAAGCAATATCATTTGTTCCATAAGCTAAATAAGTAGGTATTTTGATTTGTAACCAATCATTTAATAATGGTCTTGAGAAAGATTTCCAAGCTAATAAATTTGGATTTTCTTTTAAAGTTTCTTTATTATAAGCTTCTCTATACATTTGATATGTGTTTTCGATATATTCATTAGCTTTTTCCCAAGTGATTTCTTTTCTTTCGGCTTCCTTTCTATAGTTTCTAATGTTTTGGTCAATTCTTCCAAATGGGTTTGCACCAAATAATCCCAAATGTGTAACTTTCTTGTTGTTTAAAGCAATAAGTGTTGCAACTTTAGAACCTTGAGAATGTCCAGCAACTACTAATTTTGAATTATCTACCCATTTCTGTCTTCGCAAAAAATTTAAAACTTTTTCTGCTCTATATTCATAATTCTCTAAAAAATCTGCTTTTACATATTCCTTATCAAATTCATCGGGTTCTTCTACATTTGGAATATAGCAATAAGATTTATTTAAGTTTTTTTCATTAACAATTACAGGAGTTTTCGGCATTGAAATGACAATTAAATGATAGTTCTTTTTTATTTCATTTATGTCGAAATTTGTTATTCCACCGCCAATCATCCATATATTTTCTTTTGCTGGTTTTACGAATAATGGCATTGGCAAAGAACCTTGACAAAATAAAAAAATAGGTTTTATTTCGTCTAAATTAGTATCGATTAATACAAAATTGATAGTATCCTTTTCTTTTTTGATACTGAATTGAATAGCTTGATTATTTATTATATTTAGTTTCTGTCCAAAACTTATTTGGATTAAAAGCAATAAAAATAATGTCGTTTGTAGTTTTTTCATAATATATCTAACTTATATATTGCCAAAGCAAACCTTCGTGTATGCACCCAAATATGGGTAGATTGTCGCTATTGAATTGTGCTTTATATTTTCTCAAATATATTAAGTTTTTCTTACAATTTTTATTGAAAAGAATAAACGTTATAATTATTTCGGTTTGCGTGAGGGAGGGAAGCGGCATCCTTTATTTTCTTTCTTTAAGAAAATAAAGATACAGCGTACCGCCCGACCCAAAGTGGCGAGGAGGAACGACAAAGCTGCTGCAGGGTCACGCCCAAAGGAACAATCTCACTTTTTCCATCCTTTTTATGAAATTTCTAAAAAAAGTATATCTTTAGCCAACTAAAACCAAAACCCCAAAACCTTAAACCAAAAAAAAATATGGAAGACCAAAAACCAGACGATTTTAAAAGAGAATTAGGATTACTCGACGGAACCATGCTTGTGGTGGGTTCTATGATAGGTTCCGGGATATTTATTGTAAGTTCGGATATGGTTCGCCAGTTGGGATCTGCCGGTTGGTTGATTGCTATGTGGGTGCTTACGGGCGCTATTACGGTGATTGCCGCCGTGAGTTATGGCGAGTTGAGCGCGATGTTTCCTAAAGCGGGTGGTCAATATGTGTACATCAAGGAAGCGTACGGGAAACTGGTGGGTTTCTTGTACGGTTGGAGCTTTTTTGCCGTGATTCAAACCGGTACCATTGCTGCCGTGGGTGTCGCTTTTGCTAAGTTTGCCGCCTATTTATACGCACCTTTAAGTGATAAAAATATTTTATATGAAATAGGGGATTTCAAACTCAATGCGGCTCAGCTTGTTTCTATTTTTACGATTATTTTGTTGAGTTATGTGAACAGTCGCGGGGTGAAAAACTCTAAGATTTTACAAACGGTGCTTACGGTGGTCAAAGTGCTCTCGCTAGCGGGTTTGATTGTTTTTGGTTTTATTGCTGCGGATGGAGCAGTTTGGGATGCGAATTGGGCCAACGCTTGGTCAGCTCAAAGCCTGAATGTAGATACTGGCGAGTGGTTGCCTATTGGTGGTTTGGCATTAATTAGTGGTATTTCGGCGGCCTTTGTGGGTTCGCAATTTTCGAGCGTGGCTTGGGAAGGAGTAACTTTTATTGCGGGTGAAATTAAAAACCCAAAACGGAATGTGGGCTTGAGTTTGTTTTTGGGAACCTTGATTGTAAGTGTAATTTATATTTTAGCCAATGTGATGTACTTGGCAGTAGTGCCTTTGTTTGATATTGCTACTGCTGAATCGGATCGTGTGGCGGTGGTTGCTTCGCAAACTATTTTTGGATCGGTGGGAACTTTGATTATTGCTGTGATGATTATGATTTCGACTTTTGCGTGTAACAATGGTTTGATTATGGCTGGTGCTAGGGTTTATTATACGATGGCTCAGGATGGTTTGTTTTTTAAGAAAGCGGCCCAACTGAATAAAGCAAGTGTTCCTGCATGGTCTATTTGGGCGCAGTGTATCTGGGCTTCGGCTTTGTGTCTGACAGGGAAATACGGAGATTTGTTGGATTTTGTGGTAATTATTGTTTTGATATTTTACATCTTAACCATTTATGGGATTTTTATTTTACGTAAAAAAATGCCAAATGCAGAGCGTCCGTATAAGGCCTTTGGTTATCCGTTACTGCCAGCACTGTATATTTTAATTACGGTGGCAATTTGCATGGCGTTATTGTATACAAAACCATCTACATGTGGCTGGGGCGTTTTGATCATGCTAATAGGTATTCCAGTGTATTATTTGACGAAAGCTAAGGAATAGTTTTTTTAAAAATTATGAGTTATGAATTATTAATTTGTGGATGTTAAATCGAATTTTTAAATATAACTTTTTGGAAAGCAGTTAAAATCCGTTTAATCCGCGTCATCTGTGGCTAAATTCGGTAGAATAACAAAAAAGCTTAAATAAAAAAAATCCGTCTCGTTGTGATAACGCGACGGATTTTCTATTGAATTCAGGTTGGGTTGTTGTAAAACTAATGGCTAAAACTAAAACTAAAAAAATACTACCACAATCCACAACCTGTAAACGGTAGGCTAGTAGTACGTAAAACGTCTTACTTTAGCAATGTATTTTGCCAATCGGATTACTTGGTGGCTGTATCCGTATTCGTTATCATACCAAATGTATAACACGATATTTTTTCCATCTTTTGAAACGATTGTGGCATTACTGTCATAAATAGCAGGTTGCGATGTACCAACGATATCCGACGAAACCAACTCGTTATTCATCGAGTATTTTATTTGCTCAACCAATTCGCCTTCCAATGCGTATTTTTTCATGATGGCATTGATTTCTTGAATTGAAGTTGTTCTTGAAACTTCCAGATTCAAAACCACTAAGGAACCGTTAGGAACCGGCACGCGAATCGCATTTGAAGTTAATTTTCCTTCTAATGACGGTAATGCTTTTGCAACAGCGCTTCCAGCACCTGTTTCGGTAATCACCATATTCAAAGCTGCAGCTCTTCCACGACGGTATTTCTTGTGCATGTTATCTACAAGATTTTGGTCGTTAGTGTAGGCGTGAATGGTTTCTAAATGCCCTTTTACAACTCCCAGAGTATCTTCGACAGCTTTTAAGATTGGCGTGATGGCATTTGTGGTGCACGACGCCGCAGAAAAAATGTTGATTTCATCCGGATTGTATTCGTTGTGGTTTACGCCATGAACAATATTTGGAACTCCTTTTCCGGGAGCGGTAAGTAATACTTTGTCGGCACCTTTGGAAACTAAATGGCGGCTCAATGCTTCGTGTGTCGTAAAAGCGCCTGTGTTGTCAATTACCAATGCATTATCAATTCCGTAGTGTGTATAATCAATTTCTTCTGGACCATTTGCCGTTATCACGTGAACGGTTGTTCCGTTAATAATCAAAGCATTGTTTTCAGGATCAGCAGTTACTGAACCTTGAAAATCACCGTGAATTGAATCATAGCGCAATAAGGATGCTCTTTTTTCAAGCGAAGTTGCGTCATTTTTATCGCGGGTAACTATTGCACGCAAACGCAATTGACTTCCTTTTCCAGTTTTAGACATGAGTTCTCTGGCTAATAATCGACCAATACGACCAAAACCATACAGCACCACATCTTTAGGCTGTACTTCCTCAGAATCTTTTGCATTTTTAAGTTTGTCAATAACAAAATATTTAGCATCTGGATATTTATCCTCTTCTAAACCAAATTCATAGGTAAGTTTACCAATGTCTAATTTAGCTGGAAGTAAATTCAATTCTAAAATCGCTTTTGCAATTTTAACCGAATCAAATACTGAAATGGGTTTGCCCACAAATTCAGCTGCATATTCATGTAGGTTGATAATATCACTGACATTTCTATCAATTAATTGGTTGCGGAATAAAACCATCTCAATGGATTTATCATACCATAAATCGCTGATGATTTTAATCAATTTTACTCCTGCACGTCGCCTGTCGGCTTGAAAAGAAACTTCTTTTTCGTATAAAGTTGTGGTTGCCATGTTGAAAATTTAATGAAAATAAGTGATTGTATTTTTTAAAATTTGCGCAAAAGTACCCATTTCAATCGATTTCGTAACGTATTTTAAGAATTATTTGTAAAATAAAAAGCCACCTTGGTTTACAAGATGGCTTTGGTTTCAAAAAAAAAGAGATGCGTCAGAGAATCACGCGCATTACTTCTCCATTTTTATTAATCATTTCAATGCGTACCGTTTGGTTTTCTTCTTTTTTACTTAAAAGTTTAGAAACGGTTTCTACATCGGTAGCTTTTACATTGTCAATACTCAAGATGATATTGCCTAGCAACTCGTCTTCATATTGCTTTAAGTTTTGGCTGTTTATAGACTTAATTCGTACGCCATAATCAATTTTGAATTTCTTTTTGTCAGCAGCTTCAATGTTTTCTAACTCGATACCTTTAAACTCCGCATTAAAAAATTCATTTTTACTCAGTACAACAGGTACAATTTTGGTTTTGCCATCTCTCATAAACGTCACTTGTACTTTGTCATTTGGCCTTTTGGTATTGATGTAACCAGAAAGATCAGCAAATGTTGCTATATTTTGCTCGTCTAATTTAATGATAACATCGCCTTTTGTAAGTCCAGATTTTTCGGCACCAGAATTTTTAGTTACCTTATTAATGTAGAATCCCTGTGTTTGCGTAATTCCTAATTCTTTGGACGTAATGCTGTTCAGTTCGCCTCCTTCAACGCCAAGAATTCCGCGTTGCACATTCCCAAATTCCATAAGATCCTCGATAATTTTTCGGGCAATATTCGAAGGAACTGCAAACGAATAGCCTACATAAGAACCAGTCATAGAGGAAATCATCGTGTTGATTCCTATCAGTTCACCACGCGTGTTGACTAAGGCGCCACCACTGTTTCCTGGATTCACCGCAGCATCTGTTTGTATGAAAGACTGGATTCCGCTGGTGTCTAAATCTCTGGCTTTCGCTGAAACAATACCAGCGGTTACCGTGGAGGTTAGATTATATGGATTTCCGACAGCCAAAACCCATTCGCCCACTTTAACCGAATCAGAATTGGCAAAAACAGTATACGGTAATTTCTCATTCGCATCAATTTTTAATAAAGCAATATCCATTTTAGAATCGGTTCCAATGAGCTTTGCTTGATATGATTTTTTGTTATTCAGGGTAATTTCAATTTCTGATGCGCCTTTAATCACGTGATTGTTGGTCACAATATAACCGTCCTCAGAGATGATTACGCCAGAACCTGTTCCTACTTGTTCTTGGGATTGTCCGCCTTTATACCCATAAAAATATTCTAAAATGGGGTTTGTAATTGTTCTTCGAGAAACGTTTTTTACATGGACGACTGTATGAATGGTTTTTTCTGCAGCTTCAGTAAAATCAAGTACATCCGATGACAATCCTACTTTTTTTCCGTAAGAGTTGGATGCTGTTGTTACCAAAGAGTCTTTATCATTAGAAAAATAACCATTAGTGTCAAATAATAACTTGTATGAACCTAGTGTTACTACTCCGCTCAACAGGGAAACTAAAAATAGTGTTGAAAAATTTTTCATAATTAAATTCGTTTATTAAGATATTTACTCGTAAAAATAAAAATAAAATAGCTTCGTAAAATACAGTTTAACGCTCTTTAACAATGATTAACATTTCATTAATAGTTCGTACTTTTGTAACACTCAATAGAAATTAAAATGCAACTAGAATTTTATAAATACCAAGGAACAGGAAATGATTTTGTGATGATTGATAATCGTTCGGAGTTTTTTCCAAAGGAGAATACACAACTCATTGCGCATTTGTGCGACAGGCGTTTTGGGATAGGAGGTGATGGTCTTATTTTATTGGAAAATGACCCTGAAACTGATTTCAAAATGGTTTATTACAATTCTGATGGAAACCAAAGTTCTATGTGCGGTAATGGTGGACGTTGTTTAGTGGCTTTCGCCAAAAAGCTGAACGTAATCGAGAATAAAACTACTTTCATAGCTACAGATGGTTTGCACCATGCCACGGTGGAACCAGACGGATTAGTTTCACTCCAAATGATTGATGTGGCTGAGGTAAAAGTCAGTCCAGATCATGTGTTTCTAAATACGGGCTCGCCACACCATGTACAATTGGTTGATGATTTAGAAAATTACAATATAAAAGAAAACGGAGCTGCTATTCGATACGGTGATTTGTATGGTAAAGCAGGAAGTAACATCAACTTTGTCAAACAAATTAATGAAACCACTTTTTCGCTACGAACGTACGAAAGAGGCGTAGAGGATGAAACACTTTCTTGTGGAACAGGAGCGACTGCAGTTGCAATTGCGATGAATGTTTTGGGAAAAACGGACGCTTCGGAAATTGATTTGAATGTTGAAGGCGGAAAATTAGTCGTTTCTTTCGATAAAAAAGAAGGACAGTTTACCCATGTTTTCTTGAAAGGACCAGCGGAATTTGTATTCAAAGGGAGTATTGAGATTTAAACAAATTCTAAATCAAAAATGAAAACATTAAAAGGTGACAATATCTATATTCGAGCATTAGAACCCAATGATTTGGAGTTTGTGTATGCCATAGAAAACGACCAGAGCATTTGGGAAGTCAGTAATACGCATACACCTTACAGCCGATTTTTAGTCAAACAATATTTAGAAAATGCCCATCAGGATATTTATGAAGCCAAGCAATTGCGATTAGCTATTTGTCAGGATCAGGATTTTCCGGCCTTAGGTTTAATCGATTTATTTGATTTTGATCCAAAGAACAACAGGGCAGGAGTGGGTATAGTAATCCAAAATAACGAAAATCGAAAACAGAATATTGGCTCCGAAGCTTTGGGGTTATTAATCGAATATGCATTTTATAATCTTAATTTACACCAATTATATGCAAATATTGGCACCGAAAATGTAGCAAGTACGGCACTTTTTACTAAATTTGGTTTCGAAAGAATAGGCGTAAAGAAAGATTGGACGCTGGTAAATGGTGTCTACAAGGACGAAGCTATTTTTCAATTAATCAATACTAAATTTTAAATTTTTTAGTTTTGACTCGCTACCGTTTCAAAATCAAAGTAATAGGAATCATGTCCATGTTATGGCTCCACGTAAAAAAAATACCACTTATGAATATTAAGAAGATAATTAGCATTGCCTCAGTTGTTGTAATAGCAGTATTAATGATTTATGGATTGATACTCTTGAAACAAATTTTTTCTGCCAACACAAAATTTTCGGATAAAGAGGTTTATGTCTATGTTCCCACTGATTCAAAATATGAAGATGTAAAGAAGATAATTGCGCCTTATGTCGAGAATATGGATCGTTTTGAAATGGTAGCCAGCAAAAGAGGGTATACTGATAATGTGATCCCGGGTCGTTTTTTATTAACAAAAGGAATGAACAGTTATGAATTAGTGAAAAGTTTGAGACTTAACTCACCCGTAAAACTGTCTTTCAATAATCAAGAACGTTTAGAAAATTTAGCTGGACGTGTAGGTTCTCAAATAGAAGCCGACAGTGTATCATTATTGAATTCGTTCAAAGATTCTATTTTCTTGAAAGAAAACGGGTTTAATGAAGAGAACGTTTTAGTGCTGTTTATTCCTAATACCTATGAGATTTATTGGAATACTACGGCTGAAAAGTTCCGCGATAAAATGATAAAAGAATACCGTAATTTTTGGAATAAAGAAAGAGTTGCCAAAGCGCAAAAACAAGGATTAACCCCAATTGAAGCAACGATTCTGGCTTCTATCGTTCATAAAGAATCAGTAAAAAAAGACGAGCGACCTAGAATTGCAGGTGTTTATTTGAATCGGTTAAGAGCTGGAATGCCCTTACAAGCAGATCCTACCGTTATTTTTGCGATGAAAAAGAAATCGAATGATTTTGACCAAGTCATCAAAAGAGTTTTTTACAACGATTTGACAATGGTGCATCCTTATAACACCTATATGAATTTGGGACTTCCTCCGGGACCTATAGCGATGCCGGATATTACAGCTTTAGAAGCAGTATTAGATCCTGAAAAAAATAATTTCATTTACTTCTGCGCCAGTGTAGAGCGCTTTGGGTACCACGAGTTTGCGGCTACTTTGGAGGAACATAATAAAAATGCCAAAAAATATTCAGATTGGATTAACAGTCAAGGGGTAAAAAGATAGTTTTGGGATGGGATAAAAAGTTTGTTTTTTTGCTGTTGTTTTGGATGGTTGCGCCAATTGGTTTTTCACAAAACACTGCAGCTAGTTTCTTTAAACCAGCAGATTCTTTACAGCTAAAAAGACAAAACGCAGTTGTCATTTCCGAAGCAGTTTTGGCCACGGGAACTTTAATAGGTTTAAACCAAGTTTGGTATGCAGATTATCCCAAATCCAATTTTCATTTTATAAATGACAATGAGGAGTGGCTTCAAATGGATAAAGCAGGTCATGTGTTTTCATCGTATCATTTGGGACGATTAGGTTCCGAAATGCTACAGTGGAGTGGCGCTACTAAAAAAAATCAATTACTTTACGGAGCAGGTTTAGGATTTGCTTTTTTAACTGCCGTTGAGGTTTTAGATGGTTATTCCTCTGAGTGGGGCGCTTCATTAGGAGATATTGTTGCTAATGCTTCTGGAACTGCTTTATATGTTTCACAAGGATTAATGTGGAAGGAACAACGTATTACACCCAAATTTTCTTTTCATACCACTAAATATGCTAGTTACAGACCAGAGGTATTAGGTAGTTCTTTCTCGGAGCAAATTTTAAAAGATTATAACGGACAAACGTATTGGCTTTCAGTCAATTTACATTCTTTTGCTAAAGATTCTAAAATACCAAAATGGCTTAATGTGGCATTGGGTTATGGAGCTGATGGAATGATAACTGGAAATATTGAAAATGTAACCCCAATTTCAATTTCTAATCCAAAAAGGTTTAGGCAGTTTTATCTGAGTTTAGATGTCGATTTGACAAGAATTAAGACTAAATCTCATTTTTTGAAGACCGTTTTCTCCGTTCTTAATACGGTTAAGATTCCTGCTCCAACTATCGAATTTGTGCACTTAAACGATATAAAATACCACTTCATCTATTTTTAGAAAAGTTTAACTACTTGATTATCAGTATAATTATTTTTGTTGTACCTTTGCGCATAGAAATTTCTTAACGGGACAGCGTTTTGAAGAAAAACAATTTATGATAAAGAAGTGGTATTTTTACACTAGTTTGACTGTGATTACAGTTTTTTTAAGCTCCGGTTTTAAACCGTTTAACTTAGAAACCAGCCCTTGGTTTCTCATCAATGAAGAAGAAGGAACACACTACTTATTTCCTTCTGAACAACAAGAAGATTACATCAATTCGAACATCCCTTTTACTGGAAATTTTTTCGTAGGATTTAGAGAAGCAATTGGTTATAGAGAATCTGAAAGCAAATACAGAAAAATTAATTCTTTAGGATATTTAGGCAAATACCAATTTGGTATTGAAACATTAAAGTCAGTTGGAGTTCGTAATAGTACTACTTTTTTGAATAGTCCAGAATTACAAGAAAGAGCATTTATAGCACTATTGGCTAAAAATAAATGGGAGTTAAAAAAAGAAATTGAAAAATACGAAGGAACAATACTCAACGGAATACAAGTCACTGAATCTGGAATTTTAGCTGCGGCTCATCTTGGTGGTGCTGGATCAGTAAAAAAGTACTTCAAAAATAAGGGTAAGCGTTATTTTAGAGATGCTTATGGAACTTCCATAAGAACATATATGAAACTATTTGGGGGTTACGATACTTCGTTTATTGTAGCTGATGGTAATGCTAGCGTAAAAAACATACAAATCTAAATAGTAGTTTAAGCAATATAAAAAAGGCTGTCTAATTAATTTTGGCAGCCTTTTTAGTATTCTAAATCGAATTTTATTTCGCTTTAAGGATTTCTCCATTTGGACGTACCACTAATTTCATGGTTTCCTTATCCTTTTTGATTTTAATGTTATATTGTTTTTTGATAACATCTCCATCTGCTTGTGAATAGAGAAAACTATCATTTACAATAGACCAACCAGGATAGGTTCGATAAATTGAATAAATAACTTCACCTGGAAGTTTTACGTTTTTGAATTCTTCCACAACGCGTATTAATTTTCCATTTTCATTATAAGTAGCGGTCAAAGAACCGTTTTTTACTTCCATTACTACGAGGTATTCTTCAAATCCTTCAGCATCTTTACCTAGATCGAAGGCAATAAATTTTTCTTCTACAGTTCTTACTCTTTGATCAGGATTATTGTCAGGAATATAAACAGAAAAATCGGTTCCAACTCTTTTAATAACCACACCAGGTAATTCTTCGATTTTAATTTTCCCTTTCGAAGTCTCTTGTGAATATGACGCCATAGTAACGCTTAAAAAAAGTATTATAATAAGTGCTTTCATAATATTTAAGTTTTAAATTAATTAATGATTTTTGCAATTGCAATAGACTAATAAATTCTAAGGCTTATCTTTTTACTTCCCCTTCTTTTATTTATATAATTATCTATATATCAGTATTTTAAAATTTTAATTTTTTAACAAAAACAAATATTCTTATGTAAATTTAGCTTTTTAATTCAGGTTTTAGCGTTAACTTATACCATAAATTATGTTAATAAAATCAGTTAAATCATTTCTTTTTTAATAGGAATTATTAGTGCTTATTTTTTGATTAAAAACAAAAAAGCACCAATCTTTTGATTAGTGCTTTTTTATAGATTAGAGAATTATAGTCTTTTTTTTATTCGAAACTGCCCATTAAAATTTCTAATATTTTAATAGCAGCTTCGCTAATTTTTGTTCCTGGTCCAAACACGGCAACAGCACCAGAATCAAATAAAAACTGGTAATCTTGCGCAGGAATTACTCCGCCTACAACCACCATAATATCTTCTCTTCCGTACTTTTTAAGTTCTTCAATTACTTGCGGAACAAGAGTTTTGTGTCCCGCAGCTAGAGAAGAAACTCCTAAAATATGCACGTCGTTTTCTACGGCTTGTTTAGCAGCTTCGGCTGGTGTTTGAAAAAGTGGACCAATGTCAACATCAAAACCAACATCAGCGTAGCCTGTAGCCACTACTTTTGCCCCACGATCGTGCCCGTCTTGTCCCATTTTTGCAATCATAATTCGCGGACGGCGTCCTTCTTTTTCAGCAAATTCATCTGCTAATTGCTTTGCTTTTTCAAAGCTTTTGTCGTCTTTTATTTCTTTACTATACACACCGCTAAATGATTTAATTTGTGCTTTGTATCTTCCAAAAACCGTTTCCAATGCCTCACTAATTTCTCCTAAAGTGGTTCGGTTTCTAGCAGCTTCAACGGCAATTTCCAGTAAATTACCTTCTCCTGTCTGCGCACAAAGGGTTAATTTTTTTAGTGAATTTTGTACTTTTTCTGTATCTCGGGTCGCTTTGATTCGGTCTAATTGTTCCAATTGTTGCTTGCGAACCATTTGGTTATCCACATCCAAAATTTGTAACGGATCTTCCTTTTCTAATCGATATTGGTTTACCCCTACAATGATATCCTGACCACTGTCTATTCGTGCTTGTTTTCTGGCTGCCGCTTCCTCGATTCTAAGTTTCGGAATTCCAGATTCAATGGCTTTAGTCATTCCGCCGAGTTCTTCTACTTCTTCGATAAGTTTCCAAGCGTTCTCAGCAATTTCATTGGTCAAACTTTCTACATAATAACTACCAGCCCAAGGATCAACCGTTTTTGTGATTTTAGTTTCTTCTTGTAAATAAAGCTGAGTGTTTCTAGCGATTCTTGCAGAGAAGTCCGTTGGTAATGCGATAGCTTCATCCAAAGCATTGGTGTGCAAAGATTGTGTACCTCCAAAAGCGGCAGCTGCAGCCTCGATACACGTTCGTGCCACATTGTTAAAAGGATCTTGCTCCGTTAAACTCCAACCCGAAGTTTGACAATGGGTTCGTAACGCTAATGATTTATCGTCTTTGGGTTCAAATTGTTTTACTAGTTTTGCCCATATCATTCTCCCAGCACGCATTTTGGCAATTTCCATAAAATGGTTCATTCCAATCGCCCAGAAAAAAGAAAGGCGCGGAGCAAATTCATCAATTTTCATTCCGGTTGCTAATCCCGTTCGAATGTATTCTAGCCCATCAGCCAGAGTGTAGGCTAATTCAATGTCAGCTGTGGCTCCCGCTTCTTGCATGTGGTATCCAGATATAGAAATCGAGTTGAATTTGGGCATTTTTTTGCTGGTGAATTCAAAAATATCAGCAATGATTTTCATCGAAGGAGTTGGCGGATAAATATACGTGTTACGCACCATGAATTCTTTCAGAATGTCATTTTGTATTGTTCCGGAAAGTAACTCGGGTTTTACGCCTTGTTCTTCGGCGGCGACAATATAGAAAGCCATAATAGGTAAAACAGCGCCATTCATCGTCATAGAAACTGACATTTCATCTAGTGGAATTTGGTCGAATAATACTTTCATATCTTCCACGGAATCAATCGCAACTCCCGCTTTTCCCACATCGCCTACGACACGTTCATGATCGGAATCATAGCCGCGATGAGTAGGTAAATCAAAAGCGATGGAAAGTCCTTTTTGACCCGCAGCCAAGTTTCTTCTGTAAAAAGCATTGCTTTCTTCGGCAGTAGAAAATCCGGCATATTGGCGTACGGTCCATGGTCGGCGAACGTACATTGTTGCGTACGGTCCACGTAAATTAGGTGCAAAACCAGCCCCAAAATCAAGATGCGTAAGCTTTTCAATATCTTGTTTTGAATAAGTTGGTTTTAGTTCGATTCCTTCTGAGGTTAGAAATACATCGTCCAAAGAATTTTCATTCTCAGTTTTAAACGGAGCACTTTCTAATTTTATATTTTGTAAATCTTTTCTTTTCATTTGTTTAGTACCAAATTACGTGAATGCTGATGCGTTTTTAATTTTGATTGGGTTGACATTTCTGAATGTTATTCAAGATTCAATCGCTCTTGTTCTATTTTTTCGGCCAGACGTTTTTCGATTATTGGTGTAATCAAAGTTTTTCTTGGTTTGACTTTTACAAAAGGAAATAGTTCTAAATCATGTTTCATTTTATCCTGTTTATTAGGGTGCTTGTTGGTGCCCAATAAAATTTCTTTCCCAGAATCAAATAATTCTTGAGCTGTGTCAGCACTTTCCTGAATTTTCCTTTTGATGATTCCATCATTAAGTTGTTTCAAGAAACCGCCATTTACTTCCATATCTTTGAACAAAGCCAACGATTTTTCAGCTAATTGATTGGTAAGATTTTCGATATAGTAACTTCCGTCAGCCGGATTATTTACTTTGTCAAAGTAACTTTCGTTTTTAAGAATCAATAATTGATTTCTGGCAATGCGGTCACCAAATTCATTGTCTTTGTGGTACAGTGCATCGTATGGCAAATTAGCAATAGCATCAGCTCCGCCAATAATTGCGCTCATACATTCGGTTGTGGTACGCAACATATTTACATTATAATCATACAATGTTTTGTTTCGTTTTGTAGGTGAGACAACGATGTGGCAATCTAAGTTGTGATTGTATTCTTTGGCAATTAGATTAAAAAGTAGTCGCAATGCTCTTAGTTTGGCAATTTCAAAAAAGTAATTTGTCCCCACGGCAACTTCAAAAACGATAGGTTTATTTATTGCTTCAATTCTATTGAAATATTCATTGGCGTGTCCTAAACTATAGGCAATTTGCTGCACCATGTTAGCGCCAGCATTTTGATACAAAGCTGCATTGATACTTATTAACGATACTGATGTTATTGCCGTTGAAAGTAAGTTTAATGTTTCAAAATTATTTTTTTCTTTAGTTGCAAACCAGTTCCCGTCTTTGGCTAATTGCCCAATTGGGTCCAGATTACAGAAAATGACAGTGTTATTTTTCTTTGCAAACGCATCTATTTTTTTAACGAAATCGATTGAAATAAAACCCAGATTAAAATAAATTGTAACTTTTTCTAAAGGTAATTTCTCCAATAGATTGGTAACATCAATTGATTCGTTTTCTATTGTAAATCTTAGGCTATCCGCACCACGACTCAAGGAATCTAATGCTCTTTCGATAGATTTTTCAATATCATAAACAAATATATTTTGGCAAATTCTGAATTTTGTTGCCTTTGTAGGTATTGAAAAAGCTTTAGAGAATTCATCTTTGTGGTAAAAAGGTTTCACTTGAATGTCCTCGGGAGAATTCCAAACTACCGTTTCATTGTAATCAGCTCCATTGAGTTCAAATTGGATTTTTTGTTTCCATTGTTTGGAGGAAATAGGATTGAAATCATCGAAAAGATTTGTTGTCATTTTGTTTATGGTTTTCATAATCTCAACTTTATCTCTCCCGAATTTTGGGGAGAGAGTGAGCTGAAAATAGGTGTTTTATTTTCAATAATTACTATTATTTTACGTTCCCCTGCCTTTGAGAAGGTTAGAGATGGAAAATTATTTTTTAATTGTATCGCCTTCGAATTCAATGATGTAGATGTCCTCGCTGTCTTTTTTCATGTAGTATTTCTCTCGGGCGTATTTTTCTATTTGTTCAGAATTTTTTAATTGCTTGATGTTTTCTTGGTCTTTTTTTATTTCCTCCTTATAATAGTTAGCGTTATCTTCTAATTCATTGATTTGTTTGTCTAATACGCGATGGCCGAAATAGGAATAGTTATCTAGAAAAATCATCCAAGTAGCAAAAAATAACAAAACCCAGACATATTTGTTACTTAATATTTTAAACCAAGGTTTGTCTTTATATGGATTTTTCATTTTTTATTTTTTTAGCCCCGATTACCTCACTTGATTTCTATTTTCATCGGAGTTCAGTGAACTTCGTTTAAAATGGAAATTTTTTTTAGTAAGTGATGATGATTTAAAAATATACACTTACTAAAAGATTGCAATGGAAAGCGGGAAATAGCTTCTAATAATTTTCACACTAAAATTACAAATAATTTACAGAATTTTTTGATTTATTACGGCGCGAACCACATCAATGGCAACAGTATTGTATTTGTCGTTTGGAATGATGATATCTGCAAAAGCTTTCGTTGGCTCTATGAATTGCTCGTGCATAGGCTTTAGCGTGTTTTGATAACGGTTGATTACTTCATTCATATCGCGACCACGTTCAGCTATATCGCGTTTCATACGGCGTATTAATCGTTCATCAGAATCAGCATGAACATATATTTTTACATCAAATAATTCTCTTAATTCTGGATTTGCCAAAATTAAAATTCCTTCCACAATCATTACTTTTCTAGGATGTGTGAAAACGGTATCGTCCGTTCTATTGTGCGTTACAAACGAATAAACGGGTTGATGGATGTTGTTTCCTTCTTTTAATTCTTTAAGGTGCGTTACCAATAATTCAAAATCAATGGCGCGGGGATGATCAAAATTAATTAATGCTCTTTCATCAAATGATAGTCCGCGATTTTCTTTGTAATACGAGTCTTGCGAAATAATTCCTACTTCGGTTTCTGGTAATTCATTCATGATTTGATGTACAACGGTTGTTTTTCCGCTTCCTGTACCACCTGCGATTCCTATAATGAGCATAATTTTTTTGTTATGTATTTTATCTGGACAAAAATAGGAATTTAATTGGGAGTGGATTTTATTTTTTGAGGAAATCTTGCTAATTTAATATATTTAATGGTTGTTAGTATTTTACTTTTTTTGCTACCTTTAGTTTCTAAAACAGACTATTTTGTATTCACAAATCAATAATAATATAAGTCGCTATGTTACTTTTGAACCCAATGAATTAAAGATTTTCAATTCTTTATTGGAATATAAAACAGTTCCTAAGAAAACGATTTTACTTCATGAAGGCGAAATGTGTAATTTTGAAGCCTTTGTCATCAAGGGCTGTGTTCGAAAATATTATATTGATGCTAATGGATTTGAAGTGATTTTGCAATTTGCCATCGAAAATGCTTGGGTTAGTGATATTTCGTTTAGTATTTATGAGGAAAAACCGAGTAGGGTGTATATCGAAACATTAGAAGATTGTGAATTTTTTATGTTTAGTCCTGAAACAAAAGAAACATTATTTATCCAAGCCCCAAAGTTTGAACGTGCTTTTCGCATCCTAATGCAACGCAGTCTTGCGGTTACTCAAGAGCGCTTATTTAATACTATTTCTAAAACGGCTACGGAGAAATATTTAGAGTTTCTCGACCATTATCCCACACTTTCGCAGCGGGTCGCCCAGCATTATATTGCTTCATACTTGGGTATCTCTGCCGAGTTTCTAAGTAAAGTAAGGACTAAAATCGCGAAACACTAAATTTTCTTCTTTTTTCATTTCTTGTCCTAGTTCAATGCATGCGGTTTTTTTTTGAAGCAACTTTGTACCACAATATTAAAGAACAAGACAATGGAAAATACAGATAAATTAATAGACAATGTAATTAATCATGCCGTTTTGCATAAAGCAGATACACGTGGTCATGCTAATCACGGTTGGTTAGAATCGTACCACACTTTTAGCTTTGCTAATTATCACAATCCAGAGCGTATGAATTTTGGAGTGCTGCGCGTTCTGAATGATGATAGAGTCAATCAAGGAATGGGTTTTGGAAAACATCCGCATGATAATATGGAAATTATTTCCATTCCGCTCGAAGGTGATTTAGAACACCAAGACAGTATGGGAAATACTACCGTAATCAAAGAAGGAGATATTCAAGCCATGAGCGCCGGTACGGGTATTTTTCACAGCGAATACAATAAAAACAAAGATCAGTTGGTTAAGTTTTTGCAGATTTGGATTTATCCAAATCAGAAAAATGTAACGCCTCGTTATGACCAAATTACTTTAAATTTAAACGATCGTCACAACAAACTACAACAAATTTTATCACCAAATCCAGAAGATGACGGCGTTTGGATTCATCAAGATGCTTGGTTTCATATTGGGAAGTTTGACAAGGATTTTTCTACTTCGTATGAATTGAAAAAACCAGGAAACGGAATTTATGCTTTTGTTTTGAAAGGTGATTTTACGATAGGAAACATCGAGTTAAATGAACGTGACGGATTAGGAATTTGGGATACCAATGCGATTCAAATTACTGCTAATTCAGCTGATGCCGAAATCTTATTGATGGAAGTACCAATGCAATTCTAAATAAATAATTAATAATCATTTAAATAAAATAATATTATGTCAACAACAAAATGGGTAATTGACCCAACACACTCAGAAATTGGTTTTAAAGTGAAACACATGATGTTCACTAATGTTTCAGGTAAATTTTCAAAGTTTGATGCTACCATTGAATCAGAAGATACTAATTTAGAAAACGCGAAAATTGAATTTACAGGAGCAATTGATTCTGTAACAACAGGAAACGCAGATCGAGATACGCATTTATTGAGTGCTGACTTTTTTGATGCTGCTCAGTTTCCAGAAATTAAATTTAGCGCAACTTCTTTTACCAAAATTAATGAAGGCGAATATGAATTGGTTGGTGATTTAACATTACACGGCGTTACCAAATCAGTGAAATTAGCTGCTGATTATGGAGGATTAATGAAAGATCCATGGGGAAATACCAAAATGGCACTTGCATTAGAAGGAAAAATCAACAGAAAAGATTGGGGATTAAACTGGAATTCGGCTCTTGAAACTGGTGGCGTTTTAGTAAGTGAAGAAGTTCGTTTGAACATCGAATTACAATTTGTGCAACAATAATTTTAAAGTACATAAACACAAATCTCAAAGGATTATTTTCTTTGAGGTTTGTATTTCTTAAATAGGAATGATGGAAACCATACATATTTTATACATAGGAAGACATCTAGAAATTTTGGCGACTGTGATCCGATTAATAAATGCAAACGACAATTGGAATGGAGTAGGCGTTATGAATGATGAGGAAGCAAAGGAAATTTTTCTAAGAAAAGATTTTTCACTTGTATTGTTGGGTTCAGGAATTCAGGAAGAAAGCGAAACTGATTTATGCGCTTTTTTCAAAAATAAAAATCCAAATATTAACATTGTTCAGCATTACGGTGGAGGAAGTGGTTTGCTGAAAAGTGAAATTGTACTTGCTTTGGATAACAATAAAAATCAGCCGAAATAAAAAGAGAGTCATGTGAATGACTCTCTTTTGTATTTTATATAAAACTATTATTTATTCTTCTTTGCTTTGATCATCATTTCTAATTGATCCCAAAGTTCCTCTGGAATTGCTTCAAGTAAATTGAACTGTCCGGCGCCTTTCAGCCATTCACCACCATCAATTGTAATAACATCTCCGTTGATGTATGCTGAAAAATCAGAAACTAAATAAGCCGCTAAGTTGGCTAATTCTTGGTGATCACCCACACGTTTTAATGGTACTTTTTTAGCCATATCAAACTTTTCAGCTAGATCTCCAGGTAACAATCTATCCCAAGCTCCTTTGGTAGGGAACGGTCCTGGAGCAATTGCATTCGAACGAATTCCGTATTTTGCCCATTCGACAGCAAGACTTCGTGTCATAGCCAAAACTCCCGCTTTTGCAGTAGCACTTGGCACCACATAAGCGGATCCTGTCCAAGCGTAAGTCGTAACAATATTCAAAATGGTCGATGATTTTTGTTTGGTGTCAATCCAATGTTTTCCAAAAGCAAGTGTACAGTTTTTGGTTCCTTTTAAAACGATATCAATTACAGTGTCAAAAGCATTGGCAGATAATCTTTCAGTTGGAGAAATGAAATTTCCGGCAGCATTATTTAGTAAAACATCTACTTTTCCAAAAGTTTTCAAAACTTCTTGTAGCATGTTTTCTACTTCTTCATAATGACGCACATCACATTGAATCGGTAGGCAAGTTCCTCCCGTTTCCGTTTCCAGTTCTGCAGCGGTATTTTTTAGTTTTTCTAAATCTCTTGAAGTAATGGCAACTTGAGCACCCAATTCCAAGAAATATTTAGTCATCGCTTTTCCTAAACCGCTTCCGCCTCCGGTTACAACAATCACTTTGCCTTTCAGGGCATCGTCGCGTAACATTTTATCTGTATAACTCATATTTTGATATTTTTTATTGTAAATATAATAAATTAAATAGTATGCGTGCATAATAAAAAAAACAAAATCGTTTCTTTTAAATGGCGCACAATCTTTTAGCGGCTTCTTCCAGCGTAGCATTGTCTTTGGCAAAGCAAAACCGAATTAATTTTAGGTCTTTTCCATCGGCATAAAAAGTAGAAATAGGAATTGCAGCCACGCCATGTTCCATGATGAGGCGTTTGCAAAAATCAACATCGCTCTCCTTTGATATAGTTGCATACGAAGCCACTTGAAAATAAGTTCCTTCGCACGGCATGAGTTCAAAGCGGCTGTTTTTCAATAATTGTCTAAAATAATCCCGTTTTTCCTGATATAACTTCCCTATTTCAGAAACGGAAACAATATCTAAATACTCACTTATGGCAATTTGACAAATGCTGTTTACACTAAAAACTAAAAACTGATGTACTTTTTTGATTTCCGTCATTAAATATTCGGGTGCTACCAAATAGCCAATTTTCCATCCCGTAACATGGAACGATTTTCCAAAAGAGGAAACCATCACACAACGATTTAATAGTTTCTCCCGGATATGAGCCGAAATATGTTTCTCCTCGAAAGTAATGTATTCATAGACTTCGTCAGAAAGGAGTATAATATCAGGGTGTTTTTCGAGCAGCATTTCCAAGGCTTCAAAATCGGATTCCGTCAAGATTTTCCCCGTTGGATTATGCGGATTATTGATAATTATCATTTTAGTTTTGGATGTACAAGCCTTTTCGATAATTTCCCAATTTGGAGTATAATCATCATTCAATGCTACTCGAACTGGATTTGCGTTACTCAATAATACAGGTGCTTCATAGCAATCATAACTTGGATCTAAAATAATCACTTCGTCATTATTTTTTACCAAAGCCGTTATGATGGTAAAAATAGCTTGAGTGGCTCCAGCAGTGACAAGTAATTCCGTTTCAGGCTGAACAGTTCTTCCGTAGGAGTTTTTGACTAATGTTGCTATTTTTGATAATAATGGGGCGTAGCCAGACATTGGTGTGTATTGATGTACATTTTCTTTTGCCAATTTGGCAACAATATCAGTTAATCTTTCGTCAACAGGAAAGTTTGGAAAGCCTTGAGAAAGATTGATTGCATTATGTTCAGCTGCCATTTTTGACATTACTGTAAAAATACTCGTGCTGATATTTGGTAGTTTACTCATAAAAAAACATTGATTACTGTATAAAAGTAGTAGTTTAATTCTAAGTTTTATTTTTTACCGACTTAAAATTATCAAAAAATATAGTTGTAAGTTACTAATTGGATAAATTGTATTTAAGAAAAAAGCCACCAATTTGGTAGCTTTTCATCAGGGTTAGTGGTAGTCTAATTTTCCTTAATAATTTCACCATCTGGTTTGACAATTAATTTACGAACGGTATTGCCTTTTTTTATTTTAATGTTATACTCTTTTTTAATTATATCACCTTCTTCTTGTGAATATAAATATTTGTCATTTATAATTTGCCAACCTGGATAAGTTTTGTAAATGGAATAAATTATACTATTGGGAAGTTTTATATTTTTATAGTTCTCAATGACACTAGTCAATTTTCCATTTTCATTGTATGTGGCAGTCAATGTCCCTTTACTAGTTTCCATAATCACTAAATAATTTTCGAATCCCTCATAGTCTCTTCCTAAATCATAGGCTATGAATTTTTCTTCAAGTGCTCTTACACTTTTATCAGGGTTTCTGTCAGGTAAATAAATCGAAAAGTCTTTACCGGCACTTTTTATTACAACTCCCGGTAAATTTTCCATTTTGATATTTCCTTGCCCTAAATTAACTTCTTTATCTTGGGAATAAGATAATGTAGTTATGCTTAAAAAAAATAAAACAATTATATATGATTTCATGATATTCTGTTTTTAAATTATTAGTTCAATACACAATACACTAATGATAAAAATAATTAGTAAGGCTTACTTTATTTCTTCCCCTTTTTGTTGATTTTTTTATTTAAATCATTAAAATTCATAGCATTAGTTGCTTATTTTTTTTGAATTTTGAGTCCAAAAATGATTGTGGGCAGTAGTAAAATTAGCTTTTTTTTATAGGTATGCAGGTTAATTTTTTTGTAAATAATGTTAATATAAATAAACATTTTTTTAGCAGGAAATTCCATTTGTAATAAGAAGGAAATAAGAAGTATTTGCTATCTCAAATTTAAAAAGAAGTTTTTTAGGAGGCATTTTTCAGTGAATTTTATAGACTATAGGAAAGTTCTCTAAAGTTTATTTTTGAAATAAAAATGTAGCACAAAAAAGTGTTTGAGGTACAATTAAAAAAAAGGGAATAGATCTAAATGAGGTTTAAAATGAATTTTTTTTAAAATCTAAAATAGATAATATTACATCTTATGAATAATAAAAATGGTAGGACGTTTATGTAAATCGATTGTCTCTTTTTTCCAAGCTGCAATTTTCTTGGTTTTGATGTATTCTGTTGGTAAGGTAATATCTGTAGCGATGCATAAATGCGTTTCGGGATGTAGTGTTTGAACTAAATCTTCTAGTAATTTGTTATTGCGATAGGGAGTTTCTATGAAAATTTGAGATTGATTTTTTTCAAAAGATACTCTTTCCAGAGTTTTAAAGCTTGCTTTCTTTTCCTCTTTTTCGATAGGCAAGTAACCATGAAATGTAAAACTTTGTCCGTTCATTCCAGATGCCATCATAGCCAAAAGGATAGAAGAAGGTCCAACTAAAGGGATAACTTGTATGCCTTTTTCGTGTGCCAATTTTACAATAACCGCACCAGGATCAGCAACACCAGGACAACCTGCTTCACTCATTAAGCCCATGTTTTGCCCTTCTAGTAAAGGTTTAATGAAGTCTAAATGCTCTTTTGTTTCGGTGTGTTTGTTTAACACAAATAGTTTCAACTCGGATTGTTTCTTTTCAGGACTTACACCTTTTATAGATTTACGGGCTGTTTTGTCATTTTCAACAATGTAATAATCAATAAGATCAATACTTCTTTTTATGGTTTGTGGTAAAACATCCATTGGATCACTTTCTCCCATAGTAGTTGGGATTAAATACAGTTTTCCTGATAAAGTACTTGTTTTCATTGTTGTAGTTTTAGGTTTTTAGAGTAAATTTTCTGTTGATTTATTGGGAAAATTTAACCTCAAAGGACTATTGATGTTTTTCAATTAATTTTTTTGCAATTATATCGCAAACTTCATCAAGCATAGTATACACTATTTCAAATCCATTGGATAAACCAAAATAAGGATCTGGAACATCTACTTTTTCATTTGGAAATAATTCATCTAAAATTAATTTGACTTTTTGTTTTTGTTCTTGATTTTCGGCAAGTTCTATAACATCATTGTAATTAGAATTATCCATTACATAGATATAATCAAAAGCATTGAAATCAGATTTACTGAATTGTCTTCCTTTTTGATCTGCAATATTAATTTTATTTTTTTTTGCTACAGCAATGGAACGATCATCTGGTTTATGGCCAACATGCCAAGAACCTGTTCCTGCTGAATCAACTTTGAATTTGTTTTTTGGGAGCTTTGATGCTAAAATACCTTCGGCTAAGGGTGATCGACAAATATTGCCTAAACAGACCATTAAAATTTTTACAGACATGATGCGTTTACAGCGTTAATTTTTTATTAATGTCTTCCACAAATTTTTTAAATTGTTTGTCGGTTGCCACTAAATTGTCAACGGTTTTGCAGGCATGTAATACGGTGGCGTGATCACGGTCTCCAATTTGGGAGCCAATATTTGCCAAAGATGCTTTGGTGAATTTTTTAGCAAAAAACATGGCCAATTGTCTTGCTTGAACAACGTGCCTTTTTCTGGTTTTTGATTGTAATGTTTCTAAATCCAATTGGAAATAATCCGAAACAATTTTTTGAATATAATCGATAGAAATTTCTCGTTTTACATTTTTTACAAATTTTTCAACTACACTTTTGGCAAGCTCAAGTGTAACTTCTTTTTTGTTAAAGGAAGATTGTGCAATCAGTGAAATTATTGCTCCTTCAAGTTCTCTTACATTCGATTTGATGTTTCTAGCAACATATTCTATTATTTCTTCTGGGATTTCAACACCATCTCTGTACAATATGTTTTTTAGGATAGAAATCCTAGTTTCATAATCGGGTTGGTGCAATTCAGCAGACAATCCCCATTTGAAACGCGATAATAAGCGTTGTTCAATATCTTGCATGTCAACTGGTGCCTTGTCTGATGTCAAGATTACCTGTTTTCCATTTTGATGCAAATAATTGAATATATGGAAAAAAACATCCTGTGTTCCTGACTTTCCTGAAAGGAATTGTACATCATCAATAATTAAAACATCAATTAATTGATAGAAGTGAATGAAATCATTTCGGTTGTTTTTCTTAACCGAGTCAATATATTGTTGTGTGAAAATCTCTGCTGAAATGTATAAAACAGTTTTTTCAGGGTATTTGTCTTTTATCTCCACACCAATAGCATGTGCTAAGTGTGTTTTCCCGAGTCCAACTCCACCAAATATCAATAAAGGATTAAACGAAGTTCCTCCAGGTTTATTGGCAACAGCCATACCTGCTGAACGCGCTAATCTGTTGGAATCTCCTTCCAGAAAATTATCAAAACTATAATTTGCATTTAGTTGAGATTCAATTTTTAAATTTCGAATCCCTGGGATTACAAAAGGATTTTTTAATTCAGGGTTTAAGTTTTTGAATGGCGCATCTACTTCTTGAGGCTTCATAGGAACTCTATTGGCACTTGGCAATTGCTCCGTAAACGGTTGTTTGTTGCCATAAGTGTTTTCCATTCTAATTTTATAGAGTAACTTTGCATTTTTCCCCAGTTCTTTGGTAAGGGCAACTTTTAATAATTTCACATAGTGTTCTTCTAGCCATTCGTAGAAAAATTTACTTGGAACTTGAATATATAATGCGTTATCGGTAAGTTCAACTGATTTGATTGGTTCGAACCAAGTTTTGTAAGCTTGATCCTGAATGTTGTCTTTTATGAAAGACAAACAGTTTTCCCATACTGATTGAGCAGTTTTGTTCATATATTCTATTAAATTATTTTTAATTGGTAATTTTTATCTTACTAAAAAAAGTGTGAAATTCTATTATTTATCGGGGTAACAAATATGTGAACAAATTTCTGTAAAAAAAAATATATTGGACAATAATTTTCCAAATTATTGTTGTAAGGAGCTTTTTAAATTTAAAAATTTTAATACATAATTAATGAAAGATCATCAAATACAAGTTAGGGTTCGTTACTCTGAAACGGACCAAATGGGCGTTGTATATCATGGAAATTACATTCCTTATTTTGAGATAGGAAGAGTGGAATGGCTTAGAAACAAAGGGATTTCATATAAAAACATGGAAGAAAGTGGTATTGCACTTCCAATAGTTTCTATGAATATAAATTATAAAAAATCAGCACGCTATGATGAGTTGCTAACCGTTCATACGGTTTTCAAAAGTCAGAGTTCTGTGAAGATAGAATTTGATTGCGCTATTTATAATGAGTCTGATGAGTTATTAACAACAGCCCAATTTATCCTTGTTTTTGTGGCCTTAAAAACAGGTCGCCCAACGGCTCCGCCAGATTATATTTTAGAACTCTTAAAAACAATAGAATAAATTATAAAAACAGCAATTTTGAGTAGAAATTAGAGTCGTTTTATATCGATTTCAAACATTGATTTAAAAATGTCGAATACCATTTCGGCATTTTTTTTTCGAGTTTTTATTTCAATTTTGCCTATCGGAAGTCCTGAATCTTCATTTATTTCCATTTCTTGATTTACAATTTCAAGTTTTTTTTCCTTAATTACCCGCATTACTTTATTCATGTTTTTGTAATCAAATGTGATTGTAAAATGAATATCTATCGTTTTTTCGACAATTTCACAGGCTTCAAGGGCCATTTGTGCGGTCGTTTTGTAAGCGGAGATTAATCCTCCAACGCCTAATTTTACGCCACCAAATATTCGAACGACAACAATAAGTACATTGGTTACTGAAAAAGACTGGATTTGTCCATAAATAGGCATTCCTGCACTATTACTAGGTTCGCCATCATCATTTGCTCTATACGTTATAACATCAGCGCCTATTTGATAGGCATAACAAAAATGTCCAGCATTAGGGTGTTGTTTTCGTAACGTTTCGATAAGTGGTTTTACTTCTTCTTCTGATTGAATTGGAAAAGCATAACCAAAAAACTTGCTATTTTTCTCTTTGAATACTACTTCTTCACAAGCGAAATCAATGGTGTTGTACGTGTCTTTAAATTCCAAAAGGTACTTTTCTAAATTATTTTTTTGTCAAATAGATGAACAACATCTTCTTGTCCCACTTGTAAATTCCAAACTTGAAATCCTAATGCAAGGGCTGCGTCAGTATTTTCTTTTTTGTCATCAATGAATAAAGTGCGTTTTGGTGTTAAATCATGTTTTTTTATCAAGTAGTTAAAAATTTCGGCGTCGGGTTTTCGCATGCCTAATTCAAAAGAAAAATATACCCTTTCAAAACATTGGTAAAATTCTCTGTAAAAAGTGACTCCGGCTTTGTGCTGAAAGCTATCAATGTGTATAGCGTCGGTATTGCTTAGTAAGAACAAGCGGTATTTTTGCGAAAGCATTTGTAAAAATTCAAGTCTGTACAATGGAAAATCCAATAAAATGGTATTCCAAGCACTTCTTATCTCATCTATAGAAGCATTAGGCATGTGTTTCTGAAAGCCTTCAATAAATTCAAGTTCAGAAATTTTTCCTTTTTCAAATGATAGATTGAGTTTATCTAAATCCTCAGACCATTCTTTTAAGCCTAATTTAGTAAACTCCACAATCGGAGCTTGTTTGTCTAAGTTGATAAAAATATCTCCAAAATCAAATAGTATAGTGTTAATCATAGTTTCTTATTAATAGTAGTTGATCAGTATCAATAGATTGTTTTTTGAACTGGTTCTTAACAAAATCTGGAGCTTTAGTTCCTTCGTTAAATTCAACATTTCCAACAAATATTCTTGCTTCATCCCAAAGATTGGCATCAATAAATGTTTGTAAAGTTTGCCGTCCGCCTTCGATGATGATGGATTGAATTTGATGCTTATATAGCGATTCTATTACTTGTGTTGCTATGTTTTGTTCAAAATCAATATACTCAAAGATACAGTTTTCTTTCTCAATAGATTGTTTCGATTTAGAAAATAGGATTGTTTTAACTTGATTGTCAAATACATGGCTGTCTTTTGGGATGCGGTTGTTTTGGTCTAAAACTACTCTGATTGGATTGTTTCCAGACCAATCGCGTGCATTTAATTTTGGATTGTCATCAATCACTGTTTGAGTTCCTACTAGAATCGCTTGTTCCTCGGTACGCCATTTATGGACTAATTGTCTTGAATACTGATTTGTAATCCAGACTGGTTTCTTTTCTGATTTTTCTTTTGGTCCGATAAAACCATCTTTACTTTCGGCCCATTTCAAAATAATATAGGGTCTTTTCTTTTCGTGGAATGTAAAAAACCTTTTATTGAGTTCATTGCATTCTTCTTCAAGAATTCTAACAGTGACATGTATCCCGGCTTCCATTAGTTTTTTTATTCCGTTTCCAGCTACTTTTATATTGGGGTCAACAGTTCCGATAACTACATTTGGAATTTTATTTTTGATAATCAAATCACAACAAGGTGGCGTTTTGCCAAAATGACTACACGGTTCTAAACTCACATAAATAGTCGCTTTTTTCAACAACGATTTATCTTTCACTGAGTTCACTGCGTTTACCTCGGCGTGCGGTTCTCCAGCTTTTTTGTGCCAGCCTTCGCCAATGATTTTGTTGTCATAAACAATAACACTGCCTACCAAAGGATTTGGATACGTTGTTCCCAAACCATTTCTGGCTAATTCGATGCAGCGTTGCATGTATTTTTCATGTATTTTCACAGTACAAAAGTAGTTATTTTGGGTTTAGCCTCGAAACTTCGGGATTAGTTTTGAAACTTTCTAAAATAACAATAAACAATTTCTACTTTTGCATATAAAATTAGTTAGCAATAGAAATGGAAAAGTATAGGATTAGAGAAATAAAGAAAGAAGATAATAAGGCAGTAGCAGCTTTAATTAGAGCTGTTTTTGACGAATTGAACATCCCAAAGGTAGGAACCGCTTATGAGGATCCGTATTTGGATTTAATGTTTGAGGAATATAGTAAGCCAAAATCGGTTTATTTTGTTCTAGAAAAAGAAGGTAAAATTCTTGGCTGTGCTGGCATAGCGCCACTTGAAAATGAAGCTGAAACTATCTGTGAGCTTCAAAAAATGTATTTTTTACCAGAAACCAGAGGTCTTGGATTAGGAAGTCAAATGATGGCAACTTGCTTGCAAAGTGCCAAAGATTTTGGTTTCGAAAAATGCTATTTAGAAACCATGCCTTTTATGCTTGATGCTCAAAAATTATACAAGAAAGTAGGGTTCGAATATATTTGTTCTCCCATGGGAAGTACGGGTCATACGAGCTGTCCTATTTGGATGCTGAAGGATTTAACAGCGTAGATTTTTGGTAAACGATTTAAGATTGCAGATTTGATTCAGCATAAAATAAAACAATGAAAATAAAAGAATATAGAAACCAATTTATTCAAGAACTGACACCAATTTATGATGCGGGAGAATCAGAAAGTTTCTTTTATTTGATTTTGGAAGAAAAACAAAAACTCAAACGTATAGATTTGGCGTTGCAACCAGATTTACTTTTTTCGGAAGAAGAAATTGTAGTTTGGAATTCAATTCTGGAAGAACTTAAAAAAGAAATTCCAATTCAATATTTATTGGGGAAAACAAGTTTTTATGGATTGGATTTTGAAGTCAATGAGAACGTTTTGATTCCCAGACCTGAAACTCAAGAATTAGTCGAATGGATTTTAGAGAGCCAAAAGTCAAAAGTTGAAAGTCAAAATATCCGTATTTTGGATATTGGAACTGGAAGCGGTTGTATCGCGATTGCATTGGCAAAAAATATTCCGAATGCACAGGTTTTTGCCATAGATGTTTCGGAAAAAGCTTTGGCTATAGCCCAAAAAAATGCAGTTAGTAATAAAGTGAGTGTTACTTTTATATGCCAAAACATTCTTGAAACAGAGGATTTATTGCAGCAATTTGACATTATAGTTTCAAATCCACCGTATGTTCGTAATTTAGAAAAAGAGGAAATCAAGAAAAATGTTTTAGACAATGAACCGCATTTGGCTCTTTTTGTAGCAGATAATGATGCGTTGATTTTTTATAAAAAAATAGCCGAATTAGCTCAAAAAAACCTAACTGCAAATGGATTGTTGTTTTTTGAAATCAATCAGTATTTAGGTTCTGAAATGGTTGATTTACTCGAAAAAATGAATTTTAAAAATGTTGAATTGCGAAAAGATATTTACGGGAATGATAGGATGACTAAGGGAAGTGTTCAGTAATCAATCGCAGTATTCTGTTTCAAATCCTGCTGACTAAATACAAATCACTTCTTTTATTCCGCCTTTGGTGGTTAAGGGGATTACTCGTATCGCAATGCTTCAATTGGGTCTAGCATAGCCGCTTTAATTGCAGGATATAAGCCAGAAGCAATAGCTACCATAAAACTGGTGATAAATGCCGCCATAATTGCGCTCCACGGAATTACAAAAGCAAAACTCATAGCGGTTGCAATACCAAAACCAATTAATATTCCAAAAATTATACCTACCAATCCGCCTAATTGACCAATAAGTAAGGTTTCAATAAAAAACTGAAAGGCAATAGTTGTTTTTTTGGCTCCTAATGCTTTTCGGACGCCTATTTCGCGGGTACGTTCCGTAACTGAAACAATCATAATGTTCATTAAAGCAATCGAAGATCCAAGAACGGTAATAATACCAATTAGCCATGAGGCAAGTCCAAGATATTTTGTGATTCCAAGGATTCTATTAATAAGATCATCACTGCGTACGACACCAAAATTATTGTCTTTTACAGGACTTAGTTTACGCACCCTACGCATCGTACTTGTTGCATTGTCTAAGGCTTGGTCTAATAATTCTTTTTTGCCAACCATAACGCTGACGGTATAATTAATGTTAGGTGCTGTGAATAAGGATCTCGCTAATTGAATCGGAATTAAAACACGCAAGTCTTGACTGTTGCCAAACGTGGATCCTTTTTCTTTCAAAACACCAATAACCTTAAATTTTGCCCCACGGATGGAGATGGTTTTATCAATAGGATTCACATCTTTCAGTAATCCTTTCTCAAAATCAGAACCTACAACGCACACATAAGCATTATTCTCTATGTCAAATCCTGTAAAATTTCGTCCAGAACTCGTTTCTAATCCGGAGTTAGTCATAAAAAATTCATCAACACCCACAATAGCATTTTCTGGATCCGTTTTAGTGGATTCATATTTTATTTCGGCAGCTGATGTTGCTGTAAAAGATAAAGATGTTTGGGTAAATGGGTAACTGTATTTATTCTTAAAAGCCACTGCTTCAGGATAAGAAATAATTGGATTGATTATTTCTCGCTCGTTACCGCCACGATTTCTTGTCGTGTTCTCATACTGTTTTATGTTGAAGGTATTGGCTCCCATCGATGCAAAATCAGAGGAGATCGTGTTTTCTAAAGCAGAAACAACAGTAAGGATACTAACTAAAGCTGTGATTCCAATAGCGATAATCAACACAGTAAGAACGGTTCTCAACAATTGTGTTCTGATGGAACCGAAAGCAATTCGAATATTTTCTTTAAATAATTTTAACATCATAGCAGTTTGACACGAAAATACAATTTTTGTTACAAATTTTCTTCAGCTAAGGACTAATTTATTGTAATCGCTCCTATTTGAAGCTTTTTCCCGCTTTTCGTTACAATCCTAAAGCAAAAATAATTTGTTTTTAATTCCCAGAAAGGAGCTTCCTGCGGTCGCTCTTTCCGGCAATAAAACACTATTATTTTTCGCTTTTGTATTTTCACTTCACTCGGGGCTAACCGTTCTGCAATAAAATGATGAAATTTCTAAAGAGAATAATTTTAAAAATAAGATATTTGCACCGTATTTAGAGTTTTGGTCAAAGGTATCTCGACATCGAATATCTTATGTCATCTCTCTTTTATCGTAAAATCATATATCAAAATAATGGCATCAAAACCGAGTATTCCAAAAGGGACAAGAGATTTTTCACCAACGGAGGTGGCAAAACGACACTATATCATTCAGATTATAAAAAGTAATTTCGAGAAATTTGGTTTTCAACCCATAGAAACGCCTTCTTTCGAAAACTCCGAAACCTTAATGGGGAAATACGGAGAAGAAGGTGACCGATTGATTTTTAAAATATTGAATTCTGGAGACTATTTGGCGAAAGCCAATGCGACGCACCTAGAAAATAAAGACAGTACTAAATTAACAGCAAGTATTTCTGAGAAAGCATTGCGTTATGATTTGACTGTTCCCTTTGCTCGTTACGTAGTGCAGCATCAAAACGACATTGAATTTCCATTCAAACGATACCAAATCCAACCTGTTTGGAGAGCTGATCGCCCACAAAAAGGACGTTTTAGAGAGTTTTTTCAATGTGATGCAGATGTGGTGGGGTCTAAATCCTTGTGGCAAGAAGTAGAATTGGTACAATTATATGATACTGTTTTTACCGCTTTAGGTTTAGAAGGCGTCACTGTCAAAATCAATAATAGGAAAATATTATCTGGAATTGCTGAAGTGATTGGCGCATCAGATAAATTAATAGACTTCACAGTTGCGCTAGACAAACTCGATAAAATAGGTGAGGATGGTGTGAAAAAAGAAATGATGGAAAAAGGAATTTCAGAGGAAGCAATTCTGAAAGTACAGCCGTTATTTAATTTCACAGGATCCATCTCGGAGAAAATAAACCAACTTTCTGTTTTGTTAGCGGAGTCTAATGAAGGAATAAAAGGGGTTGAAGAGCTTCGTTTTATTTGTGATAATGTTACTGAATTGGGATTATCAACAGCAATTTTAGACTTGGATGTAACCTTGGCTAGAGGACTGAATTATTATACAGGTGCTATTTTCGAAGTGGCTCCGCCAAAATCAGTTTCTATGGGATCCATTGGTGGTGGTGGTAGATATGATGATTTGACTGGTATTTTTGGATTGAAAAATATGAGTGGCGTAGGCATTTCTTTTGGATTGGATAGGATCTATTTGGTTGTTGAAGAATTGAATTTATTTCCTGAAACCGTAACAGCAACTTCTAAAGCGTTGTTTATTAATTATGGCGAAAAAGAAGCTTTTTATGCGATGAAAGCCATCAAAGAATTAAGGAATTCAGGTGTAAAAGTAGAACTGTATCCGGATGCTGCAAAAGTAGCAAAGCAGTTTCAACATGCAGATAAAAGAGCAATTCCTTTTGCCGTTATTGTAGGGGAGCAAGAAATGGCTTCTAACTCTTTTTCTCTTAAAAATTTAGTGAGCGGGGAACAAATAGCAGTTGATTTTGAAGGTTTAAAAACCGCATTGTTATAGATTTGTTTTAAAAACATAAAAAAAGCTTCGTTTACTAAACGGAGCTTTTTTTAATATAAAATAATGGTGAATTAATAATTTGTAGGCAATCTCTAATTGTTATTTACAGAAATAAATGTAATTGATAAACACAAATTTATATAAACTATATCGAGATAGTCTTAAAATTATATTAAAATTTTTGAGTGTTGCAATTTAAAACGAAAAGTAAACTCAATAAAAAGGTGACAATTTGACATTTTAAAAGAATTGGCAGTACTTTTGCAATCCATAGAAAAGAATAAAAATGAAGTTTAAGAATATTTTTAAAAATACAAGTAATATGACTACTGAAAATACAGAAATTGATCAAGAAATAGATGATGTGACATTAGAGAATAATGCCAATGGAGAGCAAATCATTATTGAGGAATTAAGTCTAGAAGAGCAATTGACTCAAGACTTAGCCAAAGAGAAAGACAAGTATTTACGATTATTTGCTGAATTTGAAAATTACAAGCGTAGAACTTCAAAAGAGCGTATCGAGTTGTTTAAAACGGCTAATCAAGAGGTTTTATTAGCAATGCTTCCTGTATTAGATGATTTCGACAGAGCTTTGGTTGAAATAAACAAATCAGACGACGAATTGTTGGCAAAAGGCGTGGAACTTATTTATGAGAAATTAAAAAATACTTTGGTTGCTAAAGGATTAGAGCAAGTTGAAGTTAAGGCTGGAGATGCATTTGATGCTGATTTTGCTGAAGCAATAACTCAAATTCCAGCACCATCAGATAAGTTGAAAGGTAAAATTGTTGATGTTCTTGAAAAAGGATATAAACTAGGAGACAAGATTATTCGTTTTCCAAAAGTGGTTATTGGGCAGTAATAGATTCGCGATTAATCGCGTATTTATATCACGCGTAGAGTATCACAATAGTGCGACTCAACAAAAGAAAAAATAAAAATGAAAAAAGATTTTTACGAAATATTAGGCATTTCAAAAAATGCTGACGCTGCTGAGATTAAAAAAGCATATAGAAAAAATGCTTTGCAATATCATCCTGACAAAAATCCTGGAGACAAATCGGCAGAAGATAAATTTAAATTAGCTGCTGAAGCATACGAAGTTTTAAGCGATCCTCAGAAAAAAGCAAAATACGATCAATACGGTCATCAAGCTTTTGATGGTTCTGGTGGTTTTGGCGGAGGTGGTCATGGCGGAATGAATATGGATGACATTTTCAGTCAGTTTGGTGATATTTTTGGTGGTGGTTTTGGTGGTTTCGGAGGCGGTGGAGGCGGCGGTGTTCGTCGTGCTAAAGGAAGCAACCTTCGTATCAAAGTAAAATTGACATTGGAAGAAATTGCTAATGGTGTTGAGAAAAAAGTAAAAGTAAAACGTAAAGTTCAAGCTCCTGGAGTGACCTATAAAACATGTTCAACCTGTAATGGTCAAGGACAAGTGATGCGTGTTACAAACACTATTTTAGGCCGAATGCAATCAGCTTCAACCTGTCCGACATGTAGTGGTTCTGGTCAAATTTTAGATAAAAAACCATCCGAAGCAGATTCTCAAGGAATGATTCTTGAAGACGAAACGGTTTCTATAAAAATACCTGCTGGCGTAGTTGACGGTATGCAATTGAAAGTTTCTAATAAAGGAAACGATGCGCCAGGAAACAGTATTCCGGGAGATTTAATTGTTGCAATTGAAGAATTGGAACATGACTTCTTGAAACGTGAAGGCGAAAATTTGCATTACGATTTATACATCAGTTTTGCTGAAGCGGTTCTTGGAATTTCCAAAGATATTGAAGCCATTAACGGAAAAGTGAGAATCAAACTAGAGGAAGGAATTCAGTCTGGTAAAATTCTGAGATTAAAAGGAAAAGGAATCCCTAGTATCAATGGATACGGAAACGGAGATTTATTAGTACATGTAAATGTTTGGACTCCAAAAACACTGAACAAAGAACAAAAGCAGTTTTTTGAAAAAAATCTTACGGACGAGAATTTTATTCCAAACCCGGAGAAATCAGACAAATCATTTTTTGAGAAAGTGAAAGACATGTTTTCATAATACAAAAATAAGACGTTATTTAATACGTCTAATTTTAAAGATACATTTACCCATCCTTGTTAAAATAAGGATGGGTTTTTTATGAAATAGCCGTTACCGATTTGTTTGTTGCAAATAAATACTAATAAATAGAGGGCGATAACATATATGACCGCTAAAAATTTAATACTACATATATGAAACTATTCTAAGTATTTTGGTACTAATTATTTACTTTTACACCAATTAAAAAATGAGCATGAGTACTATTCTAGAAGTGAATAAAGTTGTCAAGCAATACGGTGATTATGTAGCGCTTAATGAGGTTTCATTAATGGTTCCAAAAGGAAGTATCTACGGACTTTTAGGTCCAAATGGAGCTGGAAAAACATCACTAATCCGAATCATAAATCAAATTACATTGCCTGACAGCGGTGAAATTATTTTGGATGGTGAAAAATTGCAACCCAAACATGTTCAATATATAGGCTATTTGCCGGAAGAAAGAGGATTGTACAACACGATGAAAGTAGGTGAACAATGCTTGTATTTGGCTCAAATGAAAGGCCTTTCTAAGGCTGAAGCCAAAAAACAATTGGAGTATTGGTTCGAAAGATTAGAAATTCAAGGTTGGTGGAACAAGAAAATCCAAGAACTTTCTAAAGGAATGGCGCAGAAAATTCAGTTTGTAGTTTGCGTTTTGCACAAGCCTAAACTGTTAATTTTTGACGAACCTTTCTCTGGTTTTGATCCCGTAAATGCCAATATTATCAAAGATGAAATTCTGGCGTTGCGAGAAGAAGGAGCGACCATAATTTTCTCGACACACCGCATGGAAAGTGTTGAAGAATTATGTGATCACATCGCCTTGATTCACAAATCCAATAAACTGATTGAAGGAAAACTGGATGATGTCAAAAGACAATTTAAAACCAATAGTTTTGAAGTAGGTATTTTATCCGACAACGTTGAGGGTTTGATGTACACGCTCACGCAAAAATTTACAGTTGGTCCTGCTGCTTTTAAGTCCTTGAATAACGAATTAAAATTGGAAATTCAATTGGGGAATGCATCACCAAATGAGTTATTGAACATCTTAACACAATGCGGTCAAGTAACACATTTTGTAGAAAAAATTCCAAGTGTCAATGATATTTTCATTCGAACAGTAACACAATAGATGTTTAGATTTCTTAATTTTTTAGAAACTCTAAAGGTTTATAATTCTATCAGTCTAAAATGTCCAATAACCTAATAATCTAAAATGTCTATAACAACATTAATCATAAGAAGAGAGTTTATTGCCAAGGTACGCAACAAATCCTTTATAGTTATGACTTTCTTAAGTCCGTTACTATTTGTGGGAATCGCCGTTTTTGTAGCATATTTAAGCTCCATGAAAGCGGATACCAAACGAATAGCTATTCATGATGAATCGGGTATGTTTGTCAAAGAATTTACTTCGCAAAACAAAAAAAACAAAGACTATAAATACCTTGATTTGTCTATAATAGATTTAAAATTCCTCAAGGATAGCATCACAAATGAAAGTTATGAAGGATTGTTATTCATTCCAAAAGCGAGTAATGACAAGGATTTCGAAAGTAAAATTCAGTTTATTTCAAACAGTAGCCCCAGTATTTCATTCATTGAAAATGTTCAGGATGTTATATCCAATAAACTGACCAAAAATAATTTGGAAAAAGCACATTTAGATACACTGGCTATTAAAAATGCTCAGTCAAAAGTGAATATTAGCTTGACTAAAACATCTGGTGAAGAAAGTGTCAAAGGACTTAACGAAATAAAAATTGGGATTGGCGGTGCGTTTGGATATCTTATTATGATGTTTATCATCATTTACGGCAACATGGTAATGCGAAGTGTCATCGAAGAAAAAACCAGCCGAATAGTAGAAATCATCATTTCCTCGGTGAAACCATTTCAATTGATGATGGGAAAAATCATAGGAACTTCATTAGCAGGATTGTTGCAATTTCTTATTTGGGCCCTAATCGGATTGTCATTAATGTTTGCAGCTTCTGTATTTTTTGGAGTAAATGTAGGACCTACAGCCAGCGTTTCTCCAGAAATGATTCAGACAGCACAACAAGAAATGACAGGGACTGCGCAAATGTATATTAAAGAATTATGGAATTTACCTATTGCAAGTATCTTGATTGGATTTGTGATTTATTTCATTGGGGGCTACTTTCTGTACAGTTCGTTTTACGCTGCAATTGGCGCTGCAGTCGATAATCAAACGGATTCTCAGCAATTTTTACTGCCTATCATTATGCCGTTAATGTTGAGTGTTTATGTTGGTTTTTTTACAGTTATCAATGATCCACACGGGACAATTGCAGTCGTTTTTTCTATGATTCCGCTTACTTCGCCCATCGTAATGCTCATGCGAATTCCGTTTGGCGTACCTTTGTGGCAAATCGCCATATCAGTGACATTATTATTCGGAAGCTTTTTTGCTGTCGTTTGGTTTGCCGCAAAAATTTACCGAATTGGAATACTCATGTACGGCAAAAAACCAACGTGGAGCGAGATGTACCGTTGGTTGAAATATTAAAAAAAACTAGATTCATTATCCGTTAAAGTTTAATTAATTTACGGAGCTATTTCCCGCTTTTCGTTGCAAACTTTTTATTTTTAAAGAAAAAATAAAAAGGATTTTCACTATAATCGGGGCTAGGGCATCGGTTTTTAAAAGCATTATCAGTTTATTGGAAATAAAAATTTTGTGCCTTCGTGGCTAAACAAAAATAAAAATATGTCAAAAATACTAATCATAGAAGACGAAGCTGCGATCAGAAGGGTGCTTACAAAAATACTTTCCGAAGAAAACGACACCTATCAAGTTGAAGAAGCCGAAGATGGTGTTGCAGGTTTCGAAAAAATAAAAAACAACGACTACGATTTGGTTTTGTGCGATATCAAAATGCCAAAAATGGATGGTGTTGAGGTGTTGGAAGCAGTCAAAAAAATCAAACCCGAAATTCCTATGGTGATGATTTCTGGTCATGGCGATATGGAAACAGCCATTAATACAATGCGTTTGGGAGCGTTTGATTATATTTCAAAACCACCGGATTTAAACCGCTTGTTGAATACCGTTCGCAATGCTTTAGATAAAAAACAACTCGTAGTTGAGAATAAAATTCTGAAGAAAAAAGTCAGTAAAAACTACGAAATGATTGGCGAAAGCGAAGCTATCAATCACATCAAACTGATGATTGAAAAAGTCGCTCAAACCGAAGCCAGAGTCTTAATTACAGGGCCAAATGGAACTGGAAAAGAACTGGTTGCGCATCAATTACACGAGAAAAGCGAACGTGCTAATTTCCCTTTAATTGAAGTAAACTGTGCAGCGATTCCATCTGAATTAATAGAAAGTGAATTGTTTGGTCATGTAAAAGGAGCTTTTACATCGGCAGTAAAAGACCGTGCAGGAAAATTTGAGGCCGCTGATAAAGGAACAATTTTTTTAGATGAAATTGGAGATATGAGTCTTTCTGCGCAAGCCAAAGTATTGCGTGCTTTACAAGAAAGCATGATTACCAGAGTAGGAGCAGATAAAGACATTAAAGTCGATGTTCGTGTGGTTGCGGCTACGAATAAAGATTTGAAAGTGGAGATAGCTGAAGGGCGTTTTCGTGAGGATTTATACCACCGTTTGGCTGTAATTTTGATAAAAGTCCCTGCCTTGAATGACAGAAGAGAAGACATTCCGATGTTGATTTCTCATTTTGCGGATAAAATTGCCTCTGAGCAAGGAAATGCTGTAAAAAAATTCTCGGTTGCAGCAATTAATTTATTGAAGGAATACGATTGGACAGGAAATATCCGGGAATTGAGAAATGTAGTGGAACGCTTGATTATTCTTGGCGGAAGCGAAATTTCCGAAAATGATGTGAAGCTGTTTGCGTCAAAATAATTAAATAATTTAAAGATTGAATAATTTAAAAATTAGGAAACAATTTTTTAATTTTTGAATATTTAAATCTTTCAATCTAAAACGAATGAAACTAAAAAAAATAAACGAAGAGTTGCAACAAGCCTTGATTGAAAACGGTTTGACCGAAGCCAATGCTATGCAAAAAGAAACATTTTCAACACTGAAAAGTGGTTCGGATTGTATAATTATTGCACCAAAAGGAAGCGGAAAATCAACGACAATTGTGTTAAATGTAATTCAAAGATTGGCAGGCTCAAACGAAGAATCTCCAAGGGCTTTGATTATTGTTGAAGACAAAGCCAAGGTTTTAGAAATGGAATCACTTTTTGAAAAATATGGGAAGCATTCTAATTTAGAAGTCTATGGTGTTCATGATAAAGGCGATATGGAGTATGATAAAAATTATATTTCAAGTGGAATTGATGTGTTGATTGGGACTCCAAATAAGTTAAGCGAAATGTTTACTACTGCCGGTTATAATGTCAACCGATTGAAAATGTTTATTTTGGATGATGCAGACCCGATTTTGAAGTTGCGTCATGAAACTAAAATCATGCGTATTTCGAATAGTATTGTGAGGACCCAACGTATTATTTTTTCAGAACAATTCACAGAACGAATCGAAACCCTTGCTGAAAAAATGTTAGTGGAGCCTTTTGAATTTGATTTTGATGAAGAAGAGGACGAGGACGATGATTTCGAGGAGCAAGAAAAGGATGAAAATAAAAATTAATATTTATGCTCCGCAAAGTTGGAAACTTTGCGGAGCTAAAAACTAAATAAAAAACAAGATGGGATTAATGAAAGTGTTTTCAGGAAGTGAAATTCTAGCAATGGCATTGAAAGAAAAAATTGAAGCAATTGGTGTAGAAACGTTGCTAAAAAACAACATACAATCAGCTCGATTGGCAGGTTTTGGCACAACTGGACAAGCGGTTGAATTATTTGTTCAGGAAACGGAATTTGCAAAAGTGAATCCAGTTATTGAAGAATTTAGGATGAGTATTTAACTCATTCAGTAAAAAAAATAAAAATGAAATATAAAATGTTGGTTTTGGACATGGACGACACTTTGTTGGCTGATGATCATACCATTTCAAACGAGAATAAAGAGATGCTTGCTAAGGCACAGGAATTGGGTGTTTATGTTATTCTGGCTTCTGGGCGGCCAACTCCTGCAATGATTGCTTACGCCAAAGAATTGGAATTGGATAATTCCTATATGATTTCGTATAATGGCGCTGTGATTACGGATTTAAAGGAAGGTAAAATCATTTTTGAACAAACGTTAAGTCAAAAACAAATCCATGAGTTGTATGCGTATAGTTTAAAAAGCAAAACACATATTATTACTTATCTTGATGGGGAAATTGTCAGTGAGACAGATTCTGAATACATAGAAATCGAAAAAAATATCACTGGTTTAGTACACAATAAAGTTACTAGTTTTACAGATGAGGTGCAGTCTTCAGCCGTGAAATGTATTTTATTGGAAGAACCGACTTATTTAAAAGAAGTAGAAAAAGATTTGAAAGCAGTAATGCCACATCTTAGTGTGAGCATGTCAAAACCTTTCTTTCTTGAAGTAGCACAAAATGGAATTGATAAAGCCGCCAGCATTAAAATTTTAGCCGAAAAATTAGATATTCATCAAAATGAAATTATTGCTGTAGGAAATGCAGGAAACGATTTGACCATGATTGAATATGCAGGATTGGGAGTTTGGGTTGATAATGTAGATCCTGAATTGAGAGATAAAGGTGATGTTATTGTAGCTTCTAACAACAATCACGGCGTGGCAGAAGTGATACGACGCTTTATTTTGAATTAGAAAAGACGTCCAAAATAATAAATACTGTTCCGATACTTGGTCTTTTACAAAAGCCTAAGTATCGGATTTTGTTTTTAATAAAATGCAACTTCTCTCAAAATTAATAGATTTTAGTTCGTAAATTTGCACTCTCAATTTTTTGACAACGATTTCATTAATTGAGACTATCTTATGGAAAACAGAAAAAAAGTTGCCTTTTATACCTTGGGTTGTAAACTGAATTTTTCAGAAACGTCAACTATTGCGCGCAATCTTCAAGACGAAGGTTTTGATCGCGTAGATTTTGAAGAAGTCGCTGATATGTATGTGATTAATACCTGCTCCGTTACTGAAAATGCCGATAAGCAATTCAAACAAGTTGTGCGTAAAGCCATGAAATTGAATGACAAAGCATTTGTTGCTGCTGTTGGTTGTTATGCGCAATTGAAACCGGAAGAATTAGCAAACGTAGATGGAGTGGATTTAGTTCTTGGTGCCACCGAAAAATTTAAATTGGCAGATTATATTAATGATTTGTCTAAAAATGATATGGGCGAAGTGCACTCTTGTGAGATTGCCGAAGCAGATTTTTATGTAGGTAGTTATTCTATTGGAGATAGAACCCGCGCTTTCTTGAAAGTTCAGGATGGTTGCGATTATAAATGTACCTATTGTACCATTCCGCTTGCCAGAGGAATTTCTAGAAGTGATGAATTGGAAAATGTATTGAAAAATGCTGCTGAAATTTCGAAACAAAACATCAAAGAAATTGTTCTTACCGGCGTAAATATTGGCGATTACGGAAAAGGAGAATTCGGAAATAAAAAACACGAACATACCTTCTTAGAATTGGTTCAGGAATTAGATAAAGTAGAAGGAATCGAAAGATTGAGAATTTCGTCTATTGAGCCTAATTTATTAAAAAACGAAACGATAGAATTTGTATCGAAAAGTAGAATCTTTGTACCACATTTTCATATTCCGTTGCAATCTGGAAGCAATGACATTCTAAAGTTGATGAAACGTCGTTACCAGCGTGAAGTATATACGGAAAGAGTTAACAAAATTCGTGAAGTGATGCCACACGCGTGTATTGGAGTAGATGTGATTGTAGGTTTTCCCGGCGAAACCGACGAGCATTTCTTAGAAACCTACCATTTCTTGAATGATATGGATATTTCGTATTTACACGTATTCACGTATTCGGAACGCGATAATACGGAGGCTGCTGCTATGATTGGTGTTGTTCCTGCTAATGTTCGCGCCAAACGCAGCAAAATGTTACGCGGTTTATCGGTGAAAAAACGTCGTGCTTTTTACGAAAGTCAATTAGGAAGCAATAAAACCGTTTTGTTTGAAAGTGAAAATAAAGAAGGATACATTCATGGTTTTACCGAAAACTATGTCAAAGTAAAAACGCCTTGGAATCCAGAATTAGTGAATACATTACACCCAATTAATTTGACAAGAATTGATGAAGACGGAAGTGTTCGTATGGATTTTGTTACGAGTATGGTTTAGTTTTTAAACATATAAGTCAGATAAGCAAAAGATTAAAAAACTATTAAGGCATTAAGAAAATTAAGTGAAAAACTTAATGAATCTTAATGCCTTAATGGTTTAAAAAATTTACGTGATTTATATGTTAAAAAGGTTTACGGATTCGTAGACCAAATACTACTGTTTTTTATAAACACGCGTCGGTTTAATTTAAGTTGTGCAATGATTAATTCGGCCATATCTTCGGCTTGCATTACTTTTTCCGGATTTCCATCGGTTAGTTTTAATTCTTTGGCCATGTCAGTGGCAACGGTGCTTGGCGTAAGAGCGGTCACACGAATATTATGCTTGCGAACTTCTTGCATCAACGATTCTGTTAATCCTAAAACGGCGAATTTTGAAGCGCTATAAGCGCTCGTTAACGCATTTCCGCTTAATCCTGCTGTAGATGAAATGTTGATTATGTCACCCGATTGTCTTTCAATCATATTTGGTAATACGGCACGGGTTACATAATACGTTCCCATGAGGTTTACCTGAATGATGCGCTCCCAATCAGTCGGTTCTAGGTCTAAAAATTTTCCAAAAGTAGCTATTCCAGCATTGTTGATTAAAATATCAATGGTTCCAAATTCAGTTAATGCTTTGGCAACGGCAGCGTTTACGGAGTTGATATCAGCAACATCAGCAGTGATTGCTAGTGCTTTTACGCGTAAAGACCGCACTTTTGCAGCAACACTGTCTATTTCTTCCTGAGTTCGAGCGACTAAAATGATATTGACACCTTCTTTGGCTAATGCCAAAGCAATCGCTTTTCCTATTCCTTTTCCTGCTCCTGTAATCAGTGCATTTTTATTTTTTAAATCAGTCATTGTTTGTGTTATTTTGATGTCAGTTTTGACAAAGTTTCTTGTAAAATTAGTACGTTTTGTTGTGGTAATTTGATTTAAGTTTCATTTTAATCTTATTTTAACGTTGGTTCAAGAGGGTTAAAACGGTGTCAGACTAGATCGGATTTAATTTTTATTTAGGGTCAATTTGTAAATGTTGGTTTCAAGAACTTCGGTATCATTGTCTTCGCAAAGCAGGAATGTTATTTTTTCTGGTGATTCGGCATATAAAGTTAATCCTTCAAATTTATGGTTGCTACTTATTTTTTGGGTAAAATTAATTTTCATAGTTTTCAAATCGATACTTCCAATCAAGCTGCCTAACACTTCGCCATCATCATAGGTAGATTGGGTATCCTCGGCTGTGGCCAAAAAATAAATGGTATTGTCTACTAAAATCGCATCGGTAAAACTACTACGAACTCCTTTTATTTTGGGAAGTTTATAGGTGTTAGAAAGAATTTGAAAATTGTTTGTGAGGTTTTTGCCGGCAATAGTGAAAAGCACATTTTTATTTGATATTCCGTTGCCACGATTCAGAATGTACCAATTTTCACCATCGTAAATGGCACCTTCGATATTGAAATCTTCGGGATTGACACCCCCAAAGTTTTGCATGACAGTGTACAAATCAGTTAAATCGTTGGTAGCAACTACTTTCTTCGATTTAGCATTCACTTGAATCATTTTGTTTCTTTTATCAGTAGATCCGGAGCCAAAAACAAAGAGACTATCTTGAAATTGTGTGATGGCTTCAAAATCGGCTTTTTCCTTTTTTGGTGTGTTCTCTTTTGGATTTTCCAGTAAAGGATGGCGTTTTAAATCACGTAAATCTATTTGATATTCATAAAGAAATCCGCTGTTGTCTCCTATGATGTAGAGCGATTGGTCTTGATAAATGAGTCCGGATGCGGAACCTATACCGATGATTTGACATAGGATTTCGAGTGTGAATTTTTCCATAAGTAGTGTTTTGAAATCTAAATACTAGCCCTGATTGTTTAATTGCTTTCGCAATTACCTTTTTAGTCGACCTTTTTGGCCGATAAAAAGATACAAGCGTACAGCAGGAAATAGCTCCTAATAATTTGTTATATTTGAGAGGTAAAGATAAAATATTTAAGATGAAGTCTATAAATCCCGATGATTTTAAAGTGGTTGGTCCAATTAATTTGGCCAAAATCCCAACGAACTTGTTTAATGGTGCTAGTGACGATGATAAAGAAGAAAAACTGGATAAAGTGCAGGCTAAATTAAGTGCATTACAAGATGTGATGTATGCGCACAACCGTTATGGCGTTTTGATCTGTTTGCAAGGCATGGACACTTCAGGTAAGGACAGCTTGATTCGGGAAGTTTTTAAGGAGTTTAATCCGCGTGGAGTGGTAGTGCACAGTTTTAAGACACCCAATTCTACCGAGTTGGAACACGATTATTTGTGGAGACATTATTTGGCTTTACCAGAAAAAGGAAAGTTTGCCGTATTTAATAGAACACATTATGAAAATGTATTGGTTACGCGCGTACATCCTGAATATATTATGAACGAAAATTTGCCAGGAATTGAAAAGGTAGCGGATATCACGCCACAATTCTGGGAAAATAGGATGGAGCAAATTAATAATTTTGAAAAACACATCACGCAAAATGGGACTATCGTTTTGAAGTTTTACTTTCACATGAGTAAAGAGGAGCAACGCAAACGTTTACTGCGAAGGCTAGAAGAAGTGGAACACCATTGGAAATTTTCACCTGGAGATTTGAAAGAACGCGAACATTGGGAGGAGTACATGCACTATTATGAGGAGGCAATTACAAAAACTGCTACCGAAAATGCGCCTTGGTTTATTATCCCGGCAGATGATAAGGAAATGGCACGGTATATTGTAGCCAAAATTATCTGGGAAGAAATGCAAAAACATGTGGATATAAAGGAACCGAAATTAGATGAAAAAGTGAAAGCTAATTTTGAAGTGTATAAAGAGATGTTGAAAAAATAATAGTTATAAAAAATGCCCTGAATTTCAGGGCATTTTTTATAACTAACTCAAAGAAAGATTACAGTTTGAAACCGTATGCTAAACGAACACCTACTTGTCCAACTCCTTTACCTACAGAGCCATTGTTGTTTAGACGGTCAAAATGATTGTAATGCGTATAGTTCAAAGAAATATCTATGTATTTAGTAGCATAACCGATACTTGGGGATAACAATAAAGAAGTTTTTTCTCTAGTATTATCTATATTACTTACTGCAAATGCAGCACCAGCTTCTCCCATTAAGTAAAATTGATCATTCCATACAAAAGCTTTGAAACCTGCTTTAGCTGGGATAATCCCTAAATCTTTTCCTTCTGTTTGCCCAGGAAAAGTATCTGCTTTACTAACAAACAAGTTAGTATAACCTGTAGTCAAAGTCAAAGAGTATCTTTTTGATAAATCATATTGTCCTCTTACATCGGCTCCTAATGCTAATTTGTAAGGATCATTAGTTGAGTATCCTGCATTGGCTCCAAAACCTAAACGGAATCCTTGATCGTAATTAGTAGCTGTTTTTGTTTCTTGTGCTTGTACATTGCTAGCAAACATCATTGCTATTGCGAATACAAATAACGTTTTGATTTTTCCTGTCATTTTCATAATTGTAATATTTTTTATTAATAATTTTTAATGTTATTTTGATTTATCTGATTCAAAACAACGTTACAAATGTATAGCCCTCATAAGCCTGTTGTGTTATAGAATTGTTTGGTTTTGTTATAGAATTCCTTGTTATCCGAAATTAAGCAGTAAAAAAAAGGGGTTATATCAGCAATAGTATCGGTAGAATTGAATGCTTCTATTTATATTTGCCAAGAAAAAGGCAAAAGTGAATTTATCCAAGTATTTCAAAGAGTTTTCATATAATATTAAATTGGCGTATCCCGTAATCTTAGGAATGTTAGGACATACCTTAATAGGAATCGTCGATAATTTCATGGTTGGTAAACTAGGCTCTACGGAGTTGGCGGCAGTTTCATTAGGCAATAGCTTCATATTTATTGCTATGTCTTTAGGAATAGGATTTTCTACTGCAATTACACCATTAGTAGCTGAGGCTGATGCCGAAAAAAATGACCATAAAATCCGAACTACCTTTCACCACGGATTGCTTTTGTGTACGATTTTAGGAGTTACACTATTTATTTTGACAGTTTTGTCGAAACAAATTATGTACTTCATGCACCAACCGGCAGCTGTGGCCGAAATGGCAGCTCCATATATTGACTGGGTTGCTTTTTCTTTAATTCCTGTTATCATCTACCAAGGATACAAGCAGTTTGCCGATGGATTGTCTAAAACAAAATATTCCATGTATGCTATATTTATGGCTAACGTAGTACATGTTTTTTTTAATTATGTATTGATTTACGGAGTTTGGTTTTTTCCAAAATTAGGGATTTTGGGAGCTGCACTTGGAACCGTTTTGTCCAGGATAATGATGGTCGTTTTTATGCATTACTTGATGAAAAGAAACTCGGCACTGAAGAAGTATTTTAAGAATTTCAGTTTCAAAGAAATCCGCAAATCAATTTTGAAGAAAATTATCAATCTAGGAATGCCATCCGCAATGCAAATGTTATTTGAGGTGACTTTGTTTACGGCTGCAATTTGGCTTTCCGGTTCTTTAGGAAAAAACAGTCAGGCTGCCAATCAGATTGCGCTTATTCTGGCATCCTCAACTTTTATGGTTGCGATGGGTTTAAGTGTTACAGCAATGATCCGAGTGAGTCATACCAAAGGAATGAATGATTATAAAAAGTTAATTGTTGTTGCAAGATCTATTTTTCTATTGGCTATTATATTAGAGACTTTCTTTGCCATAGTTTTTGTGGTATTTCATAATTATTTGCCGCATTTATTTTTGAATATGACCGATTCAGCTCAAATGTTGGATAACGAAGAAATCATCCTAATCACTTCAAAATTGCTGTTGATTGCCGCTATTTTCCAAATCTCGGATGGAATTCAAGTTGTTGTTTTAGGAGCGTTACGTGGTTTGCAAGATGTAAAAATCCCAATGTACATTACCTTTGTGGCGTATTGGGTTATTGGGTTTCCTATTTCCTACTATTTAGGAAAATATACGGAGCTGAAAGCTGTTGGAATTTGGATCGGACTTTTAGCGGGATTAACAGCTGCCGCTTTATTTTTGTATATTCGCTTTGCGAGATTGACAAGAAAGTTGGTGATGCAAAACGAGAATAAATAAAATAATAAATTACTTAAATATTAAATTCATGGAATTACCAAAATTTTTACTAGGCGATAATACTGATTTTCCCGAAGATATTTTCATCATACACCTTGATTACCCAAGATTTATTATTAATCTTAAAGATGATGAGGTAGAGTTTATGGAAGAAGCTGAGGATCTTGACGAAGCCGAATTAAATACTGAAATGGAAGGATTAATCGTTCTTGCCAATGAGTTTTACGATAGAGAAATGGAACGCTACGAGAAAGAGTAGGTTTATTTTTTAAAATATTTTTCTAATAGCAATTGAGCGGCTGCAAAAGGTGAAATTTCATCATTCTGCACCGCTTTTTTAGTTGAATCCAATGATTTTTGAATTTCAGGATTGCTATAAAAATTGGTTTTCAATTGCTCATTGATGGTTTCTAACATCCAATATTGGTTTTGTTCTTTCCGTTTTTCAAAGAAATAATTATTGCCTTGTGTCAGTTCCAGAAATTTCTGAATGGTTTCCCAAACATCGGATATTCCTTCATGGGTTATGGCGCTGCAGGCTGCGGTTGTGGGTGTCCAACCTGATTTTTTGGCAGGGAAAAGATGTAACGCTCTATTGAATTCCAGTTTGGCAAGATTGGCTCTTTTGATATTATCACCATCGGCTTTGTTGATGACAATAGCGTCCGCCATTTCCATGATTCCACGTTTGATACCTTGTAATTCATCGCCGGCACCAGAAATTTTTAATAAAAGAAAAAAATCAACCATACTGTGAACGGCAGTTTCACTTTGACCTACGCCAACGGTTTCTATGATTATCGTATCAAAACCGGTAGCCTCACAAAGCGTAATAGTTTCACGGGTTTTTCGAGCCACACCGCCTAATGTTTCCCCAGAAGCGGATGGTCGTATAAAAGCATTTTTATCTTTTACCAATTCTTCCATTCGGGTTTTGTCACCCAAAATACTTCCGTGTGATATCGTGCTGCTGGGATCAACAGCAAGTACAGCAACTTTTTTCCCTAAACCAGTCAAGTATTTTCCAAAAGCTTCAATAAAAGTGCTTTTCCCAACGCCTGGAACACCTGTAATTCCTATTCGTACCGATTTATTGGCATGAGGCAAACAGGCATTTATCACTTCATTTGCTTTTGACAAATGGCTTGTATTCGTACTTTCCACTAAGGTAATGGCACGACTCAGCGCAGTAATATTTTCGTTTAAAATTCCTTCAACAAGTTCTTTTGCCGAAGGTTGTATTTTTCTAAAGTGCTGAATATTCTCCACCGAAACGGTACTGATAATTTCAGGAGCAGAAATTCCGGGTTTTTCGTGTAAGGCGCTTGGATGAGGTTTTTTATTTGGCAAAACTATTTTTTAGAAAAGTAAAAATACTAAAAATCTATCTTGTACAGTTTTTCATTTGCTTAAATATTCCTCTCATTTTTACAATTCTGTTTTGGAACTGATATTTCACAAATTTTATTTTTTTGAAACCATTTCTTAGTGTATTAGTCAATATCTTTGCAACATTATGACTAACTTTATTTTAATCTTTGTTTTTTTATTCTTAGGCATTGTATTCCAAAATATAAAAGGATTTCCTGTAAATGTATACAAGCTTTTAAACAAGATTGTTATTTATATCTGTCTTCCGGCTTTGGCTTTGTATTATATCCCAAAAATAAAATGGAGTAATGAATTGTTATTCCCAATTGGAGTTGCTTGGATTGGTTTTGTTGTTTCTTATTTATTTTTCAGTTTTTTAGGGAGTAGATTTGGATGGTCGAAAAAACTCATTGGTTGTTTGATAATAACCGCTGGCTTAGGAAATACTTCTTTTTTAGGTTTCCCAATAATTGAAGCATTGTACGGGGAAGAAGGCTTGAAAACCGCTATTTTAGTCGATCAACCTGGTTCTTTTGTGGTGCTATCTACATTGGGAATTCTTATAGCAACTTTATACTCTAGTGGTAACCCGAATGGTTTTCAAATCGCCAAAAAAATCCTTCTCTTTCCGCCATTTATAACTTTTTTAATTGCCTGCTTGATGAATGTTTTTCAGTTAGATTTTCAGCAATACTTTCAAATAGGATTAAAAACAATAGGTAGTGCAGTAACACCTTTGGCATTGCTTTCCGTAGGTTTGCAATTGCGTTTTGACAAAAAAAGTGAGCATTGGAGGTTTTTAGGACTTGGACTTTTGTACAAATTGATTTTAACTCCGGCTCTTATTTATGTTTTGTATGTCGTAATTTTGCAGCAGCATTCAAAAAACATTCAAGTTGCTATAATGGAGTCTGCAATGGCTCCTATGATTACAGCCTGTATATTAGCTTCTACTCACGGTTTGAAACCTCGTTTAAGTAGTATGATGATTGGTTTTGGAATTCCATTGTCATTTATCACGTTGTTATTTTGGTACTTTGTGGTTCAATACGTTTAAATTTTCAGAAACGATTTTGATCCAATAATTATTAATTATAGTTTTATTAAAATATGAATTCATCTCTTGATACTGTTTTCAAAACAGATACGACACCTATTGCGCAACAAACCGTTTATTCTATATTATTCTCGATTGCCTTTGCCCATTTATTGAATGATTTGTTACAGGCAGTTATTCCGGCGGCATATCCTATTTTAAAAGAGAATTTCAATTTAACGTTCACACAAATTGGTTTAATCACTTTGTCGTATCAGTTGGCAGCATCAATCTTGCAACCGTTAGTTGGTTTGTACACGGATAAAAGACCAAAGCCTTTTTCTCAAATTTTTGGAATGTTGTTTACCTTGTCTGGTATTGTCTCTTTGTCCTACGCTTCAAGTTTTGAAATGATTATTGTATCAGTAGTTTTGGTTGGGATTGGTTCTTCCATTTTTCATCCTGAAGCTTCCCGAATCTCCTTTTTAGCCTCTGGTGGAAAGCGTGGTTTGGCACAATCCATTTTTCAGTTGGGTGGTAATGCTGGGACTGCAATAGGACCTTTGTTGGTTGCCTTGATTGTAGTGCCAAATTCTCAGTATTACATTATTTGGTTTGCCATTGTTGCGTTAATTGGATTGCTAGTTTTGAGTAGAATCGCACTTTGGTATCAAAATCATTTGAGTTTGAGAAGTACCAAGAAAGCGGTCATAGATTTGCCGAATTTATCTCAAAAAACAATTGTAATCTCCGTTGGAATTTTGTTGGTTTTGATATTTTCAAAATTCTTTTACATGGCTAGTATGTCTAGTTATTTTACGTTTTATCTCATCGAAAAATTTGGATTATCGGTTCAAGAAGCGCAATTTCATTTGGTTTTATTTTTAGCGGCTTGTGCTTTGGGAACATTAATTGGAGGGCCATTAGGGGATAAATTCGGTAGGAAATATGTGATTTGGTTTTCGGTTTTGGGAGCCGCACCTTTTACCTTATTGTTGCCGTTTGTCGATTTGTTTTGGACAGGCATTTTATCGGTAGTAATTGGAATTATAATTTCTTCAGCATTTCCGGCAATTTTGGTATATGCACAAGAATTATTGCCTAAAAAACTCGGAATGGTTTCTGGTCTTTTCTATGGTTTTGCCTTTGGAATGGGTGGTTTGGGTTCTGCTTTATTAGGAAATCTTGCCGATCACACCAGCATAACGTACGTGTATTATCTTTGCGCTTATTTACCTTTGATAGGAATTATAGCGCTCTTTTTACCCAATCTAAAGAAAAAATAACACTTCTTTTTAGGAGCTTTTTCCTGCTCTGCACTGTATTCCCGATTTAGAAAAACTACGGCTGAAAAAGCCTTGTTTTTCTAAATCGGGAGATGCCGTTGCGATCAGGGCTATTGCGTTTGGTTTTCTCATGACATTTTTTTAGAAGTATTGCTTTCTGGTTTTCATAAACATTAGTACAATTTTAAGATTAGATTTATGCTTTATTGCTTTTATTTCAATACCTTACAGTGTTACTAATCAATAAAATAAACTATTATGGCAACAGTACGATTAGGCGATATTGCTCCTGATTTTGAAGCAGAAACGTCACAAGGGAAAATAAAATTTCATGAATGGTTAGGAGATTCTTGGGGAATTCTGTTCTCCCATCCTGCTGATTTCACACCTGTTTGTACCACAGAGTTAGGAACAGTTGCAAATTATTATCCTGAATTTGAAAAACGAAATGTAAAAGTAATTGCATTGAGTGTTGATGGGGTAGATTCGCACATGGAGTGGATCAAAGACATTAATGAAACTCAAAATACAACTGTAAATTTCCCTATAATTGCCGATGAAGACAAGCATGTTGCTGAATTATACGATATGATTCATCCCAATGCGAGTGAGAGTTTCACCGTTCGTTCGGTTTTTATAATTGGACCTGACAAAAAAGTTAAATTGACCTTAACCTATCCAGCATCAACTGGTAGAAATTTTGATGAATTATTGCGTGTAATTGATAGTTTGCAATTGACAGCTAAATACAGCGTAGCAACACCGGCTAACTGGAAAGATGGTGATAAAGTGGTCATTTCTACCTCGATTAAGGACGAAGATATAGCTGCTAAATTTCCAAAAGGCTACGAAAGAGTAAAGCCGTATTTAAGAATTACACCGCAACCTAATAAATAGTAAACTTTTAGAATTCTTTATAAATAGAAAGCAGAATGAATTTGTTTTTCATTCTGCTTTTTTATTTTGTCAAAAGTTTACTGTTTTACTTCTTATTGGTAATTAATAACCCGGAAATAATGATTCCCATGCTTATGATTTGGGTTAGTAAAATGGCTTGATTTAGAAAAAAATACGCCAGAATTCCACTGAATACCGGAATTAAATAATAAATTAAGGCTGTTTTTGACGTCCCAATTAATCGAATGGCTTCGTTCCATAAATAAAATGAAATCAAGGAAGCGCAAATGCCAACGTATGTGGTTACCAAAACTGTTTTAGTATCAAAAATTACTTTTTTGTGATAGAGGTGCTCATACATATAAAAAGGGAATAGTAAAATTGTACCTATTAGAAAGACACTGAACAAAAATACTTTTGGACTTAATTCATCTGGTTTTTGTCGAACTAATATCGTGTAATAAGCAAAAAAGAAGCAAGCCACAAGCATTAATAAATCCCCAATGGTGAAGCTGATATGGAGTAAAGCTTCTAAAGAGCCTTTGGAAATAAGTACTAGAACTCCTGTAATTATGGTTGTAATTCCCACTATTTTTATATTGGACACTTTCTCTTTAAAAATAATCCGAGAGAGTACCACAATAAATAACGGAATCGAAATAGCGATTAGCGATAAGTTGACTGCACTTGTTGTTCTTCCTGCAAAGTAAATCAGTGTATTAAAAATAGTGATACCCAATACTGCTGTAAGTGTAAGGTACCGAATGTGTTGTTGCACAATTTTGAAATTTTCAACAGTGCTTTTTAAGGCAAATGGTGCGAAAACGATACACGCAACAGTCCAGCGCCAAAAAGCCAATCCAATAGGAGGAATGTGTCCTTTAATGCCACTGGCAATTACCATGTTTACGGACCATAACAAGGTAGCGAATAAGGCAAATAAAACTCCTTTAGTCGTATTATTCATTAAACCAAATTATGAATTTTTGCATATTGTAGCAACATAATCGTCTTTGCGTCTTGCATTTGACCCGATTCAATCATAGCATAAGCTTCGTCAAAAGGCATTTCCATTACGTCTATATTTTCTTCTTCATGTGCTACTCCGCCACCGTCACTCACTTTCATAGATTCATCGTATTCACCAACAAATAAATATAAAATTTCAGTTACAGCACCAGGAGACATATACGTTTCCATTACCTTTTTGACTTTAGAAATACGATATCCTGTTTCTTCTTCGGTTTCTCTGATGATGCATCGCTCCGGATTATCTGCGTCCAAAAGTCCGGCACAAACCTCAATCATCATTCCAGTTTCATTGCCGTTAAGATAGGTTGGCAAGCGAAACTGTCTCGTTAGAATAACTGTTTTTTGTTGTGTGTTATACAGTAAAATGGCGGCGCCGTTTCCTCGATCATAAACTTCTCTTTTTTGGGTAATCCAAGAGTCGTCTTTTTTTTGATAGTCAAAAGTAACTTTGTTTAATATATACCAATTGTCAGATAGCAATTCGGTTTTTTGTATTTTGATTGTTGGATTTTTCATTCGTTTGGATTGGTTTTTAAACTAAAAAAAACGCTCTGAATTTTCAGAGCGTTTCGTAATCTTATTTTAGAATAGTTTGCTTTCTGTCTGGACCTACAGAAACAATTTTGATAGGAACTTCTACTTCTTTTTCAATGAATGCAATGTATTCTTTCAATTCTGTCGGCAACTCATCATATGTTGTCATACCTGTCAAATCCTGTTTCCATCCTTTGAAATCCTGATACACCGGAGTTACATTTTCTGGTTCGATGTTATAAGGGAAATGAGCAATTTTCTCTCCTTTATAGTTGTATTCCGTACATACTTTTAAGGTTTCAAATCCTGAAAGTACATCACCTTTCATCATCATCAATTGCGTTACACCATTCACCTGAACAGCATATTTAAGCGCTACTAAGTCTAACCAACCACAACGTCTTTGTCTTCCGGTTACAGATCCAAATTCATTTCCTACACGTGCCATTGTTGCACCATCTTCGTCGAAAAGTTCTGTTGGGAATGGACCACTTCCTACGCGTGTTACATAGGCTTTGAAAATTCCGTATACTTCTTTGATTTTATTTGGAGCAATCCCTAAACCGGTACAAGCACCAGCAGCAGTAGTGTTAGAGGAAGTTACAAATGGATACGTTCCAAAATCAACATCCAATAATGAACCTTGCGCACCTTCACATAATATTGATTTACCTGCTTTTTGAGCTTGGTGTAAATATTCTTCACTATCAATAAAATCTAATTTTTTTAGTTCTTCGATAGCTTCAAAAAATTCTTTTTCTAATTCTTCTAAATTGTATTGGATTGCAACATCGTAGAATTTAATCATTGCTTCATGCTTGTCAGCCAAAGCTCTGTAGCGATCTGCAAAATCTTCTAATTCAATATCACCTACACGAAGACCGTTTCTTCCGGTTTTGTCCATATAAGTTGGACCAATACCTTTTAATGTAGAACCAATTTTTGCTTTCCCTTTCGAAGCTTCAGAAGCGGCGTCTAATAAACGGTGTGTTGGTAAAATTAAATGTGCTTTTCTTGAAATGATTAATTTGCTTTTGATGTCTAAATTAAATTTTTCAAGACCTTCAATTTCTTTTTGAAAAACAACAGGATCAATTACTACTCCATTTCCAATGATGTTTACAGCAGTCTTGTGAAAAATACCAGAAGGAATAGTTCTAAGAACATGTTTTATTCCGTCAAATTCCAAAGTATGTCCTGCATTTGGGCCTCCTTGAAAACGAGCGATGATATCATAATTTGAAGTTAAAACATCAACAATCTTTCCTTTTCCTTCATCTCCCCATTGTAATCCTAGTAATAAATCTACGGTCATTCTATCTGTTATTTGTAGTTAGTTTTATATTGAAGGGACAACTAGTCTGTTATCCGTACTATTTTTGTTTTTTTATTCCGTATAAATACAAGGAATGATTGGTAATCTCTATGTCAAATATTTCTTCGATTGTTTTTTTGATTGTTTGAATTCTCGGGTCACAAAACTCAATTACTTCACCAGTATCCGTCATTATTATATGATCGTGCTGTTTATCAAAATATGATTTTTCATAATGCGCCTGATTTTGTCCAAATTGGTGTTTGCGGACTAAAGCACAATCCAATAGCAGTTCAATCGTGTTGTATAGCGTTGCTCTACTCACACGATAGTTTTTATTTTTCATTTTGATATAAAGATTCTCTACATCAAAATGTTCTTCGCTATCGTAAATTTCCTGAAGGATAGCATAACGTTCAGGAGTTTTGCGATGTCCTTTTTTTTCAAGATACATTGTAAAAACATTTTTTACAATTTCTTGGTTTTTGGTGTTATCTGTGGAAATGAGTGTCATATGCGGGCAAAGATAAATTTTTTAGTTTAAAGTATAAAGTTTCCCGTTTGTTTAGTTTCAAGTTTTTTTATTTCCTTATTGTACAAACGAAGATTTGAAATAAAAAACGGAATTTCTCACTATGTTTTATACTCTCGTGTTACCTTGTCGATTCCATCAATTTTTTTGATGTTGCTGATCATTTTTTTTAAAATAGTATTGTTTTGAACAATTACCGCAACTTGGCCATGAAAAATTCCTGCATCGGTACTCAAAGAAATACTCTGAATGTTAACATGCATATTGTTTGAAATAACCTTTGTTAATTGATTTGTGAGTCCTAAAACATCCATTCCGGTGATGTTTATGATGGCTTTGAATTCTTCTTGTGACGAGTCAATCCATTTGGCTGTCATTATTCTATAAGCATAGTTGGATTGCATCCCAATAGCATTCGGGCAATCTTTTTTATGTACTTTTATTCCTTCGTTGATGGTTACAAATCCAAAAACGTCGTCGCCAGGAATAGGATTGCAACAAGGCGATAGTTTATAATCCAGTTTGTCGTGTTCTTTACCAAAAACAAGCATGTCATAATTACTGCTTATGACTTGTTTATGAATGTCCTCGTCAGCGGTACTTGGCGAACGTTTCATTTTATTTTTGAAAAAATTAATGAACGTATTGCTTTTTTGTGCTGCATAATCTTTGAGTTGCTGGTTTTCAATGGCGCCAATTCCAACTCTATAAAATAAATCCAAACTCGTTTTTAGCTTGAAAAAGTTAACCAATTCATTAACCACTTGTTCACTCATGGTTATTTTTAAATGTTTTAGTTTTCGAGTAAGGAGTTCCTTTCCTTCTTCACCAATTTTCTTGGTATTTTCGTTTAAAACATTTTTTATTTTTGTTTTGGCTCTGGATGTAGTTACATAATCAAGCCAGTTGATGGTGGGTTTTTGATGTTGTGAAGTAATAACTTCAATCTGGTCACCACTTTTTAATTCAAAGTTCAAAGGAACTAGTTTCCCATTAACACGCGTTCCTCTAGTTCTGATTCCTATCTCAGAGTGAATGCTAAATGCAAAATCAAGTGAAGTGGCACCTTTGGGCAATGACTTTATTTCTCCTTTTGGAGTAAATACAAAGATTTCTTTCGAATATAAATTCATTTTGAAATCCTCGACAAAATCTACAGCATTTGTTTCTGAATTTTCCAGCGCTTCTTTGAGTAAATTAAGCCAAACATCTAGACCGCTTTCTTCAGTAGCACCATTTTTATATTTATAATGTGCGGCATATCCTTTTTCGGCAATTTCGTCCATGCGTTCGCTTCGAACTTGAACCTCTACCCAGCGCCCTTTTGGACCCATTACCGTAATATGTAACGCTTCATAACCAGTAGATTTTGGTGAGGAAATCCAGTCGCGCAAACGACTTGGACTTGGTCTATAGTGGTCTGTTACAATAGAATATATTTTCCAGGCCAGGAATTTTTCCTCATGCGGATTTGATTTGTAAACAATACGGAGAGCGAATTTATCATATACTTCATCAAAGCTTACGTTTTGCGCTTGCATTTTTCGACGAATAGAATAGATGGATTTTGGACGGCCTTTTATAATATACTCAATTCCTTCTTCATCCAAAGCTGTTTTAAGAACTGCTGTTATATCAGCAATATAGGCATCTTGCTCTTCTTTTGTTTCTTTTATTTTGCTGACAATATCATTGTATATTGCTGGTTCAGTATATTTTAACCCTAAGTCTTCCAGCTTGGTTTTTATGTTGTATAAACCCAATCGATGGGCTAAAGGAGCGTAAATATATAAGGTTTCTGATGCAATTTTTGTCTGTTTGTCCTCTTGCATGGATTCCATTGTTTGCATATTGTGCAAACGATCTGCTAGTTTAATGAGAATTACACGAACGTCATCGTTCAGAGTTAATATCATTTTACGGAAATTTTCCGCTTGTAGTGATGCATTTAAATCTTTCTGCACTAACGATATTTTTGTTAATCCCTCTACGATTTGAGCTACTTTAGGATTAAATAAACGTTCGATATCTTGCACTGTGGTAGGTGTATCTTCTACCACATCGTGCAATAAAGCTGCAGCTATAGAGGTTGCTCCCAATCCTATCTCAGATGCAACAATTTTTGCCACAGCAATAGGGTGGAAGATATACGCTTCACCTGATTTTCTTCGTTGTTCTTTGTGTGCTTCTACGGATACATCAAATGCTTTTCGGATGAGTTTTTTGTCTTCATCACTTAGCGTTTGGTAACTTATACGCAGTAACTCTTTGTATTCTTGAGCAATTGCTTTATTTTCTTTTTCTATATCTATTTCTGTCATTGCGGCATGGTTCATTTCCTAAAAATAGCAATAAGCTTGCAGATATGCAAATCTATATTTGAATTTAAGACATAAGAAATTGTGATTTCTATTTAATTTATTCTTTTGAAATCTAAATCCTGAAAATCATAACTAAAATCTGTTAGCTCAGAAATAGGCTTCATCGTTAATCGCACTGCTTTTCCAGTGGCATCACATTCAAAAAATAGATGAGCATCAGCATGAAAATAAGCATTATCCCATTTTACCACATAATTAGTGTCTTTGTAGAAAAAAACTTCACCAGTAAGTTGTGGAGAACGTTTTGAGGCAAAATATAATCTCCCTTTTCTTTCTGAAAGTACCACTTCTCCAAACCAATTGTCTTTGTATGTTCCTGTAAAGCTTTTGAAATCGATTTTAATTTTGTCTTTTTTATTCTTGGCTACGGTTGCCCAAACTTCATCGGTTACTTTGTCAGCAGAAGCTTCATTTTCTTTTAAACTCGCACTGTAATTAGTCACATAATCCTCGGATTGGATGCCTAAATAACTGTCTTTTATAGTGTTTGTAATTGCTCTGAAGGCGGCACCTGATTGCTGATTGGTTAATACAATAATTCCCAAATTCAGTTCTGGTATAAGGGTAACCTGAGTCACAATTCCTTCTAATCCGCCGGTGTGCGTTACTTGTTTGTATCCTTTTATATCGCTTAAAAACCAGCCCAATCCATAACCACTAAAATGAGTATTGTACGGAGGTCTTGTGGTCGCAGGAATTATAGTTTGTAATTGCCACATTTCATCATGCTCTTTTTTAGAAAATAATTGCTTGTTATCAACACCATATTTTCCGTTGTTCATTTGCATAATGGTCCATTTACTCAAATCATTTACACTGGAGTAAATCCCTGCTGCCGCATCAAAAAGTTGGTTTTGGTACCGTTTGATTACTTTTAGTTTACCATCAATAGGGACGTGCGGCGCAATGATGTTTGTAGTGTCTTTTAAACGTAAAAAAGAAGCAGCACTATGATTCATTTCTAAAGGTTTCATCATGCGTTCTTCTACAAAATCACACCAGCTCAAACCACTCGCTACACGAATAACTTCACCAGCAACTATGTACAGTAAATTGTCATAATCATATTGCGTTCTAAATGCTGAAACCGGTTTTAAATACTGTAAGTTCTGAATGATATCTTGCGCTGTAAAGTCACTTCCGTCAGGCCAAATCATCAAATCGCCTGCGCCAAGACCCAATCCACTTCTGTGCGTCAATAAGTCCCGAATTGTAAATTCATTCGTTACATACTCATTGTACATCTTGAAATTTGGAAGGTATTTGATTACTTTATCGTCCCAATTTACTTTTCCCTCATCCACTAACATCGCCAAAGCGGCGCTTGTAAACGCTTTGCTATTGGATGCAATTCCAAAAAGTGTATTGGCATCTACTTTTTCATTAGTCAAGATTGATTTTACACCATATCCTTTGGCGTGAATGATTTTTCCGTCTTTAACAATTGCAACTGCAATTCCAGGAACATTGAATGTTTTTAAAGTGCGCTCCACTAATTCATCGACTTGAGGCGAGCTGATTTGTGCGAAAGAAAGAGTGGTTGAGATTAAGACAATTGCAAGGAATAATTTATGTTTCATATTTTCTGCGTATTTTGTAAAATGGTAATTTTTATTTTTTATGTTTTTTAAATCTGCAATGCTTCGCCAGTTTGAACTTTCAGTTCTCGGGTCTAAAATCGTTAATCTGCAATCTAAAATTTAAAACCCTCTTTGTCTTTTAGCTTCAAAAATTAAAATCGCTGCTGCAACCGAAACATTCATTGAATCGATTTCGCCTTGCATGGGAATAATAATATTTTGGGTTGCTGCTATTCGCCATTCCTCTGTCAGTCCTGTGGCTTCCGTTCCTACGACTAGTGCCGTTGGAGTCGTGTAATCCTGTGTATGATACGAAGTTGAATTCTGTAAAGTAGCACAATAAAAATTGATGTTTCTTTCTTTCAAAAAAGCAATAATTTCTGACGTGGTTCCAGTGGCGATTTGGTTCGTAAATAAACAACCCACGCTGGAACGCACAATATTTGGATTGTATAAATCACTTTTTGGATTGGCAATAATCACCGCATCCAGATTAGCAGCATCAGCGGTACGAAGCAAAGCACCAATATTTCCCGGTTTTTCGGGAGCTTCAGCAACCAGAATCAAAGGGTTTTTAGATAATTTCAAATCCGATAACTGCATCGATTTGGTTTTGGCTACAGCCAAAATGCCTTCGGTAGTATCGCGATATGCCAGTTTTTGATAGACTTCTTTGTTGATTGCTATTAGTTCTGCAGAGTCGTCTAATTGTCTGGCTTCGGTTTCCGAACAAATTTCAGGTAAAAATAATACTGTTTCAATTTGATAACCGCCTTTTACGGCAATTGAAATTTCGCGTTTTCCTTCCATTAAAAAGGTTCCAGATTGTTTGCGAGCTTTAGCTTTGTCCTGTAATTGCACTAAAGATTTTATGTAAGGATTTTGTATCGAAGTGATTTGTTTCAAGAGGTACAACTATTTAGTATTTAGGAAACAAAGATACACAGAGAAAATTCAGTTTACTATTTTTTGGATTCGAATATTTAACTGCTAAAATATGTATGTATGAAATCTATAGAATAAGAGTTGGTTACACCAGTATTTTCTTTAATTTTGCTTCAATCATATTCCATTTATAGTATTTTTTTATTCATTTTTAAATCCAAAAAATAATATGTTCCATTTATTAGACATCATTGGTACGATGGCTTTTGCCATGTCTGGCGCCTTGACAGCAATGAATAAAAAGATGGATCCTTTTGGAGTATTTATCATTGCATTTGTAACTGCTGTGGGTGGTGGAACCTTGCGTGATATCCTAATTGGCCGCACTCCAGTGGGATGGATGCTGGATTTAAAATATGTTTATGTGATTATCATCGGATTTATAATGGCGATTATTTTTAGAAAAAAATTCGATAGATTGCGAACTTCCTTATTTTTATTCGACACCATTGGATTGGGTGTTTTTACTTTAATTGGACTTGAAAAAGGAATGAATATTGGACTTCATCCAGTTATTTGTGTGGCTTTAGGAACCATGACTGCTTGTTTTGGAGGGGTTATTAGAGATATTTTGTGTACTGAAATCCCCGTTATTTTCAGAAGAGAAATTTATGCTACGATTTGTATTTTGGGAGGAATTGTTTTCTTTATCCTTCGAGAATTTAATTTAGAAAACGATGTTTTGTACCTGGGAACCTCTTTAGTTATAATCTCCGTTCGTTTGATGGCGGTAAAATTCAAATGGTATTTGCCTACTTTAGAACATAAATAAAAATTGCTTACTTTCACGAAGTCTAAAATTAAATAGTGAAAAACTACGCTGTCAAACAATACCAAGAAAACGATTATACAAATTGGAATACCTTTATCGGTCAAGCCAAAAATGCTACCTTTTTGTTTCACCGAGATTTTATGGAATACCACAAAGATCGATTCGAGGATTTCTCTTTGATGATTTTTGAGGACGAAAAACTAGTGGCTGTTTTACCTGCAAATAGAGTTGGAGATGACGTTTTTTCGCACAAAGGTTTAACGTATGGCGGATTAGTTTATTTGCCTAAATTAAATGGAGAAAAAGTAGCAACGATTTTGGATGCTGTTCTGTCTTTTTTTAAAGAAAATGCGATACAATCCTTTTATTACAAACCAATTCCTTTGTTTTATGTGTCAAATGGAAATTCCGAAATTGATTTTTTCTTGAATAAAAAAGGAGCGTTTTTGGATAAAAAAGAAATGAATTTGGCCATCAATTTAGCCATGCCATTGACTATTTCAAAAAGTAAATTAAAGCATTTCAGGAGAATTGAAGAACTCGATTTAGAACTAGTCGAAGAACAGCAATTAGAGTCATTTTGGGAATTGGTCTTAGAGCCAAGACTATTAGAAAAACACAATGCAAAGCCCGTACATACGCGACAAGAAATTACAGCACTCAAAGAAAAGTTCCCGAATAATATCAGACAGTTTTCAGCGTATTATGATGGTACTATCATTGCAGGTATAACACTTTTTGAAACAAAAACTGTGGTGAAATCACAATATGGAGCCACCACTAAAAAAGGCGAGGAGATGCGTGCGTTGGATTTTTTATTCATTAATTTGATACAAAAATACAAGAGCGAAGGTAAACTTTTTTTTGATATGGGAATTGTGAACGAGGATAATGAAAAAGGATACCATGCTGGACTTTTGAAGCAAAAAGAGGAATTAGGATGCTCCGTTTACAGTCAGGATTTTTACAAAATGAAGCTGATATGATACGATTTCTTGATTTAAAAAAAATAAACGAACCATATGAAATTGCTTTTCAAGAAAAATTGAAAGTGGTTTTAGCTAATGGTTGGTATGTTTTAGGGAATGAAGTTAAGGAATTCGAAACGAGCTTTGCGAAGTATTGCGGAACACAATACTGCATCGGAACTGGAAATGGTTTTGATGCATTGGTATTGATTTTTAAAGGATACATTCAACTTGGAAAACTGCAAAAAGGTGATGAAATCATTGTTCCTGCAAATACTTATATTGCAAGTATTCTAGCTATTTTAGAAGCTGATTTAATTCCTATTTTGGTCGAGCCAAAATTAGAAACCTACAACATTAACCCCAATTTAATTGTAGAAAAAATCACCTCAAAAACCAAAGGAATTCTTGTTGTTCATCTCTACGGACAATTGGCAGAAATGGATGCGATATATGAAATTGCTCAAGCAAATGATTTGCTGATCATTGAAGATGCTGCTCAGGCTCACGGAGCAATCAAAAATCAAGAATCAAAAATCAAGAATCAGAAATCAAGCGTAGCATATAGTTTTTATCCGAGTAAGAATTTGGGTTGTTTAGGCGACGGCGGCGCAGTTACCACAAATGATGTGGAGTTAGCTCAAGTCATTCAATCGCTCCGTAATTATGGTTCGGAAACCAAATATTACAATGACTACATTGGTGTAAATTCAAGATTAGACGAACTGCAAGCGGCTTTTTTAAATGTGAAATTGCCTTTTTTAGATGCTGATAATGAACAGCGCAGAACAATTGCCAAACGGTATTTGTCTGAAATTAAAAACGACAAAATAATTCTTCCAACAGTATCATTGCGAGGAACGAAGCAATCTAATCACGTTTTTCATTTGTTTGTTATTCGCACGCAAAACAGAATAGATTTGCAGGATTATTTGCATCAAAATGGAATTCAAACGGTAATCCATTATCCAGTTCCGCCCCATCAACAAAAAGCATTTTCTACTAAAGCTTCGGGATGGCATAATCTCACTTTTCCTATTACTGAAAGAATTCACAATGAAGTGTTGAGTTTACCAATAAGTCCAGTTTTAACAATGGATGAGGTGGCTTTTATTATTGAAGTTTTAAATCGATATTAACGAATGTCTGAAACCAAAACTTCATATCATCAAATTTTAAAAACGACTTCGCTTTTTGGTGGTGTTCAATTGCTCACGATTTTCATTGCTGTAATCCGAACTAAATTAATTGCTATTTTTGTAGGTCCGGCGGGAATGGGCATTATTGCTTTGTTGAATTCTGCTATTGGTATCATTAGTGGTTTCTCGGGTTTAGGAATTGAAACAAGCGCAGTCAAGCATATTTCAGCAGAATACAAAAATGAAGATTTGAATACGGTTGCGGTTACGGTTTCAGTGGTTAAAAAAGTAGCATTAGTAACAGGAATCATTGGATCGCTAGTGACGTTGCTTTTTTCAAATTGGTTGAGCCTTATTACTTTTGGCAATACAGACCAAATGCTTTCGTTTATGTTACTCTCCATTGTGTTACTTTTTAGGCAATTGACAGTGGCAGAATTAGCGATTTTGCAAGGGTTGCGAAAAATGCGCTTTTTAGCTAAAGCGAATTTATATGGAAATATTTGCGGCTTGCTACTCTCCGTTCCGTTGTATTATTGCTATGGAATTGACGCTATTGTTCCCACGATAATTGGGATTTCGTTATCGGCTTTATTATTTTCTTTTTACTATTCGAAAAAAGTAGTAATCGAAAGAAGGAGCGTAACAAAGCCGGAATTAATGATAGAGGGAAAGCGTATTATTAAGTTAGGATTTATGCTTACAATAAGTGGTTTGTTGACTTTATTGACTACGTATTTAATCCAAATTTATGTTGGAAAACAAGGTGGTTTAGAACAAGTAGGATTTTATAATGCCGGCTTTACGTTATTGAATTCGTATGTTGGAATTATTTTTACGGTGATGAGTACTGATTATTTTCCGAGATTAGCTTCCATTAGTAATCAAAATGAGGCAGTCAAAACGAGTGTTTCGCAACAATCGTTTCTTTCGATATTGATAATAACTCCTATAATAATTTTGTTTTTAACATTGATTCCGCTTATCGTTAAAGTGGTATTTACACCTGCATTTACTACTATCATTCCGATGGTTTGTTTTGGAATTTTGGCAATGCTATTTCGGGCAGTCTCATGGTCTATGGGATATATTTTGATTGCCAAAGGAGATTCAAAAATGTTTTTAAAAACAGCAATAGGTTTCAATACTGTATCGTTACTATTAAATGTTTTAGGCTATTATTTCTATGGATTGGAAGGACTAGGTTTTAGTTTTTTAGTCTATTATGTGATTCATTTTTTTGGTTTAAAAATAATCACTAAAAAAAGATATGGTTTTTATTTTGATAGTGATTTTTACCAAATATATTTAATTTGTATCCTGATGTGTTTTGCGACTTTTTTGTTTCGATACATTCCGAATCCAATTTTAAAATATAGTTCAATGGCAATAATGGTCGTGCTCTCTATTGTTTTTGTTCTGTTTCAAATGAATAAAAAGGTGGCACTAAAAGGATTTTTCAATGCTTTAATCAAGAAAAAAAATGATTAAAACGGTACAACATAATTATAGAAAAGCAAGATCAATTTATAAAAAAATGCAACTCTTTTACTCCGTAAATTGGACAAAAACGTTGTATTTTAATTTCAAAAAATTTCCTTTTGCTGTTGCTAAACAACTTCCCGTTTTTTTTTATGGAAAAGTAAAATTCACTGCAATAACCGGGGAAATCCATATCATTGGACCTATTAAAAAGGGGATGATTGGTTTTGGGCAGCCGTACGAAATGAACACGCTGCACAAAGGTATTGCCGAAATTAATATTTTGGGTACTATTGTTTTTAATGGATACGTACAATTTGGCAAAGATTATTTTATGTATATTGGAGAAGATGGATACTGTGAATTTGGTCACATGTCATCCTTAGCTTCAAATACAAAGTTAATCTGTATCGAACGAATTGTATTGGGAAATTACGCCCGTTTTGGTTCGGAAGCTCAAATTATGGATACCAATTTCCATCAGATGATGAATACTCAAACTGGCGAAAAATTTAAAATGACGGCACCTATTTCAATTGGGAATTACAATTACGCATCCAACAGAGTGACGGTGTTTCAAGGAACGAAAACGCCTGATTTTTGTACGATAGCTTCAAATAGTTTATGCAATACCGATTATACTTCTTTTGGATCCAATATTTTAATTGGAGGCATCCCTGCAAAATTCATAAAAGATTCTATTTCTAGAGATTGGGAAGGTGAAAAAGCAGCATTGGATGCTTATTTGATGATCTAGTTTAGGAAAAAAGCACTTGTAATCTTAGCTTTATTTCTAAAGAAATATATTTTAATAGTAGTATGTAGTTTACCGTTTTATAGGCCAAAATCAATTCAAAATGGATGCGTTTTAGAACGGCTTTATTCTCTTTTTTTGTTTTATTTAGCGCAATTGCCTTTTTTAGAATTAAATAAGTAGAGTGATTTATTTTTCGGCCTTTAGCATCATTTTTCTTAAAAAAATGAGTTCCTAATGAATTCTCGACCGTCCTTTTTTGGATTAAAATTTCATCAATAAAATCGAAATCATATATTCGAGAGGCGCGAATCCAAAAATCTAAATCTTCATAAGCCAGCGACTCGTCATATCCATTTAAAGAATCAAATACTGTTTTTTTTACCATCGATGAAACGGAACACATGCAATCTCCACCAGTAAGAACAGACTCATAAATGTTGCCCGTGATTCTGGGAGTTATTACTTTTTTGAGATAGTTTACAGGAAAATAATAAGAGTCAAAAACACCTTTTTCAGTAATTAATGTAGCATTGCCATACACAATCCCAATATTTTTATAAGCTGTATTTTTGAACGCATTTATTTGTGAGCTAACACAATGCGGCAATAAAACATCATCGGCCGCCAAGTCAATTATAAATTCACCATTGGCTTTTTTTAAGGCTTTATTAAACGATTTGGTACTGCCTAAATTAAAGTCGTTTGCAATAAATTGGATTTTCGGGAAATCAATACGCCATTTTTCAATTACAGCTTTTGAATTATCGGTACTACAATCATCAACAATAATAAGTTCTATACTAGGATAATCTTGATTAATAACTGAAAACAAACTCTCCAAGATATATTCCTGCTGATTGTAACACAAGCAAATAATGGTGACCAAGGGATTGTCTTGCATATTTTTTTAAAAGAGTTATATTTGATACGAAAATAAGAAATCGATAATGATATTGCCCAACAAAAAAATTAAAATTGCTTTAATTGGTTATCGATTAAGTACTGGCGGAGCCGAAAAGGTGATGGCGGTATTGTCTCAATTTTTTCAAAAACAAGGATTAGAGGTTCATAATATCATCGTTCTTGATTCCGTTTCGTATGCCTATTCAGGAAAACTAGTCAATCTAGGTAAGCTAAAAAATGCATCCAACGGCCTTTTAAATAAATGGAAACGGTTCACTTTTCTTAAAAAATACCTAGACGAAAATCAATTTGATTTCATCATCGATTTCCGATTTAGGATAAAACCCATTCAAGAAGTGCTGATAGCGAAATGGCTTTATAAAACGAAAACTATTTTTACAGTTCATAGTTTTTTAATGGATCATTACCTACCAAACTGGACTTTTCTCAGCCGCTTTATATACGGAGATTGCTATAAAGTAGTCAGTATTTCGGATGAATCCAAAGCTTTAATAGAGAAGAAACACCAGCTTAAAAATGTTATCCGAATTTATAATCCAATTGATATTGATGAAATTACCTTAAAAAGTAAAGCGGAAAATGAGCTTGAATTTGATTATATTATTGGCGTGGGCCAAATGGAAACAAACATCAAACAATTTGATAAACTGATTGAAGCGTATGCTAAATCTGTTTTGTCAACAAATAATATTCATTTGGTTTTACTCGGCGATGGTGAACATAAGCAAATGCTTTTAAATGTGGCTAAAACAAGAAATATTGCCGAGAAAGTACATTTTTTAGGCTATCAGGACAATCCATTTAAATATTTAAAAAAGGCACGATTTTTTGTTTTGAGTAGTTTGAATGAAGGTTTGCCTAATGTTATTTTAGAATCTTTGGCTTGTGAAACGCCAGTTATAGCTTTTGATTGTTCATCAGGACCACGCGAAATGATTCAGCATAAAGAAAATGGACTGTTGGTTGCCAACCAAGATATAGAAAAACTTTCTGAAGCGATGAATTTATTGGTGGAAGACGAAAATTTATATCGATATTGCAAGCAAAATGCGTTGCAAAGTGTGCAATCTTTTTCGGTTTCAACTATTGGAAAACAATGGTTGAATCTAATGAAAATCAGCTTAAAATAGAATTATGACAACATTAAAAGACATACAACTTTTACAAATTCCTGTTGTGGAGGATAGGCGTGGGAATTTAGCATTTATTCAAGATGATGTTATACCATTTGAATTCAAGCGTGTGTATTATCTTTTTGATGTGCCTAGCAATTCCTTTAGAGGCAGTCATTCGCACATCAATCAATGTGAAGTGCTGGTCGCTTTGAGCGGAAGTTTTGAAGTCGTTTTAAATGACGGAACAGAAAAAAAATCATTTCTATTGAATAAACCTAATGTCGGATTGTATATTTCAACAGGAATTTGGAGAGAATTAGAAAATTTTTCTTCGGGGGCGGTTTGTTTGGTTTTGGCTTCTGATGTTTATGACGAAGAAGATTATATTCGGGATTTTAATCAATTTTTGGAATCAAAAAAATGAAACTTTTATACGTTGTTCCCAACATAAATAATGAAGGAGGTGTTGCAAGAGTCCTTTCGGTAAAAACCAATTATCTAGTTGAAAAAATGGGATATGAAGTGCATATTCTGACTCAAAATGAGGGTTTTTCTCCGTTGTTTTATGCTTTTAATTCCAATATTATTTTTCATGATATGGTATTGAAAGGGAACCTATTTCAGTTTTTTAATTCATTTTCCAAAGGGTTAAAAACTAAAACTAAAACCATTCAGCCCGATGTCATTATCGTTTGTGATAATGGTTTAAAAGCGTACTTGATTCCTTTTATTTTAAAAATCAAAATTCCTCTTGTGTTAGAAATGCACAGTTCTAAGTTTATCGAGGAAAGAAAATTGGATAAAAATAGTTTTACTAAAGTGGTTGCAAGTGGTGTTCTTATTTTTAAAAAAATCGGAATACAGCAATACGATCGATTTGTAGTTGAAACAAGCGGTAGTATTGCAGAATGGAATATCAAAAATACTATTGTTATTCCGAATCCTTTATGGTTTGTTTCCTATAAAGTCAGTGCTTTAGAAAATAATAAAGTCATTGCGGTAGGTCGACACACGTACGAAAAAGGATTTGACAGGCTCTTACAAATCTGGAAAAAAGTAGTTGCAAAATACCCCGATTGGATATTAGAAATTTACGGTAAAGCATCAGAAAGTATCGATTTAAAATCCTTGGCTGAAAATCTAAATGTTTCGGAAAATGTTGTTTTTCACGAACCTGTTCAAGATATTGAACAAAAATATTTAGAAGCTTCTTTTTATCTGATGACATCTCGATTTGAAGGTTTTGGCATGGTTTTAATTGAGGCGATGGCTTCGGGATTGCCATGTATTGCTTATGATTGTCCATGTGGGCCAAAAGGTATTTTATCTAATGGCAAAGATGGGTTTTTGATTAAAGATGGAAACGAATCAGATTATGTAAAAGCAGTAGAGCGATTAATTGAAAATGTTACACTAAGAAAAGAAATGGGTAAAAAGGCAAAAGCATCTAGCGAAAAATACCACATCGATGCTATTATGGAAACTTGGAATCAGTTATTTATTGAAATCAAAAACAATTAATTTGTAGCGTTGATTGAGCATAAATATCCAACTCGATACCAATTAAAAAGAAATAAATTAGGATGGTTTCCAGTTAAGTTTTGAACTACATATTTTTCGAAAATAGAATGTATTTTGGAAATGATAAACGTAGTTTTTGTTTTTTTTAGAAAATGATACAATTGAATCAGTCGTACAAATTTGACATCAATTTTTTCTTCTTCGTATAACGAAATCAAATTTTCTAGAGACTCTTTAGTTTTATTCAGATAAACCAAATTAGTATCTATATCTCCATGTTCAACAGGATTTTCAATGTGATTTACTTTAGACTTTAAAAGACTTAACTGATACGAAAGTTGGGTGTCATCATGACCGTATTTTTTTATGTTCTTGTCAAATTTTACTTTGTTGAAACAGTTTTTTTTTATGACAGTATTGTTAAAAAGTAGCGATTGATACGGTTTTTTCTTTCGGTTCGCTGCAGATTTATCTTCAATATATTTCCCGTATTTCCAGCGTAGTTTTTGATTATTGGAAGGGCATTTTTCAGGATGTAATCTACCTCCATAAATAACATCAAAATCCAAAAGATTGTTGATGTATTTTTTTATGTAATGTTCATGAATAATAATAGAGTCTCCATCGATGAAAAGCAAGTAATCAAATTTTGCCTGATTGGCAAGAGAATTTCTGTTCTCTCGATGGGCTACATTTTCTTTTAAGGAGATAAAACTACAATTGGAAAGTGCGTTTACTTTTTCATTCAAAGCGTTTACACTTGAATTAGAAGCGTCGTCTTGGCATAGAATTTCAAATGCTATTTCGCAATCCGTACACTGTTTGTGCAATGCTACAACAAGAGGATACACATTGTAATTGTATATTGGAACCAGAATAGAAAGCATTATGCCGTTCTCTGAACTACTTCAAAGATTTTTGCATCTTCACATTTCAGCGTTTTCGAAGGGAATTTCATCAATAATGCATAATCGTGAGTCGCCATAATGATGGTTTTTCCATTGGCGTTAATCTTTTTTAAGACTTCCAGTACTTCGGCACTCGTTTGTGGATCTAAGTTTCCTGTAGGTTCGTCAGCTAGGATTAATTCGGGATCATTCAACAAAGCACGAGCAATAGCTACACGTTGTTGTTCACCTCCAGAAAGTTGATGAGGCATTTTTTTGCCAAAATCTCTCATTCCTACTTTGTTTAAAACTTCGTCAATTTTATTTTGCATTTTTGTATTGTCTGTCCAGCCAGTTGCTTTCAGTACAAACAGCATATTGTCATTTACGGTCCGGTCCGGAAGTAATTTGAAATCTTGAAAAACAATCCCAATTTTACGTCTTAAAAACGGAATGTCATCTTCTTTTAAAGTGGCTAAATCAAAATCTACAATGTTTCCTTCGCCTTCAGTCAAAGGTAAATCAGCATATAAAGTTTTCATTAAACTACTTTTTCCAGAACCTGTTTTTCCAATAATATAAAGGAATTCACCGTGTTTTACCTCCAAGTCTACTTGGGATAAAATAGATTTTCCTTCTTGAAATATAGTTACATTTTTTAGAGACAGTACGGATTGTGACATAATTTGCATTTGTTTATTGGGTAAAAGTAATAAGATAACGGTTCTATTCAAAATAAATTCTATTCAATTAGATAGAATTCCGGTAATTATAAAAATTAGGAGAAAGTAGCGGCGTTTATAGCGATGATTACTTCACTACTGAAAGTTAAATTCTATGGTGTTAAAAAAAATGTTCATAATAAAAGCCAACAACGACTCGTTATAGACTACAGAATATGATACATTTGAATTATTAAAATAAAATCACAATGCGTAAAATTTCTTGGCTCTTTTTTATTCCAATTTTCATCATAACAGCCACTGTTTCGGCACAAAAATCAACTATTTATACCCACGATTCGAAGGATTTCAACAAAGCGGTTTCTTTATTTAAGGATGAGCAATATGCATCGGCACAACTTATTTTTAATAAAGTAAAGCAAACTGCCACAACTGAAGAATTGAAATCAGATTGTGCGTATTATGCCGCTAATTGTGCCATTCGAACTAATCAATCCAATGCGGATGAGTTGATGGAACAATTTGTTTCGGATTATCCTACGAGCGTAAAACAAAATCAAGCGTTCATTGAAGTGGCTCATTTTCATTTTAACCAAGGGAATTATCCGCAGGCGTTACAATGGTTTGATAAAGTAGATGAAAGTAGTTTAAGCAGAAAGGACCAAGATAAATTCAACTTCCAAAAGGGGTACAGTTTTTTTAATGCCAAAAAGAAAAAAGAAGCTACAGTATATTTGAATAAGGTTGTTAATTCTGCCGAATATGGTTCTCAAGCTAAATATTATTTAGGTTTTATGGCGTATGAAGGTGATGATTACAAGCAGGCAACCAAGTATTTTGATGAAGTTTCGGGTGAAGAAAAATACAAAGAAAAACTTTCGTATTATCAAGCTGATATGAATTTTAAGCTAGGGAACTTCCAAAAAGCAATTGATTTAGGTCAGAAAGCAATGGAAAAATCAAGTCCTTTAGAAAAATCAGAACTGAGTAAAATCATTGGCGAAAGCTACTTTAATTTGAAGCAATATGATAAAGCAATTCCTTATTTAGTAGATTATAAAGGAAAAAAAGGAAAATGGAACAATACGGATTTTTACCAATTGGGATATGCACATTACAAACAAAAAGACTACGAAAATGCTATTTCTCAGTTCAATAAAATTATTGGCGGGAAAGATTTTGTAGCTCAAAATGCCTATTATCATTTGGGTGAAAGTTACCTGAATACCGATAAAAAACAACAAGCTTTGAATGCTTTCAAAAATGCTTCAGAAATGGATTTTGACTTGGCTATTCAAGAAGATGCGAGTTTGAATTATGCCAAATTAAGTTATGAATTGGGGAATTCGTATCAAAGTGTACCCGCCGTTTTACAAGCTTTTTTGAAAAAATATCCAAATAATGCCAACCGTTCTGAGGTAGAGAAATTATTGATTGACTCCTATATTTCTTCTAAAAACTACAAGGAAGCCTTAGTTTTATTGGAAAAAAATAAATCACCTGAAAATAAATTGGCCTATCAAAAAGTTCTTTTTTACAGAGGTTTAGAGTTGTATACCGATGGAAATTATCAGGAAGCCTTGAAAATGTTTACCAAATCTATTGGCGAACAAAGAGATGCAACTTTTACTGCACGAGCGACTTTTTGGAAAGGGGAAACAGAATATGTTTTGAATGATTTTAAAGACGCGTTATTAAGTTTCAAGCAATTCATTGGTGCAAACCAAGCGGCAACAACACCAGAATTTAAAAACAGTAATTACAATATTGCCTATACGTATTTCAAATTAAAGGAATACGATCAAGCAGGGAATTATTTTCAAAACCAAATTGATAAAGCGCCAGCGGATAAAGTACGATTGAATGATTCTTATTTGCGTTTAGCGGATTGCCGTTTTGTGACTTCAAAATACGGCGCGGCAATGGATGCTTATACTAAAGTAATTGAATCTAAAAGTGTTGATGCTGATTATGCGTATTTTCAAAAAGCAATTTGTTATGGATTTGTTGCTAAAAACGATAAGAAAATTGAAGAGTTAAATGCTTTTTTACAAGTGTATCCCAAATCTGAATACAGAGACGATGCACTTTTTGAGCTTGCCAATACGTATGTCGCTGCCAATAAAAATGACCTTGCTGTAAAAACCTATGATCGATTAAACACGGAGTTTAAAAAAGGCTCTTTTACTTCCAGAGCTATTTTGCGCCAAGGATTAGTATATTTCAATACCGACAAAGACGATCAGGCATTGTTGAAATTTAAAAAAGTAGCAGCGGACTTTCCTAGAACTCCAGAGGCTTTGGAAGCGGTAGCAACAGCCAGATTGATTTATGTGGACAATGGTAGAGTAGATGAGTATGCAACTTGGGTTCGTACGTTAGATTTTGTATCTGTAACGGATGCAGAATTGGATAATGACACGTATGAAGCTGCTGAAAAACAATTTCAACAAAACAATACCAAGCAGGCAATAGCAGGATTTAGTGGTTATGTGAATCAATTTCCTCGTGGAATTCATGCTTTGCAAGCGAATTATTATTTAGGTCAATTGTATTTTGCTGATGGTTCAGAGAGTAAATCGATTCCTAATTATGAATATGTAATTGCACAATCCAGAAGTGAATTTACCGAGCAGTCATTGTCGCGATTAGCTCAAGTTTTCCTTAAAAATAAAGAGTATGAGAAAGCAATCCCAGTTTTGTCCCGTTTAGAAAACGAAGCAGATATTTCTCAAAACAAGACTTTTGCACAATCGAATTTGATGAAATCGTATTATGACAAAAAAGATTATCCAAATTCAGTTATTTATGCGGAAAAAGTTTTAATGGATCCAAAGGCAGATGATGCTGTAAAAAGCGATGCACAAATTATTATTGCACGTGCTGCAATAGAAACGGGTGACGAGACAAAAGCAAAAATTGCCTACGCAAAATTAATGACGATTGCTAAAGGAGAATTAGCTGCCGAAGCATTGTATTATGACGCTTATTTTAAAAACAAAGAGGAAAAGTTTGAAGCTTCTAATACTGCAGTTCAAAAATTAGCAAAGAATTATTCCGGATATAAATACTTTGGAGCCAAAGGATTGGTGTTGATGGCAAAAAACTTCTACGGATTGAAAGACAGTTATCAAGCAACTTATATTTTGGAAAATGTGATACAAAATTTCACTGATTTCCCAGATGTAGTTTCTGATGCGCAAAGAGAATTAGATAGTATCAAAGCTGAAGAATCCAAGACGAATTCATCTATAACTAAATAAAGAAGGTGCTGGTTATTTGTTAGAGCAACAAAAAGCAACAAGAAATATTTATAAAAATTGAAACCCAAAAGACAAATAGAATGAACCTATCTTTTTATATCGTTGATGTTTTTGCAGAGAAAAAATATGCAGGCAATCAATTGGCCGTTTTTTTAGGAGCTGAAGCCTTAAGTAACGAACAGATGCAAGAAATTGCGCGAGAAATTAATTTTGCCGAAAGTACTTTTATAACAAAGCTTGATACTGAAAATAATACTGCAACTATTAAAATTTTTACTCCAGAGCACGAAATGAAGTTTGCTGGACATCCAATTATTGGAACTTCGTGGGTTTTAATGAATAAGATATTTGAGCACCAACCGGAATCGATTACTTTATCAGTGCCAATAGGTGAAATTGCAATTCATCAATCGGGGGATTTGGTTTGGCTTCAGGCTGCTCAACCGGAGTTTTTAGATACTTTTTCTACAGTGGATTTTTTATCTTTTAGTAATTTAAGCAGTACTGATTTTCATGATACATTTCCTATTCAGGAGGTGACTACAGGAAGCGCGTTTGTAATTGTTCCTCTCCAAAATAGAAAGGCTTTAGAGAATTTAATTCTGGATAAGGATAAAATGAACGAATGGTTGCAAGCCAATTGTAAAACTAGTCATAGAGCGTTATATTTTTATTGTTTGGAAGAAGCAAAACTGAGTACTAGAATGCTCTGTGTTGAAAATAATCAACTTATTGAAGATGCAGCTACAGGAAGTGCAAGTACGTGTTTACAGGCTTTTCTTTTAAAATATGATGCGTCAGAAATTCAAATAATTAATCATCAAGGCGATTTTATCAATAGGCCATCTCAGATTTATTTTGATGGAAAACTAACAGAAAATCATTTTGATATCAATATAGGTGGGGAGACACAATTCATCGCAAAAGGCGAATGGGAAGTTTAAGCAGTAGGTTTGCAAGGAAGAAGTAGAAATTAAGAAGTAAAAAAAATAAACATGACATTTGAACAATCAAAAATAAATTCATTCACAAATAAGGCAACAATGGTTTCTAGTTCATTCTCTATCGGGCGTGTTGGAGTTGGGATTTTGTTTCTTTTACTTTCACAATTCTCGTTTGCACAAAAGAAGGAGCAAATAGGAAGTGAAACTGTAAATGTGGTAAAACCGTATACGCCAAAAATCTCCGATGCTTTCAAAGCAAAAGAGATACCTGAACTAGACGAGGAAGCAAATGCTCAAAAAGAAAAAATAAAATACACTATTTTCTCTTTTCCTGTAGCTTCGACTTTTACACCGTCTAAAGGAAAAGCCGAAGGTGTAGAGAAAGAAAAACAAGCGCATTTGTTTAAAAATTATGCCACTTTTGGAGTTGGGAATTACGGAACTTTCATTGGGGAATTATTTGTAAATCATGATTTAAATAATACGGATTACGTGGGCGGAATGTTTCGTCATCATTCTTCGGAAGGTGGAATCCAAAATGTAGCATTAGAGGATGGCTTTTATGATACATCGCTTGATTTGATGTATGGTTCCAATCAAAAAGACGTGTTTTGGAATCTTGATTTAGGATATCAAAACCAAATTTACAATTGGTACGGATTGCCGTCAAATTTCGCCAGTACTTTGACGCCCCAAGATAGAACGACATTGATAAACGGGATTAATCCACAACAAACCTACGGAACGATTTCGTTAGGCGGAAATGTTGCTTTTAATGAAGGTGTTTTGAACAAAGCAAGCCTTCAATACCACCATTTTTCGGATGCTTCAGGGTCTTCGGAAAATCGATTTTATGCAAAACCAACCGTGGAATTTGAAGTCATGGAAAGTGCTGTAAAAACAAATATAATTGTTGATTATGTGGGTGGCAGTTTCAAGAAAAATTATTCAAATACGAATAGTGATCGAGTAAAATACGGTTTTACAAATTTTGGAATTGTTCCTAGTTTTGTAATGCAAGAAGAGGATTGGACGTTGAATATCGGAGCTGGATTATTTTATAGTTTGGATAATGTAAACAGCAATAATAAATTTTTAGTGTATCCGCAATTCAATGCTTCATATAAAGTGGTTGGTGATTTGATGATTTTCTATGCTGGAGCCGAAGGGAATTTAGAGCAAAACTCATACATGGATTTTGTGAATGAAAATCCGTTTTTATCACCAACATTGAATATTGCGCCAACAGACAAGCAGTATGATGTTTTTGCCGGATTAAAAGGGAAATTGACGAATACTGTGAGTTATAATGTTAAAGCGTCGTATGTTAACGAAAGAAATAAAGCTTTGTTTAGAAGCAATGATTACAATGAAAATGCAGCTAATGAAGATTATGCTTTTGGGAATTCCTTTCAAGTTATGTACGATGACATGAGAACCTTAAACTTTTATGGAGAATTAAAAGCTGATTTTTCTGAAGATGTATCTTTCGGGATCAACGGAACTTTTAGTAGTTATACCAATGATCTACAACAAGAAGCATGGAATTTGCCAACAATAAAAGTGAGTTCAAATCTGGATGTAAACATAACGGAGAAATGGTTTGCTGGCGCCAATGTGTTTTACGTAGGAGAGCGAAAAGATTTTCAGACCAATACAGCCTTTTCGGCTAATGCTGCTTCTGTAACTTTAAAATCTTATTTTGATGTCAATGCTAATGTTGGTTTCAAATACAGCGATCGATTGACTGCTTTTGCAAGAGCCAATAATATCACTAATAATGCCTACCAAAAATGGTTGAATTACCCTGTTCAAGGATTTCAGGTGATTTTAGGAGTAAACTATAAATTTGATTTTTAAATCCCCAGCCCTCCCCGAAGGAGAGGAAGCCAAAACGGAAAACAATCTTCGCATTTTTATTAAAAAACTTGAAAGCCTGATAGGGTTCAAAACCCTATTAGGCTTGTAATTCAAATTATGACTTTCAAACAAAAAATACATACTCATTATTTACAATTAGTTCAAGATAGGATTGATGTTTTCAAAGACATGATTGCAGCGCTTACTGAAGATTCTAAAAATGATGCCAAAGGTTCTGCCGGAGACAAACACGAAACCGCTTTGTCTATGATGCACATTGAGCAGGAAAAACTCAATCGTAAATTGAGAGAAGTATTGGGTCAAAAAGTAGTTTTAGACAAAATTGATGCGACTACAATCGCTGAAACGATCATTGTAGGAAGCTTGGTAAAAGCAAACGGAATCTATTTGTACCTGAGTGTGGCGCTTCCTAAAATCAATGTCGAAGGAATCAATATTATCGCATTGTCACCACAATCGCCTTTAGGAAATAAACTCATGGGAAATCAAGAAGGTTTTACTTTTGAGATTAATGGTACGAAGTATTTGGTGGAGACTATTGAATAAAATCCGTTTCATCTGCATTCCTTTTTACAATTTTCAACTTCGATTCCTTTTTTATTCTCTTTTTAATTACATTTTAAACACAAATGCTATTTTTTGGTTGTAATTTATAACTAAAAATGGCATTTGTGTTTTTCAATTAGAACTATAACCCCATCTTTGCCTTATCAAAATAAACAAAACATTAAAAATATATAGTTATGTGCGGAATAGTATGTGCCTTTGACCTAAAACAAAAAGCGGAAGTTTTAAGACCGCAAGTACTAGAAATGTCTAAAATTATCCGTCATCGTGGGCCGGACTGGAGTGGAATTTTCAGTAATGAAAAAGCCATTTTGTCTCACGAACGTTTGGCGATTGTAGATCCAGCTTCAGGGAAACAACCTTTGTTCACTGAAGATAAACAATTGGTTTTAGCGGCAAATGGTGAAATTTATAACCACAGAGAATTACGCAAACAATTTGAAGGGAAATACAACTTTCAAACAGAAAGCGACTGCGAAGTAATTCTGGCACTTTACAAAGAAAAAGGACCTTATTTTATAGATGAAATGAACGGAATTTTTGGATTTGCCATTTATGATGTAGAAAAAGATGAGTATTTTGTAGCTCGTGATCACATGGGAATTATTCCTTTGTACATTGGTTGGGATGAACACGGAACTTTTTATGTGGCTTCAGAATTGAAAGCATTAGAAGGATTTTGTACTAAAATCCAATTGTTTCCTCCGGGATATTATATGTCAAGTAAAGACGGAGAATTTGTACAATGGTATAAAAGAGAATGGACAGATTACGATGCTGTAAAAGACAACGTAACCAGCATTGACGAAATTAAAATCGCTTTAGAAGCAGCAGTTCACAGACAATTGATGAGTGATGTGCCTTATGGAGTATTACTTTCTGGAGGATTAGATTCTTCTATTACTTCGGCTGTAGCCAAAAAATATGCGCAAAAACGTATCGAATCCGGTGATGTTGCTGATGCTTGGTATCCACAATTGCACTCTTTCTCGGTAGGATTAGAAGGTTCTCCAGATTTAGCGGCAGCACAAGTAGTGGCGGATCATATTGGGACCATTCACCACGAAATAAAATTCACTATTCAGGAAGGTTTGGATGCAGTTAAAGATGTGATTTACAACTTGGAAACGTATGATGTGACTACGATTAGAGCATCAACACCAATGTGGTTAATGGCGAGAGTCATCAAATCAATGGGAATTAAAATGGTATTATCGGGTGAAGGAGCAGATGAACTTTTTGGTGGATATTTGTATTTCCACAAAGCGCCAAATGCAAGAGAATTCCACGAAGAAAACGTACGTAAATTAGGGAAACTGCACATGTATGACTGTTTGCGTGCAAACAAAAGTTTAGCAGCATGGGGAATTGAAGGTCGTGTACCATTTTTAGATAAAGAATTTATGGATGTGGCGATGCGCGTTAATCCACAAGATAAAATGATCAATGCAGAACATCCAATGGAAAAATGGGTTGTTCGTAAAGCTTTTGAAGAAATGTTGCCGCCAAGTGTAGCTTGGAGACAAAAAGAACAATTCAGTGATGGTGTTGGATACGGTTGGATTGATACCTTAAAAGCCACTGTTGCTATGGAGATTTCAGATGAGCAATTGGCAAATGCTAAATACAAGTTTCCTTTGCAAACGCCAACATCTAAAGAGGAATATTATTACCGTTCTATTTTTCACGAACATTTTCCAAGTGATGCCGCAGCTTTATGTGTACCACAAGAAGCAAGTGTGGCGTGTAGTACAAAAATTGCATTGGAATGGGATGAAGCATTCAAGAATATGAATGATCCTTCAGGAAGAGCGGTAGCTAGTGTGCATGATGATGCGTATGTAAAAGCATAAACAGTAAAAAAGAAGATTTTTAAAATAGATAAAACGCTCTCCTTTTCGAGAGCGTTTTTTTTATGGAAACTATTTTTATGGAGAAGGTTACAATTTGAAAAAAATATAATTACGGCATTGTCTAAAATAATTAGGCGGAGTTTTTTATATTAGCCTAACTAAATTGTTTATTATGAGATCTATTTCATTATTCCTTGCTTTATTTTTATTGATTTCCTGTGATCAAAAAAATAAAATTTCTGTTGATACCATTATTACAGATGCAACCATTTACACAGTAAATAATTCTTTCACGGAGGCTTCTGCTATGGCAATCGATAAGGGAAAAATCGTGGCCATTGGTACAAATCGTGAAATTACCAAACAGTATGAGTCTAAGAATACAATTGAAGCTGAAGGAAAATTTATTTATCCGGGTTTGATTGATGCGCATTGTCATTTTTATAGCTATGGATTAAGCTTGCAGGAGGCTGATTTGCGCGGTACTAAAAGTATGGGCGAAATAATCACTCGTTTAAAGGCTTTTCAAAAAGATAAAAATCCAACGTTTATTGTAGGGAACGGTTGGGATCAAAACGATTGGAAAGTAAAAAAGTATCCTACAAAAGCAGATTTAGACGCTGCATTTCCTGATATTCCTGTGGTGTTGAATAGAGTGGACGGGCATGCAATTATCGTTAACAGTAAAGCGTTGAAATTAGCAGGAATTACAAAAGATACAAAAGCTGTTGGTGGACAAATTGAAATTGCAAATGGAGAGCCAACAGGAATTTTAGTCGATAATCCGATGGAATTAGTGTTTAAAATAATTCCAAAACCGACACGAAAAATACAAATAGCGGCTTTGTTAGACGCTCAAAAAGTGATGTTTGATTATGGATTAACTACTGTAAATGATGCGGGTTTAGATCCTGATGTGATTCATTTGATAGACAGTTTGCAGAAAGCAAAATTGATGACGCTTAATGTATATGCTATGATTACAGCAAATCAAAAAAATATTGATTTATATCTAAAAAAAGGAATTTATAAAACGGATAATTTGAATGTTTGTTCTTTTAAAATGTATGGCGATGGCGCTTTGGGTTCTCGTGGTGCTTGCATGCATAAGCCATATTCCGATAGTCCAAATCAATATGGTGCTTTGTTGGCGCCTATTTCGGGATTAAAAGATGTTGCGAGGCAAATTGCAGCTTCCAAATTTCAGTTGAATACACATGCTATTGGAGATTCTGCCAATACAGTGATTTTAAAAATTTACGCGGATGTTTTAGCTGGTACAAAAGACCGAAGATGGAAAATTGAACATGCGCAAGTTCTGCGTGAACAAGATTTTGATTATTTTAAATTTGGAATTATTCCTTCGGTTCAACCTACGCACGCTACGTCTGATATGTATTGGGCAGAAGACAGATTAGGAAAAAAAAGGCTTAAAAATGCCTATGCTTATAAAAAATTACTTCAAAAAGCAGGAATGGTAGCTTTAGGAACTGATTTTCCTGTTGAGGAAGTGAATCCGATGCTAACTTTCCATGCAGCAGTTGCCCGAAAAGATAGTAAGGAATATCCAAAAGGCGGTTTTCAAATGGAAAATGCTTTGTCAAGAGCCGAAACGTTAAGAGGAATGACCATTTGGGCAGCGTACTCTAATTTCGAAGAAAAAGAAAAAGGAAGTTTGGAAGTGGGTAAATGGGCCGATTTTGTGATGTATGATCAGGATTTAATGAAAGTAGAAGAAAATAAAATAGTGAAAATGAAACCTACGAACACGTATTTAAAAGGTCAGAAAGTGAAATAAGTTTGCGGGCTTTCTTTGATGATTTACAATTGTAATAGAGTAATTTTATTAATGGACTGTTTTAATTACATTTTAAATGTAAAATTAATTTTTTTGTTTTAAATGTGAACTAAATAATGTGTTTGTGTTTTGTATGTGTAACTGCTATTGCATATTTGTCGAGTTGAATTGGTAAGAAATAAAAATGTAGTATTATGTGCGGAATATTAGCCATTATTGGAAGAGCAAAGGATGAACAGTTAGTTGGAGAACTTTCAAAACGAATGACGCATCGCGGTCCAGATGAAAGGGATTTACATGTTACTGAAAAAGGACATATTTTAAGTCATGAACGGTTATCGATAATCGATTTGCATTCCGGAAAACAACCGATACAAGGAACAAAAACGGCCTACATGATTCATAATGGCGAAATATACAATCATCAGGAATTGCGAGATGGTGTTTTAAAAGCACATACATTTAGGACTAAGTCAGATTCAGAAGTTATTGTGCATTTGTTCGAAGAGTTTGGCTATGATTTTTGCAATCGTTTGGATGGAGACTGGGCTTTTGTAGTTGTTGATGGTGATGATTTTATTGCTGGCAGAGATCCAATGGGAGTGAAACCGTTGTATTATGGTTTAGATGAAAGAGGAAGAATCTATTTCTCCTCTGAAATGAAGCCAATCGCTGATCAATGTAAAACATTTTCTACTTTTCCTCCGGGACATTATTACACTGCAAAAACAGGTTTTGTAAAATATTACAAACCGGAATACGAAGATTATTTAAAAGCCGACCAAGAATTAGATTTAGCATTAATCAGAGAGACTTTGATCGAAGCGACTTGTAAGCGTTTAATGAGCGATGTGCCTATTGGAGTATTGCTTTCAGGAGGATTAGATTCTTCTTTGACTTCGGCAATTGCTTCCAGATTATTGGCGGAAAGCGGTAAAAAATTACATTCGTTTTCTATCGGTTTAGATGCAGATGCTCCAGATGCGGCAGCTGCTAGAAAAGTCGCGGAGTATTTAGGAACGGAACATCATGAAATTCACTTTACAGTAGAGGAAGGAATTCAAATCTTGGATAAATTAATCTGGCATCTTGAAACGTATGATGTGACTTCAATACGAGCAAGTACACCTATGTATTTTTTATCAAAAGCGATTACGGATATGGGTATAAAAGTGGTGCTTTCGGGCGAAGGAGCCGATGAGATTTTTGGCGGATATTTGTATTTTAGGAATGCACCGTCAGCGGAAGATTTTCAGAAGGAAACCATCGAAAGAGTACAGAAATTATTCACTGCTGATTTATTAAGAGCCGATAAATCAACGATGGCTCATGGTTTAGAGACTAGAGTTCCATTTTTAGATAAAACGTTCTTAGATTTGGCCGTTCGTATAAAAGCAGAAGAAAAGATGCCGAAAACGTACGATGGAAAAGAAAAATACATTTTAAGAAAAGCATTTGATACACCTGAAAACCCATATCTCCCCGAAGAAGTTTTGTGGAGACAAAAAGAACAATTTTCAGATGGAGTAGGATACAAGTGGATTGATGAATTGATTGATTATTGTGCTACACAAGTTACGGATGAGCAATTAGCCGGAGCTGCAAAGGAATTTCCTTATAACTCACCAGCCACTAAAGAAGCTTATTTTTACAGATCGATATTTAATAAATATTATCCGCAAATAAGTGCGGCACAAACGGTTAGGAAATGGATTCCGAAATGGCAAGAAAACCTAGATCCAAGCGGAAGGGCTAATGCAGCGCACGTTCAGGCAGACACTGAAATTGCCAAAACAGGAGTTACGGTTTAAAACAATATTTTGAATTTTTTATAAATGAAGAACGCTCTCAATTTTGAGAGCGTTTTTTTGTAATTATATGAACAAATGTTAATAACTTAAAGGCTTAAAAAGGGATTTTAACGGTTATATAATTTGCGTTTTTATATATTTGCGTGTTATACAAAAATTACATTTTTTAGAATAAAATATATATGAGCGAAGAAATCAAGAAGGACAGTTATTCAGCAGATAGTATTCAGGCATTAGAAGGAATGGAGCACGTTAGAATGCGTCCTTCAATGTATATTGGAGATGTAGGTGTTCGAGGACTACATCATTTAGTGTATGAGGTAGTAGATAACTCAATTGATGAGGCAATGGGAGGTCATTGTGATACTATCAGAGTTGATATAAATGAAGATGGTTCTATTTCTGTTGAAGATAACGGTCGTGGTATCCCAGTTGGTATTCATAAAAAAGAAGGTGTTTCGGCATTGGAGGTTGTAATGACTAAAATTGGTGCCGGAGGAAAATTTGATAAAGATTCGTATAAGGTTTCTGGAGGACTTCACGGTGTTGGGGTTTCTGTTGTTAATGCTTTGTCTAATCATTTACGCGCAACCGTTCACAGTACTGACGGAAAAATATACGAGCAAGAATATGAAAAGGGAAAAGCGTTATATCCGGTTAAACAAATTGGAGAAACGACGAAAAGAGGAACAATCGTTACTTTTTACCCGGATCCAAGTATTTTTACGCAAACAATAGAGTATTCGTATGATACTTTATCCGCTCGTATGCGTGAATTGTCTTTTTTGAATAAAGGAATCACGATTACTTTTACAGATAAAAGAGAATTAGATAAGGACGGAAATTTTGTTTCTGAAATTTTTCATTCTGATGAAGGTTTAAAAGAATACATTCGATATTTAGATGGAAATCGTGAGCCAATTATTGCGCACGTTATTTCTATGGACCATGAAAAAGGAGAAATTCCAGTTGAGGTTGCTTTAATTTATAACACAAGTTATACAGAGAATATTTTCTCTTATGTAAATAATATCAATACACACGAAGGAGGAACGCACTTACAGGGTTTTAGAACAGGTCTTACGAGATCTTTGAAGAAATATGCTGATGCTTCTGGAATGTTGGATAAGCTGAAATTTGATATTTCTGGTGATGACTTCCGTGAAGGATTGACTGCAATTATTTCAGTAAAAGTGGCTGAACCACAATTTGAAGGGCAAACCAAAACGAAACTTGGAAATAGAGAGGTTGTTTCGCCAGTAAGTCAAGCGGTGAGTGAAATGATCGAGAATTATTTGGAAGAAAATCCAAATGATGCCCGTATCATCGTTCAAAAAGTAATTCTTGCAGCACAAGCGCGTCACGCCGCCAAAAAAGCACGTGAAATGGTGCAACGTAAAACCGTAATGGGTGGCGGTGGATTGCCAGGTAAATTATCAGATTGTTCGGAACAAGATCCAGCAAAATGCGAAGTATATCTTGTTGAGGGAGATTCGGCAGGTGGAACGGCAAAACAAGGTCGTGATCGAGCGTTTCAAGCTATTTTACCATTACGTGGTAAGATTTTGAACGTAGAAAAAGCAATGCATCACAAGGTTTTTGAAAACGAAGAGATTCGAAATATATTTACGGCTCTTGGAGTGACAATAGGAACTGCCGAAGATAGTAAAGCCTTAAATATTGAAAAATTACGCTACCATAAAGTTATCATTATGTGTGATGCCGATGTCGATGGTAGTCACATTTCAACTTTAATTCTAACATTCTTCTTCCGTTTTATGAAAGAACTAATCGAAGAAGGTCACGTATATATTGCCGCACCACCTTTATATTTAGTTAAAAAAGGAAATAAGAAAGAATACGCATGGAATGATGTTCAACGCGATCAAGCAAATGAAAGAATGGGTGGTAGTGCAGCTATTCAACGTTATAAAGGTCTTGGAGAGATGAATGCAGAGCAATTATGGGAAACCACAATGGATCCAAATTTTAGAACGTTGCGTCAGGTTACCATTGACAGTTTAGCGGAAGCTGACAGAGTTTTCTCTATGTTAATGGGGGATGAAGTGCCACCACGTAGAGAATTTATTGAGAAAAATGCAGTGTATGCAAATATTGATGCGTAAATGCAGTTTAATCGTTTGTTTTTGAATAACTAACGATTGATTATTATAGAGATTAACCAAATTAACTAATAACCGAATAAACTTTAAAATATGAAAGTTACCATTGTAGGAGCAGGAAATGTAGGCGCTACCTGTGCAGATGTAATTTCTTACAGAGGAATTGCCAGCGAAGTAGTGTTGTTAGATATCAGAGAGGGTTTTGCAGAAGGTAAGGCATTAGATATTATGCAATGTGCTACAAATACAGGTTTTAATACCAAAGTATCAGGCGTTACCAATGATTATTCTAAAACGGCTGGAAGCGATGTAGTTGTAATTACATCAGGAATTCCAAGAAAACCAGGAATGACACGAGAAGAATTAATAGGTATTAATGCAGGAATTGTAAAAACAGTTGCTGAAAATGTATTGAAACATTCACCCGATACTATAATAGTTGTAGTTTCTAATCCTATGGATACCATGACCTATTTGGCATTGAAATCTACTGGGTTGCCAAAAAACAGAATAATAGGTATGGGAGGCGCATTAGATAGTTCTCGTTTCAGAACGTATTTGTCTTTGGCCTTAGATAAGCCTGCAAATGATATTTCAGCAATGGTTATTGGTGGTCATGGTGATACGACAATGATTCCTTTAACAAGATTGGCTTCCTATAACGGAATTCCAGTTTCTCAATTTCTATCGGAAGATGAATTGCAAAAAGTAGCTGCGCATACTATGGTTGGTGGAGCTACACTTACAGGACTTTTAGGGACATCAGCTTGGTATGCTCCAGGAGCTTCAGTTGCGTTCTTAGTGGATAGTATTTTGAATGATCAAAAGAAAATGATTGCTTGTTCTGTTTTTGTTGAAGGAGAATACGGTCAGGATGATATTTGTATCGGTGTTCCTTGTATTATTGGTAAAAATGGAGTGGAAGAAATCCTTGACATTGAGCTTAATGAACAAGAAAAAGCCTTGTTTTCTAAAAGTGCTGATGCTGTTAGACAAATGAATGATGCCTTAAAATCGATTTTAGCATAAAAAAATACATATATAATAAGGAAGACTGCTATCGTGCAGTCTTTTTCTTGAGATTAATTAATAAATAAATTGGTTAATCTTAACGTTAATTATATATTTGCTCGGTTTAAAAAAATGATGTAGTTCGAGATATTCTTTTTTGAATTTAAAAAATCGATGTCAAGTCTTATTCTATAAGGTTTAAAGCAAAAATAAATAAATAAAAAATAATTAATTTTTAGTAATAATGCAGAATAAAGGACTTATTAAATTTTTCGCAATTCTATTTGCATTGGTAAGTATTTACCAACTTTCTTTCACTTTTGTCGCAAGTAAAGTAAAAAGCGATGCAAAATCTTTTGCTAATGGAAATGCTGACAAAGAAGTAAAATATTTAGATTCTATTGGTAAAGAAAAAGTATTTAACATTGGTTTTACTGATTTTACTTTTAATGAGGTAAGTGACAAACAAATCAATAAAGGTCTTGACTTAGAAGGTGGTATCAATGTGATACTTCAAATATCGGTTAAAGATATTTTAAAAGGATTATCTAATAATTCTAAAAATCCAGTTTTCAACAAGTCTCTCGCTGATGCATCTGCAGATATGCAAGGGAATAAACCGTATTTAGATAAGTTTTTTGATGCTTTTGAAGCAAACTCAAAAGGTACTGTAAAATTAGCTTCTCCTGATATTTTTGCAAATAGAAGTTTGCAAGGTGAAGGTGGTGTTGATTTTCAAATGACAGATTCAGAGGTTCAAAAAGTAATCAAAAGAAAAGTTGATGAATCTGTAGAAAGTGCTTTTGGAGTTTTAAGAAAACGTATCGATCAATTTGGTGTAACACAACCAAATATTCAAAAATTAGGAAACTCAGGTCAAATTCTTGTTGAACTTCCTGGTGCTAAAGATGTAGATCGTGCTAAAAAATTATTGTCAAGTACTGCTCAATTGCAGTTTTGGGAAACCTATAAAATTGAAGAGATTGGTAATTTCTTAATGGCTGCTAATGAGTCATTGAAAAAAACTGAAATTAAAACTACTGAGGTAAAACCAGTTGTGAAAGATTCTTTAAGTGCTTTACTTACGGATGCTAAAGATTCCACAGTAGCTAAAAAGGGGCAAAATCCTTTGTTCGATAAAATTATTGGTCAAGGTGGAGGTCCAGTTTTAGGGCTTTTTTCTCCAAAAGATACTGCTGTAATCAATGGTTATTTAAAAAGAGCTGATATAAGAATTTTATTAGCTGGTGATCAACGTTATGCTAAGTTTGTTTGGGGTATACCAACAACCATAAAAGATGCTAAAGCTAAAGATATTGAAGTTTTAGAGTTATACGCTTTAAAAGGGAATAGAGATAATGTGCCTGCTATGGCCGGTGGTGTGATTACTGATGCAAAAGATACTTTTGATCAATTAGGAAAACCAGCTGTTTCTATGCAAATGAATGGTCAAGGTGCAAAAGCTTGGGAAGAATTAACAGGAAGAGCCTATACACAAAAAAGTAATATTGCGATTGTTCTGGATGATGTAGTTTATTCTGCGCCAGGAGTTTCTACAGGTCCTATATCAGGTGGTAGATCAGAGATTTCTGGAGCTTTTGATGTAACACAAACTAAAGATTTAGCTAACGTATTAAGAGCAGGTAAATTGCCAGCTACTGCTGATATTGTTCAATCAGAAGTTGTTGGACCATCCTTAGGTCAAGAAGCAATTGATAATGGAACGAACTCAGCAATAATAGGGTTGCTTTTAGTATCGCTTTGGATGATGATTTATTATGGTAAAGCGGGTTGGTATGCTAATATTGCATTGGCAATTAACTTACTTTTCTTGTTCGGAATTTTAGCAAGTCTTGGAGCTGTTCTTACATTACCAGGTATTGCTGGTATCGTTTTAACAATGGGAACTGCAGTTGATGCGAATATCATTATTTACGAAAGAGCAAAAGAAGAATTAAGAGCAGGTAAAACGCTAGAAGAAGCGGTTAAGACTTCTTATAGTTGGAGAGGTGCAATGTCTTCTATTACTGATGCGAATGTAACGCACATTTTAACGGGAGCAGTTTTGTTTATTTTTGGTTCAGGACCAATTAAAGGTTTTGCTACAACTTTATTGATAGGTATTATAACGTCATTATTTACGTCTATTTTTATTGCAAGAATCTTTATTGATTGGAACATAAGCAAAAAGAATAATTTGACGTTTGTTACAAACTTCTCTAAGAACATGTTTAACAACTTTCATTTTGACTTCTTAGGAATGAAAAAATGGACGTATTTATTTTCAAGTATTGTAGTTGTCATCAGTGTAATCTCTTTGGCAACAAATGGTTTAGATCAGGGAGTTGATTTTGTTGGAGGAAGAACATTTCAAGTGCGTTTCGAAAAACCAATTGAAACTGAAACGGTAAAAGCAGAGCTAGCTAAAGTATTAGATGGTAGTGCTGAAGTAAAAGTTTTTGGTAATACTAATCAATTAAAAATTACAACTAAATACAAAGTTCAAGAGCCAGGAATTAAAGCGGATGAAGAAGTAAACAAATTATTGTTTGGTACTTTAAAACAGCATTATTCAGCGGATATGACGTATGAGAAATTTGTAAATGCTTACGAAGGTAAAACTTTAGGTATTGTTCAAGCATCTAAAGTAGGTCCTACGGTTGCCGAGGATATCAAGACTAATGCTTATTGGGCGGTTCTTGGAGCAATGGCTATTGTATTCTTATACTTGATGATCAGTTATAGAAAATGGCAATATAGTTTAGGTGCGATTGCAGCAGTAGCGCACGATGTTATTTTTGTATTAGGAATTTATTCTTTATGTTATAAATTTATGCCTTTTGGAATGGAAATCGATCAGCATTTTATCGCTGCGATTCTTACCGTAATTGGGTACTCTATGAATGATACCGTTATTGTATTTGATAGAGTTCGTGAATTTTTAGCTGGTAAAACAAAAGGTTCTTTTGCTGAAATTGTAAATCAATCTATTAATACTACAATGTCTAGAACAATCAATACTTCATTAACAATGATTGTGGTTTTATTAATCATGTTTATTTTTGGTGGTGAATCTATCCGAGGATTTATATTCGCTATGTTAGTTGGTATCATTGTAGGAACTTATTCGTCATTGTTTATCGCTACACCAGTTTTGGTTGACACTATCTCTAAAGAAGATAAAAACAAAGTAGAAGAAGCACATCAAGAAAACTAAAATAGTTTTTACATAGATTTTATTTAAGAGATTCAGCGTAAGTTGAATCTCTTTTTTTTATCCATTAATTAGAATTTATAGTTTTTATTTGTAATTTATTAGTGAGGAAACTAATTGGTTTTAAAATGAATTTTATGTCAAAAAAAATATTTTTTGTTTTAATTATTGTTTTTATATGTCAAACATTTTATGCACAAGATAGAGGAAGTAAAACGAAATTAGGTCTGGCTTATGGTTTTGGAAAGGAATTGAAGAATAGCGATTATACGTATACTAATAATTATTACAAATTACAGTTGTATTATGCATTAAAAGAAACAAAAAACTTTAGGTATGAGCTCTTGTTACAACCAGAGTTGAACTTTGCAAAACACCAGCTTTTGAATCTTTATTTTGTGCAGCCTAGTGATCCAAATTATATTGAAAAAAGAGAACGATATACCAAGTTAAAAGACATAAAAGAATATGTTTTTAATGTTGGCTTTTTGATGCGAAAACCTATTTTTAAAAGAGCAAGTATTTATTTTTTAGGAAGTGTTGGGCCTATGTATACTGATACAGAAACAGAACGGTTGTCAAAAGGTTTTGCTTTTTCTGACGTTCTAGCATTAGGAATTACTTTTAAAATCAATACTATTACAATTGATATAAGACCTAATTTTCGTCATGTTTCTAACGCAGGATTACAAGATTCTAATTCCGGTTATAATACTAAAAATATTGATTTTGGTGTTTCATTTCCTTTGTAAAACAACGGTTTTGTTTTCTAGATCATTTAGATTCAGTTAATATCTCAATACTTATATATTATGAAAGTATAAAATTTATATATTTACTAAATATTTGTTAAAGCTCACTGCTTTTTAGATGAAATTAAAACCTAACTGATAATGGAAAAATTTATTAAGTCTTTCGTTTTTATTTTCTTGATTACAATTTTATCAAATGCAATTCTTCATGCTAAAACCAACAGTATTGGCATGGAAGATAGCAGTGTTGAATTGATTAAAAAAGGTTCGGTTATCACTTCAGAAATAAATGCTAATGCTAAGGGTTTTGTTTTATTTGTTCTAGTTGTGCCACCTACTGTGACTTCTCCTATTTATTATTGCCAAAATGCAACTGCAGTTGCTTTGACTGCTACTGCTTCTCCAGGAGGAACTTTAAATTGGTATGGAACGAATGCAACAGCTGGAACTGCATCAACAACCGCTCCAATTCCCTCAACAGCTACGGTAGGAACCACTTCTTATTATGTTAGTGAAACTGTTGGTGGTATTGAAAGTACACGTTCAAAAATTGATGTTATTGTAGTTGCGGATAATGGTGCAACTATTCTTAATTTTAGATGTGATGCTTCGCAGATTTTGCAAGCTGATAAAGATTCTTCTGTATTTTTTGATTGGTCTAATAATACTTTGATATCTAATTCTTATAATTATACATATACTATTCAAGGAGGTTCTCCTGTAACTGGAAATACCAATGTTTCCCATGTACAGGTATTTGGTATGTTTCCTGGACAATCAGCTACATTAACGTTGTCTTCAGCTACGCATCCTTGTGTGCCTCCACAAACTATTACTTGTAGTGTGCCTTGCGGGTCTTCTACAGTAACTCCAAATTTCCCCGCTATAGCTCCTTTTTGCACCGGAACTCCAGCACCAATATTAGGTCCAACATCTCCAAATGGAATCACAGGAACTTGGGCTCCAGCAATAATAAGTAATACAATCAGTGGGAGTTATGTGTTTACTCCAAATCCAACTTTATTCCCATGTGCTACAACTCAAACTTTGAATGTTGTTGTCACGCCATTAGTTACCCCAACTTTTACTTCCATACCAACGACTGTTTGTCAAAATGCTACTGCGCCAATATTACCAATAAGTTCAAATAATACCCCCGCTATTTCAGGTTCTTGGAGTCCGGCTACAGTTAATACAGCTATTTTAGGCCCCGTTACTTACACTTTTACACCTAATTCTGGTCAATGTACATCTGTAACACCAACTAGTGTGACTATTGATATTGTACCTGTTGTTACGCCAAATTTTGCTAATATACCCCCTTTTTGCACTGGAACTAGTGCGCCACTTTTAGCTAATACTTCTCCAAATGGAATCGTCGGTACATGGAATCCCTCAACCATTAGTAATACAGTTAGTAGAGCTTATGTTTTTACGCCTAGTCCAAATCAATGTGCGACAACACAAACACTAAATGTTACTATTATTCAAAAGACTACTCCTAATTTTTCTGCAATTGCTCCCTTTTGTTCAGGATCTACGGCACCAATATTAGCAGCAACCTCTCCTAATGGAATTACAGGAACTTGGGTGCCATCAACAGTTAGTAATACAACTAGTGGGAGTTATGTTTTTACTCCAGATGCCTCAGAGTGTGCTAATAATCAAACATTAGCAGTTACAGTTAATCCACTTATTTCTCCTGATTTCTCTAATTTTTCAATTTGTATGGGAGGTTTTACACCAATTTTGAGTGCTACATCTCCAAATGGAATATCAGGAACTTGGTCACCAGGAATTATAAACAATATGGCAAGTGGTACTTATGTTTTTACACCAAACTCAAATCAGTGTGCCACCTCACAAACAATTAATGTTACAGTCTCTCCATCAAATACACTTTTAGATGTAAATTGGACAGTTTCAGAGGCTTTTGTAGAAAATCAAGTAGTCACTGTTATCGCTACAGGAACTGGAGATTATCTGTATCAATTAGATGATGGACCCTTTCAAGAAAGTCCAGTTTTCGAATTTGTTTCTTTAGGAACTCATTCCATTACAGTTCAAGACAAGAATGGTTGCAGTCCGCCAATAACCCGAACGAATGTTTTAGTTATTAATTATCCTAAATTCTTTACTCCTAATAATGATGGGTATAATGATACTTGGAATATTTTTGCATTGCAAGATCAATTAAATTCTAAAATTCTAATATTTGATCGTCATGGTAAATTTTTAAAACAAATTTTTCCAGATGGAATAGGTTGGGACGGAACGTATATAGGACAACCAATGCCAGCCAATGATTATTGGTTTACTATTGAGTACACAGAACAAGATATTCCTAAAAAATTTAAATCTCACTTTTCATTAAAAAGATAAAAACAAAAAAGCTTCCCATTTGGAAAGCTTTTTTGTTTTATAAAGAAAGTTTAATGTTTTATACTTTAAGCGGTTTTTCGGCAGTAAAAATAAAATAGAGTCCTATTAGAATAAAAGGAATACTCAACCATTGTCCTGTAGAAAATAATCCTAAGGCACTTTCAAAACCACCTTGACTCTCTTTAACTGATTCTACTACAAAACGAACAGAAAATAATAACACTAGAAACATACCGAATATATATCCTGTTTTATTTCGTTTTTCAGTTTTCCAATACAAGAAAAATAAAATTGCAAAAACAAAAATGTAACAAAAAGCTTCATATAATTGAGTAGGGTGTTTTGCAGGAACTTGTTCTAATAAAGAAGCAAATTTAGGATCAGTTGCTATTGCTTTATAGGCATCTTTAGGATTCGCTATTTGAGTCGCATTCACAGCGTCCATTGGGCTAAAATGATCTCTTATGAATTTTATTCCAAATGGAGATGTTGTCTCATGTCCAATAATTTCTGAATTAAAAAAATTACCTAATCTCACAAAAATGGCTCCACTAGCTACAGGAATTACCACTCGGTCTAAAATCCACATTTGTGGTTTTTTAAGCACATTTTTACTATAAAAGTACATAGCAATTATAATAGAAATGGCAGCGCCATGGCTTGCTAAGCCTTGGTAACCTGTAAATTCAAAGCTTGGAGAAAAACGGAAAGGCAAAATGATTTCCAATAAATGATTTCGGTAATATTCCCAATCATAAAAGAAAACGTGCCCTAAACGCGCCCCAATTAAGGTTGCTAAAACCGTCCAAATAAACAAAGAATCAAGTTTTTCTATAGATTCTCCTTCGCGTTCAAAAATGTGTTTCATGATGTACCAGCCTAATCCAAAAGCAATTACAAACATTAAGCTGTAATATCTAATGATAAAAAAGCCTAAATCTATTCCTTCTGCTGGATTCCAAACGATGTTTAAAGCGTGTGTCATTTAGTGTTAATTTTGTTTATTAGTCGCAAAAATAAAGATTTAAAGTACAATTTCGTATTTAAAAAAAGTTAATGTTTGTGATTGCATACTTTCTTTGGAACAGGATCGTAACCTGTTTTTCCCCAAGGATGGCAACTCAAAATACGTTTTAATCCTAAATAACCACCATAAAATAAGCCATGTACTTGTAATGCCTGAATCATATAAGAAGAACAAGTAGGTTCAAATCTACAGGCTGCAGGAGTAAAAGGGGAAATAGCAACTTGATAAAACCGAACCAATAATAAAAAGGGATAAACAATTATTTTTGATAACATGACTTTAGTATTAGCATTTAAAACTTCACTTTTGTTAATCAAAATTAGTTTTCGGGATTAATCAGTTACTTGGTAAGAAAAAACTAAATGCTAAAAGTAGTTCCTTCTTTTCCGTCTTTTAGCTGAATTCCTAATGCGATTAGCTGATCTCTTATTTGGTCCGACAGTGCAAAATTCTTATTGTCACGGGCTTGTTTTCTCATGTCAATAAGCATATTAACTGTTCCTTCTAATTTGTCATTACTGCTATCAGAAACTTTTTCATCTTCCAATCCTAGTACTTCAAAAACAAAACCGTTCATTGCTTTTTCAAAAGAATTTAAATCCTCGGTATTCAATGTTTCTTTCCCGTCTTTCAATAAATTGATAAAACGGACACCTTCAAATAACTGCGCAATTAAAATTGGAGTATTGAAATCATCATTCATGGCATCATAACACAATTGTTTCCATGTAGAGATATCCAGAGTGCTTTTTGCGTCAGCAGTGATATCCTTAAACGAATGCATTGCTTCCATCAATCGTTTGTATCCTTTCTCTGCAGCAACTATGGCATCATCAGAAAAATCAAGAATACTTCTGTAATGTGCTTGCAACATAAAAAATCGTGCTACCGATGCTGAAAAGGCTTTACTTAAAATGGTGTTTTCTCCCGTCAATATTTCCCTTGGTAAAATGTTATTACCGGTAGACTTAGCCATTTTTTTACCGTTCAATGTAAGCATATTGGCATGCATCCAATAATTAACAGGAGTTTGACCTGTACAGGCTTCATTTTGAGCGATTTCACATTCATGATGTGGAAATTTCAAATCCATTCCACCTCCGTGAATATCAAAATGATTGCCTAAATATTTCGTACTCATTGCCGTACACTCCAGATGCCACCCTGGAAATCCATCACTCCACGGCGAAGGCCATCTCATGATATGTTGTGGTTCTGCTTTTTTCCATAGTGCAAAATCTTGAGGATTTCTCTTATCACTTTGTCCGTCAAGATCACGGGTGTTTGCGAGCATATCCTCAATATTACGGCCACTTAATCGTCCGTAATGATTGGTTTCATTAAATTTTACCACATCAAAATAAACAGATCCATTGGCTTCATAACCAATTCCTTTGTCGATGATGGTTTTAATAATCTCAATTTGCTCAATAATATGACCTGTTGCTGTTGGTTCAATACTTGGCGGTAAGAAATTAAATTCATTTAAAATATCATGAAAATCCACCGTATAGCGTTGCACTACTTCCATAGGTTCTAGCTGCTCTAAACGCGCTTTTTTTGCAATTTTATCTTCCCCTTCATCTACATCATCCACAATATGCCCTACATCAGTAATGTTTCGGACGTAGCGCACTTTGTAATCCAAATGCAAAAAATACCTAAAAATCACATCAAAGGACATGAAGGTACGCACATTTCCAAGATGCACATTGCTGTAAACCGTAGGTCCGCAAACGTACATTCCTACATTTCCTTCATGTATTGGTGTGAAAATTTCTTTTTCTCCCGAAAGAGAATTGTATATTTTTAGATTTTGGCTACTATATAATGGCATTTTTTATTTTTTAGGAGCTTATTCCTGCTTTACGCTTAATCTTTTTATGGCAAAGAAACCATAAAAAGGATACCGCTTCCATCAGGGCTAGGGCTTATCGATACTGTGAAATTTATTTCTATTTTAGAACTTTGTTTCTAATTTGATATAATCCAAAAACTCTCTGCGAGTTACATTATCTTTAAATTTTCCACCAAATTCGGATGTTACAGTGCTACTCTCGATATCACTGATTCCTCTTGAATTAACGCAAAGGTGTTTGGCGTCAATTACACAAGCAACATCTTCAGTTCCTAATGCTTGTTGTAATTCCTGAACAATTTGCATCGTTAAACGCTCTTGTACCTGAGGTCTTTTGGCATAATATTCAACAATACGATTCATCTTAGACAACCCAATTACGCTTCCATTTGAAATGTAAGCGACATGAGCTCTTCCAATGATTGGTAATAAATGATGTTCACAAGTAGAATAAACAATAATGTTTTTTTCTACTAACATCTCGCCGTATTTGTAATTATTGTCAAACGTAGATGCTTTTGGTTTTTTTGCAGGATTTAAACCGCCAAAAATTTCTTTTACAAACATTTTTGCTACACGATTGGGCGTGCCTTTTAAACTATCATCAGTCAAGTCCATTCCTAGTGTTAGTAGAATACTCTCAACGTCTTTTTTTATTTTCTCAATTTTTTCATCATCAGTAATATCAAAAGCATCATCTCTTACTGGATTTTTTGCGGATAAACTTACATGATTATCTCCTATTTCGTCTTGAAATTCTTCGTTTTTTATCATTAAAAGCAACTATTATTGTGGGTGTATATATTTAAGGCGTAAAGATAAATAATAAAAATTAAAGAATTTCTAAAGCGCATACTATTTAATGATGACTTTATAGGCTACAAAGTCACAGGCTAGTTTTTTTTAGTTTTAAAAATCAAAAGGCAATAACTTCAATAGTTATTGCCTTTTGATACAATAGGGATGTTTTAGGTGTCAGTTTAGCACTAAAAAAGCAAAGCTTAAATTAGTTTTTTGATTGCGTTGCATTGTAAACAGGAATTGCTGCTTTCAAAATTGATACCGCACTTATTAAGTCTTCTTTTTTTAATACATAAGCAATTCGAACCTGATTTAATCCCATTCCTGGAGTCGAATAAAACCCGGCAGCTGGAGCTACCATTACAGTTTCACCATTCAAATCATAGGTTTCTAATAGCCATTGTGCAAAATTATCAGCATTGTCAACTGGAAGTTGTGCAATACAATAAAAAGCACCTTTTGGTTTTGATACAATAACGCCTTCAATTTTGTTCAACTCCGTTACTAAAGTGTCTCTGCGTTCTCTGTATTCTGAAATTACTTCATCAAAATAACTTTTTGGAGTATCAAGAGCCGCTTCACTTGCAATTTGTTCAATAGTTGGCGGACTTAATCTTGCTTGCGCAAATTTCATTGCGGTAGCCATTACTTCTTTGTTTTTAGAAACAATACATCCTATTCTTGCCCCACACATACTGTATCTTTTAGAAACCGAATCAATCATAATTGCGTATTCTTCGAGTCCGGGAACATTCATCACTGAATAATGAATATCACCATCATAGGTGAATTCACGATATACTTCGTCAGAAATTAAGAATAAATCATGTTTTTTTACTAATGCTGCCAGTTGCATGATTTCTTCTTTCGAATATAAATATCCAGTTGGGTTTCCTGGGTTGCAAATTAGGATAGCTTTAGTTTTTGGAGTAATAAGTTTTTCAAAATCTTCTATTGCAGGTAATGCAAAACCAGTTTCAATAGTCGAAATTACAGGAACTACAGTTACTCCAGAAGCAGTTGAAAATCCATTATAATTCGCGTAAAATGGTTCTGGGATAATGATTTCATCACCTTGATCCATGGTGCTTCCCATAGCAAACATTAGGGCTTCTGATCCACCAGTAGTAATAATGATATCTTCAATATTTACTGAAATACCTTGATTGGTGTAATAAGCTGATAATTTTTTTCTATAACTTTCGTTCCCAGCAGAATGGCTGTATTCCAAAATAGTTAAATCAATATTTTTAACTGCATTCATGGCAACTTCGGGAGTTTTGATATCCGGTTGGCCAATGTTTAAGTGGTATACTTTATGTCCTTTTTTTTTCGCTATTTCTGAGTATGGAACTAATTTTCGTATTGGCGATTCCGGCATTTGTTTGCCTTTGTTTGATATTTTTGGCATAGTCTTAATTATTGAATTGCAAATTTGCAATTTTTTTTTCGAATTTATTACAATCAATATGCGTATATATTGTTAAATCTGCATTTTTGATATGATTTTTTTAGTATTTTTATGTAAAAGATTAATAATGAAAAAAACAATAATTATAATTCTCCTGCACTTGTTTACTTGCTTTGTTTTTGCGCAACAAGGATTTCAGTTTGATGAAAATAAGAATAAAATTAGCGTACCTTTTAAATTGATTAATAATTTAGTCTTTGTACCTATAAAAGTAAATGGAGTAGAATTGAATTTTTTATTGGATACTGGCGTAGCCGAAACCATTTTGTTTAGTTTAGAAGATAAAAAGGAAGTTCGCTTTTTTAATGCAGAAAAAATATTATTGAAAGGATTGGGCGGGCAAGAAGCTGTTGAAGGGTTGAAATCGACCAATAATATTTTAGAATTTAATAGTATGAAGTATCGCAATCACATGCTTTATATTATTTTGGATCCTGATTTTAATTTATCGTCTCATGTTGGAATTCCAGTTAACGGGATCATTGGATATCATTTTTTTCGAAATAATTTAGTAGAAGTTAATTATAGCAAAAAGAGAGTTATAGTGTATAAAGACAATAGCCAAAACCGAAAAAAGATTAAAAAAAGTTTTAGAACAATTCCTATTACCGTTGAAAAATCAAAACCTTATTTAAAAAGTACAATAATTCAAGATAATAAAGAGATTCCTGTGAAGTTATTGATAGATATAGGAAACAGCGATGCAATATGGTTGTTCCAAGATCGTTCGGAATTGATTAAAATTCCAAATAAAAATTTTGAAGATTTCTTAGGAAGAGGCTTTAGCGGAGATGTCAAAGGGAAAAGAGCCTTGATTAAAAAATTTGAGATGGGAGATTTTGAATTTAATAATCCTGTCGTAGCCTTTCCAGATTCACTATCCATTAGGAATGTTAATATGGTGCCAGATCGAAAAGGTTCAGTAGGAGGAGAGATTATGAAGCGTTTTGCTGTTGTTTTTGATTATCCAAACAGTCAAATACATTTAAAAAAGAATAAGGATTATAGTGCTCCTTTTAGTTATAATAAAAGTGGAGTTGAGATACAACAAAGTGGATTGCAGTGGGTTCAGGAAACCGTTAGAATGGAGACGGTTCCGTTGTCTACAAAATATAATGAGTCTGGTGGTGTTAAAGTATTTATGGATGACTTTAAATATAAATTTCAACTAAAACCTATTTATGAGATTGCCTATGTTAGAGAAAATTCACCAGCTGCTAATGTAGGATTGCAAAAAGGGGATTTAATTATTTTGATTAATAACAATCCCATTCATAAACTTTCATTACAAGAAATTAATGCTCTTTTTAAAGCGGAAGAAGATAAATGGATTACTCTAGAAGTGGAGCGTAATAGTCAAATCTTAAAATTTAGGTTTCAATTATACAATATTTTATAATCAAAAAACGCTTTTGGACCTGCATCCAAAAGCGTTTTAAATCAATTTCTGACGAAAGGATTAATTAGAAATAACTTCTCCTTTAATTTTCAAAGCAACTCTTCCACCATCATAATTAACTGCATTGGACTCTACCGTTAATGTTTTTCGGATTGGTCCAGGAGCCATATTGTATTTTACAGTAATTTTTCCAGTTTTTCCAGGCATAATTGGTGCATCTGGTTTTGTAGGTACTGTACAGCCACAAGTAGAGAGTACATTAGTAATAATTAATGGAGCATTGCCTGTATTTGTAAAGATAAAATCACGAGAGCCATTATCATTCTTGGTAACTTTTCCGTAGTCAATAGTATTGTCTTTGGCTGCAAATTCAATTTTTGGACCATTCTGAGCAAAACTAATACTGCTAATTAATGCGAATGCGAATAAAGCTATTGTTTTTTTCATTTTTTAATATTTAAATTCATTTAGTAAATTTACTTTCTTTTAATTAACGTACAAATTTTTAATTCTCTTTTTATAGTGTACTTAATTATTTACTTTTGTTCCCAATTAGAATTACAAATATCAGACCAAAGTTTAATTTTGGTTTTAACAGTTGCTTTTTATGACAATTCCTGCACAATTTGACGCTAAAACTATTGAGAATAAGTGGTATGACTACTGGATGAAAAATAATTATTTTCACTCGGAGCCAGACCACAGAACGCCATATACTATTGTAATTCCTCCGCCTAATGTAACTGGAGTTTTGCACATGGGACACATGCTAAATAATACCATTCAAGATGTACTAATCAGAAGAGCGCGTCTGAAAGGATTTAATGCCTGCTGGGTGCCAGGAACAGATCACGCATCAATTGCTACTGAAGCTAAAGTAGTTGCCAAATTGAAAGCAGAAGGAATCAATAAAAATGACTTAACACGCGAAGAATTTTTGGCACATGCTTGGGAATGGACCGATAAATATGGTGGTGTAATTTTAGATCAATTGAAAAAACTGGGAGCTTCTTGTGACTGGGAAAGAACTAAGTTTACAATGGATCCTGATATGTCAGCATCTGTGATTCGTTCGTTTGTTGATTTATACAACAAAGGTTTGATTTACAGAGGATACCGAATGGTAAACTGGGATCCTGAAGCAAAAACTACTTTGTCTGATGAAGAGGTAATTTATGAGGAACAACAAGGAAAACTATATTTCTTAAAATATAAAATCGAAGGAAGTGAAGATTTCCTGACAATTGCAACAACGCGTCCCGAAACTATTTTTGGAGATACCGCAATTTGTATTAATCCAAATGACGAACGTTTTACTCATTTGAAAGGAAAAAAAGCGATTGTGCCTATTTGCGGCAGAGTAATTCCAATTATTGAAGATGAATATGTTGATATCGAATTTGGTACTGGTTGTTTGAAAGTGACTCCGGCGCACGATATGAATGATAAAGCTTTGGGAGAAAAGCACAATCTAGAAATTATTGATATTTTCAATGAGGATGCTACTTTGAATAGCTTTGGATTGCACTATCAAGGACAAGATCGTTTCGTAGTTCGTGAGGCTGTTGCCAAAGAATTAGAAACAATTGGTGCTTTAGCAAAAACTGAAATCTACCTGAATAAAGTGGGAACTTCAGAAAGAACAAAAGCGGTTATCGAACCTCGTTTATCTGACCAATGGTTCTTGAAAATGGAAGATTTGGTAAAACCGGCAATCAAATCTGTTTTGGAAGATGGCGAAATCAAATTGCATCCAGCTCGTTTTAATAATACGTATGCACATTGGTTAAATAATATCCGCGATTGGAATATCTCTCGTCAATTATGGTGGGGACAACAAATTCCAGCCTATTTCTACGGGGACGGAAAAGAAGATTTCGTGGTTGCCGAGAATATTGAGGAAGCCTTAAAGCTAGCGAGAGAGAAAACTTTAAACCTGAAACTTGAAACAAAAGATTTAAGACAAGATGTTGACGCTCTTGACACTTGGTTCTCTTCTTGGCTTTGGCCAATGTCCGTTTTTGGAGGAATAATGGATCCGGAAAGCGAAGATTTTAAATACTACTATCCAACGAATGATTTAGTTACCGGTCCAGATATTTTGTTTTTCTGGGTAGCAAGAATGATTATTGCAGGATATGAATACACAGGTAAAAAACCGTTTACAAATGTATATTTGACTGGTTTGGTTCGTGATAAACAGCGTCGTAAAATGTCTAAATCATTAGGGAATTCTCCGGATCCTTTAGATTTAATTGAGAAATTTGGTGCCGATGGTGTCCGTGTAGGATTGCTTTTGAGTGCTTCGGCAGGAAACGATATCATGTTCGACGAAGAATTGTGTAACCAAGGGAAAGCATTCACTAATAAAATATGGAATGCCTTCAAACTGATAAAAGGTTGGGAAGTTTCAGATACTATTCCACAACCAGAATCTTCAAAAGTAGCGATTGAATGGTATGAAGCTAAATTGCAACAAACCCTTCTAGAAATTGAAGATAATTTCGAGAAATACAGAATTTCAGATGCCTTGATGGGAATCTATAAATTAGTTTGGGATGATTTCTGTTCATGGTTTCTTGAAATGATCAAACCGGCCTACCAACAGCCAATTGACAGCCTAACTTTGGCGAAAGCCATAGAAATGCTTGAGAATAACTTGAAATTGTTGCATCCGTTTATGCCATTTTTGACTGAGGAAATTTGGCAAATTATCACTGAAAGAACTATCGAAGAAGCATTGATTGTTTCGACTTGGCCAGAAATAAAACCGTTTAACGCAGCATTAATTGCTAATTTTGAAAACACGATTGAAGTGATTTCTGGAATTAGAACGATTCGTAAAGACAAGAACATTCCGTTCAAAGATACTATTGAACTGAAAGTGGTAAATAATGACAAATCTTCTCCTTATTTTGACTCGGTTGTAACCAAATTAGGAAATATAACTTCACTTGAATATGTTTCGGACAAAGTAGATGGTGCTTTATCGTTCCGTGTAAAATCAAATGAATATTTTATTCCAATCACTGGAAACATTGACGTAGGAGCCGAGATTGCTAAACTTACAGCTGAATTGGTGTACACGCAAGGTTTCTTGAAATCCGTTCAAAATAAATTAGCAAATGAGAAATTTGTAGCTGGTGCGCCGGAGAAAGTATTGGCAAACGAAAGACAAAAAGAGGCAGATGCTTTGGCAAAAATTGAAACTATCGAACATAGTTTGGTCGGATTGAAATAAATAAAAATTGTTTCTGATTTATAATCCCAATACTGAAAATTTTCAGTGTTGGGATTTTTGTTGATATGCGTTTCTGTTTTTTGCAATTTGATACTATTTTATCGATTAACGTCACCGCTATGGTGATTTAAAGAGTATTTTATCCTTTAAACGATTTTTATATACTTACTGAAATATTGTTAATATGTTTGTTTCGGAATTCTCAATTAATACTTTAGTATAACAATGAAAAAAATATTTAGTCCAGCCTATAGACAACATTATTTTGAAGGATATGCAATTGGTTTAAACCCATTTTTAGAATTTAATTATGCAAAAAGGAATGAAGCTTTTATTGCTGGATTTGATTCAGGAAGATCTGATTATGAGTCAATGAACGGATGTATTACTGATGGCATTCCAGAATGTATTGTGACGAACAAAGTTCTGGAAGATTTTCTTATGGCGGGTTTGCTAGGTTTAAGTATCGACACAGATGGTTATACCACACATCAGATGAGTTTGATTGTAAAATGGTATCAAAGTGGTGTGGAAAAATATGAGCCAAATGATAGTATCTCTCTCTTTGAATTACTTGAAAAAAATGGAATTCTGATGGGTTAATGGCAGCATTGTTCCATTTATTTCCATAAAAATACCCCCAAAAAGTGAAAGACTTTTTGGGGGTATTTTTTTATTAGTATGCTAACTCTTAGCAGGAAAATACTTTCGCTTTCCTAAATAGGAGTTGAATATTAGAATTTATATTTTAAGCTTGTCAGCACTTGACGTGGTGCGATTGGATTTACGCTATAATTTTCGTGTACCGTGTAGTTCAACTCATTGGTGATATTAGATAGTTTGCACAAGATGGAAAACTTTTTCCATTCATATCCTGCAGATACATCAATAGTGCTATATCCGTCTAAAGGAACTTCTCTATCCCAAATACCATTTGGTCTAGTACTGTCATATTGATTGTTCCATCCGCCTACACGATTCCCGATGTAGTTTCCTATTGCTCCTAGAGAAATTCCTTTTAATAGTCCCGTTTGTACAGTATAGAAAAAGCTTAAATTAGCTGTATTTGCAGGAGTTCTTGCTAAACGGTCTCCTACTATTGGGCTACCGTTTAAACCTGAAGTTTTTTCATAACGCATGTCGTTATAAGAGTAACCTGCATTAATTCCTAATCCTGCAAAAGGTCTTGCAGTAACGTCTATTTCGACACCTTTACTTTTTGTTTGACCGCTTAATTCTCTCAAGTTAGTATCTATCGGATTTATGTTTAAGGTTCCGTCAGCTCTATAAATCGCAGTTTGAACTAAGTTACTATTTGTAATTTGGTACACCGTTAGATTAGTACTTAAAGCGCCTCTCCAAAAATCTTTTTTGATTCCAGCTTCGTATTGATCTATAATAGAAGGTTCTAATGGTTTTAAGTCTACTGTAGTTCCTGTGTTAGGAGTAAACGAATTCGAGTAGCTTGCAAATAATGACATGTCTTTTGTTGGCTGATATACCAATCCAATTTTTGGCGAAAAGGCATTGTCTAATCGTTTGGTTCCTTCGGTAATCGTTATCGGATTTTTAGTCAAGTTATGAGTTGTAGCTTGCGATTCTTGCCAAGACCAACGCAATCCTGCTAAAAGCTTGATTTTTTCAGTAAAGGAGATTAAATCTTGCGCATAGATCCCAAAACGCTGCGTGTCTGTAAAGACAGTTTGTGTTGATCTGGAATTTGGAATCGCTACTGTGGGAGCACTTGGATCGTATGTAAACAAATTTATTTTGTCATAAATTGTGATTACTTTGCCGCTTGCATCATAAAAAGCAAATGTGTTAGCTGTAGCCAATGAATTTTCGTAATCTACACCTGTGAATATTTGATGTTTGATACTTCCTGTTTTGAAGGTTCCTTGCAAACTCAATTGGTCTCCAAATATTTGCTCCGCATTCTCATTTTGTACTAATCCTCTATTCCAGTCACCTGGAGTTGCGTAGGTATCAAGATTTGATAACTGTGCAGTTGATTTAGATGCTCTACTATAATTCTGAAACGAGGTATTAAAATTTAATTTCCAATTGTCATTAAAGTTATGGTTTAGTAATACCGAAGCACTTGCTGATTTAGTATTTCCATTTGACCAAAGCGCTCCGTAAAAACTATTGCGAGGTAAATCTAAAATGGTTTTGCCAATAATCCCTGTTCCAAAATCTGGAGTCCAATCTGCAGTTAAATAATCACCTTGTACAGTAATTTGTGTTTTATCGGTTACATTAAAAAGAAAAGACGGATTGACATACAAACGTTCATTTTTAACTACATCTCTAAAGCTCTCGGAGTTTTCGTAAGAACCTGTAACTCGGTACGCAATATGCTTATTTAAAGGCCCGTAAAAATCAATTGATGGTTTGTAATAGGAATAACTCCCCGCTTGCATTGAAATTTCTCCTCCGCTATGGAAAGACGGGGTTTTAGTTACTAAATTTAAGATACCTCCGGGAGCAACGTTTCCGTATAATAAGGCAGAACCACCTTTTAGAAACTCTACTTTTTCTAAACCTGAAACTTCTGGTATAGAACCTGCATTATAACGGAAACCATTTTTCAACATATTATTGGCAGACATGTCATATCCTCTTGAGAAAAAAGATTCCTGAGCGCCACCACGAGCCGAACCTACGTAAACACCATTGGCATTTTTGATAACTTCACTCAAACGAATTGCTTGTTGTTGAGTGATAACTTCGGCACCAATAACTTGAACGCTTTGTGGAGTATCCATTGGTTTCAAACCGGATCGTAATGCAGAAACTGGTTTTTTCTCTTTGTTGGAAGTAATGATAACTTCTTTAAGAATGCCTCCTTTTTTGTTTTTTATAGTATCAAATTCTGACGTTGTAGTCTCTCCAAAAATTGTGTTATCAGAAGCATTTGCTGATTGTTGTGCTAAACAAGACAAACTAAATAATAGGGTTAATGTTGGGAGTAAAATATATTTCATGATTGTTTATTTGGAATAATTAAAAATAACGATGCAAATATAAAACCCTAGTTCGGATTAACAAAACTTATTTAGATTAAATATTAATAAGAAGTAAAAAGAGTTTTTAAAAAACTGAATAGTAGTTATTTATAATTGTTCTAATTTGCGATTAATACATAAGAATGGCTTTATTCGCAATCCTTTCTTGTTAAAAAAGGAGGAAATTCAGTAGTTGAAATGAAAATCGGGATACAATTGCAGCTTTAACATCACCTAAAACGATTAAAAGCATTTTAAATGGAGTCCAACAAAGTTTGATTGGTATCGTTTTCATAGGCAACTATGAAACCCAATAGAAGTTTCGAAAAAATAGTTGTTGGTAACAAGCTACTATTTTACTTTTCTTTTGAATTTTTTAATTCGGAAGTTTTTCGATCGAATGATGTTACCATTGTCTGTAATCATGATACAGCTGTATTCTGGATAGTTCTGCAGTAATTGTAGTCCTGCATTAGGACCTAAAACCATTAGTGAGGTGCTTAAACCATTAGCCGTTTCGGCATAGGGGCCAAAAACAGTAACGCTGCATAAGCCTGTTGCCGGGTAACCTGTTGCTGGATTGATAATGTGCGAATAGCGTTTGCCATCAAAAACCACAAATTTCTCATAACTGCCAGATGTGGTTACTGCTTCTTGCGATAGGGGCACTACGGCCAGCAATTTTTCAGTACGAAAAGGATTCGTAATTCCAATATTCCACGCTTTTCCATTAGGTTGTTTACCCCAAGTGCTCATATCTCCAGTACCGTTTATGATTCCGGCTTGTATACCTTTAGCAAGCATCATATTTCTACATTTATCAGTAGCGTAGCCTTCGCCAAGAGCGCCAAAACCAATTTTCATTCCTTTCAGTTTTAAAAAAATGGTGGAATTTACACTATCCAAAACAATGTTTTTGTAGCCTACTTTTTCAACTGATTTTTTGATGGCTTCCGCCGATGGCATTTCAGTCATCGAACCATCAAATTTCCAGATTCGATCCATGGCCGCAAAGCTAATGTCAAAACCGCCATTAGTTGCCTCCGAAAATCGAATGGCACGTTGGGTTAATTCAAAAACCTCTTGGTCAACTTTCACGGGCTGAATACCGGCATTCCGATTCACCTCTGAAACTTGCGAATCGGCTTTCCAGTCCGAAATTAAATTTTCAATTCGGCTAATTTCAGCAATAACGGCATCAATATTTTGTTCTGCTGCAAGCGAATCTTGATCCACAATACTAATGTCAAATCGGCCGCCCATCAGTAAGGTCGTTCTTTTGCGCAGTACTTGGGCGCCAACCGCAGTTTGTACAATAAGCGTTATCAAAAGGAAGAAAGTAGTAATCGATTTTGTTTTCATAATTTTTTTAATAACCAGAACTACCAAGCAGTATCTGCCGTTCAAATACTTTTGTTAGAGTAAAGTAAGCAGGTATCCCAAAAGTGAACCACCTACAACCACTAAGGCGCTGTTAATTTTTTTATAAGCAAAAAGAGCTAGTATACTCAAAATTGCAACCAAGAGGGTTTTCCAATCCATGATGCTATCCGCTCCCATAGACCAACAAACCGATAGAATTATTGCTACTGAAGCTACATTTACAGCATCAAGAAAAGCACCAAACAACACTGAATTTCTCATTTTGTTGACCAAAGGATTGAGCAATGCCACAAATACAAATGAAGGTAGAAAAATTCCAATAGTGGCAACAATCGCACCCGTCCAATCATTAATTTGATACCCTATAAACGTCACCGATGAAAAAACGGGTCCGGGTGTAAATTGCCCAATAGCTATGGCATCAATTAATTGTTGGCGTGTCAAAAGTCCGGTTGCAACTAACTCCGTATCCAGGAATGCAAATAAAACATAGCCGCTACCATATAGTATAGCGCCTATTTTTAAAAAAATCCAAAACAGTTTGGCATTACTGCCAGCCAATAGAGGCGTGGCGAAATTGGGTAAAGCAATCAAAGGTAAAATACTATTCCCTTTCAAGGAGCGATTGTCGTTCCAATACTTCAAAAATAAACCCACAAAACCAGCACCAAAGAGCAAGTAAATTTCGTAATAATGCAACAAAGAACCTATCAAAACTAACAAACCAATGACTGCCAAGGTCACTGTTTTCATAGACTTTTTTGCCAACGGAAAAACCGCTGCAATAATTATAGCAATAATAGCGGGTTTAATTCCGTATATAAAAGGTTGTACAGCTGGTGTTTGCCCATAGGCTTTGTAAGCCCAAGCAAAAAAAGCAGTAATGAGCACCGCAGGTGAGATAAAGCAAAGTCCAGCAACCACTAATCCCTTCCAACCGCCTTTTTCGTAGCCAATATGTATGGCCATTTCGGTGCTATTGGGACCAGGAATCAAGTTGGTAGCGCCTATTAAATCCAGAAAATGTTGCTCGCTAAACCATTTTCGTTTGGCAACCACCTCGTCCTGCATCATAGCAATATGCGCCGCAGGACCGCCAAAACCAATGATGCCCAATTTCAAAAAAAGACTTGCAATTTCGCTTAATTTTACCTTTGCATTCATTTTTTCATTAACTTTCTATCTGCTGACCATAAACCACCTCCTCGAATTAAAATAAACATACTTCCCAAAAGCATCGCCCAATCCGTTCGGCTTCCGTGTAGTAATTCCCAAAATCCTTCATTTAAGTACACTTCAGATTTTGTGGTTGCAAATGCCACTAGCATTATGATAATTAATGGAATAGTTGCTAAACGAGTTAGTAAACCGATTAGGAGTAAGACACCACAAATCACTTCAAAAGATCCTACAAAAAAACCTAAGAATTCAGGTGCTGGCAATCCAATTTTTTCAAACCTTCCTGCTCCTCGAGTAGCCGGAAAAATAAATTTTTGAAATCCTTCGGATACAAATACAATCCCCACAATGAAGCGGATTATGATAGTTGTTTTTGAGCAGTCTGTGTTAATAAGTGTTTCCTTCATTCTATAGTTTTGTGTTTTATAATACCGTAATTAAATTTTTTGCTCAACGAACAATATACAAAATTTAAATATAAACTAAAACCGAAATAATTTGGGCGTGCCCCTCCGTAAAAACTTCGGGTCGTGCTGTACGCTCCCGCTTTTTTTACTCTGCCCCAAAAACGGCATGTTAAAAAAGAGCTCCGCTGCCATCACTCACGTGGGCACAGTACTTAAAAAGACATGGGTTCCAAAAATGTAGCCAAGCGAAAGCGATTTAACTTTAATAGCAATCCGTAAGCACTTGTCCGTTTTCTTTATAAAAAGTAATACCCTTGCTAGATTGGTTCAAACAAATAGTATCGAGTACTTTTTCAACGTCTTTTTGCATCGCAAGCGATCCGCAAATTAAAATTGTACCGCCATCTTGCAACAGTTTTCCAAAAAAGGACGCATCACGCTCAATCAAATCCATTACATATTCTTGTTTGTCCTCACGCGATAGTGCCAATTGAAAACTGGTTAACTGTTTTTTTGCTAACATATCGTAGGCAAATTTTTTGTATCCAGTCACTGTTTCCGTTTCTTGGCGGAAACCACAATACAAATGCAACTTGGTTTTATTTTGGTTCTGAGCCATCATTCCCAAGAACGGTGCAATGCCGGTGCCATTTGATATCATTGCCACTTGAGCTACTTTTTTAGGAAAATGAAACGATTTGTTCTGAATAATTCGTCCTTTAAAAACGCTTCCTTTTTCTAAATCATACAAATAATTGGAGCCCAAACCTGAAGGGTGTAGTTTGACAACCAGTTGTATTTTGTCATTTACTTTTCCAATAGAGTACAAGCGTTCTTGATTGTCATTTGCTGGGTATACTGCAAGCAAATCGCCAGAGGTATGTATAGAAAAAGTACTTGTTTCTAATGTCAATAGAAAAGTATGTTCAGTTTCGGAAATCAAGGTTTTGTCGAGCACTTTTATTTTTTCTAGGTCTTTCGGCACTTCACTGTAAAGGGAAGGAGTAGTAGCTAGGTTTATACCAGTTTGGTCATTCCATAATCGAATCCATGCCACAAATTCTGTAGCCGATTTGTCGTTTACCGTTTGCATGTCCAGCACACGATTTGCCCATTTTTGTTGCGCTAATGCTTGGTCAATTTCAGTGGCATACGCACAAAAGTCAGGATACGCCATCGATCCAAATCCTACAACAGAAAACTGGATGGGTTGTTGTTGCTCTGTTTTTTGTAATCGTGATAAAAAACTTGTGGCATTCGCCGGTGCATCGCCCAAACCATGGGTAGATGTTAATACAATCAGGTGCTCTGCTTTTGGGTAGCTTGTGTACGAGTTTAATTCGCCCAAAAATACTTTTTTGCCTTGCGCTACTAATTGTTTCTGAATAGCATTTGCAAACGCAAGCGTGCTTCCATTTTCGGAACCAACAAGCAATATCAAGTCGCTTTCGGTTGCTTTGAACGTATTTTTGATTCGGCTAGCTCTTCTCTTAAGCGTCATGGCAAAACCAGAATAAATGAAAAATAAAATATTGATGCTGGCTAGTGCCAATACAATTGCCCAGATAATGCTAGAACGCCCCGTATGCAAATCTAAGTTCCATTCGGTTGCAATGGTTTGTAAAGGAAAAGGAGTCTCACTTATAATTGCTCCCGATTGTTGATTTACCTCAATTTCACTATCGTGTAGCGTGATGATGTAAAAATCTTCCGGATCGTCAGAGAAGGGGAATTCTATTTTTTTGACATCGCTTAAAAGAGTCGTTTTAAAAAAATCGATAGTGCTTTTTACAGATGTTGTCGCTGCAGTATTTGCTTCAATAGTATTTTTTTCAAGGAAAAAATTAAATTTTTCAAGTGTGAGATAGCTTCCTGAAACCGAAAGTACAATTATAGGAAGGAGTGACAAGCGCCCTAAGTACACATGATAGTATTGTACAAAATTCTCCTTTACAATTGAGGCGAACAACGCTTTAATTCCTTTTTGACGGTTGAGTAGCAACGCCAAACCTGAAATAGTAATTAGCAGCAATAAAAACGAAACAAAACCAACTATAAATCGCCCCGTTTCTTTTAGAAAAAGAGAGCGGTGAAGCGCAGTAGTCCATTGTATAAATTCGCTTTTTTGTTTGGGAGCGCCTAAAATCTTACCTGTTTTTGCATCGACATAGGCATTTACATCATTTCCATCTTGATCTAGTCCTTGCAGGTTAACAAATTGATTGTGATCTACGGTTAATTCTGTGATTTCGGGATAGGTTTTTCGTAAAATAGACAAGGTTTCTTGAAGGCTAATGGCATCAAAATCAGCAATTTTATAGGGAGGCGTTTTTTCTTGAATGGCATCAAGAGCTAGAATAACACCCGTAACGGATGCTAATACTAAGAATGCTGCAGAAAAAACGGCCAAAGCCAAGTGAGCGGAGCGCCAAAAAGAAAGTGTCATGTTGTAAAAGTATTTTTATGGACTCCAAATTTCATTTCTAAAGATGGAGTAGGATATTAGAAAGTTACTGTAAAGCCAACGAAAGGTTGACTTTACAGTGGTTTTGCGTGAGGGGTTGTAGTGGAGCTCTTTTTTAGAAAGGCTTTTAGCCTTTATAAAAAAAGCGGGAACGGAAGACCCGACCCGACTTTTTTAGAGGGTCACGCCCCAAATGTAAGTAATTTTGTTTTAAATCTTGTTCAAGCGCACATAGCGAATGTAGTTTTTACCCTCGGTTTTTGCAGCTATTCCTTCAGTTGTTAATGGAATCTCAAGATCAGCAGTGTGGTATTTTTGATCTTCTACCGATGTTTCAAAACGCAGCTTAAAACCTTTGTTGATTTTAGCATCTTCAATTTCGATAGTGGTAATGCTACGGTCGCCGCCCGTTACGGATGCACCAGTTTTAGCACTGATGTTTTCAGATTTTTTAGAGTAGAATTTATGCCATTCTTTAATGGTTTTGTACCATTTTTTATCGTCGCCCATGACGTATAAGGTTTTTACGTATTCGCCTTTGGCATTGACTAATGACACTACGATATACGCGCCTTCTCCCATGTAATTAGACATTTGCAACATGCATTTGTATTTGCTTGTTTGGGCTGTAGCCGATGCGGATATGAGGAATAAAAAGGCAATAGAAAGGCTGATTTTTAAGAGTGATTTCATGTGTTGATGCTATTTTTTATTTTAAAAAGTCTAAAGAAATTTTGTTTTGAATTAACGACTCGTTTTCTTGTGCCAAGGCATACGGACTTTCGTCAAAATCAGTTAGAATATCTTTTTTGGCACCGATAGAAAGTAGGTATTTCAAGATAGTGTCGTCCTTAGCAATGAGGGCTGCTTTGTGTAAAGCGGTTAAGCCATCTTTGTTTTTGGTATTTGGATCGATTTTTAAAGCAGCTAATTTTTGTAACAAGGAAAGGTCATTTTTGATTACGGCAAAATGCAATAAAGTGTTGCCGTCTTTTTGAGCAGTTGCCAAATTAAGGCCTTTTTCTTGTAAAAGTTTCGTTTTAATTTCAAACGGATCAGCAGAAGTGGCAGCGCCACGAGGAGCAGGTCGGTAGGATTGTACCAAATAATACCCTAGGTTATTATTGTCCTTGTCAAGTACATTTACGTCAGCGCCTTTGTTCAGTAAGGCAGTAATAGCCTCAGGTGTTCCAACTTTTATGGCCATTGTCAGCGCTGATTCGCCTTTGGCATTTTTAGCATTTATATTTTTGGATACTCCTAAAAATAAGTCCAAAGCAGTGTTGTCGCGAGCAGTAGCCGCGATCATTAAAGGTGTAGTACCTTCGGTTGTTGCTGCATTTACATCTACGCCTTGCGCTAGGAAATAGTTGATAATTTCTGTTTGGTTGGGTTTATTAGCCAAATAATGCAAGACATTTTCGCCCAATTTGTTAGTAGTAGTAGCTTTAATTTTTAGAGTTTCGACTAAGTATTTAAAAGTTTCCAATGAAGTAGTTTCGCGTCGCGTACCTTGTGCAGCAAACAATAAAGCGTTGTTGGTATATTTAACGCCTTTGTCTAAAATTGCTTGTAAAAGCGCGGTATTTCCTGATTTTGCTGCATAGTCAAAAGCGGTGTTTCCATCTGTATCTGTGTCTTTTAATGACAAACCTTTTGTTGTGAAATAGTTGGTAAGACTTAAATTTTTATCGGAAGCGATAGACATTAATAAAAGTGTCACTCCGTCTTTGTATTTTTTCTTTGGGTCGGCACCAGCTTTAAAAAAAGCATCATAAAGTGCAGTGTTGTTTTGACCACCGATTGCTGCAAAAGTCAAAGGCGTTTCTCCTTTACTATCTTCAAGGTTGATATCTGATTTTTTTTTGATGAGGTATTCAACTAGTGCTACATTTCCTTTATTGGAAGCCCAATGCAGATAAATTCGGCTATCATGTGTTATTTTAGTCACTTCATTTCCAGGTTGATCTAATAAAAACTGAATTGTAGCCAAAGGTGCGTCATTGTTGATGGCCATTACGGTTGCATCAAAAGCATTTGAAGTAGCTGCAGCTGGGTTGTTTCCTTTTGTAATTTCAGCTTCTACTGTTGTTACAGTTGGCGCTGATTTCCAGAAGGCCTGTTCTAAAAGACTGTTTTTTTGTTGGGCGTTCATCCATGCAGTAGCGCACAGAGCAAGCGATAAGAATAGATTTTTTTTCATAATTGTTATCAGGCTTCTCATGTAGTATGAGAAAGTATGTTGTTATTTAGATTAAATAAGAATAGTGCAAATGTAAAAATTAAAATGATATCTCAAGCAAATAATGCACCAATAATCACATTTTTTTTAACGGTGTAAGCTGTTTATTTTGCTTTTATCTCTAATATGAATGCAATTGTTAACTACTCATTTGGATATCAAAATCAGTAAAAGGTTTAATATTCTGACCTTAATTTTCTTGATTAAGTATTGGTGTTGTTTTAGTTAGTTATTGTTTTGGTTTTGCTTTTTTTGTTTCATCCACAAAAAAGGTAACAGCTTTTTGTGTTGGCTTTTAATAAGCAAACTGCACTGGAAAGCAATTGTTTTTTTGTTAATCTTCCTTTTTTGAGTACAAAAAAACCTTGCATATTTAGAGCAAGGTTTTGATTATAACCGAAATGTTAAATTTTTATTTGATTTTTTTCATCGAAAACTGTTCTGAACTTGGTTTTCCTTGTTGGATTCCCGAAATTTTAGCTACCAAGCTGTCTGGAGTAATTTGAGTATAACTAATTTTTTGTGGATAATCATGTTTTGGATTTTCAAAAACTAATTGTTTTTCTGTTGCAGTTGTCAGTTTGAAATCAACAGGCTTGTCGTCATTTTGTCCTTTTACGATAGCAGAATAGATTAATTGTTCTCCTTTTTGTTGTAAAGTTATGGTTTCAAAGTGAATGGTGTCTTTCTCTTTAATAAAATAAGAAGTAGCTTGAAAAGTGCTGTCGTTTGCTTTTTCCCAATTTTCCGTTAGATTGCCATCCGGAGATTTGTTTTCCCAATTACCCAAAAGCCAATTGGCAGCTTTTATTTTTTCTTTTTCTTTTACATCCGATTTTTTACAGGAAACTATGGTAAGTAAAAGCACTATAAATATAGTTTTTTGAAACATAAGCTTACATTTTATGTGGTTATTTATATTGAGCTAAAGTATGAAAAAATAGAATAGTGTATTTTTTTAATTTCACAGAGATACGCAAAGAATAATTTATTAAATTTTGTAAATCTCTGTGTTGCCTTTGTGTCACTTTGCGAAATAGCTTTATTGGGACTAAAATTCGTGAAATTGCCTTGTCTGTTCGCTATCGTTCGGGTCGTGTTAACTCTTTTAATGCGTTTGTCTTGAATTCTTAACTACTTTCTTTCAAAATAGTACAAACCAATTCCTTTGTAGGTTTTTGATCTTTTAAATTCGCTCTGACTACATCAAAAGTCACTTTAAAATCGCAGCCTGATTTATACTGACTGCAACCATAAGCCGTTTTTCCTTTTAATACGGTTCCCTTCTGGCATTTCGGACAAGTTAATTCGTCCGGTATGGCTTTCGCCAAAGTTTTTTTCGGTTCCAATTTGAGTTTGAAATTTTCATCAAAGCGAAGCAAACCTTCCACAACGCCTGCATCCGTTTTAAAGTCCTTCAAGTTTACGGTAGATCCTTTTTGAAGCAATCGCATGTATTGATTCTCGGATATTTTTTTCTCTGAAAAAGTGTAAGGCAATAAAAATGTGCAACCCGCTTTATAATCAGAACAGCCAAACGAAGATTTTCCTTTGATAAGTGTTCCTTTTTTACATTTCGGACAGACTTCCGCCAAAATTCCGGCTGCTTTCTTTTTCTCGACTTTTACCACTTCTTTTTGAACACTTCCTGCATGCGAAATATTGGCGCGTCTCGTTTCACTTCGGACTTCATACACCAAAGTTTCAACCATGTGTTTCATGTTCTTAATAAATGAACCCGCGGTAAACGTTCCTTTTTCAATATCTTTCAGTTGCTTTTCCCAAGAACCGGTCAGTTCAGCCGACTTGACCAACTCATTTTGAATCGTATCAATCAGTTGAATCCCTGTAGGTGTTGGCAAAACTTGTTTTTTGTTTCTTACGATGTATTGGCGTCTGAAAAGCGTTTCAATAATATTAGCACGTGTGGAAGGACGACCAATGCCGTTTTCCTTCATCAATTCGCGTAGATCCTCATCATCGACTTGCTTGCCGGCGGTTTCCATGGCACGCAATAAAGTCGCTTCGGTAAACTGATTGGGTGGTTTGGTTTCCTTTTCCAAGAACGAAGGTTGGTGCGGTCCTTTTTCGCCAACAACAAAACTCGGTAATATATCGGCTTCTTTTTCTTTGGCGTTTGGGTCTTCGAAGACTACGCGAAAACCTTTTTTCAAGATTTCCTTTCCGGTGGTTTTAAAATGTACATCCGCCGCTTTCCCAATAACTGTGGTATTAGCAACCAAACAATCGTCATAAAACACGGCAATAAATCGCTTTGTAATAATATCATACACTTGCTGCTGATTGTATTGCAAATTGCTTTGAATCCCCGTTGGAATAATGGCGTGGTGATCCGTTACTTTTTTATCGTTGAAAACTTTGGGCGATTTTTTTATCTTTTTTTCCAAAAGCGGTTGTGTCAACGCCGCATAATTAGTCAGGTTTTTTAGAATCCCAGGTACTTTTGGATAGACATCATTTGGTAAAAACGTGGTGTCAACTCTCGGGTACGTAACTACTTTTTGTTCGTATAAAGTCTGTACAATTTTTAGCGTTTCATCTGCCGTAAAGCCAAATTTGGTATTGCAATACACTTGTAGACCGGTTAAGTCAAACAGTTTGGGAGCATATTCGTTTCCGTTTTTTTTATCGACCGAAACAATTTCGAACTCACTTTCTTTGACTTTATTGGCCAAAATTTCACCATCTTCTTTCTTCAAAAAACGACCCTCTTCGTAGCTGAAAAGTGTCTCTCGATACAAGGTTTGTAATTCCCAATACGGTTGCGGTTTGAAATTCTCAATTTCTTTGAATCGGTCCACGACCATCGCCAATGTTGGGGTTTGCACCCTTCCAATAGACAAAACTTGTTTGTACCCGCCGTGTTTTACAGTGTACAATCGCGTGGCGTTCATTCCTAATAACCAGTCTCCAATGGCTCTGGAAAATCCGGCGTAGTATAAATTATCGTAGTTGGCAGATGGTTTCAAGTTCTGGAAACCCTCTTTTATGGCTTCAGTGGTTAGGGACGAAATCCACAAGCGTTGTACCTCGCCTTTGTACTGCGCTTCGTTCATCACCCAACGCTGAATGAGTTCTCCTTCTTGTCCAGCATCGCCACAATTAATGACCAACTCGGCTTTGTCAAACAAACTTTTTATGATTCGGAATTGCTTTTGGATTCCCGAATTTTCCACCACTTTGGTTTCAAATTTCTCGGGAAGCATGGGTAAGTTGTTCAAATCCCAACTTTTCCAGTGTGGTTTGTAATCATTCGGTTCTTTCAAGGTACACAAATGCCCAAAGGTATACGTTACTTGATACCCATTGCCTTCAAAATACCCGTCGTGCTTGGTATTGGCTCCTAAAACGGATGCGATTTCTCTGGCGACACTTGGTTTTTCTGCAATACAGACCTTCATTTTCTCCTACTGATTTAAGGGTGCAAATTAGGAATTTAGAAATTGGTTTTAAAAAGAAATCGGAAGGAGTTATGAACGGTTGTGTTATTTTTTTGGAGCTGAACGAATGTTTTTTTCAAGGACGAATCGTCCTGCTGTCCGCTGTATCCACGCCAAAAAGCGTGGGATGCCGCTACCATCAGGGCTAAAATTTCGTTTTGTTTTCATGATAACGAAAGAAAATACCGTAGAGGACTTCGCGTATTCTCATTGACTAATAATTTTTTAGGGTAATTTAAAAATGTGGTTTAAATACAACAAAAAATATAAAAAATTGTTGTTTAAAAACAACAAAAAGCACCTAAAAATGTTGTTTGTATTTAACAATTTAATAAAAAGTACACTTTCGAAATAGGAGGCAAAAACAAAACCAGAAAACAAATTATCGATATCCCAGATTCATACATTGCCAAAGATATGATAGAAATAGGGTATGGGACTATAATTCCAGTTTGGTTGTTTGGATTTATGTATTAGTGTAGCATGTTTGTGTTTGGATTTTTTGGTTAAGCAATTATAATATTTAATTGCGTGCTGTGCGAAGTCCCCCGACTTCGTACCTATTATTATATGCCATTGTTATTTTAGCAACCTTTATTTTCCTGTGTTTGTAGATTGTTGGAATAGTTTCGAAGTCAGTAAACTTTGCAGGGTATTCACGATTATATTTTGCTATTACAACTTATTCACACCTTGCAGAGCTGGGTACGCTATTATACAGATTTATATTTTAAAAACATCCAGTCTTTGCATCCAGGGAATTTCTGATTCAACAAACGTAAGTTTGGTCTTGATGATGCGGTCACTTTTATCTCTGGGATTTTTAGTGACAAATCTCGCCTTGGATGTATTGAAATCCAACGTATATTTTTCATCAAAGTCTTCTTGTTTGTTCGAAGAAAAAGTAATCACATTATCTTTAGCAGTCCATCTCCCTTTTCCGTATTTATTTACTTCAGTTGGTATTCCGTTTTTAATTTTAGAATAATAATGAAATAAGAATGTTCCATCCTGATTTAAGGTTAATTTATAGTCGAACATATCATTTTCTGTCGTATTAAGTGTGCGATTGTAATCACCGGCAAATTCATTCGATTGTGCGAATGTTGTAAGGTTGAACAATACAAGTAATGTGGTTAGTAGTAATTTCATTGGTTTGGTTTGTTTAATGGGTTCGTACTTATTTGCTGCTTTTGGTTTATTTGTTAGCGATAGGCTTACGTCATTGTGAGGAACGAAGCAATCCCATCCAGTTTGTCTATTATTTTATTTGCTCCTTGTTGTGGGCACAGTTTGCAAAACTGAGCTAACGATTGAGGTTATTCGCGTGGCTGAGATTTTCTGAATTGGATCCTTGCTTTTTATTTACCACAACTATTTTTGTAGTTTTTACTGTGTAAAATAGAATAACTATTCCAGCAATAATATTTATAGATATTAACGAATAATATTGAAACCAACTTGAGTTTATTCCGTAATTGAAATTCTTTATTATTCCTTGTATTAATTGAATTAACGAAAAAAGAAGCAAAAATAGAATTGTCCAAATTATGATTCCAATTTTCGCGAATTTATGTTTGGCCAAAATAAAAACTAAAAGCAAAAACTGCAATATCATTGGTGTAATACCAATTGATTCATTATAATAAAAAGTTCTAAAAATTGTCTTCAGTAATAAGCCCCCAACAATTAAAATAATTGCCCAGTAGAAATATTTATTTTTAAATTCTGTTTCTTTCATTTCGATGTTTTTTAATACTGTAGCACTTGAATTGATTGATAGCGTTCTGGCGCTTGACGAGATTAGGTCTAAATTAAACCCTATTTCCGGATTTGCGAAATCATCACAAATTCAAAATTAACTTCCCATTAAGTCAATTGCCCAAATCCGTTGTAGTAGCTTTTAGGCGTTCGTTTTTTTCTTAAGGATTCTCTTTCTTCAGTTCCATTTGAATAGTGTCTTTATTGAAAATCATTTCCCATTGCATTGATTTATCTTTAAATTTCGAAATCTGAACAGGAATTGTGTCTGGTTTTTCAGGATTTATTTCGTACGATATTACCTTTAAACTGTTTTCATTATCGTCATAATTATACTTCATAAATATTGACGTACTGTCAACGTACATAGTGGGGTTAGGACAAAATAACAATTTTCCACGTTCTTCAAAATAAATTATTTTCCAAGCTAAAGTATCTTTTTCCCAAGCTTTTTCGGAAACTATTTCACCATTACGTGCCATTTTTTCTACTTTCCATTTACCGAAATATTTCTGTGATTTCCGTACATCATAACTATAATAGAATACAAACAAAAATGGAATCAATATGCACAAAATACGCATTGATTTGCGCAATGTGTTATTTCCAATAGAAGGTAATGTGCTTTTATAACGCCTAAAAAAATCTACTATTTCTTCTTTTCTTTCCAATGATAAATATGATAGTCCAAATACCATAATTATTGATATGAAAGTAGTAAGTGGACCAATTCCATAAAATATATTAATTAATAGAATATTAAATTGAACTGGTAAGAGTGTTATTACTCCCAACAATGTGGTGCGTCTAAATAATAAAAGAATACTTCCTATTATTTGAAATAAACCAATAATGACTGTTAGAAAATATGAATGCCCATAATATTTCCAAGTTAGTTCTTGACCTGTTAATGTATGAACTAATGAATCTTCAATATGATAGGAAAATGCAAAATTGACATCAAATAATTTTTCAAAACCAAATGTAGAAATATAAAAAGCAAGCCAATAGCGCAAAATAGTAGTAAGCCAGATGTAGTACTTTTTAGAATCAATTAAATTATTTTTTTCTTTATAATGCCAATAAAATGATAATCCAATTGAAAAAACAATTCCAGTAATCAAAGATGTCATTCCAATTGGTACTATGTATTTATTCAGTTTATAAGGGAAAAGTGGTAAAATAATATGAAGGACTGAGTCGACTCCACCCACGATTGATAAAAAACTTAAAGTAAATTTTGAAATCCATTTTGTTTTATTCTCTATTTCATTTGAACTCATAGGCTAATTTTAATTTATAATGTCTTTATTTTTGTTTGTGTTCACGAGCGGGACGCTCACGCCAGCGGGGGCACAGAATACAATTCTGCGCTAACGATTGTTGACATCCGTTGGATCGGGTTGCAGTTACTCTTTGGATTGAAGTGTTTCAAACAAATTCATTACTAAAAATATTATAATTGGTCCATACATAAACAAATGATATTTGAAATGAACTCTCCAGTAATATTCAATTTTAGTTAGTAATCTATCTAAAAAATTCAATTTGAAATATGATGGCTTTGTTAACTGAAATTTCGCATAATCTATTGGTTTATGATTTTCATTTCGTTTTAAAATTTTATCATAATCAATACTTATGTTTTTAAGAATATCTTTTTTCATTGGATTATTATTTTCATATGTTTTCACATATCTAAGTTTATCATATAATTCAGAAATGTCTAATGCACAATTATGATATCGTTCGGATTTTAAATTGAAGTTTTCGGAACTTTCTAATTGACTAAATAATAAAATCAGAACAGAGAATGCCATTGATGTAAAATTAACTTGCTCGTCAGTTAATGAGAACATCCAAAACTTTAGATTATAAACATTTACAAGTCCAACAATAATCAAATATGCTGATAAATAACCTACGGTTTGACCAGAAAGTCTATGAAGAATTTCATTTCTATGACTCGCAGCAAATCTAGTACCTTTAGTTGACCACAATTTATAATTAAGCTCAACTTCAAAATCTTTTTGCAAATATGGTGGAATCTGAGGAATCTTATTTTTTAACTTTTTAATTCTTTTTGCTCGCTGGATTTTTTTCCAATAAAGTAGAAACTGTTTTATCATGAATGTCGTTATTTTTTTTGTAATTGCTCCAACGTTATGTTAATGCAGTATATTTGGTATTAAATTAAGCCCATTTTTCGGATTTGCCAAATCATCCAAATACAAAACTATTTTCAAATTAAGCCTAATGCCCAAATTGCTTGTAGCGAGTGTTAACCGTAGTGATTTTATTACTCAAACATTTCGTTTTCTGCTTCATAAGCAATATCAGATTCATTTGGAATACTTGTATATGTGCAATTTATTGAAACATTTGCATCTTCTGGTTTTTCTCCATCTTCAAAATATGCTTCTAATGATATTTCTGCTGTTTGCGTATTTTGCATTTCAATCTGTCTAGTTGCTTTTTCAATGAAATAATATTTATCATCTTCTTTATCATAGCTACTAAATGTATAATCATCATAAGTAACTTGTGCCGTAAAACTTATATCATAATCTAATTGGAAAATATATTCTCCTGAAGACGAATTTTCTTCAACTAATAATGCTTCATAAAGAATAGTTTCTACTATTTTAACATCAGTTATTTCAATTTCAAAACCAATGTCATCATTTATTTTTTCGATAAATGCCTCATTAATTTTCTCAATTATGTTTTCTCGATTAATTTCGAATATTTTAGTAATCCATAAAGTTTCATCTGTTTGATATTGCTTGTTAATTTTATCAAGCATTATCTTTATGTTTGGAATTGTAATGATTTCACTTGATACGTAACTTTTAAAATCTGCATCATCACTTATTACATAGATTTGCTCATTTTCTTTTTTACACCAATTTTCAATTGCTGATAATACAATTGCATCTGGAAATTCATATTTTTTTTTCCCTAAACTAAAAGGTGGTTTTTGATTAAAATAATTATTTACAACATCTGTTATATTAGCAAGTTCGAAAGCTATAAACTTAATTTTTCCCTCCTTTATGAAATTTTCTAATTCAATCGAAAGTTCATCAAAATTTAAATTAACTTCTAATTTTGGTAAATCGATATACGGTTTGAAATTTTGTAAATTTTTTAAAATTTTACCTTTATTTGAAATTGTTTTTTTGAAATTATTAATCTCTTGTTGAGCATTCATTAAATTTTCTTTAATGTTGCTTTGTATTTCGTTTTTTGTAATTTCAGTCAAATATAAATTCACGGTTTCTGAATTTCCAAATTCAGCCAAACGCTGTAAATTTTTATTTTGAAAAAAATTATTCGAAACAAAAACCTCGGTATCTATAAATATATTTCTTGTTTTAAGCATTTTGGTTTTTTATCATTACGGCTAACTTTTAAAAAGGTCTGACGATGTTCGCCTTATCACCCCTAAATCGGGTCGCTTTGTCTGAAAAATGTCAGAGTTTAGTTATTTTCAAATATATAACTTTCTTCCGAAAATACTGATAAAAAATTATCAAGTTTAAATCTCAATTCAAAACTAACTTCTTTCGTTTCAGTAATATTATAGAAAAACGTAAACACAATTAGTTTAACCCAAACGCCTAGCCCTGATGGAAGGGAAAATCCTTTTTTGATAAAATGCGAAGCAAGTTTTATTAAAAAAGATTAGAATGACAGCAGGAAACAGCTCCTGAAAAAGAGTTTAATTGTTTAAAAGTTTAACGTTTAAAGTTTCTACTCATGTACCATTTGTTTTACTGATGACTTAGCGTTCCTTAAGTTATCAATTGATAAGTAATACGCCAAAAACGAGCCTTGCAAACTGAATAGTTTTTTCGTATTTTTGCACTCCAATAAAAGGAATAAGAAAATGTTAGATAGACTTCAAATAGTAAAACAACGTTTCGACGAGATTTCGGATTTAATTATTCAGCCGGATGTAATCTCGGATCAGAAGCGTTATGTGCAATTGAATCAAGAGTACAAAAGTTTAAAAGCTTTGGCCGAAAAGCGCGATGAATACGTTATTTTGATGGCGAATATTGATGAAGCAAACGAAATTATAGCTGATAACAGTGACGCTGATATGACCGAAATGGCGAAAATGCAACTGGAAGAAGCAAAGGAAAGATTACCGGAATTAGAGGAAGAAATCAAGTTTATGTTGATTCCTAAAGACCCGGAAGATGCTAAAAATGTTATGGTGGAGATTCGTGCCGGAACGGGTGGGGATGAAGCGAGTATTTTTGCAGGGGATTTGTTTCGTATGTACACGAAATATTGTGAAAATAGAGGATGGAGAACATCTGTGGTGGATATGAATGAAGGAACTTCAGGTGGTTTCAAAGAGGTGATTTTTGAAGTTACTGGTGAAGATGTGTACGGAACTTTGAAGTTTGAAGCGGGTGTTCACCGTGTGCAACGCGTACCGCAAACGGAAACGCAAGGACGTGTGCACACATCAGCAGCGACTGTTATGGTATTGCCAGAAGCAGAGGAATTTGATGTTCAAATCGATATGAACGATGTGCGTGTGGATTTCTTTTGTTCGTCAGGACCTGGTGGACAATCCGTAAATACAACCAAATCAGCGGTTCGTTTGACGCACATTCCAACCGGATTAGTGGCGCAATGTCAGGATCAAAAATCACAACACAAGAATAAAGATAAGGCTTTTGGCGTTTTGCGTTCCCGTTTATACGAGCAGGAATTAGCCAAAAAACAAGCGGAAGATGCTACGAAACGTACGTCTCAGGTAAGTTCTGGTGACCGTTCGGCTAAAATTCGTACGTACAATTACGCACAAGGTCGTGTAACGGATCACCGTGTAGGTTTGACGTTGTACGATTTAGGAAATATCATGAATGGTGACATTCAGAAAATTGTTGACGAATTGCAATTGGTGAACAACATGGAGAAACTGAAAGAAGCCAGCGAGGTATTTTAAATAAAAAAAGTGAAATTCGTTTCACTTTTTTTTGCATTACTCGGGACCTCAAAGGGAAATGTATTTTTATAAAAATAAGCTATTGAAGCCTATATTTAGTTTTTGAAAACTATTTGTAGGCTTCAATTATTCTATAGGTAACCAAGTCACTTGTACCCATTAGTTTGATTGTTTTTAGTGCTTGGGCTTCTGACAATGCATAGCCACTTGCTGAACCTGTAGTCGTGTTTACTTCCCAGAAATAAACTGTTTTGTCTGTTGATTGGCTGATTGCAATTTTTTGTTTTTTTGAAATTACAGTTTGATCAATTTTTTCGTTAGTGTTTGCAAACAAAATTGTTGTTGCAAGTAAAGATGCTGATAAGATAAAGTTTTTCATGTTTTTTATTTTTACGTTGTTTTATTAACACTGCAAAGATGGGATGACCTTGGATTTTATTTGTTATATAAATTTTTAATTTTCTTGTATAATTCACTTCTATTGGTTTGAAAATCAACTTATTTTTAAGTAACAATACTGTTTTTAGTTCGGTGTTGTTAATCTATTGGTCTGCGGATTTTGAAGCCAGCAAGGCAGGTTTTGTATGGAATTGCGATGCTATCAAAACAAAAAACCAGCGAAAATTACTTTTCGCTGGTTTTTTGTTTTAATAACGAACCTATTTTATTGTGTTGTAAGGTTTGCTTCAATAAGAATTCCTTTTTGTCGCCGAATTGAATTCATAAAAGCTTCGTATTTAGCTGTCGCCGAATCGATTTTGGCATCAAATGCTGCAGTATCTTCTAAAACATCAAGTGTGCTATTAAGTTCAGTAGCTTGTTTTTCAAAGTGCTTTTCAATAATAGACCAGTTTGCAGCTGCATCGGCCGTAGTTTTATTTGTAACGGAATCAATAAAGCGAACATATTTAGTAGTAACTATTTCGGCTTTTTTTTCTTGTTCACTTTGACAAGAAGTGAAAGTGATTGTTGTGAAAAGAAAAACATATAGTAGTATTGAATTTTTCATTTTAGATTTATGTTACAATTTGAAACCATACGCAATTCGAAGAGATAGTTGTCCTAAACCATCTTTGACAACGTCATTTTTAATTACAGGAAAGTCATTAAAATGTTCGTATCTTAAACTGATGTCTATTTTTTCAGTAGCATATCCAATTGCTGGACTTAACAATAAAGAGGTTTTATTATATTCATTTGTCACTGCAAATGCGGCACCTACTTCTCCCATTAAATACAATTGGTCTTTGAGTACAAAAGCTTTGAAACCAGCTTTGGCAGGAATATAACCCAAATCATTGTTATCACCTGACACAAACATATTACTGAATCCTGTGGTTAGAGTTAACGAATATTTTTTAGATAAATCGTATTGGAGTCTTGCATCGGCACCCAAACTGAAATCGTACGGATTGTCAAGAGGAAGTCCTGCGTTGATACCAAATCCAAGACGAAATCCTTGATCATAATTTTGTACCTCTTGCGCGTTTGTCGTCGCTATTCCTAATACAATAGCTAACGTAGTAAATACTGTTTTGATATTGAATGTATTTTCCATAATGATATATTTTGAGTATTCTATTTTTTAAATAATTTTCTAAAACACTTTCCGTTTCATGGGAGTTGCCTTTAGACCATTGGCTTATTCATGTTTTTCAAGTTGTCCGTATTGGCTATTTCTGCTTTTATAACCTCTTTTGAATTTCCTAATAACTGTTGGGATTCATTTTTGAAATTATTAATGGTTTCAGAAATGACACTTGATAATTTACTCGAAGAATCTTTGAGTGAGGTTGCCAAATCAGCGCTTTTGTCAACGATTTTTTTTCTAGTTTCACATCCTTTTGCTGGAGCAAATAGTATTCCTAAAACTGTCCCTACTGCTAAACCTCCAAGCAATCCTACTGCTATATTATTGTTTTTCATGATTTTACTTTTTTTAGATTTATTTTTTTATCCTTTTATCACTCGTAATAAAATAGCGATTACTGCTATTACCAATAAAACATGAATGATGCTACCGATGCTGTAAACAAAGAATCCCAACGCCCAGAGTACAACTAGAACAACTGCGACTATGTATAATAGATTTGACATGAGGTATGTATTGAGTTAGTTTAATATTAAAGTTTTATAGCTGCGTACACACTTAAAACACTGTTTTTAGAATCTGGGAACGTGTACGTTTGTCCAAGAACTGTTCTTTCCTTTCCCACTGTGTTTAATCCGTAATTGTATCTGGCACCTATTCCAAAACTGTCAAAATCAAATCCAATTCCAGCAGCTAAACCATAATCAAATTTATTCAAATCATCTTCATCAACATTTTCTTCAAAGTTGTAAGATCCATCTGCAGATTCGTTGGTGATTTTTGAGTTAACTAAAAAAGCGGCGTATGGGCCGAAGTGAATATTGAAATTCTTAGTAAGATTGGCCTTCAATAATAAAGGAACTTCAATATAGTTCAGTCTAAATTTCCCTGTACCTTCAGCAAATGCGTTGTTGTATTGTAATTCTGCTCCTTTAGTAGTAAAACTAACTTCTGGTTGTAAAGACAAGCTTGAAGATATTGGAAGTTGTGCAAACAAACCAATGTTGAAACCAGCTAGAACATTCTCATCATCCACATCTTCGGTATATAAGTTTGACATATTCAGGCCTCCTTTTATTCCTAATGAAGCTCCAGTTTCTTGTGCTTGAATTGCATTTGTTGCTCCTAATGTTACTATAACAACCGCTAATATTCTCTTTAAATTTTTCATCTTTGGCTATTTTTTAATTGTTTATTTTAGTTTTACAAAGATGCGATGGTTGTTATTACTGCGTGTTACATAAATTTCAAATATTATTACAGAATTTTAATATGGACTTGAAAAAATAGAGAATTTCCCAAGACGATTGGTTACATACAATCGTTTTTATCTAAAAAGTATTGATAGACTCGAAGTAATTGCTTTTGCGTTTTAAGTAGCACTATTTCCTTTTGAAAAAGTAGTGTTTGATTTGGGAAATACTATTTTTTAAAGCGATAAGATTGGCAATAATATGACTATTTGTTGAAGTGAATATCTTCTCTCTATTAGTGCAGTTTAACTAGCAGGAAGATAAATAATAAAAGTTGCTCCTTCATTAGAGACTCCTTTGGCAAAGATAAATCCCTTGTGGTTTTCAACTATTTTTTTACAAATAGCGAGTCCAATTCCAGTTCCTTCGTACTCGTTTTTGTTGTGAAGGCGATTGAAGAGAATGAATATTTTTTTAGCATATTCTTGCTCAAAACCAATTCCATTATCTGATACGGTGATTTTGTGATATTTGGTATTGCTTTGCGCTAAAAATTCCTCGTCATTAGCAATAATTGTCGAACAATTGATTTTGATAATAGGAATTGAATCTTCTTTGCTGTATTTTAAAGAGTTGTTGATTAAATTAATAAACAACTGTTGAATTTGGAACGGAATTACACATAAAACGGGCAATTCATTAGCTTCTATAATGGCTTTTTTCTCTTCAATAATTTGGGCTAATTCTTGTTTTGCATTTTCCAACAAATAATTTAAATCGGTTTCTTCAAAAGCTTTTTCCGCTTTATTTGTTCTTGAAAATTGTAATAAATCCTGAATTAGAATTCGCATTCTGTTTGCAGAGGATTGAATGCTGGACACGTATTGTTGTCCCGCTTTCGATAAATTTTCATAATCTTTACTGACTAATCGAGAAAGAAAAGTTTCTATTTTGCGCAAAGGTTCTTGTAAATCATGACTGGCAATGTAATTGAATGCGGTGAGTTCTTTATTGTTACTTTCTAACTCCCTATTGCGGTCTTCTATGATTTTTTGAGCATACACTTCTTCCGTAACATCGCTCGTGGTTCCTATAAAAGTTTTGTCCCCAGAAGCAACCGTAACAATTCTACCTAATGTTCTGAAATATCTGATCTCGCCATCTTTTCTAATAATACGGTATGTAAAAGGAGCAAGGTCATTAGCAGTAAGAATGCTTTTTGTGTTTTCGATTACAAATTCTAAATCTTCTGGATGGATGAAGTTTAAATATGCCTCTAAACTCGCTACAAAAGATTGCGGTTCACAACCCAATAATCGATATTCATTGTCGGAGAAAGTATAAATGTTTTTTTCAAAATTGAACTGCCACCCTCCAAAACCACCTACTACTTCAGCATGTTTACTAGCTTCATTAGCTACAGAAAGCGTATCGATTGTTATTTTTAGCAACACTAAATCCCTATTCATTTTTATAAATGCGACCGTAATTAGAATCAAGGTTATTAGGAGCGTGAAATAAATCAATAACGGAGTATAATTCATCGTTAACTCATAGTCGTTTTGCCTATTTTTTAAAAGTTTCTGTTGGGTGATCATCATGTCTTCTATTTTAAGGCGAATAGAATCCATGGTTTGCTTACCAATGATTAAATTATGCGTTAAAATCTTTTTGTCATAATTTTCATGTTCAACCAGATAAAGAGACTTAGAAAGGTAGTTTTGTCTTTTGTTAATGTAATACAAAAGTTTTTTTAGATTGCTTTGTTGCGTTCTGCTATTAGCAGTCAGGTTACTCACTCTTGCAAATGATTTTTTCACTAAGTCTTTTGAACGATGATACGGTTTGAGGAAGTTTTTATCATTGGTCAAGAGATAGCCTCTTTGGCCCGTTTCGGCATCTTTTATGGAAGAAATGAGTCGTTCAAGTTCAGCATTCACCTCGTGGCTATTACTCACCCAGACAGACGATTTTTTTAAAACCGTAATGTGCTTGAAAGTAATCCCGCCAATAAAAAAAATAATTGCTACCGAGATGATAAAAATTATTTTTAAAAAAAGAGGTGATTTGTGAAGTTGAATATATTTCATTTTACATTCTCATTAAAAAATTATCTTTATTGAGTCCGGAAGTATGGTATTGCCAATTTATGGTCACCACTTCTGAAAGTACCCTTTTTAAATCCTCAAAATCATTTGGTTTCTTGATGTAAATATTCGCACCATTTACAAAGGTTTCTTCAATATGCTCCTCAGACGATGAGGTTGAATAAATCGCAATGGCAATATCATTTAGTTTTTGATTTTTTTTGATTTCTAATAAACATTCAACGCCATTTTTTTTAGGCATGTTCAAATCTAAAAACAATACGTTAGGCAATATAGAATCTTCATGGTTTAGATAATCCATCAATTCGACACCATCGTTAAAGGTACTTACTTTGGTATTGATTTTTAATTCATCAAAAGCGTCAGTAAAAAATAATCTATCATCTTCGTCATCGTCTGCAAGGCAAATATTTATAAAATCAGTAGTCATATACTATTGGTTTAATTGTTGTTTTTATTGGATAATTCTCTTCTTTTTGAAATAATTTTCTGGAAAGCTGAAGGTGTCATTCCAGTGTTATGCTTGAATTGCGTACTTAAATGTGCTACACTAGAATAATTCAGTTGAATAGAAATTTCAGTTAAATTAAGGGAGGTAGTAGTCATAAGTTGTTTGGCTAATTCTATTTTCTGAATAATGATAAAGTTTTCAATAGAGGTATAAGTAACTTCTGAAAAAATATTAGATAAATACGCGTAACTAAGATTTAATTTATCTGCAATATAAACGGAACTTTTGATATTTAGGGCTCTGTCACTATTAACCATCTCAACTATGGTGTCTTTTATTTTTTGAACCAAAACACTTTTTTGGTTCTCCACTATTTCTATTCCATATTCTTTAAAAATTGCGGTAATTTCTGCAAGTTTTTCAGACGGTACTTTTTCTAAAAAATTAAATTCACCAAACCCAATAGTATTAAATTTATATCCTAATTCAGATAGTTTTTCCTGAACAATTTTTTTTGTCAGTTGGGCATAATCAAATTTCAAATATACTTTCATAAATAGTTTTGTTTAAAGTAAAGATATAAAAAGGTTGCTTTGAAATTCATTTTTTACCATTCTTGAAATCTTTATTTTTTATTATAAACGAATGAATTTAGCAGTTTTTCTCCAAAAAATAAAACCAATTTAATAGATTTAGTTTTGATTATTAATACTTTAAAAATAGATTTTTTTTAGGATATAGGTATTCTCTACTCGTTTTAAAGATCAACAATCGTTAAATTTGTGTTTTTTTTAACATCATTTGCAGGATTCGGCGGTTCTTTTTTTGGAATCTCACAAAGTATTTTTAGAGAGCTACGATTTTGTAGTGTAATAAACCTTAATCAGGAAGAATGTTTTGGATATTATAAATGTTGGTTTTTAATCCATCGTTTTGATGGGAATGTTGCTATATTTTTTTCAATTTCAATTTCTAAAATTTAGGAATAATGCATTTTGATGTCCTACTATAATTTGAAATTTTATTGAAGGATTATAACCGATATTGAATGTATGTTTGTAATTTTGCCGCACAACTACACAAATATGACTACACAACAACTAATTGAGCAAATCAAAATCAAAAAATCATTCCTTACCATAGGACTCGATGTTGATTTGACTAAAATTCCACAACATTTACTAGCATTAGAAGATCCTATTTTCGAATTCAATAAAGCGATAATCGATGCAACTCATGATTTAGCAGTGGCATATAAACCAAACACTGCTTTTTATGAAGCATACGGAATAAAAGGGTGGCTGTCGTTGCAAAAAACAATAAATTACATCAACGAAAATTATCCAGATATTTTCACGATAGCCGATGCAAAGCGAGGAGATATAGGCAATACGTCATCTATGTACGCCAAAGCTTTTTTTGAAGACTTGAATTTTGATAGTGTTACCGTTGCTCCTTATATGGGGAAAGATTCAGTGGAACCGTTTTTAGCTTTCGAAAATAAACATACTATTATGTTGGCTTTGACTTCAAACGAAGGTGCTTTTGATTTTCAGACTTTAATCACGAATCCAGAAGTTTCAGGAGGAAAAGAATTGTACAAACAAGTATTAGAAACGTCTAAATCTTGGAAAAACAGCGAAAACCTAATGTATGTGGTTGGTGCTACTAAAGCCGAATATTTTGCTGAAATTCGTAAAATTGTCCCAGATAGTTTCTTGCTAGTTCCTGGTGTTGGTGCACAAGGAGGAAGTTTAGCTGAGGTATGTAAATACGGAATGAATACTGCTGTAGGGTTACTTGTAAATTCTTCCAGAGCGATTATTTATGCTTCAAATGGAACTGATTTTATTGAAAAAGCAAGAGAAGAAGCTCTGAATATGCAACAGGAAATGGAAGCGATTATAGGTTTAAAGTTTAATGTTTAAAGTTTCAGGTTGCTCACCTTTGGACATTAAACCTTTTAAACTTTAAATAGAAAATATGAAAACTCTAATCGACCAACTCGGGACGTCCCATTTATTTGAAACTTCACCAAAACGTATTATTTCATTAGTTCCCTCGCAAACGGAATTATTGTATGATTTGGGTTTGGAAGACCGAATTGTTGGAATAACAAAGTTCTGTGTGCATCCATATCATTTTAAATCAACCAAGAAAATAGTTGGTGGTACTAAAAAAGTGCATTATGAGAAAATTAGATTGTTGCAACCGGATATCATCATTTGCAACAAAGAGGAAAATACACTTGAAATAGTCGAGGAATTGAGGAAAATTTGCCCAGTTTGGGTAACCAATGTCATCACTATTGAAGATAATTTTCAAATGATAACTGATTTCGGTCAGCTATTCAATTGTAGAACCGAATCTCAGAAATGGAACGACAAATTGGCTTTTGCCTGGAGCGATTTTAAAAACTTCATCAAAGATAAACCGGTTAGAAAAGTAGCTTATTTCATTTGGAAAAACCCTTTTATGGTCGCAGGTTCGAATAATTTTATCAATGAATTACTGAAACTGAACCATTTTCAAAATATTTACGAGAATAAAGGACGTTACCCGGAAATCGAACTCAAAAAAATACGTTTAGAGGGCGATCCGGATTTGGTTTTCCTTTCTTCAGAGCCGTATCCTTTCAAAGAGGAAGATGCATTCGAAATAGGAATACACACGCATCATGCAAAAACGGTATTTGTAGATGGCGAAATGTTTTCTTGGTATGGAAGCAGGCTACTAAAATCGTTTGATTACTTTAAAAAAATGCATCAAAAATTATAATTCGCATTCTTCTAAAATTAATTCTTCTATTGGCACAGTTGACTTAACCGTAGTTTTTTCAATGTTGAAATTCAGTTCTGAGAACATTTGGTATTCTCTTTTAAGATTCTCAATTTCACTTTTCTCTTGCAACAATCCTTTCATGGGTGTAATTTTTTTGCAAATTTACGGTATACAATTATAAAATAAGCATTATTTTTTGTTAAGATTGGGATTTAAAATTAAAGTCCTATTTTTACAAAAAAAACGAGTGATTAATTATACCATTTACGAAAATAAAAACACCGATCAGTGGGTCACTTTTGTACATGGCGCTGGCGGAAGTTCGTCTATATGGTTTAAGCAAATTAGGGATTTCAAAAAACAATATAATGTATTGTTATTGGATTTACGCGGTCATGGGGAATCAAAACCTACTTTAAAGACGGCTTTCAAACAGAAATATACTTTTTCGGCTTTGGCCAATGATATTCTGGAAGTACTAGATTTTTTAAAAATCAAAAAATCACATTTTGTTGGTATTTCATTAGGCACCATTCTCATCAGACAATTGGCTGAAATGTATCCAGAGCGAGTACAAAGTATGATTCTGGGTGGAGCAATTCTTAAAATGAATTTCCGTTCTCAAGTATTAATGCGATTGGGAAATATGTTTAAATATGTATTGCCGTATTTGGTTTTGTACAAATTCTTTGCTTTTGTAATTATGCCTAAAAAAAGTCACAAACAATCGCGTGTGCTTTTTATCAATGAGGCCAAGAAATTATACCAAAAAGAATTTATCAAATGGTTCAAACTAACTGCAGAGATAAATCCAGTTTTGAAATGGTTTCGTCAAGTTGAACTAAATATTCCTACGCTTTATGTAATGGGTGAAGAGGATTATATGTTTTTGCCATCAGTTAAGAAAGTCGTGGAGAATCATTATAAATCGTCAAAACTCTTTGTGATAGAAAAATGTGGACATGTAGTAAATGTGGAGCAACCCAATGCTTTTAACGATGCGGTTCTTTCTTTTATAAATACAGCTAAATAAAAAAAATGCCTGCATTATAAATGCAGGCAATTCTTTAACTAACCAAAACCAAAATAATAAATAACCAGTTTATTACTCCACAAAGGTCGTACATAAAAGCATGTTTCGTTGTTAAGATTTTGTTATTACTTTGTTGGGCATACGTTAAGATTTTTAGCGATCCTTCATTATGATTTAATTAGACTGCCTTCAAAGCTTTTTGTTGGCATTGAATACAGCCCTTTATAATTGAGAATTGTAAAAATTAGACATTTTTGCTTGTTATAAAAACACTACCGTTTTATTGCCATACACCATTGTTTTTCGTTCGGCATGCAGTTTTATGGCTCTTGCCAAAACCATGCGTTCTAGGTCGCGTCCTTTCATAATGAAATCTTCTATGGAATGACTGTGCGAAACTCGGGCAATATCTTGCTCGATAATTGGGCCTTCATCTAATCCTTCGGTCACATAATGACTCGTAGCTCCAATGATTTTCACACCACGTTTAAAAGCCGAATGATACGGTTTTGCTCCTGGAAATGCCGGAAGAAACGAATGATGAATATTGATGATTTGATTCTTGTACTGTGCAATTAAAAGAGGTGTGATAATTTGCATGTAGCGTGCCAAAACGATAAAGTCAATTTGGTATTGTTTTAGTAAATCCAATTGTTTTAATTCCCCTTCGGATTTAATATCTTTAGTGAAAGGAACGTAGTGAAACGGGATTGAAAAGCGTTCTGCAACAGCTCTCAAATCCTCATGATTGCTTATAATCAACGGAATTTCAAGAGGCAATTCACCGGCACTGTATCGTCCTAAAATATCATACAAACAATGATCGTATTTGGAAACAAACAAAGCCATTTTTGGTTTCTCGTCTTGGGTATAGATTTCCCATGACATGTTAAACCGAGTCGCTAAGTTAGTTTGAAAATCAGTTTTTATGGCGTCAATATTCCAGTTTTTGGCACTGAATTCACACTCTAAACGCATGAAAAATACATTTTCATCAGCATCTACATGTTGGTCTAGATAAATAATATTGCCATCAATTGAGGAAATATAATTCGTAACGGAAGCGATAATTGCTTTTTGATCCTCGCAATGAATTAGGATGGTAATTTTTTGCATTCTATATTTATTTCAGCTTAATTTTAGTTTTGAATACTTTTTCAAAACTAAACCTATTCCTTTTTATAAAAAAGTTTGATTTGGCTGTTTTATGTTTGAAAAAAAACAGCCAGATTTCAATTTATATTTTATCCTGCATGGCAAAAACTTTTTGCAATAAAACAGAGGTTCTGGCATTCAAATTAGTTCTAATGTTTTTCTCTTCTACGGCAACCATTTTGAAAACGCCATTCAACGCTTGATTGGTTACATAATCAGTCAAATCAGGATTCACTTTATTCACAAGAGGAATGCTGTTGTATTTTGTAATAATGTTCGTCCAAACTTTATCGGCACCTACTTTTGTAAATGAATTTTTAATCACAGGATTGAATTTTCCGTACAAAGCTGTAGAAGTGCTATTCTGTAAATAATTCGTAGCTGAACTTTCATTTCCCATCAATATCGTTTTGGCATCATAAAAAGTCATGTTTCTTACAGCATCAACAAAAATTGGAGTAGCTTCCTTTACCGCATCTTCAGCAGCACGATTTAAAACTTTCAAACCTTCATCGGCCAATGAACTCAATCCAATTCGTCTCAAACCGGCATCTACTTTTCTTAATTCTTCTGGCAATAAAATTTTTACCGCTTCATTTTTGTAAAAACCATCCGTAGCGGTTAGTTTTGTAACTTGTTTTGAAATCCCATTATTCAGGGCTTCCTTCAATCCGCCAGCAATGTCAACACCGCCAATTCCTTGCGTTTGCGGAAATTGATTCATCACTTGTTGCATTTCGGCACAACCTGAAAGAGAAACTGCTACCACTAAAATTAAAATTTTCTTCATCGTAAAATATTTATTTATTAATTCGCCATCTGGCATTTGTAAAAATACGACTTATTCAAAAACAAAGCCAACTATTCGTAAGGAGCACAAATGTAGTTGAATTAATTATGATTTGTCCTGCTCCCTAAACTCCTGGACGCTGTATTCTCGCCAAAAAAAGCGTGGGATGCTACTTCAATCAGGGGTAAATAACAAAATTCTGTCTTATTTATTAACAACGAGTAGCAACACCAAATAATTTTTAAAATAAAATCGTAAATTGCAGGCTTAAATTATCATATTCATAAAATGGAACAACAAAAGCCATATATCCCTAACAATAAAGTAAGAATTGTTACCGCAGCAGCTCTTTTTGACGGTCACGATGCCGCAATCAATATTATGCGTAGGATTATTCAGTCTACAGGTGTTGAGGTAATCCATTTGGGCCACGACCGTAGTGTAGAAGAAGTAGTCAATACTGCAATTCAAGAAGATGCTAATGCCATTGCAATAACTTCCTATCAAGGCGGACATAACGAATATTTCAAATATATGTATGACTTGCTTCAAGAAAAAGGAGCAGGACAAATCAAGATATTTGGTGGTGGAGGAGGTGTAATTCTACCTTCAGAAATAGCCGAATTACAAGCGTATGGAATTACGCGTATTTATGCGCCAGATGATGGACGCGCTATGGGATTACAAGGAATGATCAATGATTTGGTACAACAATCTGATTTTCCTACAGGTGATAGATTGACAAATGAATTAGAAGAATTAGAATCAAAAAATCCGACCGCTATTGCAAGAATTATATCTGCAGCAGAAAATTTCCCGGATGTTGCGGCTAAAACTTTGGAAGCCATCCAAAAAAAGAATGAAAACAGTACGATTCCAGTTCTTGGAATTACAGGAACAGGTGGAGCAGGAAAATCATCATTAGTAGATGAATTAGTACGTCGTTTTTTAATTGATTTTCCCGAAAAAACGATCGGATTAATATCTGTGGATCCATCCAAACGTAAAACGGGTGGTGCATTATTAGGAGATAGAATCCGCATGAATGCAATCAATAATCCTCGTGTTTACATGCGTTCTTTGGCTACACGTCAATCAAATCTGGCATTGTCTAAATATGTTGCCGATGCGATTCAAGTGATTAAAGCAGCGAAATATGACATCATTATTTTAGAAACCTCTGGCATTGGTCAATCGGATACAGAGATTATGGATCACTCTGATGTTTCTTTGTATGTAATGACACCAGAATTTGGTGCTGCAACCCAATTGGAGAAAATTGACATGCTTGATTTTGCTGATTTGGTAGCGATCAATAAATTTGACAAACGCGGTTCTCTGGATGCTTTGCGTGATGTGAAAAAACAATACCAACGCAACCACAACTTATGGGATGCGGATTTAGATACACTTCCAGTTTTTGGGACAATTGCTTCGCAGTTCAATGATCCGGGAATGAATACGCTGTACAAAGCGATTATGGATAAAGTCCATGAAAAAACAAATTCTGATTTGAAATCAACGTTTCAAATCACGCGTGAAATGAGTGAGAAAATCTTCGTTATTCCACCACACAGAACGCGTTACTTATCAGAAATTGCCGAAAGCAACAGAAAATATGATGTTACGGCAGTAAGCCAAGAGCAAGTTGCCCAGAAATTATACGGGATTTTCAAAACAATTGAAACGGTAGCCAAGAGAACACCTGAACTAAATAAAGCAGGAATCAATGATGATTCCGTTTTACCAACTGCTTTAGAATCTGAAAAACCGGGTGTTGCTGAGGATAAAATATTCCTCAACCTTTTACTGAATCAATTCGATAAAGTAAAAATGGACCTAGATCCGTACAATTGGGAAATCATTTTGACTTGGGACGAAAAAGTAAACAAGTACAAGAATCCAGTGTATACCTTCAAAGTTCGTGACCGAGAAATAAAAATGGCGACGCATACAGAGTCCCTTTCGCATTCTCAAATTTCGAAAATAGCATTACCAAAATACAAAGCTTGGGGTGATATTTTGCGCTGGTGTTTACAGGAAAATGTTCCGGGGGAATTTCCTTTTACCGCTGGTTTATATCCTTTCAAACGCGAGGGAGAAGATCCATCTCGTATGTTTGCGGGAGAAGGCGGACCGGAAAGAACCAACAAACGTTTTCATTATGTGAGTGCAGGATTACCGGCAAAACGATTGTCAACTGCTTTTGATAGTGTAACTTTATACGGAAACGACCCACATGTACGTCCAGATATCTATGGAAAAATCGGGAATGCCGGAGTTTCTATTTGTTGTTTGGATGATGCTAAAAAATTATATTCCGGTTTCGATTTGGTTCACGCCATGACTTCGGTGAGTATGACTATCAATGGTCCTGCACCAATGTTATTAGGCTTTTTCATGAATGCTGCTATTGACCAACAATGTGAGTTTTACATCAAAGAAAATAATCTTGAAAAAGAAGTTGAAACAAAAATCAACAAAATATACGCAGCTAAAGGAGTCGAAAGACCGCATTATCAAGGCGATTTGCCAGCAGGGAATAATGGTTTAGGATTAATGCTTTTGGGAGTTACCGGAGATCAGGTTTTACCTTTGGAAGTGTATAACGAAATTAAAGCAAGAACATTATCTCAAGTTCGTGGAACCGTTCAGGCTGATATTTTGAAAGAAGACCAAGCACAAAATACTTGTATTTTCTCTACTGAATTTGCCCTACGATTGATGGGTGACGTACAGGAATATTTCATTACTAAGAATGTTAGAAATTTCTATTCGGTTTCTATTTCAGGATATCACATTGCCGAAGCAGGAGCAAATCCTATTACGCAATTGGCTTTTACACTTTCTAATGGCTTCACGTATGTGGAATATTATTTGAGTCGTGGTATGAACATCAATGATTTTGGACCAAACTTATCATTCTTCTTTTCGAATGGAGTAGATCCTGAATATGCAGTGATTGGTCGTGTAGCGCGCAAAATTTGGGCGAAAGCCATGAAAAACAAATACGGAGCTAACGAGCGTGCGCAAATGTTGAAATACCATATTCAAACTTCGGGTCGTTCTTTACACGCGCAGGAAATAGATTTTAATGATATTCGTACCACTTTGCAAGCTTTGTATGCGATTTATGACAACTGTAATTCGTTACATACGAATGCGTATGACGAAGCAATTACAACGCCAACCGAAGAATCAGTGCGTCGTGCCATGGCAATTCAGTTGATTATCAATAAAGAATTAGGTCTTGCCAAAAATGAAAACCCAATTCAAGGAGCTTTTATCATCGAAGAATTAACTGATTTAGTGGAAGCAGCAGTTTTATTGGAGTTCGACCGAATTACTGAACGTGGTGGAGTGCTTGGTGCTATGGAAACTATGTACCAACGTTCTAAAATTCAAGAAGAAAGTTTGTATTATGAAACATTGAAACATACTGGTGAATTTCCAATTATTGGTGTGAATACGTTCTTGAGTTCTAAAGGTTCTCCAACGGTAATTCCGGCCGAAGTTATTCGTGCCACCGAAGAAGAAAAACAATACCAAATTGATATGTTGGGTCATTTACACCAGTCGAATCAGAGTAAGGTAAAGGAGCAATTGAATGCTATACAAGAAGCTGCCATTAAAAACGAAAATTTATTTGAATATCTGATGGAAGCGACAAAAGTTTGTTCTTTGGGGCAAATCACTTCGGCTTTATTTGAAGTTGGTGGTCAGTATAGAAGAAATATGTAATTATAGAACCACTTTTTGCATGGCAAAAAGTGTGTGAATCGCTTACCCCGCTTTCGAGCGGGATCTATTCGGGAATAAAAATGAATTGCTTTTCCCCATTTTTATCGGGATCTTTTCAACAAAAGACTTTTTCTGTCCGTTTTAAATTGAACGTAATTCTAATAATTCAGTACAAGAATAAAAGACCTTTCAGTAATGGAAGGTCTTTTTTTTACAATAATTACAGTTTTTATATTATTTATAAGAAAGTGTTATATTTACAATTTACCTTAAAACTGATTCGTATGAAAAAACTTCAAATTGTTTTCTTATTTTTCCTTTTTGGTCATGTTGCTATTTCTTATGCAGCAAAAGCCGATACGTTGCAAATTCCTAGCATGGCTATGAATAAAACCTATAAGGCTGCGGTAGTATTGCCAAATTCCTATTCCAAAAGTAGAATGAATTACCCAGTACTTTATTTATTGCATGGCGCTTATGGTCATTTTAATGATTGGTTGTCAAAAACTCCGGATAAGAATTTATTACACAATTTAGCAGATCAATATAATATTATAATTGTAATGCCTGAGGGAGAAACATTCAGTTTTTATCTGGATAGTCCTGTTAATAAAGGAAGTCAGTTTGAAACTTATATCACGAAAGAAGTAATTGAGAAAGTAGATAACACGTATCGAACCATAAATGACAGAAAAGGACGTGTAATTACGGGGCTCTCTATGGGAGGACACGGAGCATTGTACCTTTCGACAAAACATCCAGAACTATTTTGTGCCGCTGGAAGCATGAGTGGAGCAGTGGATATGGGGAGCATGATGAATCCGGAATCTAAAGAAAGAGTGACTAAATTAATGGAACCTGTTTTTGGAGTTGAAGGGGCATCCCAAGAAGTATATGCTTCGAATGCTGTTTTAAATATGGTGGATAAAATTAAAAGTAATAAACTAGAATTGATTATAGACTGTGGTGTAGATGATTTTTTGATTGAATCGAATAGAGAACTACACCGAAGACTCGTTTACAACAAAGTTTCTCATGATTATACGGAACGGCCAGGAGCTCACACTTGGGAATATTGGGAAAATGCGTTGCCTTCTCATGTGTTATTTTTTAGCAAAATTTTAAGAAACAATACTGTTGTTGTAAAATAGAAATCAGAATAAGATTGTAATTTTTTAATACAAAAGATCTTTCAGTAATGAAAGGTCTTTTTTTTTGCTAATTTATATATTGTTTTTTTTTGATGGATAAAAAGCATTATTTAAAGTCCTTCAGGAGTTTTTTAAAATCTTAAATAGAACTTTTTTAATGTTTTGAGTATTTGAGATTTGCATTTCAATTCAAATAAAAAAATGAAGACTTACAATTAATATGTTAAGAGATTTTGATGTTTTTTAACAGTACTTTTTTATTAACAAAATTTAAATAATAAATTACTTAACTGTCTAATTATCAATAAGTTAACGAGTAGTTTTGTATTAATATTTTTTAACTGTAAACCTTTTCTTAGCGAATAGTGTTTCTTGTCGAGAATAATAGAATTTTATCTTGTTTTAGGATCTTTTGTTTTCTTTTTTTGACGTTATGCCTAACTTTGGTTCAACAAAACTTAATTATTTTAAAGTTTTATAACAACTTAACTATTTGTTTTATAGTGTTTTAAGTTGTTGTTTAAAATAAATAATCTTTGTTGAATAGAGCGCTTCAAAAAACATTTTTTTGAAGGCAATTTGTTTTATTAAATCTTTTGTTAGAACCTTTATTAATTTAAAGACGGATTGTTTTAGATTAAAGTTTAAAGATTGCTTAGCAAAGCAATTGCTGGTAGATAAAAGAATTTAGTTATTGTTTTCTATACTAAAAATCTTTTAAATGATGGATTACTTCGTAAGTGTTTATGAAGGTTAATTTGTATCTCAGTAATTTTTAATGCCCCAGTTTGGAACCTCCTTTTTTTTTAATTTATGGTATTAAACTACACTCTATGAAACAGGACCTTTTCAATTTCTCGAAAACCCAACTTCTACATGCGCTTTCTTATTAATAATATGGTCTTAAAACCAAATTATTATGAAAAAATTTATATTCTATACGATAAAAAGTGTACAAAAAAATGTTCTCACTTTTTCCTGTTATTTCAATACAGGTTTTTCTAGTCTTTTATGGCCAAATTCTATCACTAAAAAACTCTTTATTTGGACAACGTTACTTCTTTTAGTATTTGGTCAGGCTCCTATTTATGGTCAGCTTGTAGGGGGTGCAGCTGTCAAAGCCAATTTTGGTATTGAAGCTGATGGTTACGCTAACTTGTTGCAATTTGGTAACTTTAATCCTGGTCCAGCAAATACGGATGATTGGTTTAATAGCACGTATCCAGGCAGTGGCAAGGGAGTGATAGATATAAGTGGTGCTGCTGCACTGAGAACTTCTATTCTAGCTAATAACAATTTTTCTTTTACAAAAGGGCAGTCAGTAACTACACCTGCTCCTGGTCTTCCATATCCTGTAGTTGACGGCTTTTTATGGATAGATTCTGTGTATGGAAGGGATACTAATTCCGCTCAAGGAAATAGTGATTCAAGTATTTTTGCAAGCTCATCAGATAAAAATGCAGATAATCCAATTACTTGGAGTTTGGGAGCTGGAAGTGTTCCTCAAAAAGATGATATCATTGATGTTATGGCGCATTTACGAGGAACAAATCCCCATGATCCTTCTACAAATCCTGGTTTTCCAATAGATGATAGACCCTTTGATGTGCTTTGGGCCTATGCTGCTGCTACACTGAGATCAACAGATGGTAGCAAGCATATAGATTTTGAATTCTTCAGAACCTTAGTGAGCTATGCTCCGGGAGACCTAGTTTTTGGGAATACAGGCAATGATGGAGGTCGTACTGCATTTACTTTTAACGCTGACGGAAGTGTCAATGTTCCTGGGACTATAATCGTATCGATTGATTATGAAGGCGGTGGATCTAAACCTGAGGTAAGAATCAGAGTATGGATGGATGAAACAGTTTTTAATAATTATAATAATTCGGCAGCCGCAAGACCATTTAGCGTAGTTCCTGGAACTTTTGAAAAAGGAGAGCAAAGTGGTACTTTTGGCTATGGACGTATTGTTTCCAATGATCCAGCCGATGTAGAAAATATTTTTGGAAGGGTTAATGCAGAAGCAAGTACATTGGGCCCACCTTGGGGAACTATTGAAGGACCTAATGCAACATTTTTTGATAATTATCAAACCCTTCAACATGTAGAAATTGGAATTAATCTTACCGCTTTTGGTTTGGACAGAAAAGGACCAGGTTCTGGACCATGTGCCAATGTATTAGGTAGTTTATTAGTTAAAACGCGTAGTTCTGCAGGTGGACAATCTGACTCATTTACGAGTGAGCAAAAAGATTTTGCAGGACCATTCCCATTTGGTAATACGGTAACTCCAACAGTAAGTGCTAGTGTTAATCGTGTAATTACATGTACTAATACTAATGCTACTATTACAGCTACTAATATAGCTCCAACTGGAGCGACTATAGAATGGTATAATCCTTCTAGTGTACTCATTCCTGGGGATAATCCACAAGATCCTGACAGGATAATAATGGAGCCAGGTACTTATACTGTAAAAGTATATGCGCCAGGTTTTGCAGGTTGCTTTGCACAAGCTACAGTAGTTGTAGAAAGAAATATTACACCGCCTAACGCAAATGCAGGAGCCGATAAAGTACTGACTTGTACTGTTACTTCCATCGCTTTGAGTGGTTCGTCTACAACAGCAGGCGCTACTTTCTCTTGGGTTGCTAGTAATGGCGGAAACATTGTTTCTGGAGCTACAACAGCTACACCTACAGTAAATGCAGCAGGTACGTATACATTAACAGTTACTGATCCAGCAAATGGATGTACCGCTACTGATGTGGCTTTAGTAACGTTAAATAATACGCCGCCTAACGCAAATGCAGGAGCCGATAAAGTACTGACTTGTACTGTTACTTCCATCGCTTTGAGCGGTTCGTCTACAACAGCAGGAGCTACTTTCTCTTGGGTTGCTAGTAATGGTGGAAATATTGTTTCTGGAGCTACAACAGCTACACCAACAGTAAATGCAGCGGGTACGTATACATTAACGGTTACTAATCCAGTGAATGGATGCACTGCTACTGATGTGGCTTTAGTAACGTTAAATAATACACCACCGAATGTAAATGCAGGAGCCGATAAAGTACTGACTTGTACTGTTACTTCCATCGCTTTGAGTGGTTCGTCTACAACAGCAGGCGCTACTTTCTCTTGGGTTGCTAGTAATGGCGGAAACATTGTTTCTGGAGCTACAACAGCTACACCAACAGTAAATGCAGCAGGTACGTATACATTAACAGTTACTAATCCAGCAAATGGATGTACTGCTACTGATGTGGCTTTAGTAACGTTAAATAATACACCACCGAATGTAAGTGCAGGAGCCGATAAAGTACTGACTTGTACTTTTACTTCCATCGCTTTGAGTGGTTCGTCTACAACAGCAGGCGCTACTTTCTCTTGGGTTGCTAGTAATGGCGGAAATATTGTTTCTGGAGCTACAACAGCTACACCAACAGTAAATGCAGCAGGTACGTATACATTAACAGTTACTAATCCAGCAAATGGATGTACTGCTACTGATATAGCTTTGGTAACATTAAATAACACGCCACCGAATGCAAATGCAGGAGCAGATAAAGTACTGACTTGTACTGTTACTTCCATCGCTTTGAGTGGTTCGTCTACAACAGCAGGCGCTACTTTCTCTTGGGTTGCTAGTAATGGCGGAAACATTGTTTCTGGAGCTACAACAGCTACACCAACAGTAAATGCAGCAGGTACGTATACATTAACAGTTACTAATCCAGTGAATGGATGTACCGCTACTGATGTGGCTTTAGTAACTCTGGATGCTAATACACCAAATGTAAATGCAGGAGCCGATAAAGTATTGACTTGTACTGTTACTTCTATCGCTTTGAGTGGTTCGTCTACAACAGCAGGCGCTACTTTCTCTTGGGTTGCTAGTAATGGCGGAAACATTGTTTCTGGAGCTACAACAGCTACACCAACAGTAAATGCAGCAGGTACGTATACATTAACAGTTACTAATCCAGCAAATGGATGTACTGCTACTGATGTGGCTTTAGTAACGTTAAATAATACACCACCGAATGTAAATGCAGGAGCCGATAAAGTACTGACTTGTACTGTTACTTCCATCGCTTTGAGTGGTTCGTCTACAACAGCAGGCGCTACTTTCTCTTGGGTTGCTAGTAATGGCGGAAATATTGTTTCTGGAGCTACAACAGCTACACCAACAGTAAATGCAGCGGGTACGTATACATTAACGGTTACTAATCCAGTGAATGGATGCACTGCTACTGATATAGCTTTGGTAACATTAAATAACACGCCACCGAATGCAAATGCAGGAGCTGATAAAGTACTGACTTGTACTGTTACTTCCATCGCTTTGAGTGGTTCGTCTACAACAGCAGGCGCTACTTTCTCTTGGGTTGCTAGTAATGGCGGAAATATCGTTTCTGGAGCTACAACAGCTACACCAACAGTAAATGCAGCAGGTACGTATACATTAACAGTTACTGATCCAGTAAATGGATGTACTGCTACTGATATAGCTTTGGTAACATTAAATAACACGCCACCGAATGCAAATGCAGGAGCTGATAAAGTACTGACTTGTACTGTTACTTCCATCGCTTTGAGTGGTTCGTCTACAACAGCAGGCGCTACTTTCTCTTGGGTTGCTAGTAATGGCGGAAACATTGTTTCTGGAGCTACAACAGCTACACCTACAGTAAATGCAGCAGGTACGTATACATTAACAGTTACTAATCCAGTGAATGGATGTACTGCTACTGATATAGCTTTGGTGACGTTAGACAATACACCGCCGAATGCGGTTGCTGGTCAAGATGTTCAAATTTTGTGTGGTAATACTACTGTTACATTATCAGGATCTTCTAGTACTTTAAATGTAAGCTACTCTTGGGTTGCTACTAATGGTGGTAACATCGTTTCGGGAGCTAATACTGCTAATCCGATAGTAAACCACGATGGAACTTATACATTAACAGTAACAAGTTTAGCAAATGGTTGTACTGCTACTGATCAAGTAGAAGTAACTACTCAGATTTGTGCTAAAGCTTTGTGCACGTATACACAAGGATATTATGGAAATTTTGGTGGTATGGCATGTGCTCCAAATATGGATGCTGGTTTCGATAAATACACAACTTTAGATCTTATAGATAGAGCTTTAGCAGCATATGGCGGAACAATGACTATAGGTTCATTGGGAAATACTGTGATAGTTACAAATACACTTACTGATAGAAATTCGGTTGTAGGTGTTTTGCCTGGTGGAGGAAGCAGTTATGTGTTATCTGGTAGCTACTCTATTAGTGCATTACCTAGTAGTTATTTGACTAAAAAAGGAACTATCAATAACACTTTATTGGCTCAAACGATTACTTTAGGTCTTAATATAGGTATAAATGGAGCTCTTGGTGATTTCGTATTACAAGAAGGAATGTTAGTGACTGCTGCAGCTGAAGGTGGTTGTGGTTCAGATATTCCTAAAGAGCGTCAATGTATCTATGATATTTATGGTAATTTGACTAGTGTGGTAAACGAATACCAATATTACTCAATTGATGCTTCTGTTTTGGCAGCTATTGAAGGAGATAAAACGGTAGAAGGACTATTCAATTTAGCAAATAAAGCCCTTGGAGGTGGAAATACTAATGGAGCTTCACTTACTAGTATCGCTAGTGTTGTTGATAAAATCAATAATGCATTTGATGGTTGTAGAATATTTATGGGATATAATGTTCCTAAATGTAGTGCTACATCAGATTCTAGTACTAATGATACAATAGCGCCGATAGATGCAAAAATTGCTCCTGTAGGTTTTGATGCTTATCCAGTTCCTTTCAAAGATGCACTTACGATCAAATATAAATTTGATTATGTGTCTGATGTGAAAATCGATGTGCTTAATTCACAAGGTGTTTCAGTGCTTACAAAAATGGATAGTAATGGTTATTTGAACAAAGAAGTTACACTAAATCTTAATTCTTATATAGATAGATCTGAGGTGTATGTTGTAAAAGTAACTACCAACAGAGGAAGCAGTGTGAAAAAAGTAATTTCTGCAAAATAGATTTTAATTCATCAACTAATCCAAAAAAATAATTAGGATTAGTTTAAATAATTAAACCTCGAAAGTTTAGCTTTCGAGGTTTTTTATTGGTCATTAAAGAATCAATTTGAGTGGCAGCTCTATCTTTGTGTTATAAATTCTTTAATTTGTCGAGTTTTAAATACCCAATATGCAATTCATCTTCCTTTAATAAAGCCTCCGATTTTGTGATTTTCAAAGCATATATCGCCTTGAATTCTGCGGGGAGCATATCGGCAACTTTATAGGTGTCGTCTACATCAATGCCGTATTTCTCGTCAAGGTGCGACTCAGCTCCTTTAAAACCACAATGCTTATAAAAAGCAGTTGCTTTAGATTTTTTGGTTGCCAAAGCTAATCTATTGGCTACAACAAGCATTTTATAATGGTATTCTTCAAATTCATTTTCTTTATAACCTCCTAGATTGATAAAAAACAACTGAGCTAAAGAAGGAGTTGTTTGGATGTTTTTAGAGATAATTTCGATAGTGAAGTCATTCACGACAGATACTTCTCGCCAAGCGTCAATATGCAGTTTTCCTTTGGCTTCAGGCCAAAAATTTTTAATTTGTGGGATCAAATCTTTTAAGGAATTTCCAATTCCGAAAAAAATATCATGCTGCTCTGTAAAACGTCCAGCCGGCGTACATCCTAGCATTAGCATGTATAATTTAAGTTCTTTTTCCATTTATCAAAAGTACATTATTTTTTAAAATAAACTTTGGCACAATTCATGAATACACTTTTTCAATATAAATTATTAAAGCTATAACTAATGAAAAAAATTACCTTATTTTTAGTTTTCATCGGGATGATGACACTACAAAGTTGCGAAGTAACTGAAATAAATGATACTGTGGATAATGATACCATTAGTGAAGTATTTGAAGTTACCACTTCCTTTAATTCCAATAATAACTACACTACATTGGTAACTTTTAATCCACCAATTTATTCATCGGATGTAGTTTTAGTGTATCACTTGTATGATACTGTAAATGGGGAAGATATTTGGAAACTAATGCCTCAAACGTATTATTTTAGTGATGGAGGAGAATTAGATTTTAATTTTGATTATACGAGATACAATGTTAATATTTTTCTTTCTGCTAATTTTAGTCTGAATACTTTGCCGTCTAGTTGGACTCAAAACCAAACGTTTAGAATTGCAGTTATACCCGCTAATTTTGCTGCAACAGTAAATAAAAATAATATTGATGCAGTAATGTCAGCATTAAAAGTAGACAAAACTGAGATTCAGAAAATAAATTTATAGGTTTTGCTAGGCAATAATAAAAAAAGGAAATCGTGAGATTTCCTTTTTTTATGCGTTTATTTTTATGTGAATTATTACACGAATTCTTTACTACTTTTTCTAAGTGATACAGCAATTCCCAATATAAGTGATAAAGCTATAAAAGCAAGAGAACCCCATTCAGGAATTTCAATGAAATCATGCAGTAGCATTTTTAATCCTACAAAACTTAAAATGGCAATAAGACTGTATTCTAAATAGCTAAATTTTGTCAACATATTAGCCAAGAAGAAATACATGGATCGCAATCCTAAAATGGCAAAGATATTTGAACTAAAAACTAAAAAAGGATCACTTGTTATAGCTAAAATAGCAGGTACACTATCAATAGCAAAAACTACATCCATTACTTCAATGACTACAAGTGCTACAAAAAGGGGAGTTGCGGCAGTTATATGTCTTCTTTTTACAAAAAAATGCTCTTCATCAATGTGATTTGAAATGGGCATTATTTTTTTTAAACTTTTATATACAAAAGATTTTTTAGGCTGAAATTGTTCATCATCACCGCTAAACAACATTTTCATAGCAGTATAAATTAAAAAAGCACCAAAGATATAGGTAGTCCATGAAAATTTATTGATTAGCATAACGCCAAAAAAGATCATTAAACCTCTAAAAACGATAGCGCCTAATATTCCCCAAAATAAAACACGATGTTGGTATTTTTGTGGAATTTTAAAAGCAGAGAAGATTATAGCAATGACAAATATATTGTCTACGCTCAATGATAATTCGATTAAATACCCCGTAATAAATTTTATGGATGCTGTGGCAGGTTTTAATGAATCGGGATTGTCAACATAATTATTACTATAAAGCCAATAGATTACACCAGAAAACATAAAAGATAATGTGACCCATATTGCAGTCCATTTCCCTGCTTCTTTAGAGCTTATGATATGAGGGGTTTTGTTGAATACGCCTAAGTCAAGCGCTAAAAAAAGCATTACTGCTACTAAAAAACAAATCCAGACAATCATAAGTCAAATATTTAAAGTTGCACAAAGATACTTTTTGATTCTTACTTTGAAAAATATTTTTGATAGGATAAATGCCAATTGTATCACAAAAAAAAGTGCCATAACTACGATGGCACTTTTATTATTTTTAAAGCTGTAAATTATAGAACAGAATTTACTGTTTTGATAATTCTAGCTGCAATTTTGTATGGATCTCCGTTTGAAGCTGGTCTTCTGTCTTCTAGCCATCCTTTCCATCCTTTTTGAACGGTCATTAATGGAATACGGATTGAACATCCTCTGTCAGATACTCCGTAAGAGAAATCATGTATAGATGCAGTTTCATGTTTACCAGTTAAACGTAGGTCATTGTAAGCACCATAAACAGCAATGTGTTCAGCGGTTACAGGACGGAAAGCTTCACATATTTTCTCGTAAGTTTCTTGAGAACCACATGTTCTTAGTACTTCATTAGAGAAATTAGCATGCATTCCTGAACCATTCCAGTCAGTATCTCCTAATGGTTTTGGGTGATACTCAATGTAGTAACCATATTTTTCAGTCAAACGGTCTAATAAATATCTAGCTATCCATATTTCATCACCTGCTTTTTTTGCTCCTTGAGCAAACAATTGGAATTCCCATTGTCCACAAGCAACTTCTTGGTTAATTCCTTCAAAGTTGATTCCAGCTGCAATACATAAATCTGCGTGCTCTTCAACAAGTCCTCTTCCGTGTGTGTTTTTTCCACCAACTGAACAGTAGTACATTCCTTGTGGTGCTGGATATCCACCAATAGGGAAACCTAATGGTAATAATGTTTTTGTATCCATGATGAAATATTCTTGCTCAAATCCAAACCAGAAATCACCATCATCATCTATAGTTGCTCTACCGTTTGATGAATGTGCAGTTCCATCAGCATTCATAACTTCAGTCATTACTAGGTATCCGTTGATACGTGTTGGATCTGGATATATTGCAACTGGAACTAATAAACAGTCAGAAGAACCACCTTCGGCTTGTCTTGTTGAAGAACCATCAAATGACCAGTTTCCAATTTCAGCTAAAGTTCCTTGAAAATTTTCATGTTCTTCAACTTTAGTTTTACTTCTAAGATTTTGAGTTGGTTCATAACCATCTAACCAAATGTATTCTAATTTTATTTTAGCCATAATATAAAAAAATAGTGTTAAGAAATCATTTTAATGGAGCTTTTAGCAATAAGTAACTCCTCTACCGTTATGCAAAAATATGTTTTTTATTCAAAAAAAAAAGAGTGACCCCTTTTTTTTGAGTGGTTATTTGTTTAAAATGAAGTGATTTTTTGTTTTAAGCCCCGTAAAAAAGATTGTTTGTTAGAGTGAATTTTATGAATTATCAAAATAAGGCTAAAAAATAGGGGGTGTCGTAAAAAAATGATTTATTTTTGTAAAATTCGTAATTCTGCTAGTTTTTGGTTATTTAACAAATAGAGTTAAGTTTTCAAAAATTATAACAGATGAACTACATTTTCAAAGCTCACGCTTTTTGGACGGTACTTATTTCAATTTTTGAAGTATAAAATTAGAATCAGATTAAGATTTTAGGATTTTGATTTTATTTTTAAAAACAAGTAAATAAAAGTGCTTTTTTGCAATAAAGCAACCGTTTCAACTCAGGGTGTAGGCCGCGAAATTTCGAATAAATTTTGTATTTTTGTAATGCAAGGAGTTTAAAAAAAAACGATAGAAAACAGTGGGATTAATCAAGGAAATTTATATAATTTTTTTGTGTTTCATCAAATCTTCAACAATGAAAGTCAATAATAACTGAATTAATTAATATACTAAACAGAGAACAAATGTCAACAATTCGTTTCCGAGCTTTGAGAGAAGCATCAAACAGAAAGCCTGTTCAATTTGAAGAAACCGATAGAAAATCAACTATTTTTGGTTCAAACGTGTTTAATGATAAAGCGATGAAGCAATATTTGACTTCAGATGCTTTTAAAGCAGTTCAAGGTGCTGTTCAGTATGGCACTAAAATAGATAGAAAATTAGCTGATTATATTGCAATGGGTATGAAAGAATGGGCACTTTCGAAAGGAGTGACTCATTATACACACTGGTTTCAGCCTCTTACAGGAACAACTGCTGAAAAGCATGATGCTTTCTTTGAAACATCGTATGACGGGAGCGATCCAGTAGAAAAGTTTGGTGGTGCGCAATTAGTACAGCAAGAACCAGATGCCTCTAGTTTTCCAAATGGTGGAATTAGAAACACATTTGAAGCAAGAGGATATACCGCTTGGGACCCAACATCTCCAGCATTTATTTTTGGTACCACATTGTGTATTCCAACGGTTTTTATTTCGTACACAGGAGAAGCTTTAGATAATAAAATTCCTTTGTTGCGAGCTTTATCTGCTATGGATGACGCAGCAACTGAAGTTTGTAAATATTTTGATAAAAATGTAAAGAAAGTGACTGCAACTTTAGGATGGGAGCAGGAATATTTCTTAATCGATAAGTCATTAGCAGATTCTCGGCCAGATATTGTTATGACTGGTAGAACGTTGCTAGGACATACCTCCGCAAAAGGACAACAATTAGATGATCACTATTTTGGGTCTATTCCAACTCGTGCTTTAACGTATATGCGAGATTTAGAGCAAGAATGTATGTTGTTAGGAATTCCAGTAAAAACCCGTCACAATGAAGTTGCTCCTAATCAATTTGAATTGGCACCTATTTTTGAAGAGACAAACTTAGCTGTTGACCATAACTGTCTATTAATGGATGTAATGCAAAAAGTGGCGGAACGTCATGATTTGAAAGTATTATTTCATGAAAAACCCTTCAAAGGAGTAAATGGTTCAGGAAAACACAACAACTGGTCATTAGCAACTGATACTGGAGTAAACTTGTTGAGTCCAAGTAAAACGCCTATGAGCAATTTACAGTTTTTGACTTTCTTTATCAATACCATCAAAGCGGTTAATGATTATGAAGCATTACTGAGAGCAGCTATCGCTTCGGCAAGTAATGATCATAGATTAGGAGCAAATGAAGCGCCGCCTGCAATTATCTCAGTGTTTATTGGTGATCAATTAACTAAAGTTTTAGCTGAATTAGAAGGCGTTACTGCAGGGAAATTATCTCCAGAAGAAAAAACAGACTTAAAACTTAATGTAGTAGGTAAAATTCCGGATGTTCTTTTGGATAATACAGATAGAAATAGAACTTCTCCTTTTGCTTTTACAGGAAATAAATTTGAATTCAGAGCAGTAGGTTCTACTGCAAACTGTTCTAATGCCATGACTACTTTGAATGCAATTGTTGCAAAACAATTGAGGGACTTCAAAAAAGAAGTTGATGGTTTGATTGAGTCCAAAGACATGAAAAAAGACGATGCCATCTTCAATGTATTGAGAGAGTATATCAAAGTTTCTAAAAACATTCTTTTTGAAGGAGACGGTTACAGCGATGCATGGGAAATCGAAGCGGCAAAAAGAGGGTTGAGTAACTTCAAAACAACTCCCGAAGCATTGAAAGCAAGAGCTTCAAAACAAGCTTTGGATTTGTTTTCTGAAATGGGTATTATGAATCATATTGAGGTTGAAGCACGTTACGAAATCGAATTAGAGGAATACACTAAGAAAATTCAAATCGAAGGTAGAGTTTTAGGCGATATTTCTAAAAATCATGTAATTCCTACTGCGATTCGGTACCAAAATACATTGATTGAGAATGTTAAAGGATTGAAAGATATTTTTGGAACTGAATTCGAATCAATTGCAAAAGAGCAAATAGTTTTAATCAAAGAAATTTCTGGTCATATCGAAGGAATCAATTCAAAAGTTGAGGAGATGACAAATGAAAGAAAGAAAGCAAACCATTTGACAGATGCTCAAGAAATGGCAGAAGCATATTGCAATAAGGTAAAACCATATTTTGAAATTATTAGAAATCATTGTGATAAATTAGAGCTACTAGTAGATAACGAAATTTGGACATTGACTAAATACAGAGAGTTATTGTTTACAAAATAAACAAAAGATCTCTAAAAAGTAAACCCGATAGCTTTGAAACCTATCGGGTTTTTTATACTATTTTTTTTATTTGTACGTTATTTTAAAATCATAGAAAACCAGTTTACATGAAGATAAGACTTTTTTTGATTTTGTTTTTTTATATAATTACTTTGTCTGCCCAAGATAAATTTGAACTTTTTTTTGATTTTAATCAAGATATAATTAATGAAAAATCACAAAAAGATTTTTGTAAATGGTTAGCCTATTCAAAAAGTAAAGAAATTGTAAAGATTCAAGGATATTGTGACAGTATCGATTCCAATTCTTATAATAAAGAATTGTCTTTTCGAAGGGCTAATAATGTGCGTGCACTTTTAGCATTTAATAAAGTTTATCTTAGCGAAAAATTAGAATTAGTTGCTTTGGGAGAAGATTTTCAACAATTGAAAAATCAAAGTGATAACCGGAAAGTGGTAGTTTATTATAAAGATAAAACCTCCATCAAGAAAAAGAATGATGCTGATACTTTAGTTTTTGAAAATACTCAAGCAAAAGATCTTGCGGTTAATGAAATAAAAAATACTGTTTCTCTACTTGAAAAAGTAAATAGAGCTAAAGTAGGGGATATCATAAAACTCGAAAATCTAAATTTTTACTTCAATTCAGAAAAAATAATTAGAGAATCGGAACCCATTCTTTCTGATCTTCTTCAGGTTTTAAAAATGAATCCTCAATTAAAAATATATATTTATGGTCACATTTGTTGTAATAGCGATCCAAATGATGTTAAACTTTCCTACCGAAGATCTAAGTTTGTATTTGATTTCTTGATAAGAAACGGAATTGCTACATCGAGATTAGGACATAGAGGATTTGGCAGTAGTCGACCAATATTTGCGTTACCGGAAAAGAATGAAACAGAACGAATTGCCAATAGACGTGTCGAGATTCTGGTTGTAAAAAAATAGTATTGGTATTAGTTACGCATAGTCATATGAGGTAAAACTATATTTGGAAATTATCAGAAACCACTGTGAAAGATCTGAGCTACTAGTAGAAAATGAACTTTTAGACAAAGGCTATTTGCGGGGAATTATTGCTTGTAAAGCAAGAGCAATGGTTTTTTTATAGCAAATGCCTTTCCGTATTGGAAAGGCATTTTTTGTTTTTTTACTATATTTAATTCTGTTTAACTAAACCGTTTCTTCTGCGGTTGTTGGGTCAATAACTGCTGATATTCGGTTGATTGAATTTGCAGGAAACCCGCCTTGTTTCGCATGTTCACGAATCATTTCTTCGTTTGGTGCAATATAAGTGCAATAGATTTTGTCAGCAGTTACTTGGCTGTTAACCCACTGGATTTGTGGTCCCATTTTACCTAGTACTCCACAAGATGTTTGCGAAATAGCTTTTAATTGTTCGGCGCTTAAGTTACCCGCACCAGGAATCTCTCTTTCAATTACATATTTAGGCATGATTTTGTTCTATTAGTTTTCCTACTCATATGGCTTTTCGGGATGGCCCCGTTTTTTATAGTGGTCGCTGGATTCCACTGTTATGAATTCAATTCAGAGTTTAAAATTTGTTTAACTTTTGAAAGTAATTTATAAATAAACTTCAATTAAAAGGAATTATATTTTAGGCTGATAGGGATTAAGATAAACGATATTTAAGTGTTTGTTTTGGTATTTAATATATTGATAATTAGTACTATATGTCAAATTTAATAAAATAAAACCACACTTTGTAGCTGAATTGTAGATTTAACGAAACACTTGAAATCCTCATAAGCAAAACCCAAAAAAAATAATTATCTTTGCCGCACAACTAACTGCCCTAAAGCAGGCTTCACAACTATATTACATGAGTTCAGATACTTCAAAAAGATATGCGCTTCGCGGTGTTTCGGCATCCAAAGAAGATGTTCATAATGCCATAAAAAACATTGATAAAGGATTATTTCCACAAGCTTTCTGCAAAATTGTCCCTGATTATTTAACCCAAGATGATGACTATTGTTTGATTATGCATGCTGACGGAGCTGGAACTAAATCGTCTTTGGCGTATATGTATTGGAAAGAAACAGGAGATATTTCGGTTTGGAAAGGTATTGCTCAAGATGCTTTAATCATGAATATTGACGATTTATTGTGTGTAGGTGCAACTGATAATATTTTACTTTCATCTACCATTGGAAGAAATAAAAACCTAATACCAGCCGAAGTAATTTCAGCGATTATCAACGGAACCGAAGAGTTGATTAAAGAACTAGATTCTTTTGGGGTAACCATACATTCAACAGGCGGTGAAACGGCAGATGTAGGCGATATTGTTCGAACAATAATTGTAGATTCAACAGTTACGGCTCGAATGAAACGTTCTAAAGTTATTGATAATGCCAATATTCAAGCTGGTGACGTCATTGTAGGATTGGCCTCTTTTGGTCAGGCCACTTATGAGAAAAGTTATAATGGCGGAATGGGAAGTAACGGATTAACATCAGCACGTCATGATGTTTTTGGGAAGTATTTGGCAAGTAAATATCCAGAGAGTTTTGATGCTGCAGTGCCTGAAGAATTAATCTATTCTGGACAAGTAAAACTGACGGATGCCGTAGAAAATTCACCAATCGATGCGGGACAATTAGTGCTTTCGCCAACCAGAACCTATGCGCCAATCATTAAGAAAATTTTAGATAAATATGCTGCTAATGAAATTCACGGAATGGTGCATTGCAGTGGAGGAGCACAAACTAAAATTTTACATTTCGTAGAAAATTTACACATTATAAAAGACAATTTGTTTCCAGTTCCACCCTTGTTTCAGTTAATTCAAGAGCAATCAAAAACAGATTGGAAAGAAATGTATCAAGTGTTCAATTGTGGTCACCGTATGGAAATTTACGTTCCAGAAACTGTTGCTCAAGACATTATTGCGATTTCAAAGTCATTTAATGTCGATGCACAAATAGTGGGTAGAGTAGAAGCAGCTACTTCAAAAAAACTGACTATTGCCAGCGAATATGGAACTTTTGAATACTAAAAAGCTTTAAATGAAGTTCGTTTTTCAATATTTCAATTCTTTAATCTTTTAATTTTTTATTTATGTACGAACTACTTTTTTGGAAATATCAGGACGGCATTTATCTGAATCATCACTTGGTGTATGAAGCACTTGTAGAGCAGGAAAACGTTGAAGGACTAGAAGCTCTTCCTGTTCAAGTAATCTTGAATAGAATCGCCTCTGTATTCTCAAATTGGGAAAAAGTAGATGAAAATAGTTGGAAAAATAATAATGGAGTAGGTGCATTTCACATTAAAACAACACCTCAAAGCATTCAAATTGATTGCTACGGAACCGATGGTAAAACCATGAACCTCCTTGCTGATACTATGGAGGAATTCAAATGTCCGGCTTACGATCCACAAGTACCACAGCGTTATGACGAAATGAATGAGTAGCTTTTTTTTGAGCTTATCCAGCACTCCGTTAATACTTCCTTAAAAAAAATATTTTTCTAAATCCTTAAAGGAGCTTCCGTTAGTAGCTCTTTCAGGATTTAGAAAAATTATCTTTTTTGCAGTCAGGATTTTCACTTCGATCTGGGCTAAAACAATCAGCGGTGCATAACCCAAATTAGTTTAATATAAACTTATTTTACTGCTGGTGTATTCAAAAGAATCGGTTCTCCAAAACCAATTTGCTCCAGTTTTTTTAATTGTGTTTCAGCATCTCCTACCACTAAATAAATCATTTTATCAGCATTCAAGTACTGCTCTGAAAGCTTTTTGATATCGCTAATGCTACTGTTTTTTACAATATTTTCCTGTTGTTTCGCATAATCATCAGGGTAATTGAAGTTACTGATGTCATACAGCATTTGCAATTTAGCCGAAAGCGTTTCAAACGCTCTGGCATTACTTTTTATTAAATATCCTTTCGTCACTTCAAGATCATTCTCATTGAAGTTTTTTCCATATTGAGATACAATTTCTTTTATCAAACTAACAGATTCAAACGTTACATTGGAACGCACACCACTTGCAATAGTAAACGGACCTTTATTAGCTGAACCATTAAAAGACGAATTGATGCCATACGTATATCCTTTTCCTTCGCGTAATTCTTGCGTTAATTGTGAAGCAAAACTTCCACCACCCAAACGGTAATTCATGATTTTGACAGGATAAAAATCAGCATCCGTAGCAGCAAGAGCTGGATAACCAATTCTAATTACTGATTGTTTGGCGCCTGGAACATCATAAAAATATATTTTGGAAGAAGCTACTGAGCTGGTAGTTGCTATTTTAGGAATGGTAACTTTTTTCGCTTTCCAGTTTTTATTTAAATTGGCTAATGAATTAGTAACCTCCGTTTTTGAAACAGCACCCACAATTTGAAAATCAGCAACTGATGGAGCAGTATTTGTAGTGTAATAATTTTTCAAATCGGTAATCGTAATACTGTTTACGGATTGTTCATTACCAATGCGGTTGTTCGCTAAAATAGATTCGTTTCCATAAATTAATTTCTTGAATTCATTTCGAGCAATACTATTTGGGTCTGCTTTTTGTTGAAGAATTTGGCTCAACGTACTTTGTTTGATCAAATCAAATTCTTTAGCATCCCATCTTGGTTGTAATACTATTTCCTGAACTAATGCCATAGTTGCTGAATAATTTTTGGCTAAGGTATTTCCCGAAATGAAGATGGATTCATCAGTAGCATATGCTCTTATGGTTGCCCCAAGACTTTCGATGGCATTTTCCAATTGCTCTGGAGTTTTGTTCTTGGTTCCTTTTGTCATCAAATCAGCTAACATATTTGAAATTCCAATTTTATTGGTGTCTTCTAGTAACATTCCGCCTTTAATTTGCAATTGAAATTGAACAAGCGGTACTTCATAGTTTTCAATACCCAAAACATTTAAGCCAGAGGACAACTTACTTTTCCATACCGATGGTAATGTGACATCAGGGCTTTCACCATAAGCAGGTTCAACGCTTCGATCAAATTTAGAAGGTGTTTTTTCATAGGTTGCAGCAATGCTAGCGTCAAAGGAATCTTCTTTTCCTTCGATGATTTTTTCCTCTACTACGGCAGCTGCTATAGAACCATCTAATACTAAATTAGCTTCTCCTTTTGGAACAAAACTAGTGGCAACAAAATGCTGTCCTTTGATGTATTTTTGGTACACACGCATCACATCTTCGGGAGTTACGGCAAGAATATTTTTTACATCTTGATTTATATAATCTGGAGTTCCTGCAAAAATCTCATATTGTGCCAGTTGAAAACCTTTTCCAAGAACACTGGATAAATTGGTGTAAAAAGCAGTTTCTTGTCCCGCTTTAATTCGGTTTAAATCTTGTTGTGAAATTCCTTCGGCTTCAAAGTTTTTAAACGCTTCATTTACGCCATTGAGTACGTCATTCAAATTTGTTTTTTCAAAAGCAGTAACACTCAACATGTACTGACCTGCTATTTCTGAATTGTATTGGAATACATCTGCGGCATCGGTTAATTTCTTGTCTTCTACCAAGGTTTTGTACAAAGGTGCTTTTTTACCCTTGGAAAGGTAATTGGCCAAAACTTCCAAAGGATAACTGTCAGGATGATATTCGTAAACAGACGGCCATGTTAGTGTGAGTTGTGGTAATTTGGCAAAATTATCCTCGTAATATAATTTTTTAGTTTCGGTTAATGTCACAGACTGTTTTTCCATTTTTGGAATTGCTTCGCCACGTTTTATTTCGCCAAAGTATTTTTCGACCCATGCCTTGGTTTGTTTTACATCAAAATCTCCGGCAATTGTCAGTGTAACATTGTTAGGCACATACCAACGATTGTAGAAACTTTTGACATCTTCAAGCGTAGCATTTTGTAAATCTTCCAAGGAACCAATAACATCCCAACTGTATGGATGTGTTGCTGGGTATAAATTTTTAGAAATCACAGAAAAATTGTGTCCGTAAGGTCGGTTGTCATAACTCTGTCTTTTTTCATTTTTAACGACCTGTTTTTCTTTAGCTAAAACGGGTTCAGTCACGGTGTTGATAAAATACCCTAATTTATCGGCTTCGGCCCAAATCATTTTTTCTAAAGCATCTTTAGGAACGGTCTGGAAATAATTAGTGCGGTCCCTGCTGGTAGAGCCATTGGCACCAGCACCACCAATACGTGCACTCATTTTATCAAGTCCTCCTTTTCCTAGGTTTTCTGATTCCAAAAAAAGCAAATGTTCGAATAAATGAGCAAATCCGGTACGACCTGCTTTTTCTCTCGCTGAGCCTACATGGCTGGTCAAAGCAACCGCAACTACAGGGTCAGAGCGATCAATGTGCAAGATGACATGTAACCCGTTTTCTAATGTGAACTGTTCAAATGTTACTTTGAATTCTTTTGATTTATCTGTTTTAGTTTGATTTTGGGAATAGGAACTGAATGCAGTAAAAAAAACAAAAGGAAGGATTAAGAACTGGATTGATTTCATGATTTAATTTTTAAAATTGGATTTCGTAGTTATTTATTCACTGACACTAATTTTTACTACCGATAACGAAATTAAGAAAATAAAAAGGAAAAATCTCTAAATGAGAAGAAGTTAAATTTTCAATATTTACACTACATTTACAACTGAATTTAATGCCTCTTAGCTGTAGGAGATTCGATTTGAATTAATGGATAAGCCTTCGATTTCTCTAGCAGGAACAGGTATTGTTCAAATGTAAAAAAGGGATGAAACCTTATCGATTTAGGGTTTTACTTTTCTAAATAAATAAAAAGATGAGCCTAGATTTATCCAGCAATACCATTTTAGAAGACGAAACAGTTTTACTGCGTCCTTTATTAGAATCAGATGTTGAAAATCTATTGGAGATTTCTATGAATGAACCAGAGACTTGGGAATATTCTTTGATACGTGCTAATGGTAAAGAAAATTTAGAGAAATACATTCAGATTGCCCTAAATGCCAAAGCCAATGGAACAGAATTTCCCTTTATTGTTTTTGATAAGAAATCTGCTAAATATGCTGGAAGTACTCGTTTTTATGATATTAATATGCAGTTTAAAACGCTGCAATTGGGCTACACTTGGTACGGAAAAGCATTTCGTGGAACAGGATTAAACAAGCATTGTAAATTTTTGCTCTTGCAGTTTGCATTCGAAACCTTGGGAATGGAACGTGTTGAATTTCGAGCTGACAATACTAACGAGCGAAGTATCGCAGCCATGAAAAGCATTGGTTGTAAAGTAGAAGGTGTGTTGCGCAATCATATGCCTACTCTAGGAAGTGATGCTAGACGAGATAGTATTATATTGAGTATTTTAAGAACCGAATGGTTTGATGCCGTTAAAGAGAATCTAAAAAAGAAGTTATAGTCTATCCATTTTCCTGCTTAAAGCATGGTGTCTGTATTGCCTTTTCGAAATCCTATTAATTGTCGGTATTTAGATTCTGATTCTTTTAAATCTTCCTCCATTTGTTTGTATTTACTAATGTCTTTTATCGTTACCACAGCAGCTACCACATTGTTGTTTTGATCCACTAATGGTCGGCCACTGATTAGCACTCTTTTCTTTTGCTGTGCGACCGAATCCCAAAGAATTATTTCAACATCAGTCGTTATTTCTCCGTTTAGAGCACGCTCCATCGGTAAATTTTGTGATGGGAAAATGGTTTTTTCATCGGGGAAATAAAGCTCAAAATGATTGCTTAAATTGGTAGATATTTTGTCGTCTTCCTCGATTCCAAAAATTTCATTGGCCATATTATTAGCCATAATTATTTTTTTATCGGCGTTTGCCACAATAATTCCTTCACTTATATTTTCAACTATTAGGCGTAATTTTTCTTCATTTTCATAGAGATTGTCTATTGCCTCTTGTTGCTCATTTTCGAGCTCTACAAGTTTTGTAACATTTCGACCTACGGAATAAAAAACGCCATTTTTAAGATCCATATTACTATTCCAATCGAGCCATTTATAAGAACCATCCTTACATAGGAATCGGGTTCTAAAGTTAACCACTGATTCCCCTTTTAAATGTTCTTTCAACACTTCTTCAGTAGTTTTTTTATCATCAGGATGTATTAAATCGATGAATCTAATTCGATCCATATCTTCCTGATTGTATCCGAGAGTTTTTGTGAAAGCTTGATTAATTTTGATAAAATGCTCGTCTTTTGCAACGGTTAAAATATCGAAAGCCATATCAAAAAACATATTGGCTACCTTTAAGGATTCTTCGTTTTTAATAAATTCAGAAACATCTCTTGCAACGGCATAAATTACTCCTGTTTGAATGTCAATGGTACTCGTCCAATCAAACCATTTGTATGAGCCATCTTTTAATAGCTCCCGGACTCTATGACTTACAACGGAGTCGCTAATTTGTAGTTTTTTAATGGCATCCATGAAAATTTTGCCATCCTCAGGATGAATAAAATCTAAAAAAGGTTTGTTGATTATGTCTTTTTGGTCGTATCCAAGTATTCTAGTGAAAGCAGGATTTACTTTTACAAACGTATCATTTTTAATCACGACAAACATATCAAAGGACATGTTAAAAAAGGTATTTGCTACATTCAGTGCAGTTTCAATTTCTTTTTTATCTGTAATATCACTAGCTACGGCATACAATAATGCAGTTGTAACATCAGGAAATACGGACCAAACCAGCCATTTTATGGAGCCATCTTTGCAAATGTATCGGTTTTCAAATTTTATTGAGGGAGCTCCAGTTTGAAGCTTGGCAACTTCTTTTCGTGTGATTTCAATATCATCGGGATGTGTAAATTCTAAAAAACTTTTACTTAATAATTCCTCTTCTGAATACCCTAATGTTTTAATGACCGCAGGATTCACTTTTATGAATTTATCCATAGAGGAAATAATCATCATATCTACTGACATACGGAAGAATTTATCAGCATCTTTGAAAGATTCCTCTAGTTTTTTTCTTTCGGAGATATCCGTAAAAATACCGCCAATGGCATAAATTCTTTTGGAAGAATCGTACAAAGGAAATTTCACCGCGATATAAGTATGTTTTCCGTCAGCGTGTTCAATAATCTCCTCGGTTTTTAATTCTTTTGATGCTTTTATGACCTCAAAATCAGAATTACGGTATGCGTCAGCGGTTGCATAAGGCAAAAAATCATGATCTGTTTTGCCTATTATTTCTTCATTTGAAATTTTAAACAACGATTCAAATTCGTTATTGATAAATAGGTATTCTCCATTTATTTTTTTTATGAATATTGGACTTGAGGTAGCATCAATAATCGATTGTAGTAACTGTTTGTTTTCTAAAAGTAAGTTTTGAGAAATGTTTTTAGCGCGAAGTTGAGCCCTAATAATAAAATAAACTACAGTTAATAAAAGGACAGAAAAAATGATTAACCCAATTTCAATCCAATTCAATGAAGCATCCAAAGCTTGGTTTCGATTGTTATCAATCCGTATAATAAAAATCCAAGCTATAGCAAAAACAACAAATAGGTTGAGGATAAATCCAATGATTATTTTTTTTTCTAAAGAAATTTTCATAGTCGCTCGGTATAAAAATTAAATAGCTGTAACCTCATTATCTATAAAATGATAATTGAATATAAATACATGAAAGTTAGTTAATTAAATTGAATTAACAAGTGAATTTTTCATATTTGTTGCTAAGTAGCGGGCTTTATTTTATCAATGAACCCGCTTTTGGAGGACCGACTTTTATTCTATTTTTTAGATTATCTATCCGTTTAGTTGCCTCTATAAGTTGAATACCCATAGGCAGAAAGTGTTATAGGAACGTGATAGTGATTGTCATCTTTGATTTGGAATACAACCTCAATAAAAGGGTAGAAACTATCCGTATTGTTTTTTTTGAAATAGTCGCTGGTGTAATACGTCAGTTTATAAATGCCTAAATTGGATTTTTCTGTATTAAGAAAATTGGTAATTCTACCGTTGATATCGGTAATTTTTTCATCCATAAACGACCAAGTTTTTGTCTTTTCAGTATATTTTTCTAGTCTGATAGTGACGCCAGTAGCTGGTGTTCCTTTTGCAACATCTAAGATATGGCTTGAAAGTTGAAAGTTGTTTCTTTGAGCAAATGTTACGCTTGTTACTGTTGCTAGAAGGAAGGCAAAGATTATTTTTTTCATTTTTTTCTGTTTTTATATTTAATTATTTGGTAGTCATAATTCCAATTTCAGGTATGGATACCGATTTAGCTATTGCATCATCATTTTCGGGACTGCCACCACCAGCTACTCCAACGCTACCAATTATAGTGCCCTTGAACCAAATAGGAACCCCACCACCTAATAGCAATAATTCTGGAAGTGTATTTAAATTTTTGGTATCTGCATTTGCGATGGCATTTCTCAATAATAGAAGAGTGGGCGTTTTTGTAGACAAAGCCGTGTATGCTTTTCTTCTGGCAGCCTCGGTGTTGTGTGGCCCAACACCGTCTCCACGCGTAATTAAAATAGTGGTTCCCGAAGCATCCAGTAGGGCTATGGCAACTTTTTTATCTAATAAAGTAGCGGTCATAGTAGCGCGTTTACTCAGCTCTAATGCGCCTTCTAAAGTTAAATTGTTAACGGACTTAATGTAAGGATCAATTGTCAGTTGCGATTTTGTTGTTTCGACTGAAGTTTGCCCAAGGCATGCAGTTGAAATTGCCAACATAAATAGGAATATACTTTTCATATTATATTTGTTTTGGCAAAGCTACTTCCTATAAAAATTAAAAACATTGCGCTATGGCAACGTTTTACAATTTCGATTTTATGCGGCTTAATGTATAAGGTGAAATTCCCAAATAGGATGCCACCATCTTATTGGATACTCTAAGTAACAATTGCGGTTGATGTTGAATTAGCCATTTTACTTTGGCCAAAGCATCAAAACCTTGAAACCCATAAATTCTTTTTTGAGCTACTATAAACCCAAGCTCTAGAATTTCAGTGTATATTTTTGCAAATTGAGGAATTGTATTCGTTAAATGATAGAAATCAGTTCTTGAAATACACAATAATTCTGATTTTTCAATGGTTTGTAGGTACTCTTCAGCAGGTTGTTGATCAATAAAACTGGGTAGAGCAGTAGCAAAATTTCCCTCAAAGGCGAAATATCTCGAGTTTTCATTGCCTTCTTTTCCAATAGTAAATAAACGGATGCAACCTTTATTGATAAAATAGTACTGTTTAGATATTTGGTCATAATCCAAAAGGATTTCGTTTTTTTTTGTTTTAATCAGGCTAAAATAGGAATAGATTTCCTCTAGTGTTTTAGCGTCAATATCAGTTTTACTTTTTATGAATTTTTCCAGAGTCGCAAACATTAATTTTAAGGTTTATTTGGTCTAAAAATAGGCTTTATAATTGAACTGCTATCGCGTCCGTTGTAGAAAGAAGAGCAGCGTATTTTGGGCTAAACGAAAATACAATAAAAATGATCAAGTATGTTATTTATAAAACTTATAAATCGTTTTCCGTTAAATATAGTTGCTATTAAAGCTAATGATATTCCAATAAGCTAAGGATTTGATACTATTGTGTTAAGTCGTGATTTTATAACTGGATTATTACTTGGTGCTACATTTGTTTTATATTTATTGGGCTTTCTAAAAATTCAGAATCTTGATTAAATTGTCCTATTGTCGAATTATTAAAATTATTAATGATGTTTTTATTTTCAGTTTCAATTTTATTAAAGTATTCAATTGCTTTAAACTTAATTTTAGCCTTTACACAATTATTTTTTATATTGTTTCTATTTCCAAATCTGATTTCTAAACCTAAATGAATTTCTATAAGCTGTTCTTTTGACAAACTAATTAATTTTGTTTTTAATAATTTTTCATAAAGGACAAATTAATATATTGCCCATGGTCGTTTTCAAATAGATGTTTGAGAATTTTGTATTCTAGGTTTGTTTCATATCGTTTTGTTTCTGACAAATTGAGGCATAACTTGTACTGTACAGAGGAAATAAAGCTTCCTAATATAACCCATTTCTAGATAGACTGGAGGAGATTTGTCTCGTTTAATTGTTCTTAAAGATATTAAAAATTCCTTACAAATGATCTAAAGGAACTATCCCTTGCTGAATATTATTAGAATATAAATGGGATTTATCAGTTAAGTATACTGCTTGTTTGCGTGAGGGATAGTAGTGAAAATCCTTTTTCGTCAGCTCGAGTTTCCGCTTTTTAGCGGAAGTATCGAGAACAAGAAAAAGATTGTAACGTATAGCTCGACCGAAGTTTTTGCGGAGGGCACGCCCAAAATCAGCGATTGAATGGGAATTGTAATTTTGAATGCTATACTTTTCTAATTTTCTTTTAAAAAGTAGTTGTTTGGGGCTGTCAAGAGGCTGATTTTTTACTGTTTGCTAGGGTAAACATTTTTTTGATGTAGATTTCAAATTAACCTATCTTTGCCAGCCGAACAATCGGGAGAAATACGTTACTATGAAGTTTGATTTATTAAAAAAAGATCCACAGTCCAAAGCTAGAGCGGGAACTGTTACCACTGATCATGGTGTGATTGAAACCCCAATTTTTATGCCTGTAGGAACTGTAGGTTCTGTAAAGGGGGTGCATCAACGCGAATTGAAAGACGATATAAACCCAGATATTATTTTGGGAAATACCTACCATTTATACTTGCGTCCGCAAACTGAAATCCTGGAAAAAGCGGGTGGTTTGCATAAATTTATGAATTGGGATCGTAATATTTTGACGGATTCGGGCGGCTATCAAGTGTATTCGCTTTCGGCCAACCGAAAAATTAAGGAAGAAGGAGTGAAGTTCAAATCGCATATTGATGGTTCGTACCACTTTTTTACGCCAGAGAATGTAATGGAAATTCAGCGTACCATTGGTGCCGATATTATCATGGCCTTTGATGAGTGCACGCCGTATCCTTGTGATTATAACTACGCCAAACGTTCGATGAAAATGACCCACCGTTGGCTGGATCGTTGCATCAATCATTTAGATAAGCAGCCTTTTAAGTACGGATACGAACAAACGTTTTTTCCAATTGTTCAGGGAAGTTGTTACAAAGACTTACGCCAACAATCAGCAGAATATATCGCGAATTCCAACCAACAAGGAAATGCGATTGGTGGACTTTCAGTAGGGGAACCAGCTGAGGAAATGTATGCGATGACTGAGGTGGTTTGTGAAATTTTACCAGAAGACAAGCCGCGTTACCTGATGGGCGTGGGAACTCCGATAAATATTTTGGAGAATATTGCTCTGGGAATTGACATGTTTGACTGTGTGATGCCTACTCGTAACGCCAGAAACGGAATGTTGTTTACGGCTAATGGTACGATAAACATCAAAAACAAAAAGTGGGAAGCTGATTTTTCTCCTATTGACGAAATGGGAATCACTTATGTGGATACAGAATATACAAAAGCGTATTTGCGTCACCTTTTTGCTGCCAATGAATACCTAGGGAAACAAATTGCTACAATTCACAATCTTGGATTTTATATGTGGTTGGTTCGTGAAGCCAGAAAACATATCTTAGCTGGCGATTTCAGACCTTGGAAGGAAATGATGGTGAAGAATATGAGCCAGCGATTATAGAAATGTTTAAAGTTTTTTAGTTTAAAGTTTAAAACTCCTTGTGTGAATTTGCAACTGTACTAAACCTTAAACTTTTCAACCTTAAACTTTAAACTTTTTTAAATGCTTACAATAATAGACAAATACATCTTAAAAAGATATTTAGCCACATTTGCGGTTATGTTATTGTTGTTTATCCCTATAGGAATTGTTGTTGATGTATCAGAGAAGATCAATAAAATGCTGGAGAATAAAATCCCATTTTTAGAGATTGCACTGTACTATTACAACTTTACGGTTTATTTTGCGAATTCTCTTTTTCCGATATTTTTATTTTTATCGGTGATTTGGTTTACGTCAAAACTGGCAAATGACACGGAGATTATTGCTATTTTAAGTTCGGGTATTTCATTTACACGTTTTTTAAGACCATATATTATTGGTGCTTCGATAGTTTCTGTCTTTGTATTGTTGATGGGTTTCTTTGTTGTTCCTGCAGCCAGTGAAGGATTCAATAATTTCAGGTACACTTACTTGAAAGGAGGCGGGAAAGAAGCCATGCGTGGTGATAACACCGATGTGTACCGCCAAATCAATGATAACGAGTTTATTTATGTAAACAGTTTTAATGCGGAGTCTAAAACCGCTTTTAATTTTTCTTTGGAAAAGTTTAAAAACCAGAAGTTAGTCCATAAAATTACTGCTACCAGAATAAAGTGGAACCCGAAGGACAGTACCTACACTATGTATGATTATACTAAAAGGACAGTGGGTGAACTGAATGATAAGATTGAAAAAGCACCTCAAAAAGATGCTGTTTTTACTTTTGATTTAGAGGATTTAACGCCAGTAGTGTACATTGCTGAAACCCTGAGTTTAGGAAAATTGAATGCTTTTATTGCCAAAGAAAAAGCAAGAGGATCATCTAATATCAATGTGTATTTGGTGGTTTTATACAAAAAATATAGCGTCCCGGTATCAGCATTTATTCTAACTATTATTGCTGTTGCAGTTTCTTCGATGAAAAGAAGAGGAGGAATGGGAACTAATCTAGCCATAGGAATTGCATTGGCTTTTGCCTTTGTGTTTTTTGATAAAATCTTTGGTGTATTGGCCGAAAAATCAAGTATTCCACCAATGTTAGCCGTGTGGTTGCCTAATATTGCTTTTGGAATTTTAGCCATTTATTTGTTACGAAATGCAAAACGATAAATTAAAACCATACTTAAATCTTCATCTCATTGTTTTTATTTGGGGTTTTACGGCCATTTTAGGCGCTTTAATCACTATTTCAGCGGATGCTTTGGTTTGGTATCGAATGTTTTTTGCCGGAGTGTTTTTAGCGGTGTTTATTGCATTCAAAAAAATATCTTTTGTAATTCCTTTGCAATCGTTCTTGAAATTGATTTTTGTTGGATTATTGATTGCTTTGCATTGGATTTTTTTCTTCAAAGCCATTCACGTTTCTAATGTTTCTATTACACTTTCTGTTTTTTCATTAGGGGCTTTTTTTGCTTCCATACTTGAGCCTGTTTTTTATGGACGAAAAGTATTGTGGTATGAAGTATTTTTTGGACTTATCATAATCGCTGGATTAGCATTGATTATGAAAGTTGAAATTAACTATTTGGAAGGAATGTTATATGCGTTGGTAGCCATTATATTAGGAGTTTTGTTTACGTTGATGAATGGTAAATTGATAGCAAAACACGAACCATCCGTAATTGCTTTTTATGAATTTCTAGCGGGCGTATTCTTTATTACGATTTACTTTTTATTTCAACAAAAATTCACCGTTGACTTCTTTGTATTGACGACTAATAATTGGATTTTAATACTTATTCTGGCTTCTGTTTGTACCGCTTATGCTTTTACATCGTCCGTAAAAGTGATGCGCAAATTGACGCCGTATACCGTAATGCTGACGACAAATTTAGAGCCAGTTTACGGTATTGTTTTAGCCTATTTTATCCTTGGCGGAAAAGAGAAAATGAGCTTTGAGTTTTACATTGGAGCACTAATAATTGTGATCACTGTAATCCTAAACGGAGTTATAAAACACTATCAAAAGAATAAATAATAATAACTTTCTCAATGTTTCGAGAAGCAAACTTTTACACATAAATAGAATATTTACCTTTTTGAACGATTTAAAATTTTATATTTGCCGTTCGAAATAAAAACAAAAACGCAAAAATCCTATGGAATATTTAGATTTTGAGCTTCCAATAAAAGAACTAGAAGAACAGTTAGACAAATGTCTTATTATTGGTCAAGAATCGGATGTTGATGTAACGAATACTTGCAAACAAATCAACAAAAAGTTAGAAGAGACTAAAAGACATATTTATAAAAACTTGACCGCTTGGCAACGTGTGCAACTATCAAGGCATCCAAGTCGTCCGTATACAATGGATCACGTACGTGCATTGTGTGGGGATACTTTCCTAGAACTTTTTGGAGACAGAGGTTTTAAAGATGACAAAGCCATGATTGGTGGTTTGGGTAAAATAGACGGACAGTCGTTTATGATTGTGGGCCAACAAAAAGGATTCAACACAAAGACGCGTCAGTTTCGTAATTTCGGAATGGCAAACCCAGAAGGATATAGAAAAGCGTTGCGATTGATGAAAATGGCAGAGAAATTTGGCATTCCTGTTTTGACTTTGATTGACACTCCGGGAGCATATCCAGGACTTGAAGCTGAAGAACGTGGACAAGGAGAAGCAATTGCCAGAAACATTTTTGAAATGATTCGTTTAAAAGTGCCTATTATTACTGTAATTGTTGGTGAAGGAGCTTCTGGAGGAGCATTAGGAATAGGCGTGGGAGATAAAGTGTACATGATGGAAAACACATGGTATTCTGTTATTTCACCAGAATCATGTTCTTCTATTTTATGGAAAAGCTGGGAATACAAAGAGCAAGCTGCCGAAGCATTAAAATTGACTTCAGCTGACATGAAAAAACAAAAATTAGTAGATGATATTATCCCAGAACCATTAGGTGGAGCACACTATGATAGAGAGACTACTTTCAAAACAGTGGAGCAATATATCATGAAAGGTTTTAATGAATTGAAAGACTTATCAACAGAACAATTAATTGCCCAAAGAATGGATAAATACAGTAAAATGGGTGAATATAAAGAGTAAAATCTTACAAATTAATCTTTAATCCGAAGCCTTACCGTTTCGGATTTTTTTTTGGTTATAAACAAAAAATAGTTACTTATGAACAATTATTTGTAACAACTCAATGCCAATATTTTTTTAATTATTGCTACTTTCGCTCTATGGAAAACTTCAGAAATATAAACCCCGTAAAGGTGGATAAAACAACAATTATAAGCTTAGAAAAAGGGAAATTACCACCTCAGGTTCTCGATTTAGAAGAGGCGGTGCTGGGTGCCATGATGATTGACAAAAAAGGAGTAGATGACGTTATTGATATTTTACAGCCGGATGCTTTTTACAAAGACGCACACAAACATATTTTTGAAGCTATAGTTCAGCTTTTTACCGAAACACAGCCTATTGACTTATTAACCGTTTCAGCTCAATTAAAGAAAAACGCAAAATTAGATTTGGCAGGCGGTGATTTTTACTTAATTCAGCTTACACAAAAGATTTCCTCCTCGGCTCACATTGAATTTCATTCCAGAATCATTTTGCAAAAATTTATTCAGCGTAGCTTAATCCGAATATCTTCAGAAATAATTGAAGATTCGTATGACGAAACAACCGATGTTTTTGATTTATTGGACAGAGCTGAATCTAAATTATACGAAGTAACACAAGGAAACATCAAACGTAGTTCGGAGACCGCACAAAGTTTAGTGTTGCAAGCCAAAAAGAGAATTGAAGAAATTGCTGGTCAAGAAGGATTAAGTGGTGTAGCTACTGGTTTTGATAAATTAGACAAAATTACTTCTGGTTGGCAACCAAGTGATTTAATTATTATTGCCGCGAGACCAGCGATGGGTAAGACCGCATTTGTATTATCGATGGCACGAAATATGGCCATTGATTTCGGAATGCCAGTCGCCTTATTTTCACTGGAGATGGCATCGGTTCAGTTGATCACCCGTTTGATTTCCTCTGAGACAGGTTTGTCTTCGGAGAAATTGCGTACTGGAAAACTAGAAAAACACGAATGGGAACAATTGAGTACGAAAGTGAAAAATTTAGAAAAAGCACCATTGTTTATTGATGATACACCTTCTTTGTCTATTTTCGATTTACGAGCAAAAGCAAGACGTTTGGTTTCACAACATGGAATTAGAATTATTATTGTCGATTATTTGCAATTGATGACTGCTGGTGGAAACGGAAAAGGAGGCGGAAATAGAGAGCAGGAGATTTCTACCATTTCACGAAACTTAAAAGCATTAGCAAAGGAATTAAATGTTCCGGTTATTGCACTTTCACAATTGTCGCGTGCGGTAGAAACGCGTGGATCTAGTAAAAGACCGTTACTTTCTGACCTTCGTGAATCGGGTGCGATTGAGCAAGATGCGGATATTGTATCGTTTTTATACCGTCCTGAATATTATAAAATTGACGAATGGGATGATGATGAAGCTTCGCCAACAACTGGTCAAGCCGAAATTATGATTGCGAAACACCGTAATGGTAGTATCGAAAACGTCCGTTTGAAATTTATTGGGCATTTAGGTAAGTTTGATAACCTAGAAGATTTCAGTGGTGGTTACGATGATTTACCATCGAGTATGAATCAAGATGACAATCCTTTTATAACAAAAAATTTACCATCAGCTAATGAAGCTTTTGGAAGCAATCTGAATGATTTAGACGATGATAGTGATGTTCCTTTTTAGAAAATAAACTAGATTGTTTTTAAAATATAGCATTAAAAAGCCTAAATTATTAATTTGATTTGGGCTTTTTAATTTTGTATTGATAGGATGTATTTTGTTAAAACAATAAAAAAATAGTAGTTTAGCTATCGATTTTTAATTTAAAAATTGAAGGTAACCAAAACCAAAAAATCTATGAAACAAAAAACCACTTCAGAAGAGAAACCACAAGTAAAATCGATTAATGCGATACCATTAAAAACCGCTCAAAATTGGACAAAAAGATGGAGAGACAAAGAAAGCAGCTACAATAAATACCATGAGCTCAATGCTTTTTTAATACCCAATGTTGATCTAGCCGAAGTTTTGGCAGAAAAGGGTTCTGATTATGTAAGAGCCTATATAGGAGTTGAAAAAATTGCACCAACTAGAAAAGGAGAAAAACCGACTTATGTTGAAAAATTAATGTTTGTGGCAACACAATTCAATTCAGAAACAGGAATATATGAGGATATGATAACTGATGGAATAGGAAGTGCTACTAACGAACAGGAAGGAATTTATGATTTCTCACAGCCCTGTCCTCCTAATGGAGACCCAAATACCCCATTAAATCAGTAATTAGATGTACGATTCACTTGTTTATATTGGTTATTTCTTGTCATTTATTAATTTAGTGCTTTATATTAAATCGTATTCGTCTCAAGATAAAACCTTTAACGTGTTTACTTTGTATTTGGGAATTGTCTTTTGCATCCAAATGATTTCAAGTATCTATGTTTATTTTTCAGTTAATAATTTATTTTTATCACATTTCTATTTTGTTGGACAGCTAGTTATTTTGAGTTTTTTTTATTACTTGCTTTTGAAAACAATAATGCAAAAAAGATTTTTAAAATTTGCTTTTGTTTTGGGGATATTGGCGTTAAGCATTCACTATTTTTTAGATCCAAGCCAATTTTTTAAGTTTAATCTATTTGAAATTGCTGTTACATCATTGCTCGTAGTCGTTTTCGCCATGATGCATTTGTACAATATGCTTGTCGAAGAGAAAGAATTTTATTACGTTACAGTTGGGATTATTATTTATCTTTTAGGAAGTACGGTTTTGTTCTTTGTTGGGAATTTAACTGTAGGTTTAAGTTCTGAATTTAAATTTCTCACATGGACACTAAACGCAGTTTTGATTATTGTTTATCAGTTGTTTATACTATTTGAATATAGAAAGAGTTTTACAAAAGTAGGGTCAAAAAATAAATTATATTGAAGAATTTAGCGAACGAGAAAGAAATAGTAGCCATCATTTTTTACACCTCAGGTTTTTTTATAATCATGGCGGTGATTTTAGTCTTGTTTTTCTATTTTTCAAGAAAGAAAATTATTCAAAAGGAATTAGAAAAAAAAGATTTAGAAATTCAGTATCAAAAGGAACTTTTAAGTGCTGTAATTATTACTCAGGAAGAGGAACGCAAACGTATTGCCCAAGACTTGCATGATGATATTAGTTCTAAGTTGAACATAGTTTCTTTGAATAGTCATTTGCTGTCGACACCTAATTTAACCAATAATGAGGTGATCGAGATTACAAATACTATTATTAATCTCACAAGCAAAGCATTAGATAATTCTAGAAAAATTGCACACGGATTGTTGCCTCCTGTTTTAGATAAATTTGGACTTCATGCGGGTGTTGAAGAATTATGTTTGGACTTCAGCAGTTCCAAAGCTGTAAAAGTAAATTATGAAAATAAAACTACATTTGATATCATGGACAATGATAAGCATTTGCATGTGTTTAGAATTTTACAAGAGCTCATGAATAATTCGCTACGTCATGGAAAAGCATCGGTTATTTCAATTGTTTTTGAAAAAAAAGATACCAAAGATTGGTGTTTTTATACCGATGACGGAATCGGTTTTGAAATCAAAAACCATAATAATCAGAAAGGCCTTGGAATGAAGAATATAGAAAGTAGAGTCGCTTTTTTAAAGGGAGAAATGGTCTTAGAGACCTCAATAAATAAAGGAGTTTCAGTAGTTTTTAATTTTTAAAAAATGAGTAAATCCATAAAAATAATACTAGTAGATGACGAAATTCTTTTTAGAAAAGGAATCTCTTTTTTATTGGGCCGTGAAACAAATATTAATATCATTTTTGAAGCGTCTAATGGAGAGGAATTGATTTCTTTTCTCCAAAACAATAAAAATAATCATCCAGATATTATCATCATGGACTTAAAAATGCCGGGAATTAATGGTGTTGAGGCAACTAAGATTATTAGAAAGGAATTTCCAGAGCTAAAAATCATTGCATTAACTAGTTATGATTCTAAATCTTTTGTTGCTAATATGATTGATGTAGGTGCTGTTTCCTATTTAATCAAAAATGCCACTCCACAACAATTGATTACAACTATAAATGAAGTTGCTGAAAAAGGTTTTTACTATACAGATTATGTAATGAAAATTATTCAAGCCGATGTATTGACAAATAAAAGAAATAAAAATAATTTTGAAAACAACGATCTAAGTCCACGTGAAATCGAAGTGCTCAAACTTATCTGTACTCAAAAAAGTACAGTAGAAATTGCCGAACAACTTTTTATTAGCCCAAGAACAGTAGAAGGACATAGAAATAACTTGTTACTAAAAACCGAATCCAGAAACATTGCGGGTTTAGTAGTCTATGCCGTTCAGAATCAATTTATGTTGCTGAATGATTAATTAGCTGAGAGGATTGATAGGATTAAGAAACTTAGAGTAATTTTTCTACTCTATTGTAGGTTTTAAATCGGATTTTATAATTTTTTAAGTCTCTTTCAAAAATTCTTTCTAATAATTTTTTAACTGAATTTTTGCCTCCAAAATCTTTTAAATAAGACAATAAGAAATCGGAAACTTGAATTGTTTTTGACTCCTCGTCAAATTCGGTTTCTAGATGAATAAAATCGGTGGTAACTGTAGTTAGTTGTTCCTCTATCACTTCAGAATCGAAATAATCTATAGTTTTTTGCGCTAAATTAAGGCTTCTCAATGCAAAATGGATTCTATAATCGACCTTGCTTACTGCTAATTTTTTTATAAAATCGGAGTAAAATGGATTTGTGATGTAACCATATCCAATTCTAAATTTATATTTTCTTAAAATCCCGTGTTCAATATCGTTTAATGAAAGTATGGCACGTGCAATTTTGATTCTTTTCAGATTGAATATTTCTTTTCCTTGTTTGGTTTCTTTTAAGGTAATAAGGTAAAAAGCATTGTAGATATTTATCCAAAACGTTTTTTTTAAATCATCGGTGTCTAAACTTTTTTCAAGTTTTGATAGTCTTATATAAAAAAGCTGCCTTCGTAAGGGGATGGTGTCTTTCTCTAATTTAGCTACAGAAAGAATCTCTTCTGATAAAGTGGTGTAGTAGTTTTTCACAATAATGGGGTATTGTTTGCTAGGATTTTAAAGAGTTGTTAATTAAAAATTAGCTGATAACACAAGACATAGAAAGTAATGATTAGTAGTATTAAAATTACTATTGCAACATTTTTTATAAGATCCTTAATATTGACGGGTCTATTTTTTTCAGTAGAATTCATTATTAAATTTTTCATGTTGTTTGGTTATTGGATAGGTGCGAATTTAGGAATAGGAAATAGTTTGACGATGCGTATTTTTACGTGTTTTTAACTTTAAACTGATTTTAGGGATTGATTTAATCGTTAAATTGTATGTATTTGAATGGCTTACTTTCTATCTTTGAAGTATAAAAATTAAAATCGATGTCAAAACCATTTCTCTATATTCTTATTTTTTTGCTGACAACGACAGTAAAAGCTTCTTTTATTTTGTTGCCAATGGATGAAACGAGCCAACAGAATCATCTTAAAGCATACGGAATTACCTATTGGTGCTTGGATAAAAATTATAAAGCCAGTTGGTTACTTAATTATCGCGGCGGTTCTTTTTTATTGCCTGATGCAGAAGAAATACGCAAAGAATGTCAAATTAGAGGCGTAAGTTTTGAGGTTATTTCAGATGGAGATGAATTGGCAATCTTGAACGAAATATCCAGCCCTTCCCAAAATATGGAATCTGTTGTTCTAGAGAAAGCACCTAAAATTGCTGTTTATACGCCAAAAGGGAAACAACCTTGGGACGATGCGGTGACCATGGTATTGACTTATGCCGAAATCCCGTTTACCCCAATTTATGATGAAGAAGTTTTAAGTGATCAATTACTACTTTATGATTGGTTGCATTTGCATCATGAGGATTTTACGGGTCAATATGGTAAATTTTATGGTGCGTATAAAAATGTACCTTGGTATATCGAACAAAAGAAAGACGCTGAAATACTCGCTACAAAATTAGGATTTCCTAAAGTATCGCAAGCAAAAGGAGCGGTTGCTAAAAAAATTAGGGATTTTGTAATTGGTGGTGGATTTATGTTTGCTATGTGTTCTGCAACGGATAGTTTTGATATCGCTTTAGCAGCAGATGGCGTGGATATTTGTGAAGCCATGTTTGATGGAGATCCGAGTGAAGGCAATTACCAATCAAAGATGAATTATAGTAATTCCTTTGCCTTCAAAGATTTTACTTTAGAAAGAAGACCAGAACAATATGAATTTTCAGATATAGATATGACTTCAAAACGCAGAATTCCTATGGAGAAAGATTATTTTACATTAATGGAATTTTCGGCAAAATGGGACCCAATTCCAAGTATGTTGTGTCAAAATCATACCCAATTGGTAAAAGGATTTATGGGACAAACCACTGCATTTGATGCACCTTTGATTAAATCGAATATTCTTGTGATGGGGACTTGTGAGCTTAATGGGGAAGCACGTTATATTCATGGACAAAAAGGAAAAGGAATGTTTACGTTTTATGGTGGCCATGATCCAGAAGATTTTCAACATCAAGTAGGAGATCCACCAACGGTTTTGGACTTGCATCCTAATTCACCAGGATACCGTTTGATTTTGAATAATGTATTGTTTCCAGCAGCGAAAAAGAAAAAACTAAAAACATAAGATACAATAAAAGCCAATCGTAAATTTGATTGGCTTTTATTTTTTAGCCTTGATGGCAGTGGTATCCTTTCTTTGCCTTTTTAGGCGAAGAAAGATATAACGGACATCAGGAATAGCTCCTTAAAAAAATCACACAATTCCGTTTTCGTTTTCTTTGTCTAAATATTCTTGTACAATATCGATAGCATTTGTAACAACATCACTTAATGCGGTGATGAAACTTCCTTCTTCGGCACAATTGATGGCGTGTTTGATGGCTTCTGTTTCTTTTGGGATAATTTCATAAGTTACGGTTTTGCCTGATTTTTTAATTCCGTCAAGGATTAAATTAATAAGTTCATCTTCGGTTCTACCTCTCAGATATTTTTCTTGGCGAATAATAATATGGTCAAACATACGGGCGGCAATCGAAGCGCATTCTTTGATATCTTCGTCACGACGGTCTCCAACACCAGCAATAATTCCAATTTTTTTAGTAGCTTCAACACTTTGTAAATATTCTTCGACACCTTTGTAACCGGAAGCATTGTGAGCAAAGTCAATCAATACTTTGAATTTTTTAAACTCAAAAATATTCATACGACCTGGAGTTTGCGCGGCACTTGGAATGAAAGTTTGTAATGACAAGCTGATATCTTCGGTTTTAAATCCCCATAAATAACTTGCTAAAGTGGCAGCAAGCACATTGGCAATCATGAATTTTGCTTTCCCGCCTAATGTTAATGGGACATGAGTAGCGCGTTCAATTCGGATTTTCCATTCTCCTTTTTTGATGGTAATATATCCGTTTTCATATACGGCAACTGTTTTTCCTTCGGCACACAATTTTTTGATAAAATCACTGTCTTCGCTTAAACTAAAATAAGCGACATTGCAATTCAAATCTTGACCTATTTTTATACAATGTTCATCGTCTCCATTTAAAACTGCCCAACCATTTTTCTTGATGCTTTTGACGACCGTAGCTTTTACTCTGGCCAAATCATCCAAAGTATGAATGTCACTTAAACCTAAATGGTCTTCTTGAATATTGGTAATGATTCCAATATCACAAAGGCTAAATCCTAAACCGGATCGAAGGATTCCTCCTCTGGCAGTTTCTAGAACAGCAAATTCTACTGTTGGATCTCTCAAAACATATTCAGCACTGATAGGTCCAGTTGTATCACCTTTTTCCATCATGTGGTTTTGAATATAAATACCATCAGACGTGGTGAAACCTACTTTGAATCCATTATTTTTTACAATATGAGCCAAAAGTCGGGTAGTAGTGGTTTTTCCGTTGGTCCCAGTAACGGCAATTATAGGAATGCGACACGATTTTCCTGGAGGATATAACATGTCAATAACTGGAGCGGCTACATTTCTTGGTAATCCTTCAGAAGGAGCAAGGTGCATTCTAAACCCTGGAGCTGCATTGACTTCCAGAATTACACCACCATTTTCTTTTAATGGTTGTGTTAAGTTCTCGGCCATGATATCAACTCCGCATACGTCTAGTCCAATTACTCTTGAAATCCTTTCAGCAAGAAATATATTTTCAGGGTGCATCATATCGGTAACATCCACAGAAGTTCCGCCAGTGCTTAAATTTGCTGTAGATTTTAAGAATACAATTTCACCAATTCTAGGAATGGTTTCTAATGTGTAGCCTAGTTTTTCTAATAAATCTTCGGTATCTCTATCGACATCGATTTGGGTTAGCACATTTTCATGACCGTAACCTCTTCTTGGATCCAGATTCGTAGTTTCAATTAATTGCTGAATGGTATCCGTTCCGTTTCCAATTACATGCGCAGGAACTCGTTTTGCAGCTGCCACTAGTTTATTATCAATAACCAATATTCTAAAGTCGAATCCGGTAATAAATTTTTCTACAATGATTCGCTTGCTGTATTCTTTGGCGAAAGCTAAGCCTGAAACGGCATCTTCCCAATTTGTAACATTGATCGAAGCACCTTTTCCGTGGTTTCCATCCAATGGTTTCAATACGATAGGATAGCCAATTTTTTTTATGGTCTCTGCCAAGTCGTCTTCGTCCACACAAATACTTCCGCTGGCAACAGGAATTGAGGCCATATCCAACATTTTTTTGGTAAGCTCTTTATTGCAGGCAATATCAACAGCAATACTGCTTGTTTTGCAAGTGATTGTTGCTTGAAAACGCATTTGATTGATTCCGTATCCTAATTGTACCAAAGAATTTGTCCCTAATCTTATCCAAGGGATATCACGAGAAACAGCTTCTTCGACAATACTTCCAGTACTTGGTCCGAGTCGAACACGTTCTCGTATTTCACGCATTTTCTGTAAATCGGCATTCAAATCATATTCTGTTCCAGCAATTAAAGCTTCGGCAATAGCCACAGAAGATTCTGCAGCAAAAAGGCCTACATTTTCTTCAGTATAACTAAACACTACATTATAGGTTCCTAGAGTTTTGGTTTCTCGTGTTCTTCCAAATCCCGTTTCCATACCAGCCAATGATTGAATTTCAAGAGCAATATGCTCAATAACATGTCCCATCCAAGTGCCTCGTTCTACTCTGGAAAAAAATCCGCCACGACAACCCTCTGAGCAGCGATGCTCAATCATTGTAGGGAACATTGCTTCTATTCGTTCTCTAAATCCTTCTATTTTATTAGTAGGAAATTGTTCCATTTCTTCCAAATCCAATCGCATTTGGATTAATTTTTTTCTTTGGATACTCCAAATATTGGGACCACGAAGTGCTTGTACTTTGATTATTTTCATAAAACGAACAGATTATTTTGAACTAAAAAATGGATATGTAATGAAATGATTTTAAATGCTATAGATTCTAAGTTAGAAAAAAAATATGGGTTGGTATTTTTTTTATAACAAAAGTATAGAATCCAACTAATGTAGTTTTTTAAAAATAGGAATCAAAATTTATTCCCCTAAAAATAAACAATAAATATTGAGTTTGTTATAATTTAAAAAAAAAGCATAGTTCAATAGCTTCTTTTATCTTTTTGGTTATTTTTACAAAATGAATATACTAGGAAAACTAATAATAATAGGTGGTGCGGTAGATAAAGGAAGTTTTACGGAAACCGATTTAGATAAAAATGCAACTAGCAATTTAAACTTTTTTGAAACGGGAATTTTAAAGAGGATACTAAATGAATCAAAACACAAAGAGAATTCACGAATAGAAGTTATTACTACGGCTTCAGTGATTCCAAGAGAAATAGGCCCTGAATATGTTAAGGCATTTGAATATTTGAACGCTAAAAATGTAGATATACTGACTATCGAAAGACGGGAACAAGCAGCTGATGAGGAGGTTTTAGCCCGATTAAGAGCTGCAGATATAGTTATGTTTACTGGAGGCGATCAATTGCGATTGACTTCTATTCTTGGCGGAACACCATTTCATGATATCTTGTTGGATAAATACCATAATGAAGAGTTTATTTATGCTGGAACTTCGGCTGGAGCAGCTGCAGCCTCAAATAATATGATTTATCAAGGCAGTAGTTCTGAAGCTTTATTGAAAGGAGAAGTTAAAATTTCAAGTGGTTTAGGTTTAATTGATGGTGTTATTATCGATACTCATTTTGTACAACGCGGTAGAATTGGCAGGCTTTTTCAAGCTGTTGTTGGTAATCCAAGAGTTTTAGGAATTGGGCTAGGTGAAGATACTGGTTTGTTGATTACCAATAATACTCAAATGGAAGCCATCGGTTCTGGGTTGGTAATTTTAGTTGATGGTCGTGAAATAAAAGACACTAATTTGACGAAAGTAGAATTAGGTCAACCGATATCAATCTCACATTTGATAACGCATGTTATGAGTAAATTTGACACTTACAATCTCGAAACCCATAAAATGCACATCCAGTCATCACACTACGTATAAATAAGATAGCAATTTAGTATTTAGAGAGCTGTCTAAAGTTGAAATATGCACCCAATACATTATGAAAATAATCATTCACGGAGGTTTTTTTTCAGAATCTTCCACTAATCACGAAACAAAAGTTGCCAAACAAAATGCATTAGAGCATATTGTAAAAGATTCGTATGATTTTTTAAAAACACATTCGGCATTAGAAACAGTTGTTTATGCAGTTTCACTTTTGGAAGATGATGAATTGTTTAATGCGGGAATCGGTTCCCAAATTCAAAGTGATGGAAAAATTAGAATGAGCGCCGCAGTCATGGATGGAGAAACGCAGAAAATGAGTGGCGTTATCAATATTGAAGAAGTGAAAAATCCAGTTCAGGTTGCTCAAAAATTGATGCAATATGACGATAGGATTTTGGGTGGAAGCGGAGCAACTAATTTTGCAAGACACCATAATTTTGAGGCTTTTTCAACGGAGATTCCACAACGCCGTGCAGAATATGAAGCGAAGTTAAAATCATTAGGAACCGGAACTGTGGGTTGTGTAGTTTTAGATTCAAATGGAAAAATTGCTGTTGCAACTTCTACAGGTGGTAAAGGATTTGAATTTCCGGGACGCATCTCAGATTCAGCTACTGTAGCGGGAAATTATGCCAATGAATTTTGTGGTGTAAGTTTGACGGGAGTAGGAGAGGATATTGTGAGTAATGCTACGGCCACGAAAATTGTGACTCGCGTTACAGATGGTTTCACCTTAGAGAATGCCTTTGAAAAAACGTTTAACGAATTAAAACCCTATGATGGCTTTGCAGGTGCAATTGCTATTGATAGTCATGGGAATATGTTTCACCAAGACTCACATCCTAGTATGGTTTTTGCCAGTTTTGATGGAGATACATTTGAGGTTTTTGATTAATTCAAAGAAAATTCAAACCAAATGGGGATATGATCTGATATTATTCTAGCGCTTTTTAATGAATTAAATTTTTTATAAAAAGGGATAATTCCTGAATTGAGAGCTTTGATTTTAGAGGTTTTGTAATACATATTGTCAAATTCAGATGCGAGGCAAATATCATTTTTGCATTCTTGCTTTAAAGAGGTTTTTTGGTTTACTAGTATGGATTGATATCCCATTTTTTTTAAAGGATTAAAAACCGTGTGCGATTGCGGACAGTTGAAATCCCCAGCAAATATTAAATTCAAATTTGGATACTCATCTGGTAGAAACTTAAAATATTTTATTTCGGTTTCAGGTTGTCTATTTTTAGTGATAGCATGAAAATTTACGATAGTAAATTGTTTGTTTTCATTTTGAAACGTACAAAAATAGGGTTCCCGATCAATTTCTAAATGGTATTTTTTTTCGAGCCAGGCCTTTCCTATCTTTTTTAATTTACTCATTTTCCAAATAAAAGCATAACGTTCCGTTTTATAAGCACTACTACTAGTTGGATCGCTTATCACATAATCCCATTTTGCTCCTTTGCGATTGAGTTCATCTGCTAATCGAGCTACTGCTTGAGCACCACCATAGCCTGCTACAACTTCTTGAATAGCAATGACATCATAATCACGAAGTGTATTGGCAATAAAGTTTATCGTTTCATAAGATTTAGATGTGCCAAGATTTTCTATATTCCAAGAAATGAGTTTGATTTGCGAGAAACATAATGGAGTAATAAGTAGAAATAGCAGCGAAAAGAAAGATTTCAATTTTGGAAATTATTTTTTAAAGTTATTAGTTAAAGCATAACGGAAAGTAATGATAAACACTTGTTGGAGCTTTTATTTCGTTTTGAGTTTATTTTATTATTTCACTTCTCTTCTAAAACAGATTTGATAGCAAAAACAGAAAAATCATTTTCAGATTTGAATTAGTAAAATGTATCATTTTTTTCAAAGTTACTACTAAATATGGAAAATTGTATTTCATCTCCTTTTCCATATTTTATACACTAAATAAACGATAAATATTGAACCAAAAAAAATTATTGTAATGTGTGTTATGTATATTAGATTGGATTTTAAAAGGAGTATTGACTTCATTAATTTAGTTTTTAGTTGTATAAAATACACACTTGAAAAAATAATATTTACAGTTTTCTATTTTAAGATAAAAAGGATGATCTTTTTATTCAAAAGCGATAGTTGGAGTTTTTGGATAATTTTTTATATAGATAATTTTTCCTTTTCGATGTCTGGAAAAATGTTTCACAGGATGTTGTTTCTTAGAAGAGTCTATATATGTTTTTATGGGCTCGTCACGTTTATTTGATAAATGACTATTGCTGTTAATCAATAACTGTTTTTCATTTGAATTATATTTAATTGGTTCATCCTTTTCTTTTTCTAGTTGTTTTTTTGATGTATAAGAGAATAACCCAATAAATACTAAAAGTCCAAAAAATATAATTTTTTTCATTTATTTTGAAGAGTATATTAGTTAATACATGTATTCACTATTTTTTTTCGAATTTTAAAAATCGTTGTTTGTTGCTTTTTTGTCAAGAGCTCTTTCTTGATTCCTTTATTTAATTTTTTGTTTAAACTTTCAGACTTCAGTTTGAAATAAGGGTATTTAGACAGTGAAATACTATTCCCTTTAAGCGATTTTTTATAATGTTTGAGATACTCTTTGACATAATTATTATAGTCATTGAGTTTTTTATCCCATTTGTTTAAAGTTAATTCTTCTTTATTTTTTTTCGGTACGTTCAGGATGGTAATAGTTTCATTTTTTTCCATGACCTAATTTTTTTTGAAAATGACTTCGATTTTTTATGGAATCAAAAGTAACTTTGAAAAAAGACATTACTTTACGGGATTCCGTAAACTAGGGGAAAATAAATATTGCGATCCAGTATCGTATACAATAATTAGAAATGGATTGGGTAGCAACAAATCGGTATTATAATTTTATCCAATTACTTGCTATCCAGTCTAATAATTGAGAGCGGTAAATTTCGTTTTCCAAAGATGGGTGTTGTAAAAAGCTTTCTGCTTTTTGAAAACTTGCTTTGGTTTGTGGGACTTTATATTTCTTTAGGAATTGATTACAAAAATGAATTACTTCCAACTCTTCTGTTTTATCAATGTAAATCCTATCTAGGACTTCGATAGTTTTAGGATAATCTTTGGAATCAATTGTTTGGGAATATCCTGTAAATGCTAAGTCTTCTCTCGTGAAATCTGCCATTTTATATGATTTAAAGTTTTATTGGTCAAACCTAATATCTTTAGACTTCATTTCTTTACGGGAAACCGTAAAAGCAGTTTTTTTTTAAAATAATTGTAGCAATTAATTCTTAAATGATAAAGTGTATTTTTTTTTGTATCAATTTCATCGCTTGTTTAGCTTTTTTTGGAAGGGAGAATTTGTTTAAACCAAACCTAAATCTTTGGTAATGGCAATAAGGTGCACATTGTTATTGGCTTTAAAGTATATTTTTAATCGATTGATTCGTTTTTCAAGACTGCTACTACCATTTGGAATAATTCCTGAATCTTTAAATTCAGTTGAAATTTCTTCAAGTGTTAAGCCTTTGGATAATGATTTCAAAAGAGAAATGTCATAAGATTCAATTTCAAAAAGTGATTTGTCTCTTAAGGCATTAGATATTTCAGCTGAAGGTTTAATTTCTTCATTGTTATAAATGCGTTGAATGGCTTTCTTGAGTTCAGGAATGCTGTCTCTTCCTTTAGATACATAGGCATTAATTTCTAAATTATTGAATAGTGATTTTATTCTAAAAGATTTATCTTCTATAGAGAATACTATTGTTTTGATATTAGGTTGTACTTTTTTTGCTGCCTCAATTAGTTCCTCCCCTGAGCTGAGCTTATTTTCTCGATGGTCTGGTTTGAATGATAAGTCGCTGATTAATAAGTCATAGGGCTCATCATCATGGAGTGCTTTTTTAATTTTTAAAAAAGCTTCATCACAGTATTTTGCATGATGAATTTTTAAGATAAAAATTTCTTCAAGAGCTTGAATTACAGCTATACTGATACTATCTAAATCTTCGGCAACTAAAACTTTTTGGAACATAGAATCGAGTATTATATTGGAATAATAAATTGCACTTTAAATCCTTTATTTGATTTAGTATCAAAAGTAATAGTTCCTTTTATCGCCTGAATACGGTTTTCCACATTTTGAAGTCCATTTTTAGAATTTAATTGATTAAATGTTGCCCCAACTCCATTATCACTGTAATCTATTTGTAATTTTTTTCCGTTTCGTTTGAAAGAAAGAACTACTAAACTGCATTGGCTGTGTTTTTTCATGTTGACAAGCAATTCTTGGAGTATGCGATAAATGATGATTTTTTTATTGCTTTCTATCTCCATCCAATTGATTGAATCCATTCCATTAGTTATCACATTTACTTCTTGAGTATTAAAACCAGACATCATTTCTTTTAAATTAGTTATAAATAATGATCCAGTTTCCATAGTATTGTTTTCTCGGGATATATTTCGTGTCCTTGAATAAATAGTATCTAAATTTGAAATCAATATTTCTTTATTGTGTGTAGTGGATAAATCTTGAGTTTCTGCAAAAGCTATGGTATGATATACATCATTAGCTAATTCATCGTGAAGTTTTTTAGCAATTCGAATTTCAGTAGTATAGGAAGCTTTAATTTTTTCTCTTTTATTTCTGGCTAAAAGGAGATTAGTTAAAAAAATACTTATTGTAGTAATGCTTCCTAGGACTATATATAATATTAAATTTCTCTTTTTCTGATGTTCTAATTGTAGCCCTTTTTGGGCTTTTAGTTTCAGGTTTTCATCTTTTTCTTTCTTCGAATCGTATTTGATTTTAGCAAATTGATTTTTAGCTTTTTGTCTTACTTTAGTAATACTATCATTAATATGGATGTATTTTAGAGAATATTCTTTGGATTCATTTCCGGTATTGAGTTCAATTAATAATTTTAAGCAGTAGAGGCGATCATCAGGGCATTTTAATTTTGTGGCAGCATTATAGGCTAATAATGCATATTCATTTGCTAAATTTTTATTCTTTTTTTGATGATATTCTGATAGATAAGCATAGCTTGATATTTTGCCAATATCATTTCTTTTAAGTCTTATTTGAAGTGATTTATTTAAATAATTCAATGCTTTAGAATTACCCGTTTTAAAATAACAATATCCTAAGTTTGTCATTATTCTTGAATAATTTGATGGATCACTTAAGATTTCTTTTTTAGTAATTAAAGGCTCCAGTATAGTAATCGCTCTTTTAAATTCTTTCATTTGTATATATACAAATGCAATATTACTTAAAGAAGCTAATTTTTCAATAGCAGTTGTTGTTTTTATAAGTGATGCTTTTTTATAACTATATATAGCATTCTCATAATCGAATGTGTTTGAATAAATATTTCCTAAAGTTAGGTTTAAGTCAAAGTTATAGGAATGATCTTTCTTTGTTTCAAGTAATGGAATAGTTTCAATAGCTACAGTTTCAGCTCCACTGTAATCAGCTTGGATATGATGGATTGTTGCTAAATTTATCAAGGAAAGGATCATTCGAGAAGTGTCTTTTTTTGATTCAGCAGATAATTTAGCTTTAGAATAATAGTAATAGGCTTTATCATAATCCCATTTTTTTAAAAGACTATCTCCTGCATCTATATATCTGTCTGTTTCTACTCGGTCTGCTTTTGATCTTTTCCAAGAATCTTGTTTCTTTTCACAAGATTGTAAGACATGTAAAATTATTAACACTAAAATATATTTGTATAGTTTTTTTGTTGTCATTTCCCGAAAATACAGAAATTAATTAAAATACTGGAACTATCTTCTAAGCTATTTTGATTATAGTTTAGAACGCGAGTTGGTACTAATACTAATTAAATTATTCTCAGTGTTTTAGATAATTGCATTGTTTAATTTTAGTAGTTAAATTCATTAAACATTAGAATTCAATGGGAGTGTATATTACACATGCTAACTTATCCATCCCAGAAAATTTAAAAATAAATCTTAATTTTAACCTTAGAAACAACTGCGCAAAATTTATGACAAGGCTTTTAAAGGGAAAGCAGTCCAATTTAGTTATGTTAGAACATAAATATCAGAACTCGCCAGAGAGTTAGGTGTATCAGACCCACAGTTGTATAAATGGCGCAAAGAGTTTGTAGAGTTTGGAGAAGGAAGTTTTCCTGGAAAAGGAAATTTAAAACTAAGTCTCGAGCAAGAAAAGATTTATGAACTGGAGAAAAGACTCAAAGATGCCGACTTAGAAAGCGATTTATTAAAAAAAGCAATCGGCATATTTTCCAAGAGCGGTCGATGATTTATAGTTTCATAAAAAACAATCAACAACTATTCCCGATTGAAAAAATGTGCAAGGTTCTACAAATGAATAGCGGAAATTATTACCGATGGAAGAAAACAAGCAATTATAGTAAGACAACAACTAAAAATTACGATAAAAGAATAGATAACATTGATTTATTTTGGAGCCAAACAAAAATATGGAAGCCCTAGAATAACATTGGAATTACAGTATTTAGATTAATAATTTTCACGATCAGAGAGCTTGCTCGAACATGCGAAGTAATTACAGTTGTAAAATATATATGAAAGAACTTGGTTTACGAAGCAAATTAAGCAAGAAGTTCAAAGTTACAACCAACTCAAATCATAATTGTTTAGTTGTCGAAAATGTATTAAACAGAGAGTTTATTATAAAAAGACCTTCAAAAGTTTGGGTTTCGGATATTACATATATCCAAACTAAAGAGGGGTTTGTATACCTGACCACTATTATGGATTTATACGACAGAAAAATTATTGGTTGGAGTTTCAGTGACGGAATGAGTACAGAAGAAACTACGCTTGGAGCTTGGAAAATGGCAATTAAAAACCGAGATATCGATGAAGGTTTGATTTTTCATTTTGATAGAGGTGTTCAATATGCTAGTAAAAAGTTTGTAAATGTTCTTGATTCCTATAAAAAAATAACCCGCAGTATGAGTCGTAAATAAAATTGCTGGGATGATGCTGTGGCGGAAAGCTTCTTCAAATCTTTAAAACGGAATTGGTTTATGGGAACAAACTGATTTTTAAAGAACAAATGAAACTGGAAATCTTTGAATACATTGAAATTTGGTACAACAGAAAAAGGAGAGATTCTGCTTTAAATTATGCAACTATTGAAGAATTTAACAATCAAATTAATTGCAAAAATGTAGTTTAACTGATACTGCAGGTTTTATTTGCATATCCAAAAGCTTTGTAGTAAATTTTATGTAACTATTTCCTAAGTTAAAATTAATTTCTTAATTCTATTATAAGCTAAGTTAGCATGTTCAATAAATAATTACGAAGTAGATTATAAAAAGTCCAATTTTAAAAAATGAATTATGTAAAAACAAAAAACCCCAATCTTTCGATTGAGGTTTTTATATAAGTAAGTAATCTAAATTGAGTTTATAAAACGTTTATTTTACTTTGTTAAGAATTGCTTTGAAAGCAACTGGGTGATTCATTGCTAAATCGGCAAGAACTTTACGGTTCAATTCGATATTATTAGCTTTTAATTTCCCGATGAATTGAGAATAAGACATTCCTTCCAATCTAGCTCCAGCGTTAATACGTTGAATCCATAATGCACGGAAATTTCTTTTATTCACTTTTCTGTCACGGTAAGCGTAGCACATTGCTTTCTCTACCGCATTCTTAGCAACTGTCCAAACGTTTTTACGTCTACCAAAGAAACCTTTGGCTTGCTTCATTATTTTTTTTCTTCTTGCTCTTTTAGCAACTGAATTTACCGATCTTGGCATAATTTTTACTTTTTTTTTGTAGCAGGCGTCCCGAATTGAATCAAGAGAACTTAAAAGCCATACTCCAAGGTTATTTTTAAATTGTTTTAACCTAAAGGGTCAAAGTGTACAGTTTTCAATCTCAGTTTACAGTTCATAACTGCTTACTGTGATTTCGACTGGATACTAGATTATCCTTAATTGTTGTTTGATGCTTTTCATATCTGTTTTGTGAACTAGCGCTGAGTGTGTCAAAGCTAATTTACGTTTTTTAGACTTTTTAGTCAAGATGTGACTTTTAAAAGCATGCTTTCTTTTAATCTTTCCAGAACCAGTAACTTTAAAACGTTTCTTGGCGCTAGATTTGGTTTTCATTTTAGGCATTTTTTCCTAGTGTTTTAATTTATTCTTACTTACTTATTTTTTTAGTTTCAGTCTCAGTTTCCAGTCATCAGTCTGAAAACTGCTTACTTCTTTTTCTTCGGAGCAATGAACATAATCATTCTCTTTCCTTCTAGAACTGGCATCGCTTCTACTTTACCAAACTCTTCTAGATCCGTCGCTAATCTTAATAATAAGATTTGACCTTGATCTTTATAGATAATTGAACGTCCTTTAAAGAAAACAAATGCTTTCAATTTTGCACCTTCTTTCAAGAACTTCTCAGCATTCTTTCTCTTAAATTCGTAATCATGCTCATCTGTTTGAGGTCCAAAACGAATCTCCTTAACGACTACTTGTGTAGATTTCGCTTTTAGGATTTTATCACGTTTCTTTTGCTCGTAAACAAATTTCTTATAATCCATGATTTTACAAACCGGTGGATCTGCATTTGGTGAAATCTCAACTAAATCCAATTCAAATTGGTCAGCTAATCTTAAAGCTTCCGAAAGTTTAAAAACTCCAGGCTCAATGTTTTCACCTACAAGTCTTACTTCTTGTACACCACGAATAAGGTTGTTTATTCTGTGGGCATCTTTTTTTTCTACGCGAGGTTGGTAACCTCTGTTGCTTCTTATTGCTATGACTTTATAATTTAAGTTAAACTGTAAATACTTTTAATGTTTTTTTAATCTCTTCGTTTACAATAGCAGCAAATTCTTCTATTGTAACGCTGATATTTCCTTTTCCTTCTTGTCCATGACGACGTATAGAAATCGTACCATTTTTTTCTTCTTCCTCACCTACAATCAACATAAATGGGGTTTTTTGCATTTCTGCATCCCTAATTTTCTTCCCGATTGTCTCGTTTCTATTATCAATGAGGGCGCGAATTTCGTGATTTTCTAGCAAATCTAAAACTTTTTTCGCATATATTTCATATTTCTCGCTCAAAGACAATATTATAGCTTGTTCAGGCATTAACCAAAGCGGGAAATTTCCTGCTGTATGCTCTAATAAAATAGCAATAAATCGTTCCATAGATCCAAAAGGAGCTCTGTGAATCATTACAGGTCTATGCAATTCATTGTCAGATCCTTTGTAGGTCAAGTCAAAACGTTCTGGTAGGTTATAATCCACCTGAATTGTTCCTAATTGCCATTGTCTTCCCAAGGCATCTTTTACCATGAAATCTAATTTCGGACCATAGAAAGCAGCTTCACCATATTCAACTACTGTATTCAATCCTTTATCTGCAGCAGCATTGATTATTGCATTTTCCGCTTTTTCCCAGTTTTCATCAGTACCTATATACTTATCTCTGTTTTCTTTGTCTCTCAAGGATATTTGTGCGGTAAAGTTTTCGAATCCTAATGATCCAAATACATAAAGCACTAAATCAATTACTTTCTTAAATTCCTCGTCTAGTTGTTCTGGTGTACAAAAGATGTGCGCATCATCCTGAGTAAACCCTCTTACACGAGTCAATCCGTGTAACTCACCACTTTGTTCGTATCTGTAAACGGTTCCAAACTCAGCATATCGCTTCGGTAAATCTTTATAGGACCAAGGTCTTACGTTGTAAATTTCACAGTGATGGGGACAGTTCATTGGTTTCAATAAAAACTCTTCTCCTTCAGCAGGAGTGTTTATAGGTTGAAAACTATCAGCCCCATATTTTGCATAATGTCCAGAAGTTACGTACAACTCTTTTTGTCCAATATGTGGAGTCACTACTTGTTCGTAACCGCCTTTTTTCTGTGCTTTTTTCAAAAACTGTTCTAATCGGTCTCTTAAAGCAGCGCCTTTCGGTAGCCACAAAGGTAAACCCGCGCCTACTTTTTGTGAAAAAGCAAACAGTTCCAATTCTTTTCCTAGTTTTCTATGATCTCGGCGTTTGGCTTCTTCTAGTAATTCTAAGTACTCTGTTAAATCCTTTTGTTTCGGGAATGAAGTTCCGTAAACACGAGTTAGCTGTTTGTTTTTCTCGTCTCCACGCCAGTATGCTCCAGCAACACTCATGATTTTCATCGCTTTGATGATTCCTGTATTAGGAATGTGACCTCCGCGACATAAATCAGTAAACGTATCGTGATCGCAAAAAGTAATTGTTCCGTCCTCAAGATTGGTAATCAATTCGGTTTTGTAAACATTGTCTTTATATATTTCCAAAGCTTCTGCTTTAGTAACAGGGCGTAGTTTGAACTCATGCTTTCCCCTTGAGATTTCAAGAACACGATCTTCAATTTTTTTAAAGTCAGCATCTGTGATTTTCTGATCTTCAAAATCGACATCATAATAGAACCCATTAGATATTGCGGGTCCAAGAGTTAATTTTATTCCTGGGTACAATTCCTCAAGAACCTGTGCCATGACGTGAGAAGTCGAATGCCAAAAAGCTTTTTTTCCACCTTCGTCATTCCATGTGTATAATGTAAGACTTCCGTCCGTCGTCAAAGGAGTTGTTGTTTCCACAGTTGTACCATCAAAAGAAGCCGAAATAACATTTCTGGCAAATCCTTCACTAATGCTCTTGGCAACATCCATAGGTGTAATCCCTGGAGTAAACTCTCTAATTGACCCGTCGGGCAAAGTAATCTTAATCATCGTTTATTATTTTAAGAATGCAAATATAGTCCATTACAAAAATACATACAATATATATGTAAGGTTTGTTGCTATTTGTAGGTTTAAAAACGAAATCTATAGCTAACATATATAGGTAGAGAATGAATTTTTCTGTTTGAGAGTTTTTTTTGCTCCTGATACTTAGGGGTGTTTCAGTCTTTTACTCATTAATATTAAGGCGATTAAAGGATCTTCATAACTATATTAGGGTTGTTGAAGTGTTTTTTTTGATCTGTAATCCGTCTCAAAGGTAGGTAGGTCTTGTGGTTTAGGTGGTTTTAATATTAAAGTGGGAGGTTTTAATCTAACTTATATGTACTCTCAATGATGATTTTATTTGCAAAAAAAAATATTTTTAAGGTATTTCTGATTTTTTTGAAAGTGAGTTAAAAAACTTTGTTATTCAAAAACCATGTTTACAGCGAGTTAAAAAAAAGACGAATAAAAAGGAAAAAAAAGGGTTTAAAAAAGCTTGAATAACGGTATAAAGGTTGTAGTTTTGCACCCGCAACAACGGCAAACGTTCATTTAAATACTGGCAAGCACAACGAATCGGGTTGAAAATTTATTTTCAAAAAAGATTAAAAAAAGCTTGTGAGATTAGAAAACGGATGTTACATTTGCACCCCGCTAACGAGAGAAGAAACGAGTTAGAGATGTTACTGCGAGAGTGGTAATTTAGGTTAAGCAAAACAAATGAAGTTCCTTGAAATACTGATAAGAAAAGAAATTAAACGGAGATAAAAATTTCCAAAAAAAACTTCATAATTTTCTTGCCAGTTAAAAAAAGAATTTTTACTTTTGCACCCGCTTCGAGCGACACACAATGTGAGTTAAACGAGGTTAAAATAAAAGAAGAATACGTTCCTAGACATATTGAATTGACAGCCGTTTTAACAGAGATGTTAAAACAAAAGAATAAGAGTAATAGAATCGAAAGATTTGAAAAAACCACTAGAATTTAGTCGAATAACAATAGCTTGAAGAGATTCAAGCAAACAATATACGATGAAGAGTTTGATCCTGGCTCAGGATGAACGCTAGCGGCAGGCTTAACACATGCAAGTCGAGGGGTATAGGTTTTCGGACCTAGAGACCGGCGCACGGGTGCGTAACGCGTATGCAATCTACCTTTCACAGAGGGATAGCCCAGAGAAATTTGGATTAATACCTCATAGTATAACATGACCGCATGGTCGAGTTATTAAAGTCACAACGGTGAAAGATGAGCATGCGTCCCATTAGCTAGTTGGTAAGGTAACGGCTTACCAAGGCAACGATGGGTAGGGGTCCTGAGAGGGAGATCCCCCACACTGGTACTGAGACACGGACCAGACTCCTACGGGAGGCAGCAGTGAGGAATATTGGACAATGGGCGCAAGCCTGATCCAGCCATGCCGCGTGCAGGATGACGGTCCTATGGATTGTAAACTGCTTTTGCACAGGAAGAAACAACTCTACGTGTAGAGTCTTGACGGTACTGTGAGAATAAGGATCGGCTAACTCCGTGCCAGCAGCCGCGGTAATACGGAGGATCCAAGCGTTATCCGGAATCATTGGGTTTAAAGGGTCCGTAGGCGGTTTAGTAAGTCAGTGGTGAAAGCCCATCGCTCAACGGTGGAACGGCCATTGATACTGCTAAACTTGAATTATTAGGAAGTAACTAGAATATGTAGTGTAGCGGTGAAATGCTTAGAGATTACATGGAATACCAATTGCGAAGGCAGGTTACTACTAATGGATTGACGCTGATGGACGAAAGCGTGGGTAGCGAACAGGATTAGATACCCTGGTAGTCCACGCCGTAAACGATGGATACTAGCTGTTGGGAGCAATCTCAGTGGCTAAGCGAAAGTGATAAGTATCCCACCTGGGGAGTACGTTCGCAAGAATGAAACTCAAAGGAATTGACGGGGGCCCGCACAAGCGGTGGAGCATGTGGTTTAATTCGATGATACGCGAGGAACCTTACCAAGGCTTAAATGTAGATTGACCGGTTTGGAAACAGACTTTTCGCAAGACAATTTACAAGGTGCTGCATGGTTGTCGTCAGCTCGTGCCGTGAGGTGTCAGGTTAAGTCCTATAACGAGCGCAACCCCTGTTGTTAGTTGCCAGCGAGTCATGTCGGGAACTCTAACGAGACTGCCAGTGCAAACTGAGAGGAAGGTGGGGATGACGTCAAATCATCACGGCCCTTACGCCTTGGGCTACACACGTGCTACAATGGCCGGTACAGAGAGCAGCCACTGGGTGACCAGGAGCGAATCTATAAAACCGGTCACAGTTCGGATCGGAGTCTGCAACTCGACTCCGTGAAGCTGGAATCGCTAGTAATCGGATATCAGCCATGATCCGGTGAATACGTTCCCGGGCCTTGTACACACCGCCCGTCAAGCCATGGAAGCTGGGGGTGCCTGAAGTCGGTGACCGCAAGGAGCTGCCTAGGGTAAAACTGGTAACTAGGGCTAAGTCGTAACAAGGTAGCCGTACCGGAAGGTGCGGCTGGAACACCTCCTTTCTAGAGCCTTAGTGTTAGTAGCAATACACGCTAGGGAAAGAAGACGAAAGTTCAAGTTGGAAACAAATGTGGACATTTTATTACTCTTGCTGTTAATTTAAAAAAAAAGAATAAAATTTAAGAATAAGAGTGTCTCGTAGCTCAGCTGGTTAGAGTACTACACTGATAATGTAGGGGTCGACAGTTCGAGTCTGTCCGAGACAACTATTTAGACTTAAAAAAGGAAATTCTAGAGTTGAAAGATTACGAATTACAACAATTCATAATTCATAATTCACAATTCATAATTAAATTGGGGGATTAGCTCAGCTGGCTAGAGCGCCTGCCTTGCACGCAGGAGGTCAACGGTTCGACTCCGTTATTCTCCACAAGATAGTATCAAGCGGATAGTATCAAGTATCAAGATTAGTCTTAATACTTAATACATTAAACTTAATACATATTAAAGTTCATTGACATATTGAGATAAGAAATAATAAAAAGTAGAAAGCATTTTTACTTGTTTATCATTAGACAAGTAAAGAAACGGTCATTCATAATTGAATGATTGGTACAATAAGCAAAATAAGGGCGTATGGGGGATGCCTTGGCTCTCAGAGGCGATGAAAGGCGTGATAAGCTGCGAAAAGTTACGGGGATTGGCACACACGATACGATCCGTAAATACCTGAATGGGGCAACCCACTATGTTGAAGACATAGTACACCGATAGGTGGGCAAACCCGCTGAACTGAAACATCTAAGTAGGCGGAGGAGAAGAAAACAAAAGTGATTCCGTAAGTAGTGGCGAGCGAACGCGGATTAGCCCAAACCAATGTTGTTACGGCAATGTTGGGGTTGTAGGACCACGATATTTCTTGCACAAAGAATTAGAATCTACTGGAAAGTAGAGCCATAGAGAGTGATAGCCTCGTATAAGTAATAAGTGTAAAGGATAGTGGTATCCTGAGTAGGGCGGGGCACGTGAAACCCTGTCTGAATTTGGCGGGACCATCCGCTAAGGCTAAATACTCCTGAGAGACCGATAGTGAACCAGTACCGTGAGGGAAAGGTGAAAAGAACCGTGAATAACGGAGTGAAATAGATCCTGAAACCATACGCTTACAAGCGGTCGGAGCCCTTTCGTGGGGTGACGGCGTGCCTTTTGCATAATGAGCCTACGAGTTAACGTTGCTGGCAAGGATAAGTGGTTAAGCCACGGATCCGTAGCGAAAGCGAGTCTGAATAGGGCGCTTTAGTCAGTAGTGTTAGACGCGAAACCGTGTGATCTACCCATGGGCAGGATGAAGCGCTGGTAACACAGTGTGGAGGTCCGAACCGGTTGACGTTGAAAAGTCTTCGGATGACCTGTGGGTAGGGGTGAAAGGCCAATCAAACTCGGAAATAGCTCGTACTCCCCGAAATGCATTTAGGTGCAGCGTTATGCGTAAAGTTATATAGAGGTAGAGCTACTGATTGGATGCGGGGGCTTCACCGCCTACCAATTCCTGACAAACTCCGAATGCTATATAATGTTTCATAACAGTGAGGGCTTGGGTGCTAAGGTCCAAGTCCGAGAGGGAAAGAACCCAGACCATCAGCTAAGGTCCCCAAATATATGTTAAGTTGAAAGAACGAGGTTTGTCTGCCCAGACAGCTAGGATGTTGGCTTGGAAGCAGCCATTCATTTAAAGAGTGCGTAACAGCTCACTAGTCGAGCGGACGAGCATGGATAATAATCGGGCATAAACATATTACCGAAGCTATGGATTTGTAATTTATTACAAGTGGTAGGGGAGCATTCTAACAGGGTAGAAGGTGTGTCGTAAGGCATGCTGGACTGGTTAGAAAAGAAAATGTAGGCATAAGTAACGATAATGCGGGCGAGAAACCCGCACACCGAAAGACTAAGGTTTCCACAGCTATGCTAATCAGCTGTGGGTTAGTCGGGACCTAAGGCGAACCCGAAAGGGACAGTCGATGGACAACGGGTTAATATTCCCGTACTAGTTATTACTGTGATGGGGTGACGGAGTGATGAAAGCGCCGCGAACTGACGGAATAGTTCGTTGAAGTACCTACCTATAAGCTGCGCAGGCAAATCCACGCGGCTTGGGGAAATACGATAGTACTCGGAGTCTTCGGACAAAGAGATAGTGCGCCTAAGGGCTTCCAAGAAAAACCTCTAAACTTCAGGTAATAAGTACCCGTACCGCAAACCGACACAGGTAGTCGAGGAGAGAATCCTAAGGTGCTCGAGAGATTCATGGCTAAGGAATTAGGCAAAATAGACCCGTAACTTCGGGAGAAGGGTCGCCAGCAGCAATGCTGGCCGCAGTGAAGAGGTCCAGGCGACTGTTTATCAAAAACACAGGGCTCTGCAAAATCGTAAGATGAAGTATAGGGCCTGACACCTGCCCGGTGCTGGAAGGTTAAGAGGAGATGTTATCTTCGGAGAAGCATTGAATTGAAGCCCCAGTAAACGGCGGCCGTAACTATAACGGTCCTAAGGTAGCGAAATTCCTTGTCGGGTAAGTTCCGACCTGCACGAATGGTGTAACGATCTGGACACTGTCTCAGCCATGAGCTCGGTGAAATTGTAGTAGCGGTGAAGATGCCGCTTACCCGCAGTGGGACGAAAAGACCCTGTGCACCTTTACTATAGCTTAGTATTGACCTTGGACAAATGATGTGTAGGATAGGTTGGAGACTGTGAAGTGGCGTCGCTAGGCGTTGTGGAGTCATTGTTGAAATACAACCCTTTGTTTGTCTGAGGCCTAACCCCCAATCGGGGGGACATTGCTTGGTGGGTAGTTTGACTGGGGTGGTCGCCTCCAAAAGAGTAACGGAGGCTTCTAAAGGTTCCCTCAGTACGCTTGGTAACCGTGCGTAGAGTGCAATGGCATAAGGGAGCTTGACTGAGAGACATACAGGTCGATCAGGTACGAAAGTAGAGCATAGTGATCCGGTGGTTCCGCATGGAAGGGCCATCGCTCAAAGGATAAAAGGTACGCCGGGGATAACAGGCTGATCTCCCCCAAGAGCTCATATCGACGGGGGGGTTTGGCACCTCGATGTCGGCTCGTCACATCCTGGGGCTGGAGAAGGTCCCAAGGGTTGGGCTGTTCGCCCATTAAAGTGGCACGCGAGCTGGGTTCAGAACGTCGTGAGACAGTTCGGTCTCTATCTACTGTGGGCGCAAGAAATTTGAGTGGATCTGATTCTAGTACGAGAGGACCGAATTGGACAAACCTCTAGTGTATCTGTTGTCACGCCAGTGGCATCGCAGAGTAGCTACGTTTGGAAGGGATAAGCGCTGAAAGCATATAAGCGCGAAACCCACCACAAGATGAGATTTCTTTTAAGGGTCGTGGGAGATGACCACGTTGATAGGCTATAGATGTAAAGGCAGTAATGTCATAGTCGAGTAGTACTAATAACCCGTAAGCTTATGTACGCTTTTCCTCTCTCATTCTAGGATGAGAGAGGGAGAAACTTTCTTTATGCTGAACTTGTTTCAGTATCAAATTTTTTATATTCTTTATCTCAGTATGTTAAGATATTATGTAGTTGATGTTTATTATACAATATAAACAACATTACAATAATTGCCCAAAGCAATTATAACCTCTTAAGGTGGTTATTGCGGCGGGGCTCACCTCTTCCCATCCCGAACAGAGTAGTTAAGCCCGCCTGCGCAGATGGTACTGCAGTTATGTGGGAGAGTATGTCGTCGCCTTTCTTTGAAGAATCCTCATCATTTATTTGATGAGGATTTTTTTGTATTGGTTAGATGTGATAACCATTGCCTCGGCTAGTCGCTTTTCTTTAATCTGAACTAGTTTCAGATTCTATTAAATCCTCATCATTTAGTTGATGAGGATTTTTTGTTTTACAGCGGGTTCAGCCCTGTAAGTCCATTGCTTCGGCTGGTCTTGCTTATTTTAATCTAAACGCTTTTAAGATTCTTTTACATCATAATCATTAATCTGATCAGGATTTTTTGTGTATGGTAAGGTTTATGGATAATTTTTAGTTTATTGAGTAGTATAATTCTTCTTTTTCTAATTTCTACAAGTTTTAAACTGGTATTATTTCTCCTTTTATAATATTTTTCAAAGATAACCGATTTCAAATAGCTATAAAACTATCCATGCATAGCTTACTGATTTTTGCGTAAATATTTTTAATGAAGTTAAGAATGGATTAATTTATTATCCTGAAGTGTTTGTTCGGTGTTTGATTAAAGTTTAAGTTGTATTTTTGTTTTAATTATAAAAGTATAATATGAAAAGAATTATTTTGTTTTTGACATTTGTTATGTCTTTAAACTCACAAGCGCAACAACGCCCCAAATTAGTGGTAGGTATAGTGGTAGATCAGATGAAAATGGAATATCTATATCGTTTTTCAGAGGATTTTTCGGCAAATGGATTTAAAAGATTGATGAATAATGGATATACTTTCCACAATATGCATTATAATTATGTACCAACCTATACCGCTCCTGGTCATGCAAGTATTTATACTGGTACCACACCTTCTACACACGGTATTGTTGGAAATGATTGGTTTAATAAAGCTATAGGGAAAGATATGTATTGTACTGATGATGAATCTGTTAGAACAGTAGGTGATGGTACAGAAAAAGAAGGAGCAATGTCTCCGAAAAACTTGTTAAGTACCACCATTACCGATGAATTGCGAATGGCAACGAATTTTAAAGGTAAAGTAATTGGGATGAGTATCAAAGATCGTGGTGCAATTTTGCCTGCGGGTCATTTTGCAAATTGGGCATTTTGGTATAGTAAAACTGGAGCTTTTATTTCAAGTACTTTTTATGGTTCAGCATTACCTAATTGGGTTACAGAATTTAACCAAGAAAAACGATACATGAATTATATTAATAAAGGTTGGAATTTATTGAAGCCCATAGCTACTTATAATGAAAGTCTTCCTGATGATAATCCGTATGAAGGGAAATTAGATAAAGCTAACGCTCCGGTTTTCCCATATGATTTGAGTAAAATATACAAAGACAAAGGAGCTGATGTTTTGAGAACTACACCTTTTGGGAATGATATTTTGGCGGAATTAGCAATGAAAGCTGTTGAAAAAGAAGATTTAGGGAAAGATGACATTACTGATTTTCTTACTGTTAGTTTTTCTTCCACTGATTATGTAGGACATACTTTTGGACCTCGTTCTATGGAGTTGCAGGATACTTATTTGCGTTTAGATCAAACGATAGCTCAGTTTTTAAACTATTTAGACAAGACCGTTGGAAAGGACAATTATTTACTTTTTCTAACTGCTGATCACGCTGGAGCTGAGAATTCAAATTATTTAAAAGATAACAAATACAATGTTAAAAATATTCCTTCTAAAGATATTGTTGAGGCATTAAAAAAATATTCAAACGAAACATTTGGTTCAGATTTGATATTAGATTATTCTAACTTTAATCTTTTCTTTAATAAGGAAACTATTAGACAAAAAGGTTTAGAATTAACTAAAGTAAAACAAAGTTTCAAAGAGTTTTTGATGACACAAGAACAAGTTAAAAGAGTGTATACTGAAGAGGAAATTTTAGCTTCGTCAGGAGATGATTATTTCTTAAGTTTTATTGCTAAAGGTTATGATCCTAAACAAAATGGCGATATTGTAATGCTTGATAAAACGGGTTATATGGAATATCAAGCTACAGGAACTACACATGGTTCACCTAATAGTTATGATACACACGTTCCGTTACTTTTTTATGGATGGCATGTTCCAAAAGGAGAATTACACACTAAAAAACACATAACTCAAATAGCACCGACGCTTTCTCAAATGTTGAAAATTCCATTTCCTAATGGTACGGAATCTGAAGTATTGGAAACGCTTTTGGAAAAAAAATAATTGATTTAAAATCTTTTTAAACGATAAAAAACTCCTCTCTTTTTAATAAGATAGGAGTTTTTTAATTTTATGGTTGTTTCTAAAATTTATTTTCTACTTCAGCGGCCTCTAGCATTAAATAATGTAGGTCGGTGTTTTTTATGAAAGGTTTCAGTAAATTACTTCCGGGTCCGTATATTGCTAACTCACTATAATCTGCAGAATGATCCATACTGATCCAACCCACTGAATTGTGTTTCTTTTGGATATCGGCTAATACTTTGAAAGGCAGATGTTTCGGATTATAAAGACCTTCCTCCAATTTTATATTCGAATAAAAATTCAAAATTTCTTTTGCCTCATCTTCTTTTAAAATAGTTTTATTGGCATATTCAATTCTTTCAATTACTTGTGATACAGATGTTTCTTGACCAATTCCATTTAAAATCCAATCGTTGGTTTGTTTGTAATTTTGGATCGAATCAAAATTTTCATTGGCCTCTTTTCCATAGATAATTCCCGGATTTGCATTCCCATGATCTGTAGTGATGATTACCAATGTGTTTTTGTCTTTTTCAGCAAAATCAATAGCAACTTTTACGGCTTCATCATGAGCTACTTGATCATAAAGTAATCCAGCGATGTCATTTCCATGTGCTGCCCAGTCTACTTTTCCTGCTTCGACTTGTAAAACAAAACCGTTAGGATGATTTTTCATTTTAGCAATGGCACGTTCCGTCATTTCGGCTAAAGTTGGAATGGTTCCAGTTAGTTCTTTACTACTTTCTCTGTCTTTGGAATAGGGTAGGCCATCGTTATAAAACACTCCAAGTATTGGTTTACTGTTATCACAGGCCAACATTTCACCTTTATTTTTTACAACTGAAAATCCATTTTTTAAAAATTCGTGGTACATATCACGTTTGTCTTTACGGCTTTCCGAGGAGAAATAGTTATTTCCGCCACCCATCATGATATCAAATTTCAAGTCAAGATACATTTCGGCAATACTTTCCTGACTGTTTCTACTTTTTGAAGCAATACAAAAACCCGCAGGTGTGGCATGTGTGATAGGAACAGTGGTAACACATCCTGCCATTTTTCCTGCTTTTTTAAATTTTTGCCATATTGGAAGGTATTCTTCTCCGTTAACGCCTACATTTAAGGAGCCATTTTTGACACGAAAGCCACTTCCCCAAGAAGAACTTGCTGCAGCTGAATCTGTAACAATTGATGAAGCTGATGCCATGTCCATCAATGCTCGTGTTACTTTGTTGTCTTTATACAATTGGATCCAATTACTCCCTATACCTGTTTTTCTATTCAGATAGATGTCAGCCATATTTAGTGTACCAATGCTCATTCCGTCACTAACGATTACAATGATATTTTTAGCTTTTTTATTTTTTTTTAAAGTGTCAAAATCTAGCTCGTTCGCATTACCTTCAAAAGGATTTAAGAGTGAAGCACCAATAGCAAATAAAGAACCGTTCTTGAAAAATTTCCGTCTATTCATTCGTTTGAGTTTTTTTGTAAGAATTTCAAAAGTAAAGAAACTCTTTTACTGAATATGTTAAGGATTGATTATTTTTTGGAATAAAAAATATTATAAAGAGATTGGTTTTGGTATCTAAAAAATAATCCCATTTACAGTTGCAAATGGGATTATTTAGATTATGATGTTGTTACAGCAACTGGTAACGGAATTTGATTTTTAAGAATATCTTCAAAGGTTTCATGTGCTCTGATTAAATGTCCTTCACCATTCATCCACAAAACCTCGGCGGGCTTGTATCTCGAGTTATAATTGGAAGCCATGGAGAAGCAATACGCTCCTGCATTTCTAAAAGATAAAATATCACCTTCTTTTATTTCTGCAATTTTTCTATTATTGGCAAAAGTATCAGTTTCGCAAATGTATCCTACTACGGAGTAAAAGCGTTCTTTCCCTTTGGGATGAGATATATTTTCGATATGATGTTGTGAACCATAAAACATTGGTCTAATTAAATGATTAAAACCACTGTCTATTCCTGCGAAAACTGTTGAAGTAGTTTGTTTAACGACATTTACTTTAGCCAAAAAGAAACCGGCTTCACTTACTAAAAACTTCCCTGGTTCAAATATCAAGGTTAATTCTTTTCCATATTCGGTACAAAAGGCATTGAATCTTTTAGATAATTTTTTACCTAATTCTTCAATGTCAGTTTCGATATCGTCTTTCTTATAAGGTACTTTAAATCCACTTCCGAAGTCTAGAAATTCAAGATTTTTGAAGTTCCTTGCTGCATCAAATAATATTTCAGCGGCATATAAAAATACTTCGATATCCAAAATATCAGAACCAGTATGCATGTGGATCCCTACAATATTCATTTTTGTATTCTCAACAATGCGAACTAAATGAGGTAATTGGTGTACCGAAATACCAAATTTACTATCGATATGACCCACAGATATATTTGCATTTCCTCCAGCCATTACATGCGGATTTATACGGATACATACTGGAACATTTGGATATTTTGTACCAAATTGCTCTAATATGGATAAGTTGTCTATATTTATTTGAACTCCCATTGCAGATACTTCCTCAATTTCTTCAAGAGAAACACCATTTGGAGTATAAAATATTTTTTCTGGATCATAGCCAGCATGAAGTCCTAATAATACTTCTTGAATGGAAACAGTATCTAAGCCTGAGCCCATTTCTTTCAATAACTGAAGTATAGCAATATTCGACAAAGCCTTCATTGCATAATTGATGCGCAACTTATCTACCTTTGAAAAAGCTTTTGTTAATCTATTGTATTGAGATTGTATTTTTTCGGCATCATAAACGTATAATGGACTGCCAAATTGTTCTGCTAATTGTACTAAGTCTTTTGATTGCATGATTATTAATTTTGAGCAAATTTATTACTCTTTATTTAGTCCCACAAGCTAATGAATGAATTCTAACAAAATATAACAAAAAGTTATAAATTAAACATTTACTTGAAATTTTATAAAAAAAATAACCCTTGAAAAATTTTTCTGTCAAGGGTTATACTATTATTTAAAACTACAAGCTGGGTAAATCGCCATTTCCCTTGGTTGGTAAATTGGTGTAACCCATTAAATATTTATCGACTTCTCTTGCAGCTTCACGGCCTTCAGATATTGCCCATACAATTAATGATTGTCCTCTTCGCATATCACCCGCAGTAAAAATATGAGGAACATTCGTCTGATAATTAGTTGCTTTATAATTGCTTCTCATATCAATTTCTATACCTAATTGATCACTTAGTGTTTTCTCCGGACCTGTAAATCCTAGTGCCAATAAGGCTAAATCACAAGGCCAGATTTTTTCTGAACCTTCTTTTTCTATCAATTCAGGTCTTTGTCCAGGTGTCATTTTCCAAGCCACTTCAACGGTTTTTAAACCAACAAGTTGGCCGCTTTCATTAGCAATAAATTCTTTGGTATTGATTAGCCAGTTTCTATTACAACCTTCTTCATGTGAAGAGGATGTTTTTAGTTGCAATGGCCAAAATGGCCAAGGAGTAGTTTCACTTCTTCCAACTGGTGGTTTTGGTAAAATTTCAAAATTAGTAACTGATTTTGCACCGTGTCTGTTTGAAGTTCCAATACAATCTGAACCTGTATCTCCACCACCAATAACGATCACATCTTTGCCTGTCGCCATTATTTGATCATGAATTTCCTCACCATATAAAGATTTCGTTTGTTGTGTCAAGAAAGTCATTGCTTGAACAACTCCCTTACTTTCTATTCCTTTAGTAGGTAAACTTCTTCGTTCGGTTGCGCCACCACATAATACGATAGAATCAAAAGAATTTAATTCTTCAACACTATAGTTTACGCCAACATTTACATTCGTTTTAAAAGTAATTCCTTCAGCTTCTAAAACAGCAACACGTCTGTCGATAATTCCTTTTTCCAATTTGAAATTGGGAATTCCATAACGTAGTAATCCACCAATGGCATTATCTCTTTCAAAAACCGTAACAGTATGTCCTGCACGATTTAATTGTTGTGCAGCCGCTAAGCCAGCAGGACCAGACCCTATTACAGCCACTGTTTTTCCTGTTCTAACTTCTGGTGGTTGTGGTTTTATCCAACCTTCGGCAAAGCCTCTTTCGATGATATTTTTTTCAATATTTTCGATAGCTACTGGCTCGCTTATAATTCCTAAAACACATGATTTTTCACATGGTGCAGGGCATAAACGACCTGTAAATTCGGGAAAATTATTGGTTGATTGCAATATTTTTAAAGCACTTTCCCATTCTTCCTGATGTACCATGTCATTAAAATCAGGAATTAAATTTCCTAAAGGGCAGGCGCTATGGCAAAATGGAATTCCACAATCCATACATCTGGATCCTTGTTCTTTGATTTTTTCTTTGGTTAACGGAATTGTAAATTCATTATAATTCGATACTCTTTCTGGAACAGCAACATTACTTTCGTCGGTTCTAGTGTATTCTTTAAATCCTCCTATCTTTCCCATGACTATAGTGCTATTAGTTCTTCAATTTTTTTTTCTTCGGCTAATCGCTGTAACGCTTTTTTGTAATCAGTAGGCATTACTTTGATAAAATGATTGCGTTGGTTTTCCCAATCTTCTAAAATCCTTTTTGCCAAAGGACTGCTAGTGTACAACGAATGATTTTTTATTAAACGTCTCAGTTTAGTAAAGTCATCGTCTTCCAATGCTTCAAAAGCGACCATTTCCATATTGCACAATGTAGCGTCGAATTTTTTATTTGGATCAAAAACATAAGCAATTCCACCACTCATTCCAGCAGCAAAATTTCTTCCTGTTTTTCCTAAAACAACGACAGTTCCTCCAGTCATATATTCGCAACCATGATCTCCAATTCCTTCTACAACTGCTGTTGCTCCCGAATTTCTAACACAAAAACGCTCTCCAGCCATACCATTGATGTAAGCTTCACCTGTAATCGCTCCGTAAAGAGCCACGTTACCTATGATTATATTTTCTTCTGGTTTAAATGTAGCCGTAGGTGGGACTTTGATAATCAATTTACCGCCTGAAAGTCCTTTTCCTAGATAATCATTACAATTTCCATGTATTTTGAAAGAGAGACCATTGGTTGCAAAAGCACCAAAACTTTGTCCTGCAGAACCTGTAAAATCAACTAATATGGTGTCCTCAGGTAAACCTTGTGCACCATATATTTTTGAAATCTCATTACTCAACATAGCACCAACAGAACGATCTGTATTCTTAATATCAAACGTAACTCTTGTTTTTTCTTTTCTATAAATAGAAGGAATTGCAGCTTTGATAATATCAAAATCAAGTACATGTTCTAAAGCATGGTCTTGCGTTGTTGTGTTGTGATTAGGAACTTCTTTGGCTTTTTCTGGTTTATATAAAATGGTAGACAAATCTAATCCACTTGCTTTATAATGCTTGATGGCTTTATTGACATTCAATTTTTGAGATTGTCCAACCATTTCTTTTAATGTTCTAAAGCCAAGTTGAGCCATGATTTCTCTCAACTCCTCAGCAATAAAATACATGAAGTTGATGATGTGTTCAGGTGTTCCTTTGAAATTTTTTCTCAATTCAGGATCTTGTGTTGCGATACCAACTGGACAAGTGTTCAAGTGACACGCTCTCATCATAATACAACCAGATGCTACTAAAGGAGCGGTTGCAAAACCAAATTCCTCAGCTCCAAGTAAAGCAGCGATAGCTACATCACGACCTGTTTTCAATTGTCCGTCACATTCTAAAACTACGCGACTTCTTAAATCATTTAAGATTAATGTTTGTTGCGCTTCGGCTAATCCAAGTTCCCAAGGAATACCAGTATGTTGTAGTGAAGTTAATGGTGCAGCTCCAGTTCCTCCATCGTATCCTGAAATCAAAATCACGTCGGCTTTTGCTTTAGCAACACCGGCAGCGATAGTTCCAACACCCACTTCAGAAACTAATTTTACATTAATTCGAGCTTCACGATTGGCATTTTTTAAATCAAAAATTAATTGTGATAAATCCTCAATAGAATAAATATCGTGGTGTGGCGGCGGTGAAATTAATCCAACATAAGGTGTAGAATTTCTTACTTCAGCAATCCAAGGCACCACTTTTTCGCCTGGTAATTGACCACCTTCTCCAGGTTTTGCACCTTGAGCCATTTTTATTTGTATCTCTTTGGCGTTTGTCAAATAGTTGATAGAAACCCCAAATCTTCCAGAAGCTACTTGTTTAATAGCACTATTTCTGGAATCTCCATTTAAGTCTTTTTGGAAACGTTTTGGATCTTCTCCACCTTCTCCAGAATTACTTTTTCCGCCAATTCTGTTCATTGCAATTGCAAGATTTTCATGAGCTTCCTGGCTGATAGATCCATAAGACATGGCTCCTGTTTTGAATTTTTTTACAATTTCAGTCCAAGGTTCCACTTCGTCAATTGAAATAGGATCTAAGTTATTGAATTCAAATAAACCTCTAATGGTCATCAAGTTTTCACTTTGATCATTGACCATTTTTGAATATTCTTTATAACTCTCAGGACTGTTTAAACGTACTGCTTGTTGTAGTTTAGAAATCGTCGTTGGATTAAACATGTGTTTTTCTCCTGATCTTCTCCATCTGTAAATACCTCCAATTTCTAAAGGCAGTAAATTGCTGACTTTTGAATTTGGAAATGCTTTCTGATATCTTTTTTTGATTTCTTTTTCGACTTCCATTAAACCAATTCCTTCAATTCTGGAAGGAGTATATGGAAAATATTTAGAAGTGAATGTTTTATTTAACCCTAAAATTTCAAAAATTTGTGCCGCTCTGTACGAATGTAAAGTAGAGATACCAATTTTATTCATGATTTTCAGAATCCCTTTTGCAATAGCTTTATTATAATTTTTAATGGCATAATCAGCTTTTACACTAGTGATAAAACCTTCGTTTACTTGGTTATGAATAATTTCATTTACCATGTATGGGTTAATAGCACTAGCACCATAACCAAATAGTAAGGCAAAATGGTGTGGTTCACGGGGCTCAGCAGATTCTATTATGATTCCAAATTTAGAACGAACTTTTAGAATGTTAAGCGAATGATGAATGTAAGAACACGCCAATAACATTGGTATTGGAGCCATTTTTTCACTTACTCCTCTATCTGAAAGAATTACAATATTACAACCTTCAGAAACTGCTTTGAAAGTCGCTTGTACTGCTTTTTCCATAGCGCGTTCCAATCCGTTTACTCCTTTTTTGATTTCATACAAGGTAGAAATAGTGACTGATTTGAAATCAGCATGATCAATGTTTCTTATTTTATCTAAATCTTCGTTTGAAATAACTGGATTTTGTATTTTTAATTTCTTACAATGTTTTGGTACAATGTCAAAAATATTATAGTCTCCACCAATCGCTAAACTGATATCAGTAATGATTTCTTCACGAATACCATCCAATGGAGGATTAGTAACCTGAGCAAATAATTGCTTGAAATAGTTGTATAAAAGTTGTGGCTGATCTGACAAAACGGCTAGTGGTGTATCGTTCCCCATAGAACTTAATGCTTCTGCACCTTCAGCTCCCATTGGGTTTATAATTGTTTTTAAATCCTCTAGCGTGTAGCCAAACAAACGTTGTCTGGTTTCAAAATCAATATTTTCTACAGGAATTGGATTGTCAGTATACGGAATTTGTGCTAATTGCAATAAATTTTCATCTAACCATTGTTTGTAAGGGCGTTTAGTAACAATAGCATTTTTGATCTCATCATCTTCAATGATACGACCTTCATTCATGTCAACCAAAAACATTTTTCCAGGCTCTAAACGACCATGTTGAATCACGTCTTCTGGTTTGATGTCAAGAACACCAATTTCTGAAGACATAATTACGAAACCACTTTTAGTCAAAGTATAACGGGAAGGACGCAATCCATTTCTATCCAATAAAGCGCCAATAACATTACCATCTGTAAAAGGTATTGAGGCTGGGCCATCCCAAGGCTCCATGATGCAAGCGTTGTATTCATAGAAGGCTTTTTTATCGGCTGACATCGTCTGGTGTTTTTCCCAAGCTTCAGGAACGACCATCATCATTGCTTCCGGCAAAGAACGACCTGTCATTAACAACAGTTCAATTACCATATCCATTGAAGCAGAATCTGATTTTCCTTCTAAAATAATTGGGAATAATTTTTTGATATCATCACCAAAAACATCACTTTTCATCAATTCTTCACGAGCACGCATACGGCTAATATTACCACGAAGTGTATTGATTTCACCATTGTGACACATATAACGGAAAGGTTGTGCTAATTCCCAAGATGGAAATGTATTGGTAGAAAAACGTTGGTGAACCAAAGCTAATCTGGTTACCAAGTCATCGTCTAACAAATCAGTATAGTATCTGCTGATGTCTTCCGGCATCAACAAACCTTTGTATATAATAGTTGTAGTGGAGAAACTTGAAAAATAGAATCTGTGGCTTTCTGAAATTCTTGAATTTCTGATGGTGTGTTCAGCAATTTTTCTTGCCGCAAACATTTTGGCGTTAAATTGTTGTTCGGTAAGATCTAATCCATTTTTACCAACAAATACTTGTTTTACAGTGGGTTCCTTTTCAGCAGCGATTTGACCTAAATTAGAAACATCCACAGGAACATCTCTCCATCCTAGAATTTCTAAATTTTGATCGCGCACTGATGCTTCAAAAGTTGTTTCGCAAAAAGCTACTTGGTTGGGACTTTTTGGCATAAAAACCATTCCTACAGCATATTGTCTTGCTTCTGGAATTTCAAAATCACATACTTTCTTAAAAAAATCATGAGGGATATCAAATAATATTCCAGCTCCATCTCCTGTTCTGCCATCTGAACTCACAGCACCACGATGTTCTAGTTTGATTAGAATGTCCAGTGCTTTGTGTATTATGTCATTTGATTTAATTCCATTTAAATTACAAATGAATCCTGCTCCGCAATTGTCGTGTTCAAATTCGGGCAAATAAAGGCCTTGTTCTTTAACTTTCATGCTTAATATTTTTTTCACAAAATTAAAGATTTACTAATATATAATAGGCTTAAAAGTTAAAAACGCCTTGTTTTTACAGTTATAATAGAAAAAGGTTAAATAAATCACAATAATAAGATTTAAGTGCATCTGATTTGGTTTTTCGACAAAAACAAAATGAAATTTGAGCCGTAAACACGAGAATTTTGAGCGAAATGTTATACCAATTGTTTTTGTTAAATATTTATAACAAATTAGTGATTAATTTTTATAAATTTTTCATTTTGATGTCTCTTGTCGCTGGGTTTAAAATATCTAAATTTAGACGCCATTTAAATTAAAAAAAAAATAACAGTTAAGTTTAATTTTGCTATTTTTGTGCCACTTTTATTCTGAAATAAATTCAGAATCCAGACAAATTCTATATTATGAACATACACGAATATCAAGGAAAAGAGATTTTAGCTAGTTACGGAGTTCGCATTCAACGCGGAATCGTTGCTAATAGCCCAGTAGAAGCCGTTGCTGCTGCAAAACAATTAACTACCGAAACTGGTACAAGTTGGTATGTAGTAAAAGCCCAAGTTCATGCAGGTGGACGTGGAAAAGGTGGTGGAGTTAAACTTGCCAAAAATTTACAACAAGTAGAAGAAATTGCAGAGCAAATCATCGGAATGCAATTGATTACACCTCAAACTTCTGCTGAAGGTAAAAAAGTACACAAAGTTTTAATCGCTGAAGATGTTTATTATCCTGGTGAAAGTGAAACTTCGGAGTTTTATGTATCTGTTTTATTGAATAGAGCTACAGGTCGCAACATGATTATGTATTCTACTGAAGGTGGAATGGATATTGAAGAAGTTGCTGAACACACACCACATTTAATCTTTACTGAGGAAGTTGATCCTTCTGTTGGATTGCAAGGTTTTCAAGCAAGAAGAATTGCTTTTAACTTAGGTCTTTCTGGAAATGCTTTCAAAGAAATGGTAAAATTTATCGATTCTTTATACAATGCTTATATTGGATCTGATGCTTCAATGTTTGAAATCAACCCGGTTTTAAAAACATCTGATAATAAAATTATGGCTGTAGATGCTAAAGTAAATATCGATGATAATGCTTTATACAGACAAAAAAAATATGCTGATATGCGTGATATTCGTGAGGAAAACCCAATCGAAGTGGAAGCAAAAGAAGTAGGATTAAACTATGTAGATCTTGACGGTACAGTAGGATGTATGGTTAACGGAGCTGGTTTAGCGATGGCAACTATGGATTTAATTAAATATGCTGGTTTTGAGCCTGCTAACTTCCTTGACGTAGGTGGAACTGCTGATGCAAAACGTGTTGAAACTGCTTTCCGTATTATCTTAAAAGATCAAAACGTAAAAGCTATTTTGATTAATATTTTTGGTGGAATAGTTCGTTGTGACCGTGTGGCGCAAGGAGTTGTTGATGCATACAAAAATATGGGAGATGCAATTAAAGTGCCAATCATTGTTCGTTTACAAGGTACAAATGCAGCTATCGCAAAAGAATTAATTGATAATTCAGGAATGCCAATTTTATCAGCTGTTGAATTCCAAGAGGCTGCAGACCAAGTACAAGCGGCACTTTCTTAATTTACACATTTTGTATATTTCTAAAACCTGTTTGCGCAAGCTAACAGGTTTTTTTAGTTTAAAGCAGTTGCTAATTGTAATGAAACAAATCATAATAATAATTGAAAGTGTAAAGTTTTCTGGCTAACAACAATTATCTTTGTTTTTAATGATTTTTAGTACTCATGAAACTCCATATACAAAATAAATTTACTTCTGAATTACCTGCTGATTCCAATCAAATTAATGTTCCAAGACAGGTTCATCAGGCTTGTTATTCGTTTGTATTACCCAAAAAACCTTCAAATCCTTCACTAATTCATGCTTCAATTGAAGTAGCAAATGCAATTGGTCTTTCTAAGGAAGATATACTTTCTACTGATTTTTTGAATACTTTTTCAGGAAGTACCATTTATCCTGGTACTAAAGCGTATGCGATGCCTTATGCAGGACATCAATTTGGAAATTGGGCCGGACAATTAGGAGATGGTCGTGCCATTAATTTAACTGAAGTTGTTCATAATAATAAGACTTATACTTTACAGCTAAAAGGAGCAGGGCCAACACCATATTCCAGAACAGCAGATGGTTTTGCGGTATTACGATCTTCTATTCGAGAGCATTTATGTGCCGAAGCGATGCATTATTTGGGAGTTCCTACCACGCGTTCGCTTTCGTTAATGCTTTCTGGCGATCAAGTATTGCGGGATGTTTTGTATAACGGAAATCCAGCTTACGAAAAAGGTGCTATTGTTTGTAGAGTCGCTCCTTCTTTTATTCGTTTTGGAAGTTTTGAATTATTTGCTTCCCGAGAAGACCATGTTAATCTCAAATTATTGACAGATTTTACGATAAAACATCATTTTCCTCATATTAAAAAAGAAGGTATCGAAAAATACCTAGCCTTTTTTCAAGAAGTTACTCAAACTACGTCGAACATGATTATGCATTGGCAACGCGTAGGTTTTGTTCATGGCGTTATGAATACGGATAATATGTCCATTCACGGCATTACCATTGATTATGGACCTTACGGTTGGTTGGAAGATTATAATTCCGGCTGGACGCCAAATACAACTGATAATCAACATAAAAGATACCGTTTTGGGAATCAACCAGAAATTGCACTGTGGAATTTGTATCAATTGGCAAATGCTTTGTATCCTTTGATAAACGATGCAAAGCCACTCGAAGCTATTTTAGAGGCGTATAGTACAAATTACGAAAAGGAGTATTTGAATATGATGCAAAATAAACTTGGTTTCCAAATCAAAAAAGAACACGATATTGTTTTGATTCACAGTTTGACTCAATTGCTTCAAAAGGTAGAAACAGATATGACCATTTTCTTTAGAAATCTGAGTAATGTAACCAAAGCTGATGCTGCAATAACCGCTTTTAATTCTATAAAAGAGTCTTTTTACAATGAAAAGAACTTAGATGAAAAGATCTTAAAAGATTGGCACGATTGGTTGGAGAAGTACAGCATTCGAATCAATGAAGAAACGCTTTCAGATGCTGAAAGAAAAGAGCAGATGAATTTAGTTAATCCAAAATACGTGCTGCGAAATTATATGGCGCAGTTGTGTATTGATGACGCAGATAAAGGAGATTATTCTTTGCTAAACGAGTTATTTGAAATGCTTAAAAATCCCTATGACGAACAACCAAATTTTCAAAAATGGTTTGCTAAGAGACCGGATTGGGCCAGAGATAAAGTGGGCTGTTCTATGTTAAGCTGTAGTTCTTAATTATGGATTTGAACACTATTAAAATTAGAATTTATTTAATGCCAATTGCTTCATGACCTCTTAATAAAATCTTATTTTTATTTTCTAAATTTTCTTTAGTTTTTCCCAAGATGTTTATGATGTCAAATTTGGTATTGCTTTTTCTTAGATTGTAAAACGCTTCTGAATTTGTGATTTCAAATTCTAAAATATAGTTTCGGTCTAATTTGAAAGTATCAATATTGTCTTTTATAAATGCTCCATTTACCATATAAATGACATCGTTACTTTTGATTTTGGTAAATTCAGATTTAATTTGTTCCAAACTTATAAAATCATATTTCTTAGGGTTTTTAGAACTAATATATAGTTGACCATGATACAAAACACCGTTTATTGTGGTGTCCTTTTTGATAACATTCACAGATTCAATTTCATTTGGGTCAATAGATTGCATTGAAGCACTCGAAACTAATTTTGAATCAAAAAACATGGCTGGTTGTTCAATTTTATCGTTTTGTCCGAAAAATAATGTTGTAAAAAATAATATGGAGAAGGTAAGAAGGCATTTCATATTTGAAGGTGTAAATTCATTTAGATAAAATAAATATACAAAAAAATCCTGAATGAGAGTTCAGGATTTTGATATTGTATTAGTTTCCAATTTCTTGAATCGCATTTGATTCATATATTTTAAAACCTTTATTATTTGTTTCTGCAATTTTTAAAAGTGCTTTGGCGACTGTTTTACCTTCAATAGGTTTGTACTTTTTTAAGTTTCCAAGGAATAAGAAGGAAAGTGTTTTCATGAAAAAAGCACCCACTTTTTCGCCCAATCTAAATTCAGTTCGGTTTCCTAAAAGAAGGGAGGGCTGCAATACAGCAACGCTTTCGAAATTACAGTCCTTAAGGAAATCTTGAATTTCTCCTTTTGTTTTCAAATAGAAATTTCCAGACTTTGTATCAGCACCAAGAGAGGATATAATTAAAAATTGTTTGACTCTATTTTGCAATGCAAAAGCGGCAAACTGACGAGGATATTCAAAATCTACTTTTCTAAACGCTTTTTGACTTCCTGCTTTTTTGATTGTTGTACCAATCGTGCAAAAGAAATCATCACCAACGACTAATTCTTTATAGGTTTCTGGCTTGTCAAAATCAATGATGTGTTGTGTTAATTTTGGATGTATTATTCCCGAATCTCTTTTTACGAAAGTGATTACTTTAGCGTACTGTGAACTTTCTAAAAGTAGATGTAGGAGTTCTGACCCTATTAGACCCGTGCTACCAATGATTGACGCCGTTTTCACAGTTATGATTTTTTATTCTTACCGAAATTAAATTTCACTTTCTCCACAACCTGAACTTTTGAATTTCCTTTTGGATACTGTTTTTTAGAATTGTTTTTGGCTGCTGGCTTCGATTTTGAAGGTGCTTCGTCACCTCTTGATCTTTCTTCGTCTCTTGGTTTTGCCTTAAATTCGGGTCTGTCTTTGGAACCATCTTTAGCAGGAATTTGAGCTTTATGCTTGGCTAAAACATCATTTGGGTTTTTTGGATTTTCTTTCGTTCCACGCAAATGAATTACCAATCCATTTAGGAAGTTACGCAGCACTTGGTCGCCACACTCCATATAATTTTCATGTTTTTCATCACGAAAAAAGGCACCCAATTCTGATTTGGTGATTCTAAAATCTACTAATTCTAATATTTCTACTATTTGATCGTCACGCAACATTAATGCTACGCGAAGTTTTTTGAAGATATCGTTATTTGTCATCATATTCTAATTTTTTACAAAGGTACGGTTTAAAAGCAATTGGACCACAATTTTAGATTTAGAATTGGTTTTGGTTAAGAAGGTCAATTATTTTATCTAAATCTTCTTTTTTGTGATTAGCAGTTATTACAATTCTATTTAAATCACGGGTGTCAGTAGGGTATTTAAAATTGGTTACAATAATTTTATTCGCCGTGAAAATTTCATTTATTCCTTCGATTTCCGGATAAATGAGCGGATATTCAGGATCAAAAAGGACTGCTTTGTTTTTAATTAAATGAGTATTAATGTAGTTTAAATTGTCCTTTAATTTTTGATGCTGTTGCAAAAAAATCGCTGCTGTATGAGCCATTGTTTGTACAAATGCAGCGTTCATTCCAGCACTGGAAACAAAAGTATCGTGATTTGCTAGTTGATTAATAAATTCGGAATCACTCGCAATTACGCCACCCGTCAATCCAAACGCTTTACCTAAAGATGATACCATGATTTTTCTTTTAATATTGGGAAGGTTGATTGTCGAAAAAATTCCGCAACCATTTGTTCCTAAAATTCCAAGGGAATGTGATTCATCAATAACCAAAGTGGTTTCTTTATTAGACGGAATAGAATTTAGAATTACAAGATCGATTGGTTGTACATGAAATGATGGAACCGAATCCGTAAGAATCGTAATTTTTTCAGTTGCGTTATCCAGCAAACGAGGATTTAGCTCATTTCCAATAAAAACCGGTAAGCTGTTTGGCTTTTTGATGGCGGTGTGCGTATCCGGAAAATGAAAAAATAAATCGGTTTCAGGAGTTAATGTTTCAACAACTAATTTCCCCGCCAACATACCGGAAGAGACCGTAAGTACAGCATCCGCTTTGATGTAATTAGCTAAAAATCGTTCGCCATCACCATAAGCGTTGAGTTGGATATTGGCACTTCTGGAACTTCCATAAGCTGTTCCCCATCGCAAAATATTTTTGATAAGCAGTTTTTGAAATTCAGGATGCGTTGGCAAACCTAAATAAGCTGTTCCTCCAAAATAAAGATATTCTTCGTTGTCGATTTCAATTACTCGATCCGGAAATTGGTTGACTTTCATTTAAAATCAAATTAATGTTACACCGGTTCCGTTTAAGTCAGAATAGCTTGTTTTTCCAAAATTAATTGTCACTCCTGTGGCGATATCTTCAGCTAAAAGCAATGCCCCGTCCATATCTACATAATCTAATTGTGGCAATAAATGTGCAATCGCTGATATCCCAACAGTAGATTCGGTCATACAACCCACCATCGTTTTCAACCCTAATTTCTTGGCTTCATTAATCATTCGTCTTCCAGGCGTCAGTCCGCCACATTTTACTAATTTGACATTTACACCATGGAAATGGTTATGACATTTGGCTACATCTTCTTCTATAATGCAACTTTCGTCAGCGATAATCGGTAAAACTGATTGCTTGAAAACTTCCTTGTGTCCTTCCCAATTGTCGGCTTTCATGGGCTGTTCTAAAAATTCTACGCCTAGTTTTTTTAACTCGATGGCATTCTTTATGGTTTCTTCAACTCCCCAACCGCAATTGGCATCAATTCTGAAAATAGCATTGGTATGTTTCCGAAGTTCCTTGACAATGGCAATATCTTCTTTGGTTCCCAACTTAATTTTATAAATGGGCCAAGGCAATTCCTTCATTTTAGCCACCATTTTTTCGATAGATGCAATTCCAATTGTGTAATCTGTCAATGGATTTTTGGCAATGGTATAATTCCACAATTCGTACAGTTTTTTTCCTTTTTGGCGCGCGTACAAATCATTGTATGCCATATCCAAAGCGCATAAAGCAAACATATTGTGTTTTAGATATGGATGGATTTTTGCCCAAAATGCTTCAGGTGTTTCATCTGTTGTGTTTTCGATTATGCTTCTAATTTTTTCTAAATCCTGCATCATCACAGGAACTGTTGTCTTGTAATATGGATTAGAAGTTGCTTCGCCAAAACCGGAAAAACCATCACGTTGCAACTCCACAATTAAAGAAGGTTGAAAGTCAATCGATTCTCTAGAGATTGTGAAAGTATGTTTTAATTTGAGGTTGTATTCTCTTACTGTTAATTTCATTTTGAGAGCGATTTTGAATTTGTCGAATAATGGATTTTTTAATAACCGAGCCAAGAAATGGCCTTTACAAAACCATCACGCCAGAGTTTTTCGTTGTGTTGTCCGCCCTTTATAATTTTCTTTTCATTCAAATTAAGACAGTAACATCTATTTGAATTTAGTAAATATTCCATTTTGTTCACATCAGAAACCATGTCGTCACTTTCAGTATCTCCACAAAGAAAATAGATTTTAGGTTTTATTTTTTTAGAGTTTTCTGTCAGCGTATAAATGTCTTTGGTAAACCAAAACGAAGGCGAGAAAACACCTGCTTTTCCAAAAACTGTAGGGTATTTTAAAATGGCATAATAGGAGGTAAGGCCACCAAGAGAACTTCCCATGATAATAGTATTTTTCTTTTTGGTTTTTGTTCGATAATTGTTGTCAATATGTGGTTTTAACGTTTTCACGATAAATTCTAAATAATTATCCGCTTTTCCACCTCCGTATTTCTCGTTTTTAAAAGGCGTTAATTCATCCATTCGTTTTTCGTTTCCATGTTCGATTCCCACTACAATAACTTGTGCTTTTAGACTGTCTAGTTTTTCATCTACATTCCATTCGCCTGAATAGGAGGTTTTTGCATCAAATAAATTTTGAGCATCATGCATATAAATCACGGAGAATTTATTTTTTGAGGTAGCATAATTCTCAGGTAAATACATCCAAATTTTCTTTGTCGTTTGAAGTTGTGGCGCATCAATCGTAAAAGTAGAAACTTGTTTTGAAGCAGTACTCAAAATGGGCTGTTTAGAGTCTTGAGCAGTAATTTTTGCTATTGTAAAAAAGAAAAGTAGAAGTAGGAATAGCTGTCGAATCATTATTAGTTTTTGTGTTTTGATTTAAAAACAATATTTTAGCTAAAAATAATAATTTGATGAATACATTCGAAGAAAAAAGGAGTTTAGTTTTAGAGATGATTGCTTTTTCTACTGTTGATGGACAATTACATAAAAGGGAATATGAGTTTTTAGCAATTGTTGCTAATGAGTTGGGTTTTGAACAAGATATTTTTAATGATTTATTTCATCAAGAACTTCCACAATTCCCTATTAAAACAGAGTTTTTGCGTATTCAACAATTTTACAGATTGGCCTTGTTGATGTATTGTGACGGTGTATTGCATAAAAAGGAAATGACTACTATTCAGCAAATAGCGATTGATATGGGACTTAATCCTATAGCGACAAAACGAATTCTTAAATTAATGAATGACGCACCAAATGCTATTATCGATGGCGAGATTTTATTGAATGTTTTTCAGGAGCAACACAATTAAATTTTTATTAAATATACTATACTGATTATTAGTTATTTGAATTTTTTTATTAAGAACTAATTAATTAGGATTTCTCTAAAAAAATAATTTGAAATAAAAATCTTATTTATTTCAAATTTTTGCAAAAATTTAACATTATCATTTTTTTTTTTTAATAAAACATTTATATTTGTAAATCAACAAATAAAATGCTTATGAAAAAAATTACTCTTTTATCAGGTTTAGGTTGTTTATTTTTACTTTATTCGTGTGCTTCTAAAGCTCCAGTAGTAAAGTTATCTGGGCCACAAGTTACCGCAAGTGCTAAAGAATTAGTTAGAATAACGGATGATGTAGTGCCTGAATTTCAGCCATGTTTATCTCCTGATGGTAAAAAATTATTATACGTAATTAGAGATGATGCAAATACTGGATTCAGTAAATGGAGTATTAGGTTGAAGAACGATGTAATGTTACCTGGTTTTACTCCATTAATTGGAAATAAAACTGACAGACCGTCATGGACTGATAATGAGAATTTTATTTTTACTTATTACGCTTCTAAACCAACTATAGCAGTGACGAGTGTAAACAAACTGGGTTTAACTTATATTGGTCAAAATGCCTATGGTGATTTCGATGCTGATGCTAGTCTATCACCTGATAATAAAAAAATTGTATTAACAACTACTCTCCAAGATACAAGAAATATTTGTCTTGTGAATAAAGATGGAAGCAGCTTTACAGTTCTTTCTGAAGGTATTAATCCAAAATGGAGCCCAAAAGGAGATAAGTTACTTTACACAAAACTTTCTGGTGATTTTTTTCAATTATTTGAATTAGACTTAAAATCATTTCAAAGTACTCAAATAACTACTGGGGAACAGAATTCTACAAATGGTGCTTACTCTCCTAGCGGTAAGCATATTGTGTATATTGGTACAAAAGATAAATTTAGTCATCTTTTTGTAATGAAAATAAACGGAACATCTTTGACTCAAATTACAAGTGGAGATTCTAATGAAACTCAGCCATTTTGGGGCGTTGATGGTAACATCTATTTTTCTTCTACTGCTGGGGCACGCCAGCCAGAAAAAGCTGCTAGTAAAATAAGTAATGTTTTTGCTAGAATTTCTTCAAACAATATAACTCAAGAACAGTCCGCATACTCTTATCCTTATACTGATATTTGGAGAGTTCAACCTTTGATTGTAGAATAATTTTTTGTCTTAATAAATGTAAACATTTATCAGGGAAAATAATATTAAAAAGAGCTGTAAGATATTTTATAGCTCTTTTTCTTTTTATAGGGATTTTAGGTTAGTGCAAATTATACTTACACAAAATCTATAAAATTATCTGTTTTTGTGTTTTGTAATTTATTAATAATTTATTTATTTAACTTTTTAAACTAATTGCCCTTGCAATGCTTTTATTTCATCACGTAATTTAGCCGCCTGCATAAAGTCTAATTCTTTAGCTGATTTCTCCATTGATTTTCTTTTCTCACGGATTAGTTTTTCAATTTCGGGTTTTGATAGGTACAAATTCTCTGGCTCTGCAGCTTTATCTAGCGTATTTCCTAATTCGTAATCGACAAGCGGATTTTTGGTAAAAGCGCTTTCTATTTTTTTGTTTAAAGCTTGAGGAATCAAGTTATTGGCGGTATTGTAATTAATTTGTTTGGTTCTGCGATACGAGGTTTCATCAATTGTTTTTTGCATGCTGGCCGTTATTTTATCAGCATACATAATTGCTTTTCCATTTAAATTTCTTGCTGCACGACCAATTGTTTGCGTAAGCGAACGATGACTTCGTAAAAAACCTTCTTTGTCAGCATCTAAAATGGCTACCAAAGAAACTTCAGGTAAATCTAAACCTTCACGAAGTAAATTCACACCAATCAACACATCAAAAATTCCTTTTCGCAAATCTTGCATAATTTCGATTCGTTCCAAAGTATCTACTTCAGAGTGGATATAACGACAACGAATATTAACTTTGGTTAAATATTTGGCTAATTCTTCCGCCATTCTTTTGGTTAAAGTCGTCACTAAAACGCGTTCGTCAATTTCGGCCCGAACCTGAATTTCTTCAATTAAATCATCAATTTGATTTAAACTTGGTCGGATTTCAATAATTGGATCCAATAATCCTGTCGGACGAATTACCTGCTCGACTACAACACCTTCCGTTTTTTGCAATTCATAATCCGCTGGTGTTGCTGAAACGTAAATAACCTGATTTTGCATTGCTTCAAATTCCTCAAACTTCAGAGGACGGTTGTCCATCGCAGCGGGAAGTCGAAAACCATATTCCACTAAGTTTTCTTTACGGCTTCGATCCCCACCATACATCGCGCTAACTTGTGAAAGTGTCACGTGACTTTCATCAACCACCATTAAATAATCTTTGGGGAAATAATCGAGCAAGCAAAAAGGTCTTGTTCCGGGCAAACGACCATCAAGGTAACGGGAGTAATTTTCAATTCCGGAGCAATATCCGAGTTCGCGAATCATTTCCAAATCAAAATTGGTGCGTTCTTCTAATCGTTTTGCTTCGAGATGTTTTCCTATTTCCTTAAAATAATCTACTTGTTTTACCAAATCTTGTTGGATTTCCCAAATTGCATTTTGCAATACATCTGGTGAAGTGACGAACATGTTGGCGGGATATATTGTTAGTCTTTCAAATTTTTCAAGGACTTGAGAATTCTTGGTGTCAAAACTTTCAATTTCCTCGATTTCATCACCAAAAAAATGAATGCGATAGGCTTCATCTGCATAACTTGGATACACATCTACGGTATCACCTTTTATTCTGAAACTTCCGGGATTAAAGTCGGCTTCTGTTCTGGAGTACAAACTTTGAACTAATTGATGCAATAATTTGGTTCTCGAAATAATTTGCCCTTTCTCAATTGGAATTAAGTTTTTCTGAAATTCTATTGGATTTCCAATACCGTATAAACAAGAAACAGATGCTACAACCAAAATATCTCTTCGTCCGGAAAGTAATGAGGCAGTTGTTGACATTCTCATTTTTTCCAATTCTTCATTGATGGATAAATCCTTTTCAATGAACACCCCGGTAACTGGCATGAAAGCTTCGGGCTGGTAATAATCGTAATAGGAAACAAAATATTCAACGGCATTATTCGGGAAGAATTGTTTGAATTCTGAATATAATTGTGCCGCCAACGTTTTGTTGTGTGCCAAAACTAAAGTTGGTCTTTGTACTTCCTGAATCACATTAGCCACAGTAAATGTTTTTCCGGATCCAGTAACTCCTAATAAAGTTTGGAATTTATCACCATCTATAATCCCTTGGGCTAATTTGTCAATCGCTTGGGGTTGGTCGCCTTTTGGCTGGTAATCGGATACTACTTGGAAATTCATTGAATTAAAGGGCAAAGTTTTAGAACTGCAAAGGTACAAAGTTTGGATTCTTTTTTTTCTAAACTTTTTGCCAAAAAAAAACCATCCTGATGTGTCAGGATGGTTCCAATAAAAAAATATTAATTCTTAGAAACTGAAGCTTAATCGAGCAAAAACGAAACGACCGTTTTGACCAAATTGAGATACGTTTCTAGAATATACAAATTGATTTGCATTTGATAAGTCAATTGTAGATGGTGCAGCGGTGTAATCGATAGCTCCGGATACTAATCTAGGTCTGATTGCAGTTTGTGTACCAAGATTTGCATCTGGATAAATATCAAAAATATTATTGGCACCAATAACAATTTTGGCAGCTTCTGTAATTTTGAAACCTACGGATAAATCTGTAATGATTTTTGCTCCCCAAATTGGGTGCTCATTTTCTACTGCTTGGCCATTAACAATTATTCCTTCAACTCGTCCGTCTCCATTCACATCAGCAGTATTTGGATCAGTAACTTTACCAAAATAAACGTTTCTCAAGAAGAAATCGAATTTTTTATAGGTAATTGAGTTGGTTAAATTAGCTTTTACTCTTGGAATTGCTTCTTGTAAGTACACTCTACTGGCTTCAGAATAATATCTATTGATTTGACCTGCAGCTTCTAATACTGGTGAAGCGTTTATTTCGCCCACTCTGTATGTTTTAGAAAAAGTCCCTGATAAATCTGTTTTTAAGGAAACGTTATTTCCAAAACTTGTTTTATGACTGATTACAACATCAATTCCTTTTGATTCAGTGTTAATTGCGTTTGCGAAGAAAGTCGCTGCAGTTGCACCGGCTGTATCAAATAATCCATTCAAAATTGCATTTGGAGATCCAGCTGCAGGAGTTCCGCCTGGTCTTGAAAACTGATCGGTAAGAACTACTCTGTCGTCAATTTTTACAATATAAGCATCTGCAGTTAAAGTTAAATTTGCTTCTGGGATTTTAGCTGTAAAACCAACACTTGCACTTTGAGATTCTTCTTGTTTCAATTTAGGAATTCCTAATAATTGTGCAGCTTGTGAATCATTACTGAAAGTTCCTACCTCAAATGGTACACCACCTACGAATTGTGTAGCAGTTGAATTGAAATAGATTTGGTGTAATGAAGGTGCTCTAAATCCAGTTGAAACCGCACCACGTAAATTGATATTATCTGTTAATTTATAACGAGAGGCAATTTTGAAATTGGTTGTATTCCCAAAATCAGAATAGTTTTCAAAACGAACTGCTCCGTTTACTAACCATTTGTCCGTAACGTCTAATTCTAAATCGGTATAAATTGCTACACTGTTACGATCTTTGTCAATGGCATTTGCAGGTCGGAAACCAGGGAAAACTTGTGAGCCATTTGGTCTTGCTGCACCATAAAAATCAGTAACTTTTATGTTATTTGGAGTTGATGCGGTAACAACGCCTCCGTTAATGTCATATAAATTATAAGATTCCGGCTGTCCTGCATTGATAGCGAAGTTTTCATGACGGTATTCTGCGCCAAAAGCAACGTTCAAACCTTCTAAAACATCAAATTTTCTATTCATGTCAAAGTTTGTTGTGTTTTGGGCGAAAGCCAAACCACCAGCGTCAAATTCAGTAGGAGAATTTTCTCTTAAAGAAGCATTTACAGTGTTTTCAACTCCGTAATCAAAAGCATTTCGTCCAAAAGTGTTACTTAAGTCAAAATTCCAATTTTCGAATAGCATACCTCTAAGACCTGCAGCTACCGATACATCGTTGATGGTAGAATGAATTTCTGGTAAAAAACCGTTTGGATATAAACCCGTATATGATCTTGATTGATTTGGTCTTCTGTAAAAACCGGCAGCTTCTCCTTCTCTAAAACTTGTTCCTCCAAAGGCGTAGGCTTCTAGTTTGTCATTGATTGGGTAAGCGGCATTCAAGAAGAATTGAGCACTTTGTAATGAAGATTGTCCAACTCTCATATTAAAATTTTTTCTTTCAAGACCTCTGTAAGCTAATTCTCCTGAAGTAGCATCAAAATTCAATGCAGCTTGCATTTGAGGAATATCCGCGGCACCACTAATTGCAGTTTGCTGTGCAGCTGAGAAATACGATACACCGGGAGCATATTGTTTTATAGTAGTAAGTATTTGAGCTGTATTAGGAGTATTTGTAATATTTCCAAAAAGGCTATTGATATTAGTTCCTGCCTCAGCAGCTCTTTGTTCAACAGCATTGTAGGCGTTGAATAAAGTTCCAGTAACTTCTTTAGCTCTACTTGTTGCATCACGCAGTTGGAAGCTCGCGGTAGCATTAATAAAGCTCTTTTCTTTACCAAGACTAGTTCCGTAGTTCAAGTCTAGTTGGTAATTTCCACCATCAAAACCACCATCATGGTCATTAGCACCTTTAGAAAGATTTCCTCCTCCAAAAAGGTTTACTTCTAATTTGTTCGTGTTTTTCTTAACATTGATATTGATTACACCTGCAATAGCATCAGATCCATATTGAGCAGAAGCTCCGTCTCTTAAAACTTCGATTTTTTCGATAGCAAAAGCAGGAATAGCATTTAAATCCGTCCCTACAGATCCTCTACCTGGTGAACCATTGATATTTACTAACGAAGAAGTGTGTCTTCTTTTTCCGTTTATCAAAACCAATACTTGATCTGGCCCTAAACCTCTTAATTGTGCCGGGTCAATGTGATCTGTTCCATCAGCAACCGTTTGAGTATTTGAGGTAAACGATGGGGCAACCATGTTCAAAATCTGATTTAAGTTTACTTGTGCTCCTTGAGAAGCAATCTCTTTCATAGAAATTACATCTATAGGAACGGCAGATTCTGTTACCGTTCTGGCAGGATTACGAGAACCTATCACCACAACATCTTGTAGTGTTTCTCCGCTTCCCGTTAAAGTAACATTTAAAGTAGTTCCAGTTACAGTAACCGATTTAGTTTCTAGTCCAACATAAGAAAATTGTAAAACGTCTCCAATTTCAGCACTTATGGTATACGTTCCATCGATATCAGTTGTTGTTCCCTTTGTTGTTCCTTTTACAAGAATCGTTACGCCTGGTAACGATTCTCCTTTTTCATCAACAACGCGTCCTTTGATAATCTCAGCAGTTGTACTTTGATTTAAAGTAGAGAAATATTCAGCATTCATTCCGGTGTTAGTAATACCTTCTTTTTGTAAAATAATCTGATTACTTACCTCGGTATAGTTCATTTTTAATGGTTTCAAAATGCGAGTCAATACACTTGATAGTGCTTCATTGTTAGCGTAAACACTCACTTTTTGATTCAGTTGTGACATTCTCGAATTGTACGAAAATTTTACATGTGCCAGTTTTTCAAGTTTCGTCAGCGCAGTATCTAGGTTCAAATCGGTCACAGTAATAGTTACTTTTGTGTCCAGCTTTTTTTGACCTCTGATAGTATTCGCAAATGTTACACTTGAAAAGACAAGGGCTAAAACAAATTGAAATAAGGTTATTTTCATAATTCGAATTAGTAGTCGTTGTTTGAAGACGGTTTTTTTCATAGTTTTGGTCTGTTTTTATTAATATTCGTTAGTTAGGGTATTGGTTAAACACTACAATTGCTCTTTACAGAGAGCGAATTGATTCTATTTAAGGCGTCGAGAATGTTACAGCATTTTCGGCGCTTTTTTTATTATCTTTTTAATGCATAAGCAAGTTACTATTGGTTACATCCGTCTGATATAATTATAATTTGGTTTCCATTCATTTCATAGCTTGTATTGCTTCCTAGGCTTTTACAAATAATTTTTAGTTTCTCTGGCAAAGGCTGATCGCTTAAAGATGTTGTCAGATAGCAGTCTTTTAATTTTGCTTGTGGAAAATCAATTTTCACTAAATACGCCTGTTCAATAGTTTTGAAAATTTGTGACACAGGAATATCGGTGAATTCAAATCCCAATTGCTCAATATTACTCGTGGAATTAATTAATAACTCATCTTGTGTAATATCAGTAATCTTTTTAAAACTTAAGTTTTTCCGAACGAATCGCAAAGCTTGATTTGGTAATAAAACAATTAGCTCGTCTTTTGGATTTGAAATTAATTCATTCGATCTTACTTTTACTTTCCCTGTTCGAACGACCACTTCCACATTTGGCTGATTAGCGTATGCTTTTATTTTAAAACTGGTTCCAACTACTTTAGTAACGATTTCATTTGCGAATACAAAAAACGGCTTTTTAGGATCTTTGCTAATTTCGAAAAAGCCTTCACCGGAGAGGTACACTTTTCGTTCATTACCCACAAATATTTTAGGATAACTTAATTTACTGTTGGGTTGTAGTAAAACAGAACTTCCGTCGGATAATGTTATGATTTGTGGTTTGTCTGAATTATTTGTCTGCTCCACTAAGCCTTCTTCATTTTCATTGATAAGTTCGCTGTAAGTTAGTGCAGAATCATTATCACTGTTGGTTTGATTGTACAACCATCCGGTTAAAAGGCTTAAAATCAAAACAGCCGCAACTCCGTTAAACCATTTTTTTCTTAAAAGTTTGAGAACTGGTTTTCCCTTTTTATTTTCTTCTACTCTTTCAATTTTTTTCCAAGTAGCTTCCAATGCATGTTGCACTTCATCTGAAGATAAATCATCATTAGGAACTTTCATTGCTAACAACCATAATCGAGCCTCTTCAACTAATTTAGCACGACTAGAATTCTCTAAAGTCCATTCTTCCCATTGGTGTTGATCATCATTGAAACACACCCATAATCGGAATGATTCATCAGCTAAAAAGTGTTCTATCTCGGTGTAATTATTACGGTGTTGCATCAAAAAAAGGGGTTACAATTATATAGAGGACCATTTCTTTAATTGATACTCACTAAAAGGTAAATTTTTTTGAATTTATTTTTTGTAGCTTAAAATGCAAATGAAAACAGCACTAAAATAAGGAAGATATTTCCTTTCCATTCTTTGCGTAAGCTCAACAAAGCACGATGTAAAAGGTTGTTTGCTGATTGATAATTAATGTCAAGTGTATCGGCAATTTGGTCTACGGTAAGTTCTTGGGAATAACGAAGATATAAGGCTTCTTTTTGTCGAGAAGGCAAATCATTTATCAAATGATTGAGATGTGACACTTTAGAAGCTGTGGTTTCATCAGAAATAAGGTTGTGTTCAATAGAAAAATCAAATAAAAATTCAACCGTGTCTATAGAACTGCTAAGGCGAAAGATGCGATCTCGTTCTTGTAATCTTGTAATTCGCTTGCGAACACATGCTAACAAATAGGCTTTTACAACCACTTTATCACTCAATTTGTCTCTGTAAATCCAAATATCTGTAAAAACGTCTTGCACGCAATCTTGCACTTTCTCAGGAAAAGGAAGAAATGAATTTCCATAACGTACTAAATGAGAATAATGTCTTTTAAAAAGTATTGAAAAAGCATTTTCATTCCCTTCTTTTAGACTGTTCCAAAGTTTGGAATCATCAAGTGTTTCGGTATGTGACAGTTGCTTTTCTACCATTTAGTTTGAATTTGGATATTGGTTTAAAACACAATAAAAACTCTGAAAAAGAATTATTAATTTGGCTTTTTTAGTTTAAAAAGTTTCGTTTTCAATTTCTTTGTTAACGCATTGTAAAAGAATTTTCTTTTTAATTATTTGAAAATTGCTTTACCAAATTTACGTAAAATTATGTTAAAATTACTTTTTACTCTTTAAAGTAAGAAGAAATGCAGTTTTTTATGAATAGTTGTAATTTTTTTTCGGTAAAATAAATTTATGGAAGTTTATTTGTTGATTTAATAATGGAAGTTTTTTGAGGGCTTCACTTTAAATGTATAACAGGAAAAAGTATAGGTAAAGATTGATTTTCCCGACTATCAAGAATGATTGGTGGGATTAAATGCTTAAATTAAATAGGATTTTTTATTCGAACTTCCAGGCTTTTTGTTGTGCTTCACTCAGGAAAGTCCAAGCTACTATTCGGCTTGTTTTTTGGCCTTGAGCCATATCAATTGTTTTAATCTCGACAGCACTTACCTTGTTTAGTGTTTTGTAAAGACTAGAAAGATTTTCTTTTTTAGAAACCAAAGTGGTAAACCATAAACACTGCATCGGGTATTTGGCACTTTCGTAAATCATTTGAGTAACAAAACCTAATTCGCCACCTTCACACCACAATTCAGCATTATGACCACCAAAATTTAAAACAGGTTTAGTTACTTTGCTCTCGGCACTTCGAGATTCTAAATTGTTGATTTTTCGAACCGTACTTTTCGTGGCTTCATCTTGTGAGGCATGAAATGGAGGATTGCAAATAGTGAATGTAAATTTGTCTTCGGGAGTAATTATGTTTTTAAAAATAAAACGCGATTCTGTTTGTTGTTGTAAACTAATAGCATCAATCAATTTTGGATTATCTTCAATGATAGCACTGCAGTTTTCAATAGCTTTTAAATCGATGTCGGTTCCTACAAAACTCCATCCGTACGCTGAATTACCAATTATAGGATAAATGCAATTCGCACCTACACCAATGTCTAAACCTTGAACATTTTCTCCTTCAGGAATGATTCCGTTGTTGCTTGAAGCTAATAAATCAGCGATATAATGAATATAATCTGCTCTTCCTGGAATCGGTGGGCAAAGATAATTTGCTGGAATATCCCAGTTTTGAATGTCGTAATGGGATAATAACAAGGCTTTGTTGAGTGACTTTACAGCATCAGGATTACTAAAATCAATTGTCTCGATATTATGCTCATTTATAGAAACAAAATGCTGCAATTCAGGAGATTTTTCTATTAATTGCTCAAAATTATATCCAAATCTATCCAGATTTCTAGGATGTAAATTAGTCTTTTCGGTAATCGTTTTTGCTTTCATTTTCTATATTTCGGTGCAAAGATAGGGATTCCTATTTTGTAAATGGTTAAAGACCATTAAGACTCCTTAAACAGTTGGGAAATAAATCACAAAATAGATTGTTGCTGTTTTTTTGAAACCTAAAAACGGTTACTTTTATAGAAAATACAAATAGAATGACTTTTATGGCCGCCTCATTTCATTTCAAAAAGAGATATATAGCGTATAGTTTTATGTTTTTGTATATCGTAATGTGTCAATCTTGTATGACGATGCGATTTTCGAATAAAGAAACAATAAAATTTTTTTCCGCATCTCGAACCGTGTTTCAGGATAAGATAATTGGTTTTGATGGTTATAAAATACATTATTTAGAAACGGGTAGTATTCAGAAACCAACCTTGTTTTTTATTCATGGTTCTCCCGGAAGTTGGAATGCTTTTAAAGAATATCTTACGGATACTTTATTGCTTAAAAAATACCGAATGATAGCTATTGACCGACCAGGTTTTGGATACAGTGATTTTGGCGATGCTCAAAATTTAAAGGTGCAATCTAAAAGAATATCTGAATTCATCAAAAAAATCGATAATAAAAAGCCACTAATTTTAGTAGGGCATTCCGTTGGCGGACCAGTTGTGGCTCAGTTAGCCGTTGATCATCCGTCTTGGTACAAACGATTGGTGATACTGGCTGGTTCATTGGACCCAAAAGCGGAGAACCCAGAGAAATGGAGAACCGTTATCAAGGAATCGCCTTTGCGATATCTAATTCCTGGAGCATTACGCCCTTCCAATGATGAGTTGTGGTGGTTGAAACAAGATTTGGTGGACTTAGAACCAGAGCTAGAAAAAATTACTTGTGATGTCACCATAATACATGGAACAAAAGATGTTTTAGTACCTTATAGTAATGTTGCGTTTATGAAAAAAAAGTTTGTCAATGTAAAATCAATCGATACGATAACGATAGAGAAAGCCAATCATTTTATTCCGTGGAGTCATTATGAGATTGTGAGAAATGCGTTGTTGGATATACAATAAATGTTTAATCTAGACATTCCATCATCAATAAGTCGCCTTCATCATGTTCGATTGTTACGATTCCATCTTTGATAACATGATTGCTACTTCCACTTCTGTAACCAATGGTCAGACTATCATCTTTCAATGGGTAAAATAAATTATCCGAATGGATTCCCGTAACGTGACCAATAGGAATTAATGATATAGGAGTGTTCGCCGTATACCATTTTTCGAATTTCTTGGGCAATAAAAAGACTTTTGAATGATCGTCCAGAATGACAATTTTCAATAGGTTTCTATATCTCGTAATATTGGTCAGATTCGTAATTGTATGATCGGCTCTTCGTCCGGTGGCCCAAATTACGTTTACGGCAGGAATTTTTCGTTCGATTAAATAGTCAAAAGCCTTTTCTAAATCGGTTTTATTTTGATCTGGCGTGTGAATGATTTCAATTGGATATTGAGTCGTTTTATAAATTTCAGGATCAAAACCTCTGTCAAAATCCCCTAAAAGCACATCGACTTTGATGTCTAATTCCATGACGCGAACCATAGCCGAATCCAATACCACCACAAGCGGTGACCATTCCAGTAATTGACCCAATAGTTCCGGATTACAGGAAGCACCATTGGCAATGATTAAAGCGGGTTCTTGGTCGTCGCGAACGATATGGTGTGAAGACATGAGGATTGTAGATTTAAGAACTGTGAATTAAGATTTTAGGTTTTGGCAGTCGATAATAAAATGGATTCTAGACTGTAAAGTTAGTTAAAATATGCAAACTGGAAAGTGTGACTGTCCTTTAGCCCAGATAGCAATGAAAGCCAAAACAAGTTGTAAACTTTAGTTTTCTGGGTGTAGAAGAGCGACCAAAGGAAGCTCCTTGTACGGACTGGAAAACTGTTTAGAACCTGTTTTGGTTGTAGTGAACAGCTGGAATAGCTCCTAATTATTCAAGCGTAAAATTTCTTACGTCGACTTCACTGAGGGAGAAATAGCCCAGCGGATAGTTAGCTGAATCTGTAGTGTTTATAATATTTCCTCTTACGGTTGCCGGTGGGGATTGAAATGGTCCACCGCCATTGTTTCCTGCTATACTTACTAAAACACTCATGTAATTGTAGTATGCTTTTGAAATTCCAAAGTGGCTAACCTCAATTTTATCGTCTTTTTTTAATTCATCATTTTGTGAAATACTAAAAAATTCGTTTCCGTTGAAAAACTCATCTTGATCCACATAAAAATTTGATTTTACCTGGTTTGAATACACATATTTGTAAAGGTAATAATTAGTTTCACCAGCCGGATCTTGATAGAATGTTTTAATTTCTATATCAGTACCAGTAAAACCACCTTGATTGTTTTGAACAATTTTTGTGATTGGGGTAACGGGTTTCAATGTTTCAGTAGCAGTATAGGTATTGCCATTGCTAATCACTGTCAGCGTATAGGTTTCGTTGATTACCGGTATAAAAGTAGCACAAGTATATTCGCCGGTTTTTTGGATTTCGGAAAAATTGAAAACAACATTAGTGCTGTTTTTTATGGAAACTGTTGCGCCGGAAACTTTTGGAATTTCAGTGCTGTAAAATCCGGTTGTAGTAGTCAGTTTTATTTTCTGTTGATTTCCGGAAGTCCCTTTTTTCCAATTGATTGCCGCTTCAATAACTAGTTTTGGTGGTGCATTGTCTAAATCAACTTCGATAACATCTTCACAACTCGCTGAAAAAATAGCGATGAAAAGTACCAGATATAGTGTTATTTTTTTCATGATTTCATGTTTTTATTTTGTTCTCTTTTGAAAGAATATCCTTAGAATTTAAAGTTATAACTCACTGCTGGAACTATGCCAAAAATAGAAGTTTTTATAGCTTCATTGCTTCCAGTATCTACGTTTTGTCTGAAATTGATGGAAGCCGCATTTTTCCGATTGTATAAATTGTAAATGCTGAAAACCCATTCGCCTTTCCATTCCCTATTTTTATTTTTTGTAGGAGTCAAAGTAGCGGCAATGTCAAGATGGTGGTAGGCTGGAAGCCGATTTTCATTTCTCAGTCCGTAACTAGGTACATTGATTCCTAAGTATTCATATTGTCCAACAGGATAGGTCACAGGTTGTCCGGTTTGTAAAGCGAAATTAGCTCCAAAAGACCATTTTTCGTTTAAATTATACGATGTGGTTACAGCAACATTATGCAGTTTATCATACACTGAATTGTACCATTTCCCGTTGTTGATCCCAGTTTCTATTGAGGTTCTTCCCGGAGTTTGTTGCTCTGATTTAGATAATGTGTACGAAATCCAACCATTAAATTTTCCTTCATTCTTTCGGAACATGATTTCTAAACCATACGATCTTAATTGACCGTTTAGGATTATTTGCTCAATAGCTTTATTGGCAATCAAATCAGCACCGTCAATATAATCCAATCGGTTTTGAACTTCTTTATAATACGTTTCTACTTCAAGAGAATACATATCGTCATTGAAGTTTTTAAAGTAACCTAAAGCAACCTGATCGGCAATTTGAGGTTTTATAAAACGATCACTTGGCGTCCAGACATCAAGTGGAGTAGGCGATGAGGTATTCGAAATCAGTTGTAAGTATTGCACCATTCTGTTGTAACTCGCTTTGACAGATTGCTCCTCATTGATTTGATAGGCCAATGAAAAACGCGGTTCCAGATAATCATAGCTTTGCATGACTTTATTTCTGTCGTAAAATTTGGTGCCAATTGGAGTTGCTTTTTCATAAATCTGTAAATCCGAATTAAAGAGTACTGGATTGTCATTTTCATAAATATTCACCGTAGATTGTCCCAAACGGTAAAACATACTGTAACGTAATCCGTAAGATAATGCTATTCTATCGGATATTTCGTGATCAGCATTGATGTAAAGCGCAGGTTCAAAAGCATATTTTTTATCCAATTGGGCAAAATTTATTCCGGAGTTTTCATCAGATGGTTTGATGGTTCCCGGATTGAACTCGTAATAGATTCCGTTTAGTCCGTAATTCAATTTAAATTTATCCGAAATGTAATTCTTGAAATCGTATTTGATGTTGTAATTTTTGATGCCCGAATCCCATTTGAAACCAACAAAATCCAAATCTAAACCGTAATAATAATCGCTGTAAATGAGTGATAAATTTGAAAATAATTTTTCAGAAAACAAGTGGTTCCACCTCAGATTAACCGTTGTATTGCCATAAATGTTAGCAAAACTATCTTTCAAACTAAATACATCTCTACCAAAATATCCAGATAAAAAGAGACTATTGTTTGGGTCTAGTTTGTAGCTTAATTTAGTATTTAGATCATAAAAATAAGCTGCATTATCTTTTTGTTCTTCGGAAAGCTTTAGAAATAAATGCGCATAGGAACTACGGCCGCCAATAAGAAACGAACCTTTATCTTTTACCAACGGTCCTTCGGCCAAAATACGGCTAGAAATTAACCCGATTCCACCATTAACATGAAATTCTTTGCTATTACCGTCTTTTTGATAAATATCTAAAACAGAAGACGCTCTTCCGCCATAACGTGCTGGAATGCCCCCTTTGTACAATTTTAAATCTTTGATAGCATCTGGATTAAAAACAGAGAAAAAACCAAAAACATGCGATGAATTAAAGATAGTTGCTTCGTCTAATAAAATCAAATTTTGGTCGGCTCCACCACCACGAACATTGAAACCCGAGGCGCCTTCGCCTGCATTAGTAACTCCAGGAAGTAATAAAATAGATTTTAAAACATCAACTTCTCCTAGAACTACTGGCATTTTTTTAATAGTGGCAATTGAAAGTTTATTGACACTCATTTCGGGTTTCTTAATGTCAATTTTTGTTTTATTGTCCGTTATAATTACTTCTTTTAATGCGGTTTCATTACTGTATAAATTGAAGTTATTTTTTATGTTTTGGTTTAAATTTATTGATTCTTCAATGGTTTGATAACCCAAATAGCTTATTTGAACGGTATAGTTTCCTTTTGGTATTGTAATGGAGAAAAATCCGTATTCATTGGTAGTTACGCCAGTTTTTAATGCTGGAATTACAACGTTGACACCTATTAAAGTTTCATTGCTATTGGCATCAATAATAGTTCCGCTTAGCGTGAATTTTTCTTGAGCGAAAGCAGAAAATGTGACGAATAATACGAATAGTAAGATACTAATTTTCTTTGGAATCATTGTTTACAGTTTATCAAAATGAAGTTTGCAAATTACATTAAATAGAATTTCAATTGCATTATAACAGATGTTAAGCTATTGCTAATATAAAAAAAAGACAACTGTTTGCAGTTGTCTTTTAATTGTAATGCTATATATTACAGCAGTTCATTAAGCGATTTTTGCCAATATAGAATTGAACGTTTCGCTTGGACGCATGGCTCTGCTTGTTAATTCAGGATTTGGTTGGTAATGACCACCAATTTCTTGAGGTTTTCCTTGTGCAGCAATTAACTCGGTATTGATTTTCGCTTCGTTTGCTACAAATTCTGTTGCAATAGGAGTAAAGATCGCTTTTAAAGCAGGTTCTTTGTCTTGTGCTGCCAATGCTTCTGCCCAATACATTGCCAAGTAAAAGTGAGAACCACGGTTGTCAATTCCACCAAGTTTACGTGATGGTGATTTATCAGTTGCTAAGAATTTTTCTGTTGCAACATCAAGAGTTTCTGCCAAAACAATTGCTTTAGAATTGTTTAAAGTTTGACCTAAATGCTCTAGTGAAGCACCTAAAGCTAAGAATTCACCAAGGGAATCCCAACGTAAATATCCTTCTGCAGTAAATTGCTCCACGTGTTTTGGAGCTGATCCACCTGCACCAGTTTCAAACAAACCACCACCATTCATTAATGGAACGATAGATAGCATTTTTGCTGATGTTCCCACTTCTAAAATTGGGAATAAATCAGTTAAATAGTCACGCAATACGTTTCCTGTTACAGAAATAGTATCTAATCCTTTGATGATTCTGTCTAATGTAAAGTTTGTAGCTTCAATAGGATTTAGAATTTGAATGTCTAAACCAGTAGTATCGTGATCTTTTAAATATTTAGTAACTTTTAATATCAGTTCTCTATCGTGAGCTCTATTGTTATCCAACCAGAAAATAGCGGGAGTATTAGACAAACGTGCTCTGTTCACAGCTAGTTTTACCCAGTCTTGAATAGGAGCATCTTTTGCTTGACACATTCTAAAAATATCATTCGTTTCAACGGCTTGTTCCATCAAAACGTTTCCGTTTGTATCTACTACACGCACTATTCCGTCAGCAGTCATTTGAAATGTTTTGTCATGAGAACCATATTCTTCTGCTTTTTGAGCCATCAAACCTACGTTTGGAACACTTCCCATTGTAGTTGGGTCAAAAGCGCCATGTTTTTTACAAAAATCAATAGTAGCTGTATAAACACCAGCATAACATCTGTCCGGAATCATGGCTACAGTATCTTGTAGTTTGCCTTCTTTATTGTACATCTGTCCTGAAGTACGAATCATTGCTGGCATAGAAGCATCCACAATCACATCCGAAGGGACATGAAGATTTGTAATACCTTTTTCAGAATTTACCATGGCTAAAGCTGGACCATTTTCTATCGCTTGGTTTAATGCTGCTTCTATTTCAGCTTGCATTGGTTTTCCTGCGATTTTAGCGTATATATCACCTAAACCGTTTCTGGTATCGATATTCAATTCATTAAATAAAGTAGCGTATTTTGCGAAAACATCTGCAAAATATACTTCTACGATAGCTCCAAAAATAATTGGATCAGAAACTTTCATCATTGTTGCTTTCAAGTGAACAGAAAGTAAAATGTTTAGTTTTTTTGCCTCATCAATTGTTTTCGCTACAAAACTTTTTAAAGCGTTCAAGTTCATAACTGAACTGTCAATTATTTCACCCACTTTTAGTGGAGTACTTGCTTTTAGAACAGTAGTTGAACCATCTTTAGCAACGAATTGTATTTTTACATCGGTAGCGTCAGTAACTGATTTTTCACTTCCGTAAAAATCACCGCTTTCCATAGAAGCTACGTGTGTTTTTGAGTCAGCAGACCAAGCTCCCATAGAATGTGGGTTTGCTTTAGCGTAGTTTTTTACTGCTTTTGGTGCTCTACGATCAGAGTTTCCTTCGCGTAAAACAGGATTTACAGCTGAACCCAGTATTTTAGAATATTTAGCTTTGATAGTTTTCTCTTCCTCGTTTTGCGGTTCTTCAGGGAAGTTTGGCAAATTGTAACCATGAGATTGTAATTCAGTAATAGCTGCTTTTAATTGTGGGACAGATGCTGATACATTTGGTAATTTTATGATATTAGCTTCTGGAGTTGTTGCTAATTGCCCAAGTTCTGATAAAGCATCACCTATTTTTTGATCATCAGTCAAAAATTCAGGGAAATTTGCTAAAATTCTCCCAGCTAAAGAGATGTCTCTAGTTTCAATTTCAATGTCAGATTTGTTGGGACTTTATAATAAAGAGACAGTAAACTATCTTCTTTTGTCTTTGATTTTTGCTTTTTTACCAGTAAGTTCTCTGAAGTAGAAAATTCTAGCTCTACGTACAGCACCTTTCTTATTGATTTCAATTTTTTGTAAAGCTGGCAAGTTTACTGGAAAGATACGCTCTACTCCAACTGCACCTGACATTTTACGAATAGTAAAAGTTTCTGTGTTAGCAGAACCTCTTCTTTGGATTACAACTCCTTTGAAAAACTGAGTTCTAGTTTTTTCACCCTCTCTAATTTCGTAGTAAACAGTGATTGTGTCTCCCGCTGCAAAAGCTGGAAATTCTTTTCTTGTTACGAATTCGTCTTGAACGAATTTCATTAAATCTGCCATGATAATTTTTTTAATTATGGTTTGTGTTAAATCAACATTCACGGATCTCGCCAGAGGTTAACTTAATGTGGGCGCAAAAGTAACTAAAAAAGTTTAAAGTTTAAAGTTTTTCTTGTTTAAAGTTTCGAAGTTGTTGAATACCAACTTCAAACCATAAACCTGAAACAAATTTTTTACTCCTCTAGCAAATCCGGTCTTCTGTTCTTCGTATGATCGTAGGCCATATCCTCACGCCATTTATCAATTTTAGCAAAATTACCGCTGGTCAAAACCTCTGGAACTTTCCATCCTTTGTAGTCCGCAGGGCGAGTATATATAGGTCCTGACAATAATCCGTCTTGAAAACTATCTGTTAATGCTGAGGTTTCGTCACTCAAAACGCCAGGGATCAATCGGATTAAAGCGTCTGATAATACTAAAGCACCTAGTTCACCACCGCTCAACACATAATCACCAATAGAGATTTCCTTAGTGATAAAATGATCGCGTACGCGTTGATCTACACCTTTATAATGACCGCAAAGGATAATAATATTTTCATACATTGACATGGTGTTCGCCATTTTCTGGTTCAAGGTTTCCCCGTCTGGTGACATATAAATGATTTCGTCGTAGGTTCTTTCGCTTTTCAAATGTGTAATACAGGCATCAATAGGTTGCACTGTCATGACCATTCCGGCACCACCGCCATAAGGATAATCATCCACACTTTTTTGTTTGTTGGTCGTATAATCACGCAGGTTGTGAAAATGAACTTCTACCAACCCTTTGTCGATAGCACGTTTCATAATCGAAGCCTCAAAAGGACTTCGCAATAATTCTGGGAGAACAGTAACAATATCAATGCGCATAATTTTTCTTAAAAAGGTTCTAAGTCGCAAAGGTACAAAGATGCGAAGGTTTTCAAATAACCAAATCAACGATTAAACTTTTTTTAGGAACTTTTTAGATTTTAGCTTAACCACCGCTACTTCTTGCAGGAATTAATTCTTCACCGCAATATTTAATACTATACTTTTTTCAACTACATTTATGTCTTAAAAATAAACCACTTAATTATGCGAATTTTTTCGAAAATAATCGTTGCTAGTTCCTTTTTTATAGTTGCTTCTTTCCAAACAGAAACAATTTATGCACAAAACAAATCTGTTAAGATGACGAATCCTCTTTTACAAAAAAGTACGTTGCAGTATCAAGCACCGACTTTTGATTTAATTAAAGACGAGCATTTTAAACCTGCTTTTGAATATGGATTAAAAGTGCACGATCAAGAAATTGATAAGATTATCAATAATCCAGCGAAACCTACTTTTCAAAATACGGTATTGGCATTAGAAACTAGCGGGGTAGATTTAAACAGAGCCGTAAGTGTTTTTTACAATTTAACTGGGGCGAATACCAACCCGACCTTGCAAGCAATTGATGAGGAGTATGCGCCTATTTTTTCTGGACATAATGATAAAATTTATTTAAATAATAAGTTGTACAATCGTTTCAAGGCAATCAATTTAGCTAGTTTGAAAGGAGAAGATAAAAAATTGACGCAATATTATTTGCAACAATTTGAATTGGCAGGAGCCAATTTATCTGACGCTGATAAAGTTAAAATGAAAAAAATCAATGAAGAGTTAGCAACTTTAAGCACGCTTTTTGTAAATAAACTTTTAATTGCTCGAAAAAACGGAGCTGTTTTCTTTGATAATTCAAGTGACCTAGCCGGTTTAAGTGATGCCGAAATTGCTGCTGCTAAAGCAAAAGCGACAGAAGCAGGCCAAGATGGGAAATATTTCATAGGATTACAAAACACCACTCAGCAACCCGTATTAAAAAGTCTTAGTAATAGAGCAAGTCGAGAAAAAATTTTCAAAGCATCTTGGTACCGCGCCGAGAAAAATGATGATGGTGATACTCGAGAAGTGATCGAACGAACAGCAAAATTGCGTTTGCAAAAAGCAAATTTGATGGGTAAGAAGAGTTTTGCCGAATGGAAGTTGCAAGATCAAATGGCGCAATCACCAGCACCTGCGATGGATTTATTGGCAAAAATTGCCACGCCTGCTGTTGCCAAAGCTAAAGTGGAGGCCAAGGAGATTCAGGATCTTATCGATGCTCAAAACGGAGGTTTTAAATTAGAACCTTGGGATTGGGATTTTTACTCAGAGCAAGTTAGAAAAGCCAAATATGATTTAGATGAGAGCCAAATAAAACCGTATTTCGAAATTACTTCTGTCTTAGAAAAAGGCGTATTTTTTGCTGCAAAGCAAATGTATGGTCTAACATTTAAGGAAAGAAATGATTTACCAGTATACAATCCTGATGTAAAAGCATATGAGGTTTATGATGCTGACGGAAAGTCAATTGCTATTTATTATTTAGATTTTTACACCAGAGACAATAAAAATGGTGGCGCTTGGATGAGTAATTTTGTCAGTCAATCGCACTACTTGAAACAAAAACCAGTGATTGTTAATGTGTATAATTTTGCCAAACCAACTGCGGGAAATCCGTCTTTGATAAGTTTTGATGATGTGACGACATTATTTCATGAGTTTGGTCATACGTTGCACGGTTTGTTCGCGAATCAACAGTATGTGACACTTTCTGGTACCGCAGTTCCAAGAGATTATGTCGAATTTCCTTCGCAAATCAACGAACATGCGGCTTTAGACTCTACGGTTTTAAAAAATTATGCCATACATTATCAAACCAAACAGGCCATTCCTCAGGAATTAATTGATAAAATTAAAAAAGCAGATACGTTTAATAAAGGATATGTTGTGACCGAGCTTTTGGCTGCAGCAACATTAGATATGGCTTGGCATAGTGTTACGAAGGAGTCCGATTTTAAACCTGTATTAGAGTTTGAAAAAGATGCACTTACAAAATACGGATTATTAGTTAATGAAGTTCCAACACGATATCACACGCCTTATTTTGCTCACATTTGGGGCGGAGGCTATTCTGCAGGATATTATGCGTATACGTGGTCTAAAACTTTAGATTATAACGCGTTTGATTGGATGCAAGCTAATGGTGGTATGACAAGAGCCAATTGTGAACGTTTTAAAAAATATATTTTATCTGTGGGGAACAGTGTAGATTTAAATAAAGCTTTCAAAGATTTTATTGGACATGACATGCAAATAGAACCGTATTTGAGGAATGCTGGGTTGTTAGAAAAATAGTTGCTATTTTCAACTATTAAAAAAAATGACATTCGAAAGAATGTCATTTTTTTTGTACTCAATTTATTCTGATTTTATTTGATAACAAGACTGTATGTAGAATGTAATTGCTTTCAGTTCAAAGTCAGTAATACATCATATCTTGGTCTGTAGCAGAGAAACCACACTTTTTACATCAATTTACTAAAGAAAATTGCATTCCATAATAGTTTTTCAGTTCCTAACCAAAATGCTCTAAAGTTGGTATTGTCTGTAAATACAATTATGTTTCCATCTCCTTTTTTAATGCATTGAAAAGGGACGGTTTCTTTTAAAAGTGCCAATTTTTCTTTTGAAATATAACCACTAATTAATGGCGTTTTTGTGTATTGAATAGGGTTGTTGTAACTATTTTTATTGGGTTCAATCATGATTGAGGTATTCCTAAAAATAGGCAATGTATTGCGAGGCATTCCAAAATTAATAGGATGTGATAAGTCTAATCTTGTTTCAAAAATAGCTCCAGCAATTTCTTGCGCTCCTTTATAATCATCCGTATGCTCGAAGGAAACTGCCTTGGCTTCCATATTTGAGGTTTTAAGCGTAAGTTCAGTTAATTCATTTTTATTCAGCCATTTAATTGCGTCTTGGTAAGCAATTAGTGTTCCGCCGTTTTGAACCCATTGACTGATTTTAGTTGTTGTTTTAGCTGAAATTTTAGCATAAGAACCATTTACTAAAATCAAAGTAGTGTACTTACTCAAATTTACTCCTTCTAGCTGTTCCATGTCAATTTTGGTCAAAGGCATTGCAGCTTTTTGGTCAAACATATACCAAATTTCACCGGCATCAGAGGGATCAACACCTTGCCCCACAATCATGGCTACTTTTGGTTGTGTTAAAGTAACAAAATTGGGATTGCCTAAATTAATACCGTCTGTAAAACCAGTTTCAACAGCTGTGATTTCGATAGCATACTCGGGAATACTTTGACTTAAATAAGTAAATATTTCGTCACTATTTAATTCTTGATTTTGAACAGGAACAAATAAAGATCCATAAGAAAACATTTTTCCGTTATGTGTAAATGGTTTTTTAGTGGTTCGTACACGCAGGCCTTTGGCTAATAATTGGTTCAGTAATTTGGGTGATTTATGATCTGTCCATTCCACCAAATAGCCGATTTCGCTTTTTTTGGAAACAAAACCTTTTTTTAAATTCGGCACATAATCACTACCTGCATTATCAAGTGTATTTACGCCCTCAAAGTTGAGGTTAAAAGCCAAATCAAAACTCCATGCTGAAATATCATAAAACAGACTGTCCTTAAACTGTAATTGACGGTCAAATATCGCATTGATGAGCTTGGTGTTTTGTTGTGCGACAGGTATGATGTAACTAAGGTTTTTAGAAAATTTCTTTTTGTTGATGACAACATCCTCCTTTAATTCTTGTATTTTTATTTTATGCTGACTTAAAATTTTTGCTAATTCATGTACTCTTGAAGCATCTTTTTCGTCACCAAAAACATATCCTTTTACTTTGCTTTTGTTGCTGTCCATTTTAGCATTTTTGTAAAAATCTCTTTGGTACGCTAGTAATTCTTCACGCATATCTGTGGTTGCTTGCAGTGTTGACAAACTGGTTGTAAATTGATTTCTGATGGTAAATGGAAAAGTCAAAATACCGTTAGCACTTTCTTGCGCATGTCCTCTGGAGCTGGCTTGTTCAAATAAAATTCCGATAGCCCCATTTATATCAGGATAGGACGAACCTTTCCCGTAATAAAAATCGTCGTAGTTTTCTTCAACAAAATACGAACTGCCTATTTTATCTAAGGCTTTGGCGTGGTATCCTGCAATTTTACGAGTTAATATTTGATTTAATTCTGGAGTAAGCGGATTGGTACGAGTGGGTTCACCTGGCTGAAAAAAGTAAGTAGAATTGGTGCCCATTTCATGAAAATCGCACAAGACATTCGGTATCCATTTTCTAAAGGTTTTTATTCGAGCCTGACTTTCTGGAAGCTGCACGGGCAACCAGTCTCTATTCATATCAAACCAGTAGTGGTTAAAACGACCTCTCGGCCAAGCTTCATTGAACTCGCGATCGTTAGGGTCTGTAACTAAATTGGAACTTTTATTGCTATTAACCCAAGTCGAAAAACGATGCAATCCATCTGGATTAAAAGACGGATCTAATAAAATGATTGTTTTGTCTAATGTTTTCATCAATTCTGGGCTGTCATTCGCTGCTAGATAATAAGTCAAGGCGATTGCTGCACCAGTTCCGCTGGACTCATTTCCATGAATAGAATACCCTAAATAAATTACAATTGGTAAGTCTGACAGATCATTATTATTGGTGTTAGCATCAGTAATTGCAACATGTCGTTTAAGAATTTCGTCAATGTTGGCCAAGTTTTTTGGACTAGAAATGGTCAACAATTGTAACGGTCGGTTTTCAAACGTATAGCCGGTCGTTTCAATTTTGATTCTATCCGATGCTTTTGCCACTTCTCTCATATAATTCGCTACTTGCGTATGATCTGTATGCATTTCACCCAATTCAAAATTAAGGATACTTTTTGGCGTTGGAATTTTTGTATTGTAGGTGCCGTTTTGAGGTAAATAGTAATCAAGTGACTTTTTTTGCCCGATACTCAAAAAAGGAATGCATAGCAAAAGGGAATAGATAAATTTCATTTGGTTTGGTGTTCGTTAAGGTTGTAAATATAAAAAGTATTGTATTGTCGTTTTACTGATTTGATGTTAAAAAATGCACTCGATTACTTGAAATTATGTTTTTTTGGGTATTTCTGTCGCTTTAAATGGAATTGTTTTGGTTCATCGTCATTATACAAATTTCTTTTTTATTTAACGTCACGTTGGCAAATCAAAAGTTTCATGCAATAGGTTGAAATAAATTTAATTTGTAAATTTGCCATTCAATAAAAATTAAAAAAAAATGGAAAACGGAATATATGCTAAATTCAACACTACCAAAGGTGCGATTTTAGTAAAACTAACACACGATTTGACTCCTGGAACAGTGGGGAACTTCGTAGGATTGGCAGAAGGAAACTTAGAAAATAAAGTAAAACCGCAAGGGGTTAAGTTTTATGATGGATTAAAATTCCACAGAGTGATTCCTGATTTCATGATTCAAGGTGGTTGTCCACTAGGAACTGGAACTGGAGATCCAGGGTACAAATTTGATGATGAATTTCACCCAAGTTTAAAACACAACCGTCCTGGAGTTTTAGCAATGGCTAACTCTGGACCTGGAACAAACGGTTCTCAGTTCTACATTACACACATTCCAACGGATTGGCTAGATAACAAACATACAGTTTTTGGTCATGTTGTAGAAGGTCAAGATATTGTAGATTCTGTAGAACAAGGTGATGTTCTAGAGTCTTTAGAAATTATCAGAGAAGGTGAAGAAGCTAAAAATTGGAATGCAATTGAGGCTTTTATCACTTTCAAAGGAGCGCGTAACAAGCGTGATGCAGCTTTAAGAGCAGATGCTGAAGCGGCAATGGAAAAATTAGCTGCTGGTTTTGAAAAAACAGAAAGTGGTTTGCGTTACCAATTCATCCAAAAAGGAGAAGGTAAAAAAGCAGAGAATGGAAAAATTGTTTCAGTACATTACACTGGACAACTTCCTGACGGAAAAGTTTTTGATAGTTCTTACCCTCGTAAAAAACCAATTGAATTTCCATTAGGAAGAGGAAACGTTATCGAAGGATGGGATGAAGGAATTGCCTTGTTGCGTGTAGGTGACAAAGCACGTTTCGTAATTCCGGCTCATTTAGGATATGGAGCGCGCGGTGCAGGAGGAGCAATTCCACCAAACGCTACTTTGATTTTTGACGTTGAATTAATGGATGTTAAATAAAGAGTGAAATAAGGACTACATTATTAGACGTTTTAATTTTGTATCGACTTAAAATTCTATTTATCTTTGAATTACCCCTAAATAGTTATATGCTATTTGGGGGTATTTTTTTTGTAAAGAAAAACCAAATAGAATTATGGATTTAAACTTTTAGGGTATAAAATTTTTTGAAGTAGTTGTTGAAATTGAAGATTTATCAAAGAAAAGGATTAGATTTTAAATCTAAGAATCCCTTTTATTAATGAAATATTTGATTGTCAGATTTATATAAAAAGATAAAAAAAACACCTTCATAAAATGAGGTGTTAAAAGAATGTAACTAGTCGTTTGAAGTATTAGTTACGGCAATTATTTTTAAATTTTTAATGCCGGCTGGTAATTGCCATTCTACTTCGTCATTTTCTTTAAAGCCTATTATAGCGACGCATAAAGGAGCCAAAACAGAAACTTTTCCTTCTTTAATGTTGGATTGTGAAGGCATTACAATTTGAATATTCATTCGCTGTTTTGTCTTGGTGTCTTCGACTGTTGCATGAGAATTCATTCGGATAATAGACTCGTCAAGAACACTTCCTTTGTTGACGATTGCTCGATCTAATTCTTGTGTAAGCAAAGCGATCTCTCTAATATTTGTACTGTCTTTTGCATTTTTTACCAATTCTCGAAGAATGTTATAATCGGTAATTGTTAAAATTGGTGTTGGTTTCATATGAATTTAATTTAAGGTTATTTTTTCGGTTTTAGCTTTATTTTCAAAATCGTTAAAAAATAGGGAAGTAAAACTTTCATTGGTTTTATGGTCAATTCTGCGGTAAAAAACATCTGGAGTAATCGCTTTTGGAGAATCAAATCCACAAGCTCCAATGAATTCGGCAAACGCTTTAAGTGTATTGTTATGAAAATGGGCAACACGCACACTTTTTTCAGTAATATCTAATCCTTTGTATAAAGCTTTATCCTGGGTTGCAATACCTACTGGACATTTGCCACTATCGCATTGCAAAGCTTGAATACAACCCAATGCGAACATCATTCCTCTTGCGCTGTAACATGCATCAGCACCAAGTGATATTGCTTTGGCAATATCAAAACCAGTAATAATTTTTCCAGAAGCCATGATTTTAATTTGATCCCTGAGTTCAAATTGTTGCAAAGTTTTGGTAACAAATATCAAAGCATCCGAAAGTGCCATTCCCATATAATCAATAAATTCTAAAGGCGCTGCTCCAGTTCCTCCTTCTGCTCCGTCAATGGTAATAAAATCAGGTACAATTCCTGTTTCTTTCATGGCTTTAATGATGTCGATAAATTCATCTTGGCGACCTATGCAAATTTTGAATCCGACAGGCTTTCCATTAGATAAGTGTCTTAATTTCTTTAGAAAAAGTAATAATTCCGCACTGTTTGAAAAAGCAGTGTGTCCCGCAGGAGAATGTACTGCAATGTGAGGCTGGATATTTCTAATTTTAGCAATTTCAGTGGTGTTTTTTTCGCCGGGTAATAATCCTCCGTGTCCAGGTTTAGCTCCTTGAGAGAGTTTTAACTCAATCATTTTTACTTGCGGAAAGTTGGCTTTCTCTGTAAATAATTCCTCCGAAAAAGTGCCATCGTTTTTTCTGCATCCAAAATATCCTGTTCCAATTTGCCAAATTAAATCACCGCCTTCTAAATGAAAATCACTGATTCCTCCTTCGCCGGTGTTATGTGCAAATCCGCCTTTTTGAGCTCCTTTATTCAAAGAAGAAATAGCAGTTTTGCTCAATGCGCCATAACTCATGGCGCTAATGTTATAAATACTGGCGCTATACGGTTGCAAACACTGGCTGTTCCCAACTGTAGTTCTGAAAAATTGTTTATCGGCTCTTTTTGGATAAATGGAATGTGCTGCCCATTCGTACCCAATTCTGTTTGGATCATCCTGCATTCCAAAAGAAATAGTTTGCTTTACATTTTTGGCTCTTTGATAAACGATTGTGCGTTGTCTGCGATTAAATGGTTTTCCGTCTAATTCGCCTTCAAAAAAATATTGACGCATTTCAGGACGAAAAGATTCTAGGAAATACCTGAAACGACCCACAATTGGGTAGTTTTTTTTAACTGTGTGTTTGGATTGAAAAGTATCCGAAATCAATAAATAAACTAATAAAAGTGGAATAACGAAAAATAAATAATCAAGATAATCAAAATAAATTAATACGCTACTGATTACTAAAAACGAAAGGGTAGACGCCCAAATAATTTGGTGCGCTGCTAATTTTTTTAAAAACATGTTTTTAAATTAGATTTAATTTTAAAAAGAGGACTTTTAAAATTTCAGGTTAAATAAATGATGTAAAGTAAAACCTTCGTCTCGAAGTAGTTTGATTTTATATAGACGAAGGTCTAATCAACAAAGGCTTTTGAATGCGAAAATTTTGCACTAAACACAAAAATCTCTTTAAAAAGAGTGGCTGAGATTAGTCTTGTATTTTGAAATATTTTCATGAAAAAATTAAATTTCGCAATACAAAAGTACATTCATTTCTTTTACTTCTAATACGTTTAACTTGTATTTAACATGTCAAATTGGCTTGACAAATCTTTTAATTATGAAATATCTATTTCTAATAAGTAGGTTTCTATTTTGTAAAATGTAACTTTATACTTCGAAATTAAAACTAAAATTAAATGGAACTCACTTGGAATGAATTTGAAAAAGTAGAAATGCGCGTAGGAACTATTCTGGAAGTTAATGATTTTCCTGAAGCTAGAAAACCAGCCTATCAATTGACGATTGATTTTGGTTTTGAAATTGGAATTCGAAAAACATCTGCACAAATAACGAAACGGTACCAAAAAGAAGATTTACTCAACCGACAGATTGTTGCCGTAGTCAATTTTCCTAAAAAACAAATCGGAAAATTCATGAGCGAGTGTTTGGTATTGGGTGCTGTAGGAGATGAAGGGGATGTGATTTTACTGGCACCCGATTTTAAAATAGAAAACGGATTGCAAATTGGGTAAAATTAGACGTTGGTTTTATTTAGTAATTGTTGCAAAATCAACTGCCCTTCTTCCCAATATCCCAAATTTGATTCTGAATTAATATGTCCTTTTTGACCTACGTTGATAAAATCACTGCCCCATTTTTGAGCTAAATAATCGGCTCTTTCGATTGAAATATAAGGGTCGTTTTCGCTGCTGATGACTATCGAAGGGAAATTAAGTTTTAATTTTGGTATAGGAGAAAAGTTCCAAGTTACCTCAGGTGTATGTTCAGCTGAATCAACATCGGCAGGAGCAACGAGCAAAGCACCTATGATATTCTGATTACTATTGGCGGAAGCCCAATGCACAACCATTGAAACCGCTAGACTATGCGCTACTAAAACAGTTGGAATGTCTAATTTTTGGATTGTTTCATTGAGATTAGTAAGCCAGTTATTAAGTTGAGGTTCTTCCCAATTATCCTGAATAAGCTTAGTTGAGTTGTCAAATTTTCGCAGCCAATAACTTTGCCAATGATTCTCTCCTGAATCTCCAAGTCCTGTTAGAATTAATAATTTTGGTTCCATATTTAAAATAAATTAGGCTATTTCTCTATTGGAAGATTCTCCAGTTGTCCCCATTCTGTCCAAGAACCATCATAGATTGATTTCGAATTTTTACCAATCAATTCGTAGGCTATTAAATCAATACAGGCTGTAACTCCGGAACCGCAAGTGAATATTAGAGGTTTGTCGTTAATTTTTAAGATTGTAGCTAATTCTTCTTTTGATAAAAATTTTCCGTTTTGCAAAAGTTGTGTATACGGAATATTTATAGAACCGGGAATATGACCGCTTCGTAATCCAGGTCTGGGCTCATCACCAATTCCTTTGAATCGGTTTTCTGCACGGGCATCAATCAAAATAGCATCTTTGGTTTGTATGTTTTCTAGAATTTGTTCTTTACTTTTCACTAATTCTGGGATAAATTTAGCTTCAAAATCTCCAAGGGTATAGATTGGATTTTTCGGTATTTCTTCAACAGGATAACCTTCTTTTACCCATTCGGGTAACCCGCCATCTAAAACAGCAACATTTTGATGTCCCATTATTTTAAACAGCCACCAAGCTCTTGGACTCGAATAAATACCCAAGTTGTCATAGACTACTATTGTACTGTTCTTATTGATTCCTAGTTTTTTAGCTTCTGTTTCAAACTGTTTGGGACTCTGAAGTGTATTGGGTAATGGATTAACGGTATCACTGAAGGTGTTCTTTATGTCAAAAAATCGGGCACCTTTAATTTGGATATTTTCTAAGCCAGTTTTTAAATTGGATTGATTCTCTTTTAAACTGGCATCGAGGATTATTACGTTTGGATTTTTAAGATTAGCTTGAAGCCATGCGACACTTACGATTGGTTCTGTCATTAGTTTTAGTGTTTCTTTTCCTTAGTAATTCTGCGGACTTCATTGAGCAATAAAGGAAAAGCGGGTTCTGTCATGTTGTGACCAAATCCATCTAATTCATATAGTTTCGTGTTTTGGTGCCCAGCAATCTTCATCATGCGCATTAAATAAGCGTTTTCTTCGTAACGACCTAACATTTCTAATTCACGATCTCCGGTTATTAGTAATAGAGGAGGAGCATCTGCACGAACGTGAAAAAGTGGTGCTAAATCATCTATTACCGGCTGTGTGTCTGCAATACCGCGTTCTTTTCGAACTAAAAAATGAGTAATTGCCTGTCCGCTAAGAGGAATAAGCCCCGCTATTTTATTGGCATCGATTCCTTGAGTGTTCAGCCATTTTTTATCTAAACCTACCATGCTTGCCAGATATCCACCTGCAGAATGACCGGATACAAAAATCAAAGATTCGTCTCCACCAAATCCAGTGATATTTTTAAAAACCCAAGCTACAGCAGCTGCTGCATC